>NZ_JAVREZ010000021.1:0-173378 GCF_031845645.1 Streptomyces doebereineriae
CAGGCGGCAGGCGGCAGGCGGCAGGCGGCAGGCGGCAGGCGGCAGGCGGCAGGCGGCAGGCGGCAGGCGGCAGGCGGCAGGCGGCAGGCGGCAGGCGGCAGGCGGCAGGCGGCAGGCGGCAGGCGGCAGGCGGCTGAGACTACCTAGGGGCGCGGCTGTGACATCAGCGGCTCCACCGCGCGGCGCGACCAGCCACAACGCACCCGCACCCGACAACGCACCTCGAACCGCTTGCCCCGCCGAGGCCGAGCGCAGCGGCTACGCCCCCGCAGGCTGCCGGACGTTCTCCCGGACCCAGTCCACGATCGACCGGGTCGTCGCCCCCGGCGTGAAGATCTCGGCGACGCCCTTCTCCTTCAGCGGAGGGATGTCCGCCTCCGGGATGATCCCGCCGCCGAACACCAGGATGTCCTCGGCCTCCCGCTCCTTGAGCAGATCGATCACCGCGGCGAACAACGTGTTGTGGGCCCCGGAGAGGATGGAGAGGCCGATCGCGTCGGCGTCCTCCTGGATCGCGGTGTCGACGATCTGCTCGGGGGTCTGATGGAGGCCGGTGTAGACGACCTCCATGCCCGCGTCGCGCAGCGCCCTCGCGATCACCTTGGCTCCGCGATCGTGACCGTCGAGCCCCGGCTTGGCCACCACCACGCGGATCGGGCCGGCTGTCACACCCATCACTGCCTCCATGAAGCGACTGCGTCGTTTCCTCTGCCCATTCCTACCGACTAGTACCGCACAGACCGGGAATGTGAACGAACGTTATCGCCACCATCACGCACCGTGCAGTTTCGCGGCGGGCACCGAGGGGGAAAATCACACGTGGGACACGTTCGGGAGCCGCAACGAGGTCGCCGCACCGCCGCGCCGCAGGCCGCGCGCCACGGTGGTGCGGCGCGCCGGCGACGGCACGAAGGGCACGTAGGACAGGTAAGGCACGACAGCGGGGAGCCTCGTCGCCACACCGACGGGGCGGCTCGTCACGTCACCGGCGCAGCACCAGCACCAGCACCACTCACATCAGCGACATCAACAGCACTACCGGTTCCACCCGTTCCGTCGGCTTCGCCAGCATCCGCAACCGCAGGCGCCCCGGAACCCCGCGCCGCCCGCCGCACCCACCCCCCGCGCCCCACTCGCGCCGCGTCGACGACGACCTCCGCCGCGACTTCCCATGAGCGCACACGGGGGACGGAGCTGTCCTCCCGTGTGCCGACAGGAGGTCGGCCATGAAGGTCACCAAGGCGGCGCTGCCGTTTCTCCCGCTCTGCCAGCGTCTGCTTCCCGGCAGGCTGGCGGGACTCTCCCTGGCCCTTCTGAAGGCGACCGCGCTCGAGTTGGCGATCCTCGCGGGACATCTCCTGCTCTATCCCTCCGGCATCACCCAGGAGCGCCGCTCCCCCCTCCCTCCGCTCCCCTCACCCGAGGACGGCGCGGCACAGCTGCCGACGGAGGCGAAGCCCCCGGTCGTGCTGCTGCACGGCTTCATCGACAACCGCTCGGTCTTCGTGCTCCTGCGCCGCAGCCTCGTCCAGCACGGCAGGCAGCAGATCGAGTCGCTCAACTACTCCCCGCTGACCTGCGACATCCGTGCCGCCGCGGAGCTGCTCGGCCGGCACATAGAGGGGATCTGCGAGCGCACGGGCAGCGAGCGGGTCGACATCGTCGGGCACAGCCTCGGCGGCCTGATCGCGCGGTACTACGTGCAGCGCCTCGGCGGCGACGCCCGGGTCCGCACGCTGGTGACGCTCGGCACCCCGCATTCCGGCACCCGGGTGGTGCCGCTGGCGAACGCGCACCCGATCGTGCGCCAGATGCGCCCCGGCTCGGAGTTGCTCGAGGAGCTCACCCGTCCGGCCCCGGGCTGCCGTACGCACTTCGTCAGTTTCTGGAGCGACCTCGACCACCTGATGGACCCGCTGGAGACCGCCTGCATCGACCATGCGGACCTGATGGCGCAGAACGTCAGGGTGAGCGGGATCGGACATCTCGCCCTGCCCGTGCACCCCGCCGTCGCGACCGGCATACGGCAGGTGCTCGACACCGCGCGGGCCGGGGAGGAGACGGTCGGCCGGGCCGGGGGACTGACCGTGGCGTAACGGTCGTATCGACCACCGGACACAGGCCGCCAACAGCTCCTCGACAGCCGCCGGACCGCCAACCGGCATCGAACAACCTTCGAACACAAAGCCAAGGTCACGCCCACAGTCCCCCGAATCACGGCCGAATGCCCGTTTCCTGCGCGCCCGAAACCAGTTGAAGATTGTCGCGCCCGCATACCGCCGGGTACAGTCGCCGCACTGCTCTGGCAGCCCCTGTTGTCGAGGCGAAAGAGAAGTTGGTGAACGACCGTCACCCGTCGGGGACCATGACCACCCCGACTCCGGCTTCCGATGCCGACTCGTCGCACTACGCGTCGTACGGCACCCAGGAAGCCCAGTACGGCGACTTCACCACGTACGGCGCCTATGACGCCACTGGTTTCGACGCCACAGGCACCGCCGACGCGCATGCCACCGGCACCTTTGAGACCGACCCGCTCTTCGGCAACATGCCGGGCGACGGCACCGGTTCGCACGACGCCTCGACGTGGACCACGGGCGGTCACCAGACCCTGAACTACGACATGTACGCGGCCCAGCACCACGCCGCCTACGACACCGGCGCGTACGACGCCACGCAGTGGGGCGGCACGGACCACCAGCTGCTCTCCGTGATCCCTCCGCAGTCGGGCAGCACCGACCACAGCGGACAGTGGGACGCGAGCAACTGGAGCCAGCCGGACCAGTCCGCGGGCCCGGACGACCAGACCCAGCACTGGGAATGGGGCACGCAGGCCTTCGACACCGGGGCGTACGACGCCACGCAGTGGAACTCCGACGGCACGGCGGCCGACCCGCAGGCGACGGCCACGTTCGAGCAGGTCGGGTACGGCGAGACCCACACCTACGACGAGAATCACGCGTACGACGAGAACCACGCGTACGGCGAGGCGAATCCGCACGGCGGCACCTACGCCGAACACGCCCCGCACGAAGGCGAGTCGACCGCCACCGGCGAGATGCCCGCCGTCCACGACGCCGACGCCCCGCTCCTCGACGACCAGGAGGAGGCCGGTCCGGCGCCGATCCCCGCCCAGGGCTCCCGCGTGGCCGCGCGCAACGCCAACCGCTCCCGCCGCCGTATGCCCGCCAAGCGCTCCGCGCTGCTGACCATCGCCGTCCCCTCGGCGTGTGTCATGGGTGTCGCCGGGATCGCCGCCGCCTCGGTCGGCACGCTGACCGGCGACGGCAAGGAGACCTCGACGACCCTGGCGGACCCGACCGCCGTCAAGCCGGCCGTCGCGAACAACAAGCTGGACACCCAGCTGCGGAGCCTCTCGGCCGGTGCCGACGACTTCGCCGACCGGGCCAGCCGCACGCAGGAACGCATCGATCTCAAGGCCCAGCAGGTGGCCGAGAAGAAGAAGGCGGCGGAGGAGGCGGCCCGCAAGGAGCGGCTGCGTCCGAAGTTCGCGCTTCCGGTCGCACAGCGGGGCCTCAGTGCCTACTTCGGCCAGGCCGGCATCAACTGGATGTCCGTCCACACCGGCATCGACTTCCCGGTGTCGTACGGCACGACGGTGATGGCCGCGACCGACGGCACCGTCCGGACGCAGTGGAACAGCGCGTACGGCAACATGATGGTCGTGACGGCGAAGGACGGCACCGAGACGTGGTACTGCCACCTCTCCAGCTACCGCGTCGCCTCCGGTACGACGGTCAAGGCCGGCGACCCGATCGCGTACTCCGGCAACTCCGGCAACTCGACCGGCCCCCACCTGCACTTCGAGGTGCACCCGGCGGCCGGTTCGGCCATAGACCCGCTGCCGTGGCTGCGCAGCCACGGGCTGGACCCGACGTAGAACCTCGGGCCCAGCCCCCGCGGTTACAGCTTCTCGACCGGCGCGTACCGCAGCAGCAACCGCTTCGGCTTCGCTTCCCCGAAGTCGATCGTCGCCTCGGCGTTCGCCCCCGTGCCCTTCACCCCGACCACCGTGCCGAGCCCGAACTGGTCGTGGGTGACACGGTCGCCGACGGCAAGCGCCACCACCGGCTTCTCCGAGGTCCTGCGCGTCGCGAAGCCGGACGCGCCCGACGCCGAGGAGCGGGAACGTGAGGACGACAGCGAGGCGGCGACCCCCGACACCGGTCCCGCGGGAGCGGCGGCGGCACCCGTGCGCTTCCAGTCCACGTGTTGCGCCGGGATCTCCTCCAGGAAGCGGGAGGGCGGGTTGTACGACGGCTGTCCCCACGCGCTGCGCAGGACGGACCGGGTCAGATACAGCCGCTCACGCGCTCGCGTGATGCCGACGTAGGCCAGCCGGCGCTCCTCCTCCAGCTCCTTGGTCTGGCCGAGAGCGCGCATGTGCGGAAAGACGCCGTCCTCCATGCCGGTGAGGAAGACGACCGGGAACTCCAGGCCCTTGGCGGTGTGCAGGGTCATCAGGGTGATGACGCCGGAGCCGTCCTCGTCCTCGTCGGGGATCTGGTCGGAGTCGGCGACCAGGGCGACCCGCTCGAGGAACGCCGCGAGCCCGACCGGGGCCGGCGCCTCACCCTCCGCGGGCTCCCCGGCCGCTCCGGACTCCTGCTCGAACTCCAGGGCCACGGCGGCGAGTTCCTGGAGGTTCTCGATGCGGGTCTCGTCCTGGGGGTCGGTGGAGGCCTGCAACTCGGCGAGATAGCCGGTGCGTTCGAGGACCGCCTCCAGGACGGTCGCCGGGCCCGCGCCGGACTCGACGATGGTCCGGAGCTCCTCCATCAGCACGTTGAACCGCTTCACGGCGTTGGTGGAGCGCGCGGCCATGCCGTACGCCTCGTCGACACGCTTGAGGGCTTGCGGGAAGCTGATCTTCTCGCGCTGGGACAGGGCGTCGATCATCGCCTCGGCGCGGTCGCCGATGCCGCGTTTGGGGACATTGAGGATCCGGCGCAGCGGCACGGAGTCCTCCGGGTTGGCGAGGACGCGCAGGTAGGCCAGCACGTCCCGGACCTCCTTGCGCTCGTAGAAGCGGACGCCGCCGACGACCTTGTAGGGCAGGCCGACGCGGATGAAGACCTCTTCGAAGACACGGGACTGGGCGTTCGTACGGTAGAAGACGGCCACGTCACCGGCCTTCGCGTCACCCGCGTCGGTGAGACGGTCTATCTCGTCGGCGACGAACTGCGCCTCGTCGTGCTCGGTGTCGGCGACATAGCCGGTGATACGCGCGCCCGCGCCCGCGTTGGTCCACAGGTTCTTGGGGCGGCGGGACTCGTTGCGCTCGATGACGGCGTTGGCGGCGGTGAGGATCGTCTGGGTGGAGCGGTAGTTCTGCTCCAGGAGGATCGTCGTCGCGTCCGGGTAGTCCTCCTCGAACTGGAGGATGTTGCGGATGGTCGCGCCGCGGAAGGCGTAGATCGACTGGTCGGCGTCGCCCACGACGCAGAGCTCGGCGGGCGGCAGGTCGTCCTCGCCCGGCGGTACGTCGACGGGGTACTCGCCGGTACCGACCAGCTCGCGCACGAGCGCGTACTGCGCGTGGTTGGTGTCCTGGTACTCGTCGACGAGGACGTGCCGGAAGCGGCGGCGGTAGTGCTCGGCGACATCGGGGAACGCCCGGAGCAGGTTGACCGTGGTCATGATCAGGTCGTCGAAGTCGAGGGCGTTCGCCTCGCGCAGCCGCGACTGGTACATGGCGTAGGCCTGGGCGAGGGTCTTCTCGAAGCCGTCGGTGGCCTGGGCGGCGAAGTCCTCCTCGTCGATCAGCTCGTTCTTCAGGTTGCTGATCTTGGCGCTGAAGGACTTCGGCGGGAACCGCTTGGGGTCGAGGTCCAGGTCGCGGCAGACCAGGGCCATGAGCCGCTTGGAGTCGGCGGCGTCGTAGATCGAGAAGGAGGAGGTGAACCCGAGCTTCTTCGACTCCCTCCGCAGGATCCGCACGCACGCGCTGTGGAAGGTCATCACCCACATCGCGTTCGCGCGCGGGCCCACGAGCTGCTCGACGCGCTCCTTCATCTCGCCCGCGGCCTTGTTGGTGAAGGTGATCGCGAGGATCTGGCCCGGGTGGACGTGTCGCTCGCCGAGGAGATGGGCGATGCGGTGGGTGAGCACCCGGGTCTTGCCTGAGCCGGCGCCGGCCACGATCAGCAGCGGGGTGCCGGAGTGCACCACGGCCGCGCGCTGGTTCTCGTTCAGCCCGTCCAGGAGCGCGGCCGGGTCCACCACCGGGCGGGGGGCGCCGTCGCGGTAGTACGCGTCCCGCTCCGGGGGCGCGTCGAACTTCCCACCGAACAGATCGTCCGGAACGGGTTCCGGTACGTGCTCGTCCTCGGGCGGCGGCGGTTCTTCCCCATGGGCCCGAGGGGCCTGGAGGTCCGCCAGGAAGCTGTCGTCAAAGAGGCTGCTCATCGCTCTCCGAGTCTAGGGTGCCCCACTGACACACCGCCGCCGCCCCGAGAACATCCACTCGGATCAGAACCCGATGATCTTCCAGACCTGGCCGCCGGGCGTCTTCCCGCCCTCCAGAACCGTCCCGTCACGGTCCGCGATCGACCAGGCCGAGACGTACACCTTGCCGTCGTACGGGTCGACGGCGACGCCCGCCGGGAACGGCACCTTCACGTTCGTGCGCTTGCCGTGCGAGACCTTGGTCACGACGCCGGCGAGGAGCTGGCTGACGTACATCTCGCCGTCGTCGCCGAAGGCGAGGCCCGTGATCGAGCCGAAGCCGGACTTCCAGCCGAGGATCTTGCCGGTCCAGGTACCCCTCCAACCGGCCGCGGCACCCCACCGCGGCTGGCTGGAAGCTAGACCCACGAAGCGGGCGGACGCCGTCACTCCGGCAAAAATACGCCCAAGTCATGGCAGATCACTCCGGATTGACCATGCGGAGCGACACCCGAGGCCAAGGTCACGAAAATGTATCGGGCATATCGAACAACAACCTTCACAGGGGCCACACCCGTTGGCTACCGTTCGGGCAGGCCGTACGACCCCCACCGGCGAACGTCGCCGGGCCGCACGGCCTCCGCCGAGTCCGCAGCGCCGCCGCGCGCCCGGAGCCGGGGACCCACCGATACCTGGGGTGAATCGGCCGACTCCCGCGCAGGGAGCGCCGTAGGGCAAACCTTCCGAAGCATCTCGCCCGAACCCTCCCCCAGGGCCTGAACGGCCTGGGGGACCCCCATCGCTAACTCGGCAGGCGGAGCACGGAAGGAGTCGCCTCCCTTGGCGTCGCACCGCAAGTCGCGTCCCGTCGGTACGCGCGTAGCAGGCATACGGACCCCGGCCCTCGCGACGGCCGCCCTCACCTCCGTGGCCCTGCTGTCCCAGTCGGCGAACGCCGCGCCGGCCGATGACAGGCCGAGTCTCGAAGAGGTGGAGAAGAAGGTCGACGACCTCTACCGCCAGGCCGAGTCGGCGACCGACAACTACAACGCGGCCAAGGAGAAGACGGCCACTCAGCGCAAGCAGGTCGACACGCTCCTCGACGACGTCGCGCAGCGCACCGAGAAGCTCAACGAGGCGCGGGAGGAGCTCGGTTCCTTCGCCGCCGCCCAGTACCGCACCGGTGCCGGGGCCTCCGGCACGGCGACCTTCCTGCTCGCCGACACTCCGCAGGACTACTTCGACCAGACGCAGTTGATGGGGCGTCTGACGAACCGCCAGAAGGGCGCGGTCGACGACTACGTCTCCGAGCAGTCCGCGACGATGAAGAAGCGTCAGGAGGCCTCCCAGAGCCTTCAGACACTCACCGAGACGCAGAGCGACCTGAAGACGGCCAAGGCGACCGTCCAGAAGAAGCTCACCGACGCGCGCGAGATGCTGTCGGAGCTGACGGCCCAGGAAAAGGCGCGCCTCGCGGCGATCGAGAAGCAGAAGCAGGAGGCGGCGGCCCGCAAGGCGGCGGAGCTGGCGCAGCAACAGGCGGCCGCGGAGAAGGCCGCGCAGGAGGCCACCACCCCGCAGGAGAGCACGTCGCCGGCGACCGACTCCTCGTACGCCACCAAGGCCGCCAAGGCCCTCGCCTTCGTCCGCGCGCAGATCGGCAAGCCGTACGTCTGGGGTGCCACCGGGCCCGACTCCTACGACTGCTCAGGCCTCACCCAGGCCGCCTGGAAGGCCGCAGGCGTCGACCTCCCCCGCGTCACCTACGACCAGGTCAACGCCGGCACCACGATCTCCCTCGCCGACGCCCAGCCCGGTGACCTGGTCTTCTTCTACGACGACATCAGCCACGTCGGCCTCTACATCGGCAACGGCATGATGATCCACGCCCCCAAGCCGGGCGCGTACGTCCGCGAGGAGTCGATCTACTACGACGGCGAGTCGGCGATCCACAGCGTGGTGCGCCCGGCCTGAGGCACCGCCGGTCACCAGCGCGCGGGCGTATTTCCGCTCTTTCCGCACGCGCGCGTGCGCGTCCCGCCGGCACGGCAGGCGGAGCTTCCTAGCATCGGCACATGTCCGGTACCTCCCCGCACTCCCCCCTGCGCGTCTGGTGGACGCAGCGCCCGCCCGCGGCCGGGGCCGCCGTGATGGCGACCGGCATCGTGTCGGTCGGGCTGGATCTGGCCGGCCACGAGACGCTGTCCCGGATCGCCCTGGTGATCGGTTGTGCGGCCTGGCTGGGGCTGGCCGCCGATGTCGCCGTACGACTGCTGCGGGAGCGCGCGCGATGGTTCGCGGACGCCGGGACAGCGGGCGCTCTGACGGCCGTGGCGGCGACCACCGTCCTCGGCACCCGTTTCTCCGCGCTCGGGCGTCAGACTCTCGCCGAGGCGCTGCTGGCGCTGTCCGCGGTGCTGTGGCCGGTGCTGATCGTGCGCGTCGTCGGGCACGGGAAGCGGCGGATGCCCGGCGGGGTGTTCCTCGGTTGTGTGGCCACCCAGGGCCTCGCGGTCCTCGGCGCCACGCTGGCCGCGGCCGAGTCGGCGGCATGGCTCGCGCACGCGGCGCTCGTACTGTTCTGGCTCGGCCTGGTCCTCTACGGCCTCGCGCTCTTCCACTTCGACCTGCGCCAGGTGCTGGAGGGACCGGGCGACCAGTGGATCGCGGGCGGCGCGCTCGCCATCTCGGCGCTCGCCGGGTCGCAGCTGATCGCCGCCCACAGCGCGCGCCTGTACCTGTGGAACGACGACGACCACGGCGTCCTGCGGGCGGTGACCGTCGCCCTGCTGGTGCTCGACCTGGCCTGGTACGCCGTCCTGCTGGTGGCCGAGTTCCTACGCCCGCGCCCCCGCTACGACGTGCGCCGTTGGGCCACCGTGTTCCCCATGGGCATGACCACGGTGGCGACCCTGTCGGTCTCCGCCACCTTGGATGTCCCGTGGCTCGAGACTCCGGGTGAGGTGCTGATGTGGATCTCGGTGGCGGCCTGGTCGGCCGTCGCCGCGGGTGCGGTCGGCTCCGCCCGTGCCGCCGTCAGGTCCACAGCACCGCGATGAAGATGTTGGCCGTGGTCAGCGCGCCGACCAGGCCGAACAGGCTCTTGTCCACTTTCTCGTCGTCCCGCTTCACATAGACGAGGCCGAGGATCACGATCAGCAGGGCGAGCTTCACGCCGATCTTGATGTTGTTGACGTGCTGGTCGTCGGCCTGGTTGAGGCCGACCAGGATCACCCCGGTGACCAGCATCGTCGCGGCACCGTGCAGCATCGCGGGGACGAACCGGGCGGTGCCGCGGCCCATCGCCTTCATCTGCGTGAGGAAGCCGCCGAGCAGCGCGGCGATGCCGATGATGTGCAGGCCGACGAAGAGATGGATGAGTACGTCCATGAGGCCGGAGCTTATTCCGGGCCGTTAGGAGCACCCGCACCGACCCCTTGAGAGAACTTGCATATATGCGGCCCATAGCACTCGACACCCGCCATGGGTCCCGAAACCCCCACTTCGGTCAGCGCACCGCGCGAAGTCGACGGAGCCGGCCCGCGATCACGGTCACCTTCGGTCACCCGGCGGTCCCCTGGCGGCAGTTCCGCACAACGCGTTACCTCCCCGTCACGGTCAGGTTTAGCGTCCTCCACCAGGTGACCGGCTCCCCACCGCCGCCCGGGCCAGGGGCGGCAGTCGGCCACCACCGCCGAGAAGGTCCGGCGGCGGCCGGCTCCCCCTGTGCGGGCCGTCGCCGGACGCGCACACCGCCCCGGGCGGTCGTACGGCCGCTCCCCCTGGCGTCCGTATGTCCGTGAAGCCCGGGACGGCCGGGCGGTCGAGGAAAGGACGTGCAAGTCCACGTGGCAGCGCATCGCAAGTCCCGTAGGAGCTCGGTCGGCGGCCACACGGTCCGTACGGCAGCGACGATCGCCCTCGCGGGGGCGGCGACGGCGACGGGCTTCGACGGGACCGGACACGCCGAGCCGCAGCTCACACCGACGCAGGTCAAGGCGAAGGTCGATCAGCTGTACCAGGAGGCCGAGGCCGCCACCGAGAAGTACAACGGCGCGAAGGAGAAGGCGGAGGCGGCCGAGACCCGGCTGGGCACTCTGCGGGACGAGGCGGCCCGCAGGACGGAGCAGCTCAACGAGGCGCGGGACGCGCTGGGTACGATCGCCGCGGCGCAGTATCGCGGCGGCGGCCTCGACCCCGCGATGCAGCTCGCCTTCACCGACGACCCCGACCGGTACCTGGACAGCGCGGAGTTCGTCGAACGGGCCGGTACCCGCCAGGCCACCTCCGTGGCGAACGTCCGCCGGCAGCTGCGGGAGATCGAGCAGTTGCGCGGGGCCGCGCACATCGAGCTGGCCTCGCTGAGGTCACGTCAGGCGGAGCTGAAGCGCCACAAGAAGACGATCACCGGCAAACTGGGCGCGGCCCGCCGGCTGATGTCCCAGCTGCCGGCCGAGGAACGGGCGGGGTCGCAAGCAGGCGGGGATCGCGCCTCCCGGGCCACGACGGACGCGCGCGAGGAACTGACGGCCCTCGGCGCGGCCACCGAGCAAGCCCCGAACTCCCGTGCCGCGGCGGCCGTTTCCTACGCCTACTCCAAACTGGGCAGCCCCTATGTGTGGGGCGCCACCGGACCGGACGCCTTCGACTGCTCGGGCCTCATCCAGGCCGCGTACCGCTCCGCGGGCCTCTCCCTGCCCCGCACGACCTACGCCCAGATCGGTGCCGGCCAGCGCGTCTCCCGCTCCGAACTCCTCCCGGGCGACCTGGTGTTCTTCTACTCCGGCATCACCCACGTCGGCCTCTACATCGGCAACGGTCGCATGATCCACGCCCCGAACCCGTCGGCACCGGTACGGGAGGCCCCGATCGACCAGATGCCGTTCGCGGGGGCGACGCGGGTGGTGTGACCGTCAGACCAGCCGCCGTGCCGTCGCCCATCGCGTCAGCTCGTGCCGGTTCGACAGCTGCAGTTTCCGCAGCACCGCCGAGACATGGGACTCGACCGTCTTCACCGAGATGAACAGCTGCTTGGCGATCTCCTTGTAGGCGTAACCGCGTGCGATGAGCCTCAGCACCTCCCGCTCGCGCTGGGTGAGGCGGTCCATGTCCTCGTCGACCGGCGGGGCGTCGGTGGAGGCGAAGGCGTCCAGGACGAACCCGGCCAGGCGCGGCGAGAAGACGGCGTCGCCCTCCTGGACGCGGAAGACGGAGTCGACGAGGTCCGTGCCGGTGATCGTCTTCGTCACATAGCCGCGCGCACCGCCCCGGATCACTCCGATCACGTCCTCTGCCGCGTCCGAGACGGACAGGGCGAGGAAGCGGACGGGCTGGTCGGCGTCGGCCATCAACGGGGCACAGCGGCGCAGCACTTCGACCCCGCCGCCGCCCGGGAGGTGGACGTCCAGGAGGACGACCTCGGGGCGGGTCGCGGTGATGACGGTGACGGCCTGGTCGACGTCCGCGGCCTCGCCGACCACCTCGACGCCGGTCTCCTCGGTCCGGCCGATCTCGGCCTGGACGCCCGTACGGAACATGCGGTGGTCGTCGACGAGGACCACGCGCACGTGCCGCTCCCCCGCGCCGTCGGCCGGCGTCGGCTCTACGGGGTTGTTCGCCTCGGTGGGGTCACTCATGACGTCTTCTCCGCCCTCTCCATCTCCAGCTCGACCTCCGTGCCGCCGCCCGGCACCGCACGCAGCCGGGCCGTGCCGCCATGGCGCTCCATGCGGCCGATGATCGATTCTCTGACACCCATCCGGTCGGCGGGTATCGAGTCGAGGTCGAAGCCGGGGCCCCGGTCCCGGACGGACACGAAGACCGTCCGGCCCTCGACTTCGGCGTAGACCTGTACGGCGCCGCCCTCGCCACCGTACTTGGCGGCATTGACCATCGCCTCGCGCGCGGCCTGCATCTGCGCGCCGGTTCTCTCGTCGAGCGGGCAGTCACCGACGACCACGACCTCTATGGGGACGCCGTGCTTGTCCTCGACCTCGGCGGCGTTGCGCCGCACGGCGTCGGCGAGGTCGGTGGGTTCGTCGGCCTCGTCCTTGCCGGTGCCCTCGGGTTTGTACAGCCAGGTGCGCAGGTCGCGCTCCTGGGCGCGGGCGAGGCGGCGCACCTCGTTCGCGTTCTCCGCGTTGCGCTGGATCAGGGTCAGCGTGTGCAGCACCGAGTCGTGCACATGGGCGGCGACCTCCGCGCGCTCCTGGGCGCGGATGCGCATCAGGCGCTCCTCGGAGAGGTCCTGGGTCATGCGGACGAGATACGGCCCCGCGAGGAGCGTTATCCCCACGAGGACCGCGAGGGCCGCCTGCAGGACGGAGCCGAGGTGGGCGGCGGAGCCCTGCAGGACGAAGACCCCGGAGACACCGGCGGTGACGAGGAGGACACCGCCCGCGGCACGCAGCAGTGTCAGGGTGCGCCGACGGCGGCCCACCTCCATCCAGCGGGCCCGGCGGGCGTTGTCCGCCTGGCGCCAGACGAGGGCCACCCCCGCGCCGACGAGGACGATCGGCCAGAGGTAGGCCTTGGCACCATTGCCCACATTGACATTGCCGACGAAGACCATGGCCACGACGACCATGAGGAGCAGGGCCACGATCTGGCCCTTGTCGGGGCGGCGGGCGACGAGTCTGCGGCGGCCGTCGGGCGAGGTCTCGGTGGACACCAGGGACGGGGGCCGCTGGCCGCCGACCCCGCCCACGCCGAGCGGCACGAAGAACCAGAACGCGGCATACAGCAACGCACCGAGCCCGTCCGCCATGAAGAGGCCCACGAAGACGAGCCGCACCCAGATCACGGGCAGCCCGAGATGCCCGGCGAGCCCCCGCGCCACACCACCCAGCCAGCGTCCGTCACTGCTGCGGTAGAGCTTGCGCGGCGGCCGCGGTTCGACGAGTGGCGCTGTGGCGGCTTCCGGCATGCCATCGATGGTCACACGGCCGGGGTGCGGGGGCATCAGGGTTGCCCCCCGAGACTCCCCTGATCTTCGATCGGCGTGCCGCCCGAACGCTTCCCTCCCCCGGTCTCAGGGCCGATATCAGGGTCCGGCCAGGGTCGTTCCGACTCCCGCCACGCCCCCACGACCGTCACCATGGACACATGACAGATCACCAGCACGCCGCGGGCGCCGGATCCGGCGGCGGTCCGGACCCGGGCACCGGCCCCGGCGCGGGCATGCGGAAGGACAAAGAAGGAGGCA
Organism: Streptomyces doebereineriae; assembly: GCF_031845645.1. NCBI lineage: Bacteria > Bacillati > Actinomycetota > Actinomycetes > Kitasatosporales > Streptomycetaceae > Streptomyces > Streptomyces doebereineriae. The sequence continues at coordinate 13,613 of NZ_JAVREZ010000021.1, forward strand.
CACCGGCCGACGCGCACACCGAGACCCTCGGGGGCCGGACAAGGACGGACGCCCCTACCCCGCCCACCACCGCCCAGGACACGGTCACCGCCGAGGACGCGCCCCCCGCCCCCCTCCGCTTCCGGCGGGACCGACGGCACAAGTTGCTCGCCGGAGTGTGCGCCGGGCTGGGGCGGCAGTGCGACATGGATCCGGTGATCTTCCGGATCACGCTCACCGTGCTGTCGGCGACGGGCGGCATCGGCCTCATCTTCTACGGCTTCGCCTGGCTCCTCGTCCCCTACGCCGACGAGGAAGAGAACGAGGTGCGCAAGCTGCTCACCGGCCGGGTGGACGGCCAGGCACTGACCGGCGTGCTGTTCGCCCTGGTCGGCTGCGGGGTGTTCCTCACCATGCTGAGCAACACCGGCGTGCTGACCTTCGCCGTGGTCCTCTCCCTGCTCCTCGCGGGCGCCGGGTACTGGTCGCGCCACCGCGGCACCCCCGACCCCGACCCGCTCTCAGCGCAGGCCGTAGCGGACGCCCCGCCGGAGGCCCAGGCCCCCCCGGTGCCCGCCGGCTACCCGTCCTGGTGGCGCGACCCCATCGTCAAGGACGGCACACACGTCGGCGGCACGGGCTATCTGTGGGGCCCGAAGGACTCCCGCGACCGCGACATCGCGGCGGCCGTCAACATCGGCCTGGGCGCCCCCTGGAGCCGACGTGAGGACATCCGCGCGGCCCACACCCGCGGGCCGAAGCCGCGCGGCCCCCGCTGGATCGGCGGCTGGGTCTTCCTTCTCGCCCTGCTGGCGGGCGGCATCGGCACCGGAGCGACCTGGGAGCACCACGCCCTGGGCACCAGCCTGCAGACCGGTCTGTCCTGCGCACTGATCGTCCTGGGCCTGGGCATAGCGATCAGCTCGTTCCTGGGCCGCACAGGAGCGGGCTCGATCTTCCTGGCGATCGTCACGGCGGGCCTGCTCGCCACCGCAGCCGCTCTCCCGAAGGACATCACCACCCACTGGGTCCGCACGAACTGGACACCGGCAGCCGTGCAGGACATCCGTCCGGAGTACGAACTCGGCACCGGCGTGGGCACCCTGGACCTGTCCCACGTCGATTTCACGAAGGGCCGGACAGTGACGACCCAGGCCGACGTCGGAGTGGGCCGGCTGGTGGTGATCGTGCCGGCCGACGTGACCGTGCAGGCGGTCATCGACGTGGGCGTGGGCGACATCCAGTTGCCGGGCGACGGCCAGGAGGACGTGGACGTGGCACCGGGCAAGCGCAAGGAGGTCACCCTGAAACCGGTCTCGGGCGCCAAGAACAGCGCCACCCTCGACCTCGATCTGCGGGTCGGCATCGGCCAGGCGGAGGTGAGCCGTGCTGCGTCATGAGTTCCGACCGGGAAAGCTGGTCGCCGGGTTCTTCGTGACCGTCGCGGGCATCACGTACGCCGGTGACGCGGGCGACGCCTGGGACACCCCGTGGTTCGCGGTGATCCCCATGGTCGTGGGCGGCCTGTGTCTGGCAGGCGTGGTGGGCCTGCTGACCCGGGCCATCCGCAACCGACGCGACAGCCGCCGTACGAACACTCCACCGGAGGTCGGCCAGGCGCCTCAGCCGCCCGTACCCCACTGATCACGAGGGGACGGCTGATCCCCCGCCACCGGTAGCTCCGCCGACCGGAGCTACCGGTAGCCTCCCGCCCGCTGCCGTCGTCGGGACCGCAAGGCGGCGTCCACGGAGAACACGGAGGCGCCCGCGAGGACGAGGGGCAGCCAGGCCATCAGGTAGGCGAGGTCGTTGCCGTAGTAGTAGGGGTCGGAGGCCCAGCTCACGGTCAGCCACAGGCTGAGCGAGATCAGCGCACCGCCCAGAGCGGCCAGGCGGGCGAGGATGCCGAGCAGGGTGCCGATACCGACGGCGAGCTCACCGAAGGCGATGGCATAGCCGAAGCCGACGGGGTTCTTCAGGGACAGATCGACCAGGGCGGGGATGGCCGAGGAGTCCCGGACACTGCGCATCAAGTCGCCGACGGAGCCCGAGCCGGAGCTCTTCATGAAGGCGCTGTCGGTCAGCTTGTCCAGGCCCGCGTAGATGAAGGTGACACCGAGGAAAATGCGCAGTGGCACCAGGGCGTACTGGCTGATGCTGTCCCGCCAGGACCGTTCTTCGCCGTAGTAGGGGGCGTGCGTGTCCGTACGAAAACTGTGAGTCATCGCTCCGAGCCGCCTCTCACCAGCATGCCGAGACCCCTCACCAGACGATACGCACGAAGGAGCCGAGGTGCTCAATGCGATGCCGAGTTTCTCCGCGCCCCGGACGACGCGAACCCCGCCGCTCAGTCCGTCACATCGATCGCGTACCGATTCGTCTCCGCCCCCGCGGCCGTCACCACCTGCACCTCCACCCGTCCCGGCTCCACATCCGCCGGCACCGGCACGGTCAGCACCTCGTCCGTGGGGTTGCTGAAGCCGCCGGCCACCGGCACCAGCGGCACATGCACGTTCACCGGCCCGATCCGTACCACCATCCGGGACAGCCGATCGGCCCGCTGCGCCCCCGGCGGCACGAACCCGGCGCCCCGGATCTCGATGTCGTCGCCGGTACGGATCGGTCCGTCCAGGTCCCCGGCCTCCCGCGACCGCACCACGGACAGGATCACCGGCCGCCCGCCCTCCGCGTACTTCCCCGCCACATAGGTGGCCGCGGACACCAGCACCACCACCGCCAGCCCCCACGGCAGATCCGGCAACTGATCCGGCCGCCGGGCCAGCCGTACACCCGCGAACAGCAGAGCGACCGCGCCGATCACGACGTACTGAATGTCGGCGAAGGTCCCCCGCCCGGAGTCGTCCGTCAACAGGTCGGCGGCGCGGGGCCGATCGGCCCGTACCTTCTGCAGCCGCTGTCCGAGCACCCGCAGTCCGACGACCCGCCGCACCAGCACGGCGATCCCACAGACCACGGCCAGCACGGTCACGACACCCGCGCCCCGGGCCAGTTCGAGCCCGGAGAGCAGCGCATCCCGCTCACGGCCGTCGGAGGCCGCGGCCAGCCGTCCCACCAGCACCAGCACCGCATAGGCGACGAACAGCACCCACGCCACCGCGACGGCCCGCGAGGTGGACAGCCGGTTGTCCTCACCGATGACCGGCGCGAGCACCCCGCCCCGGGCCCGGTGGAACCAGGACGCCGCGGTCAGCGACCCCGCCACCACGAGCGCCGCGACCAGCCCGGCCGTACGCGCCGAGGTCCACCCCGCCCCGATGGCCGTCAGCGCCTGGACGAGGAGCAGCACCACGACGGCGGCCCACACCGCATACGCGGTACGCCGCCACAGCCGCGCGAGCCAGGCGGCCCCCTCCGCCCGACCCCGTTCGGCCACGGCCTCCGCGGACTGGGTCAGTTCCTCCGAGACCCACTGCCGGGAGGCCGACGCGGAGTGCGCCACGGCCGCGGGCAGCCCCTGCCCGGCCGCGAAGCCGTCCCGCATCACGAGGAATTCGGCTACCGCGCGCCGGTGTCCGGCCCGTGCCCCGTGCGGACAGTCCCCGCAGGTGCAGCCGCCCTCGTGCGCACCCCAGGGCTCGCCCCCGTCCGCGCCGTGTCTCGCTTCCTGCACCGCCACGTCCGACGCCTGCCTTCCCACGACCCTCGTGACCCTCTGACCCCACATGACCTCGCGGCCGGACCGACCGCACGATCCACAAACCCTCACGAAGAACCCCGGACAACTCCCCGGCGACAGCGAATTGTGCCCTACGGCACACCATCCCCGTCCGGCAGGTCTGGTCAGCGGGGGTGAAGGGGGGCCCGCCGTGTTGACCCGGCTGCGAGAATTTCCGTATGGCCGAGATCATCCAGCGTGACGGGACCTGGGCCTTCGACGGCACAACGGTCAGGATCACGCCGGGACTCCACCGCTCCGTGCCGCTGTTCCGGCAGACGTACGGCGAGGTCGCCGTGCCCCTGGAGGCCATTTCGGGGGTGGCGTTCGAGCCGGAACGCAAGCGCGGACGGTTGCGGATGCGGCTGCGTGAGGGCGCGGATCCGCTTCTGCACGCGACCGGCGGACGCCTGCCGGACCCGGCGGATCCCTATCGGCTGATCGTGGACGTCGACCGCGCCGGGGTCGCCGAGTACGTGGCCGAGGAGATCCGCCGCGCCCTCCTCCTCGACCAGATCCCCAAGGAACCGACGAAGACGTATCTGCTGCCCGGCCCACCGGTCCCGGTCTCGGTGCGGTCCTCCGACGGCACGGTCTCCTTCGACGGCACCCGGGTCCGCATCGACTGGGCCGACACCTCCGACCGCGTCAAGCGCGCGACCGGTCCGCGGATCATCGGCGTGGGGGACCTCGTCCAGGTCGAGTGGCTGCCCAACTCCGGTTACGAGGACGGTTTCATGCGGTTCGTGACCCGTGAGACGTCCTTCTCGAAACTGCCGCCGGAGAAGGATCCGTACGCCCTCGACCTGTGGGGCAGCACCCGCCGCGATCTGCTCACCGCCCTCGTCGCGACGGCGGTCACGGCCCGGCTGCCGCACCCGTCCACCCGCGGCGGCCTCGCGTACGACGAGGAACGCGGCCCTCGTCCCCGGCTCGCCGCGGCCGCCGTTCCCCCGCCCGCCGACCATCACGACGTACTCCTGCGCAGACTGCGGGAGTTGGGTGAGCTGCACCGGGACGGGGTGCTCACGGACGAGGAGTTCGCGATGACGAAGGCGGCGGTGCTGCGCGGCTTCTAGCTCAGCAGGTCCGGCTCGCTGCGACTGATGTCCTGCCACATCGGCTGGTAGTTGATCCACGCCACCAGATCTCCGCCCAGTTGCTCCCGGGTCGCCACTGCCGCCCGGTGGTCGATGAGCACCGGCCGTCCCGCCGCCCCGGCCAGCAGCTGCACCTGGCTGGACCGTTCCATCGACAGGAACCACCAGGCCGCCGCGTCCACCGAGTCCCCGACGGTCAGCAGCCCGTGGTTGCGCAGCACCAGCGCCTTCCGGGACCCGAGCGCGGCGGCGATCCGGCGGCCCTCGTCGGCGTCGACGGCGACCCCGGTGTAGGCCTCGTACAGCGCGTGGTCCTCGTAGAAGGCGCAGCTCTCCTGGGTGATGGGGTCCAGGAGCTCGCCGAGCGTGGACAGCGCGCGCCCGTGCACGGAGTGGCAGTGGGCGACGGCGACGACGTCGGGGCGGGCGGCGTGCACCTGGGAGTGCACGGTGAAGGCCGCCTGGTTGACGTGGTAGCGGCCGTCGAGGACCTGCCCGTCGGAGTTGGCGAGCACGAGGTCGCTCACGGTGACGTGCTTGAACGGCATGCCGAACGGGTTGACCCAGAAGCAGTCGGTGAACTCCGGGTCGCGTGCGGTGATGTGCCCGGAGACGCCGTCCTCGAAGCCGAGCCGGCCGAAGATCCGCAGCGCGCCGGCGAGCCGCTCTTTGCGGTGCCGGCGTTCCTCCTCGACGGAGTCGTGCATCGGCGGCATCGCGAACTGCAGCTTGTCGGTGGGCAGCGGCATCGGCGGAGTGGGCCCGAGGGGCGTCTCGTGCATGTGCTCCTCCAGCACTGGGTTGCTTTACGGGGCGGAAGTTACCGTCGGTCAGCGCAAGAGAACAGGGGTGGTTTGTAAAGATGGCGCACACAGCGGATACCTGACAGCAGATGTCGGGTATCGGCGGAACACTGACCGGTATGAACTGGGCTGCTTTCACTTCCGCGGAACCCGATCTGGCCAAGGCCGTCGAGGAACGCTTCGGTGCGTTCACCCACCATGTCCTCGCCACTCTCCGCAAGGACGGATCCCCCCGCACCACAGGGCTGGAGGTCCGCTTCCTGCACGGCGAACTCTGGCTCGGCATGATGCCGGACTCGCTGAAAGCGCGGGACCTGCACCGCGACCCCCGCTTCTGTCTCCAGGCGAACCCCGGCGAGGGCCAGAGCATGGGCGGCGGGGACGTCCGGATCAGCGGTCACGCGAGAGAGGTCACCGACTCCGGGACCAAGGCCGCATACGGCGAAGAGGTGAAACCGCCGGAGCCGTTCCACCTCTTCCGCACCGAGCTGACGGAGGTCGTGCGGACCTCCGTCGAGGACGAGAAGTACCTGGTCCTCCAGGTCTGGAAGCCCGGTCAGCCCTTGCGCACGATCAAGCGCACCTAGGGCTTACTCCCACTCGATCGTCCCCGGCGGCTTCGACGTCACGTCGAGCACCACGCGGTTGACGTCGGCCACCTCGTTGGTGATCCGCGTCGAGATCTTCGCGAGGACGTCGTACGGCAGCCTCGACCAGTCGGCGGTCATGGCGTCCTCGCTCGACACCGGGCGAAGGACGATCGGGTGGCCGTAGGTCCGGCCGTCGCCCTGGACGCCGACCGAGCGGACGTCGGCGAGCAGGACCACCGGGCACTGCCAGATGTCGCGGTCGAGGCCGGCCGCGGTCAGCTCCTCGCGGGCGATGGCGTCGGCGTCGCGCAGCAGGTCCAGGCGCTCCTTGGTGACCTCGCCGACGATCCGGATGCCGAGGCCGGGACCCGGGAACGGCTGGCGCTGGACGATCTCGTCGGGGAGCCCGAGCTCCTGGCCGACCATCCGCACCTCGTCCTTGAACAGCTTGCGCAGCGGCTCGACGAGCTGGAACTCGAGGTCCTCGGGGAGTCCGCCCACGTTGTGGTGGGACTTGATGTTGGCGGTGCCGGTGCCGCCTCCGGACTCGACCACGTCCGGGTAGAGCGTGCCCTGGACGAGGAACTCCACCGCCGGACCCTCGTCCGCGATGATCTCGGCCTGGGCCTGCTCGAAGACCCGGATGAACTCCCGGCCGATGATCTTCCGCTTCTCCTCGGGGTCGGAGACCCCCTTGAGCGCGGTCAGGAAGCGCTCCTCCGCGTCGACGACGACCAGCTTCACGCCGGTCGCGGCCACGAAGTCCTTCTCGACCTGCTCGGTCTCGCCCTTGCGCATCAGACCGTGGTCGACGTACACACAGGTCAGCTGGTCGCCGATGGCGCGTGCGACCAGGGCCGCGGCCACCGCGGAGTCCACACCGCCGGACAGACCGCAGATCGCGCGCTTGTCGCCGACCTGCTCACGGATCGCGGCGACCTGCTCCTCGATGACATTGCCGGTGGTCCAGTCCGGCTTCAGGCCCGCGCCCCGGTACAGGAAGTGCTCAAGGACCTGCTGGCCGTGCGTGGAGTGCATGACCTCGGGGTGGTACTGGACGCCGTAAAGCTTCTTCTCGTCGTTCTCGAAGGCGGCGACCGGGACGACGTCCGTGGACGCGGTCACGGTGAAGCCCTCGGGGGCGGCGGAGCAGGCGTCGCCGTGGGACATCCACACCGACTGCTCGTCCGGGGTGCCCTCGAAGAGGGTGGAGCCGGACTTCGAGACGTGCAGCGGCGTACGGCCGTACTCGCGGGCGCCGGTGTTGTCGACGGTGCCGCCGAGGGCGGTGGCCATCAGCTGGAAGCCGTAGCACATTCCGAAGAGCGGGACGCCTGCCTCGAACAGCTCGCGGTCCAGGCGCGGGGCACCCTCCGCGTACACCGACGAGGGGCCGCCGGAGAGGATGATCGCCGCCGGGTTCTTGGCGAGCATCTCCGCGACCGGCATGGTGCTCGGCACGATCTCGCTGTAGACCCGGGCCTCGCGGACACGACGGGCGATGAGCTGGGCGTACTGCGCACCGAAGTCGACGACCAGGACGGTGTCGGGGGCGGCGGCGGGGTTCGCTGATGACACGGGTTGCCTTCCGGCGGTGAGCGAGGTGTGTGTGGGGCCGAGTCTACCGGGAGTCGCGGGGCCGGACCGGGGCCGAGCTCCGTCTCAGGATGCGAACCGGCTTGGACCCTCCCGGAGGGCGCGGCATACTGGTTCCATGCTCCCGCAGACGACCTTCCTGTTTACCTATGGCACCCGGCCCGCCGGCTGCCATGGTCGTGCTGCTTGAGCAACTGACAAGCGACTTCCCAGGCGCCCCGGGCCGACAAGGTCCGGGGCGCCTGGTGTTTTCCGGACCTTGCCGCTCCGGGGCACCCAGCCCACCCAGGAGCCCCACGTGACCACCACACCGGAAGTGACCATCGCGGACGCGCGTGAGCGCATCGACTCGCTCGACGACCGGATCATCGGTCTGATCCAGGAACGGATGGCCGTCTCGTCCGTCGTCCAGCAGACCCGTATCGCCTCCGGCGGCCGACGGGTCCACCTCGCCCGCGAGATGGAGATCCTCAGCCGCTACCGGGAGGCGCTCGGAAAGCCGGGCACCTCCCTCGCCATGACGCTGCTCGAACTGTGCAGGGGTCGCATCTGAGTTCGGGCCCGGTCTCACCCGTACGGCGCGTGACCGCGCCCCGAGGCGCTTCGTTGGAGGTGGTGTCCGTGCCAGCCAGGGGCGGGCCCGCCAGAACCACGCGTGGCTCGCTGGAGCGATGAGACATACGGATCTTGCCGTACGTCGTGGGACCTCGCTCCAGGAAGTGACCGGACGGCAGGGGACAGCAGCCCGGTTCACCAAGAGAACGGCCGGCTCCGGGGACGCCCGGGGCCGACCGGCGGGACAAGTACCGGCACAAGGCTGGGTCAAACGGTTGCGGAGGCCGCGTCCATCCAGCACGATGCCTAGAAAGCCCCCAAGTCCCTCCGCAGACAACTGCATTCGCATTGCGTCCACGTACTGCCAGAGGTCCAGACCATTCGTGCGCCCCTTGTGCGCCGGGGCGCCGACCGGAGGACACGGCAGGCGGCAAGGTCGCAGTGCACACCAGCACGGAGAGCAAGCGGCGCAACCCCCCGGCGCCGCTCCCAGGCACCGACGCAGCCCTGACGTCGGTGCTGACGAAAGAAGGGCCCCACGGCTCCGTCCCGTGGGGCCCTTCGCCTGGGTGGACTCAGACTCGGGACACCGTTCCGCAGCCTTTGTCGCGGTTCGGGCCGAGGGGTTGGCTGCGGTCGTACGGGTCCTTCGTCGGCCCCGAGGGGGCCGGCCCGGTCGGCTCGGACGACGCGAAGTCCGGGTGCAGATAGCCGTCGTAGACATCGCAGGCAGAGTTGTTGATGTCCTGGTCCCAGTTCACGACCGTGAGCTTGCCCGGGGTCACCTGGTACTTGGCCGGGTCGGAGATCTCGACGTCGAGGACCCGGCGGATGATCGTGCGGGTGACCTCCGTGGAACCGTTGGTCTGGACGACCGGATAGACGAAGGTGTAGTCGGCGTGCACGGCGACCGAGGCGTGATCACCGGCCTTGAACGTCATCCGGCCGCGCGTCTTGACGACGTCGCCGACCAGCCGGACCTGCTTGGGGTCGAAGCGGCTGAACATCCACAGCGGGTCGTGTTTCTTGTCCGGCTTGCTCAGAGCGGTCTCCATGAGCCCACGGACGTCCTTCTGCACCGGGTCCAGGACGTCGAGCGCCGCCGTCGGGCGTTCGCCGCGCAGGGTGCCCGGGTCGAGGTTGGACTCGACCAGGAGCTTCCTGGTCAGCTCCAGGGCCTGCTCGGCCTTCGCCTTGGACAGGCCGCCGACGGCCTTCGCCTCCGGTACGGCGATCCCGGCGGCGCCGTCGGCCCAGCGCTTGGCGGGCGAGCCGGCGAACGGGTCGTCCAGGGTGGGGATCTCGGGGGCCTCGGCGGAGGGCGCGGCGGTCGGCGCCGCCGTCTCCTCGGGCAGCGGGGAGGACGCGGCCTCGGAGGAGGTTCCCCTGCCGAAGGGATCGCCCGGCACCAGCGAGGGCTTCACCGCCACGACGGCCACCACGACCGCGACGGCGACACCGAGGACGCCCCACAGACCACGCCGGCTCTTCCTCTGCTGCCAGGCAGGTCCGGTACGCCAGCCCTCCGGCAGTTCGCCGCGCGCTTCCTGTCGCCGCAGTCGCTCCGTCACCTCACGGGCCCGCGCGGACGGTTCCTTGGGGGCGGAGTCTCGGATGTCCCGCTCCGAGTCACGGGCGAACCGTTCCCAGACGTCGTCGGGGATCTTGGGGTCTTCTGACACGTCGGTCAGTTCTAGAGCCTGGGAAAGCCCTTTCACAAGGAGAACCCATGTGTGACTCAGCCCACATAAGTTTTCTGTGAATGCCCGCACAACCATTCACAGGTGTCGCGGATCAAACCTCACGAACCACGGGCCCCACCCGCGCCCCACACGCGGAGGCCTCTCCCTGACGCGTGCTGCGCGAACCGCGGCACACCTGACTTCCGAGGTCTTCATGAAGCTTCGCCGTGCACTGGCCGCCGCGGCCGCGACTGCCGCGATAGCACCGCTGGCCCTGTTCGCCGCGCCGACCGCGTTCGCGGACGAGTCCGAGTCCCCCGCTCCGACCACGACGGAGAGCACGCCCGCCGACACCACCACGACGGCCCCCGAGAGCACCCCGACGGACCCGGCGACGACCCCGGAGGCCCCGGCGAGCACGCCCGCCAGCGGCACCCCCACCACGACCGCCTCCGGCTCGGCCACCGCGAGCACCAGTCCGTCCACGAGCCCGTCCGGCTCGGCCAGCACCAGCCCCTCGCCGAGCGCGAGCGACGAGCCCGTCGACGAGTGCGAGGTCGACGAGGACGGCGCCCCGGTCCTCAACGACAGCGACGCGCTGCACAGCTCGCTGACCGGCCTGCCCGAGAGCATCGTGGCAGGCAGCGGCTGGACGAACTTCAAGTTCAACGTCAGCAACTCCGGCGACGACACGATCAAGGACATTCAGCCCATCGTCGGCGTCGGGGCGGTCGACTGGGACTTCGAGACGGACTACAGCGACCTGGTCACCTTGCAGGTGAAGCAGGGCGGCGCCTGGGTCGACGTGGCCACGGAGTTCGGCGAGGGCGGCTCGTTCAACGCCTTCGCCCTCGACGGCGGTGACTCCCTGAGCTACCAGCTGCGGGTGAAGGTCGACCGCGAGGTCCCGAGCGCGATCGGCATCGCCATCGGTCTCGCCGAGTACTCCGACGAGAAGGGCTGCTGGGTCTCCAGCGACGAGAACGCCGGCGTCTACTTCTTCGAGGTCCTGCCGGCGGGCTCCAACCCCGGCAAGCCGAACGACGCCAAGCCGCAGACCGGCGGCAAGAACCCCATCTCCGACGTCAACAACGTCGACGTGGACGGTCAGCTCGCCGAGACCGGTTCCAGCTCGGCCCTGCCGGTCCTCGGCCTCGTCGGCGGCTTCGCCGTCGTCGCCGGTACCGGTGTGGTCTTCGCGGTGAAGCGGCGCAAGGGTGCGACCGGCGCCCACGCCTGAGTCGTAGGGCCGTAAAGGCCGTAGACACAGCTTGACCGCAAGAAAAAGAGAAGGACCTGTGCTCGGAGGGGGGTGCAGGTCCTTCTCTTTGGCGTTTTCGGGCTCTACGACTTCTTCGGCACCGCCGGCATCCCCAGGAACGGCAGCTTCAGCGCGCCGAAAGCCTCCGCCGGGACGGCCGGTGACTTGGGCTCGACGGGGTTCAGACGCTCGTACGCCTCGCCCTGTGCCGGACGCGGGTCCTGCTCGCCGTTGTTGGGCCAGTACGACATCGCCCGCTCCGCCTGCGCGGTGATCGTCAGCGAGGGGTTCACGCCGAGGTTGGCGGAGACCGCGGAGCCGTCCACGACCGAGATCCCGGGGTGCCCGTAGAGCCGGTGGTACGGGTCGATGACGCCGGTGTCGCGGGAGGAGCCGATGGGGCAGCCGCCGAGGAAGTGGGCGGTGAGCGGGGCGCCCATCAGCTCGCCGACGTTGGAGCCGGCGAAGCCGTTGATGTCGGCGGCGATCGCGGAAGCGGCTTCGGAAGCGGCCCTGATCTGCTTGGGGTTGGGGGCGCCGTGGCCCTGTCGGGCGGTGAGCAGGCCCTTGCCGACGCCGTCCGGTTTGAGGTACGTCGTCAGGGAGTTGTCCAGTGACTGCATGACCAGGCCGATGATGGTCTTCTCCGACCAGCGGCGGTTGGAGAGGGAGCGCAGTACGAGAAGCGGGTGCTTCGCGGCGTTCGCCAGCCAGGCCATGGCCCTCGACGAGCCCTCGGCGTACGGCACCTGGAGGATCGACAGGCCGCCCATCGAGTTGGAGCCCTTGCCGTAGCGGACCGGCTCGATGTGGGTGTTCTCGTCCGGGTGGATGGACGAGGTGATGGCGACGCCCTGGGTGAAGTCGACCTTCGGCACGCCGGTCGCCCTGCGGTAGCGGCGGTTGTCGGTCTGGGCGCCGACCAGGGCCTCGGAGTTGGTGCGGGTGAGCTCGCCCAACCGGTCCGAGATGTACGGCAGTTGGCGGCCCGCCTTCATGCGGTGCAGGAGGGTCTGGGTGCCGTAGGTGCCGGCGGCGATGACGACCTGGCGGGCCTTGAAGGTGCGGCCCTTCGCCTTGCGGCGCGCGTCGGTGGGGAGGGTCGCGACCGCGTAGCCGCCCTGGGAGTCGTCGGTGACCGACACGACGGAGGTGAGGGGGTGCACGACCGCGCCCGCCTTCTCGGCGAGGTGGAGGTAGTTCTCGTTCAGGGTGTTCTTGGCGCCGTGCCGGCAGCCGGTCATGCACTCGCCGCACTCGGTGCAGGCCTTGCGGGCGGGGCCGGCGCCGCCGAAGTAGGGGTCGTCCACCTGCTCACCGGGGTCGGCCTTGGAGGCACCGTCCGCGTCCTCGCCGTCCCCGAAGAACACGCCGACCGGAGCCATGTGGAAGGTGTCGCCGACGCCCATCCGCTCGGCGGCCGCCTTGAGGTGGACGTCGGAGGGGGTCATCGTCGGGTTGAGCCGTACGCCGAGCATGCGGCGGGCCTGGTCGTAGTACGGCTTCAACTCCTCCTGCCAGTCCGTGATGTCACGCCACTGGGGGTCCTCGAAGAAGGGCTTCGGGGGGACGTAGAGGGTGTTGGCGTAGTTGAGGGAGCCGCCACCGACGCCGGCCCCCGCGAGGACCATGACGTTGCCCAGGAGGTGGATGCGCTGGATGCCGAACATGCCGAGTTTCGGCGCCCAGAGGTAGTTCTTCAGGTCCCAGGAGTTCCTGGGGAGCGTCTCGCGGGTGAAACGGCGGCCGGCTTCCAGGACACCTACGCGGTAGCCCTTCTCGGTGAGGCGAAGGGCGGTGACGCTGCCGCCGAAGCCTGATCCGACGACGATGACGTCGTAGTCGTAGGTGTCCTGTGGCACGTGCTCTCCTCGTTGAGAACGGGCGTTTCTACTTGAAGCGGAAGGCCTTCATCACCTTCAGGCTCCGGCTCATGAACTGCGCGTACTTCTCGTCGTCCATCCCCAGCGAGGGCGCCATCGGCAGCAGCCTCTGCTGGGCGATCGTCTGGGCCTCCGTGTACTTGAGGATGCCCTCGGAGCCGTGGCGCCGGCCGAGGCCGGAGTCCTTCATGCCGCCCATCGGGGACTGGACGCTGCCGTAGGCGGAGGCGTATCCCTCGTTGACGTTGACCGTGCCGGCCCGCACCCGGGAGGCGATCTCGCGGCCGCGCTTGCCGTCCTTCGTCCACACCGAGGAATTCAGGCCGTACGGCGTGGAGTTGGCGAGCTCGACCGCCTCGTCCTCGGTCTTGAACCGGTAGAGGGAGACGACCGGGCCGAAGGTCTCCTCGGTGCACACGGCCATCGGCTCGGTGACGCCGTCGAGGATGGTCGGCTCGAAGAAGTAGGGGCCGACGTCCGGGCGGGCGACGCCGCCGGCGACGACCTTGGCCCCCTTGGACACGGCCTCCTCGACATGCCGGGTGACCGTCTCCAGCTGCCGCTCCCCCACCAGCGAGCCCATGTCGGCGCCGTAGGCCAGGGACGTGCCGAGCCGCATGGCCTTGGTGCGGGCGGCGAAGCGCTCCAGGAAAGCGTCCGCGATCGACTCGTGGACGTACAACCGCTCGATGGAGATGCAGAGTTGGCCGGCCGAGGAGAAGCAGGCGCGGACGGCACCGGCGGCGGCCTTCTCGATGTCGGCGTCCTCCAGGACCAGCATGGCGTTCTTGCCGCCGAGTTCGAGGGAGACACCGACCAGGCGGGCGGCGGCGCCCTGGGCGACCTCGCGCCCGGTGCGGGTGGAGCCGGTGAAGGAGACGTAGTCGGCGTGCCGGACGACCTCGGGGCCGACGACGGGCCCGTCGCCCAGGACGACCTGGAAGACCTCGGCGGGCAGGCCGGCCTCGACGAGCAGGTCGCGGGCCCACAGGGCGGTCAGGCAGGTCTCGGTGTCCGGCTTCATGACGACGGCGTTGCCCGCGACGAAGGCGGGGAGCGCGTCGCCGACGGACAGCTCCAGCGGGTAGTTCCAGGGGGCGATCTGGCCGACGACCCCGCGTGGGTGGCGCAGCTCGGTGACCTTGGTGAGGGTCGGCACGGCACCGGTGTGCCGCTTCGGCTTGAGATAGGCGGGCGCCTTACGGCCGTAGTGCCGTGCCGCCACGGCGACCGCCTGCACCTCCTCGTGGGCGTGCAGACGGGCCTTGCCGGTCTCCAGCTGGATGAGGTCGAGGACCTCGGCCTGGCGTTCGAGGATCAGATCGTGGAAGCGCAGCAGGACGGCGGCACGCTGCCGTACCGGGGTCTGCTCCCACACGGCCTGCGCCCTGCGGGCCGCCTCGAAGGCCTTCTCCACGTCCTCCGGCGTCGACTCGGGCAGGTCGGCCAGCTTCTCGCCGGTGAACGGCGTGTGGTTGGCGGTACGACCGGACCCGGTCACGCCCTTGGTGAGCTGGGCGACCAGCTCCGGGGTGACCACGTCGGCCGCGGTACGGGCGCCCTCCGGGGCGGGGGCGAGGGGGTTCGTGCCGGTCTTGGCCGTGGCCTGCGCGTCCGTCATGAGCCGCAGGGTATTCGGGAGCGGGGGCTTTGGGTACCCGTCGGTAACGGGCGTTCACGACGTACACACACCTTGCCAGTGATGACTGGCGGTGAATGTGCTGATCAGGGGGTTGGGCGACGGGACGATCAGCCGCGTTCGGGTTTTTTCTGGAGCAGGAGGCCGAGGGCGGACAGGGCCGTGAGACGACGGGGCTCGGGGACGGTCGACGGACCGGCGGACGGGTCTTGGAGGTCGGCCGCGGGAGGCCCGGCCTGCGCGGCCGCGGCCTCACTCCCGGAGCCCTGCCCCGCCCCCGGTGCGTCCGCGAGCAGGGCCCACTCCGGCGAGCTCGTCCCGGCGACCTCGGCCAGCACGCGTGCGGCCTCCTCCGCCGACGGCCGCTCCTCCGGGTCGGGGACGAGGAGCCGCTGCAGCAACGGCCCCAGAGGGCCGGCCTGTGCGACCGACACCGCCGCCCGGAGCACCGCCCCCAGCGACCACAGATCGGAAGCGGGCCCCGCACCGGGCCCCGACGCAGACTCCGGAGCGACGAACCCGGCGGAGCTCTCCCGGCCGCCGGTGTGCCCGGCGCCGCCGATCCCGAAGTCGGTCACCACCACCCGTCCGCTCCCCGTTTCGAGAAGCACGTTGGTCGGCTTGAGGTGGCGGTGGACGATGCCGACGCCATGGGCGGCGTGGAGGGCGCCGAGGACGGCGAGGCCGATCCGGGCGGTCTCGGCGGCCGGCAACGGTCCCCGCCTGGCGAGCACCACGTCCAGCGGCTCCCCCGCCACCAACTCCATCACGACCCACGGAAGTTCGTCGTCGAGCAGTACGCCGTGAAGGGTGACGGCGGCCGGATGGTCGACCCGCGCGGCGGCACGGGCCTCGTGCGCGAGTCGATGCACCACCCGCCGCCGTTCCTCGTCCTCGGCGTCCTCGCTCAGCCGGAGCTCCTTGACGGCGACGTGCCGCCCCTCCCGCTCGTCGAGAGCCCGCCACACGGTGCCGTTGGGTCCGGACCCGATCCGCCCGGCAAGCCGGTAACGCCCGTCAATCAGACGTCCGTCGGGCGAGTGTTCGCCGCCTTCGCTCATGGCACATGACTACCGTGCGCACCACGCCGTTGTCGAAGCGGCAGGCTCAGACCGTTCCTAGCGACTGAGCGGGAGTGAGTCCTGTTGCCAGGTCTCGTGCTCAGCCGAACGCCCCGGACGGTGTTGGGCGTTCTGGTTGCCCGCGTTCGCTCCGCATCCGGCGCCGACGGATCGTGTCCGTGGTCCGGGGATGCGGGGGCGGGTTCCCTCACGCCCGGGAACACCTGGTCCGGCCTGGACGGTCCGATGCCCCTGCTCATCACTCCGGTGAGCAGGGGGCGGTGCCGTCCGTCGCCGGACCGGGTGTCCCTGGGCGCGCCTTCCGATCGCCACGGCAGCAGCATCATGGCGAGTGGTCTTACGGTTCTTCGTGGTGAGAGGCTTCTGCCAGTGCTGGGCACCCCAACGGCTGGTGTAGGCCGGGTCAACGGCGATGACCACGATGCCCGTCTGGTCGGCCATCGACGCCAGCCGGGCGCGGAGCTTACCGGTGGGCAAGCCAGAGATCAGCTGACGGAACCGCCTCTTGCGGCCGTGCTTCTCCCGGGTCTTCTCGGCGGCGAAGTCCAGGTCCTCCACCGCGATCGCCTGCACACCACAAGCGCGGGCCCAGTAAAGCAAGCCGGTCAGGGCGTGGCGGACCTGGGCGTCCCGATGGGGCGCGCTGCCGGTCAGATCGTAGAAGAAGCGGCGCGGGGCGCCGGTCGGGTTGCCGTGGACGTCGAGGCGCCAGGCGGCCAGATGATCCGCATTCATGTCGACGCCGATCACACCGTGCGCGAGCGCGGCCTCGATCGAGAGAGCGGGGGTGGGCGGGAACTGCCAGGAGGCGGTCAGGTACCAGCGGAACCGGCCGACGTCGTAGTGAACGCGGTAGGCGAGTGCCCGGTCGGCCGCGACGCGGTCGGCCCACTCGGCGCCCCGGTGCGCGAACGCGACCCGGCAGGCCAGGACGTAGCGTCCGTGCGGGGCGTTCGCCAGATGGGTGAGCGGCGCGGGCAGCTTGATACTCACCTCACCATCGGGGCTGACGCGGATCGTCTCGTTGCCATACCGCTTGCCCGACTCACCGTCCGCCTGGCAGAACCAGCGCTCCGCCTCCCAACACCGGCGCCATGCGCCCTCGGTCAGCCCGGCCGCCTCCAGGTGGTGCCGGGCGCGGGCCAGACGCTTGCCACCCCGCACGACGTGCACGATGCCGGCCTCGCGGTCGGCCCGCGCGGCAGCCAGCCGGTCCTGAAGCACCCGCAGCCGCCGGGACTTCGCATGCCACTCCCGCCGCGACCGATAACCCCCCGGCGCCCCATTGGGCCCCTTCCGCCCGACCGGCTGGGACAGCCGGTCCTCGATCGTGCGGATGCCCGCTTCCAGGTTCTGGATGTGCGCCGACTGACCACGCCGGGCCAGCGCCCACTGGTCGTGCGAGGCCTTGGTGATACTGCCCGCCCACCGCGACGACGACAGGGGCGTCAACTCCCGCTTACGCACCGCCCACGCCGCACCGGAATGCTCCAGACCGCCCCGGCAGCGCGCCTTGAGATCCTTCGAGGCCAGCGACCCCAGATGCCCGCCGACCAGGCGCAGCACCTTCTCATCGTCCGGCGTCAGCTGCTTGAGGCGGGTCCGGACGGCCACACCACCGGGACCGGACGCGACAAACGGCTCGGCGAGACTCCTCAGCTCACCCACTCTGTCACCCCCGCCCGGCCCCACCCGACGATCCCGTCGCCATGGGAAACGAGCACCACCCGTGAAGGTCACGCATTCGATGAGGGAACGCCAGTTCCCCGCTGAAACAGACACCACCACCGAGGCGCGTGACACACCACAGACCAGCAACACTCACTCCCGCTCACCAAAACGCTCTTGCCCGCACTCCAGCGGCAGCAGCTCCAAACCCCCGACTCCGGCCGATCACGACGGAGTGCGCGGCGCGCACGGCGCCGAGTACCACGAGACAGATGCGGGCGCCGACCGGTCGGTGTCAGGAGTCGGTGCCGCCGGCTGCCAGAAACGCGAGTTGAGTACGGCTGACCACGCCGGCGTACGTGTGGATCTCGTCGATCTCGCCCGCCAGATGGTCCGTGCCGTCGTCGCCGGTGAGCGTGCGGCCTATCTGGAGATCACCCGTCGGCGCCCAGGCGTCGACGCCCGCCACACGCGCGGTGTCGGCGGCGTAGTCGTCGCCCACGTACAGCCGCAGTTGGTCGGTCGACTCGTCGTAGACCACCGCGAGGAAGTGGTCGCCGCCCGGCGGATAGAGCTCGAGCGGCGCGCTGACCGTCGTGGTCGGCGCGTCGGCCCGGTCCTCGTGCGCCACCACGGCCTGCCAGGTCCGGGACACGGCGACATAGCGCAGGGTGAACAGGTCGGTGTTCTCGCCCGGCTGGGACAGCACGGTCATGTCACGGGCTGGGATGTCCTCGGGCAGACGGACATGCACGGCCGCCGAGAAGCCCGCGTCGGTCGGGGTCAGCGCGGTCGGCGTGGTGGCGTGGTCACCGTCGCCGTCGAGCAGCAGGTCGCCGTTGCCCACCATCGGGTAGGTCACCGGTGTGCAGTCGGGGTTCCAGGGGCAGTCGTCCGTGGCCGCGTAGATCGACGCGTCCCCCGCCAGGGTCAGCGGCGCGCCGCCCGCGTACGCCGGGCTCTTCCCGTCGGTCGCCGACTCCAGGTCCCAGTAGCCGAGGCGCTGGGCCTTGCGCGTCGCCGCTGCGGTGATCTCTCTCGGCACGAACACGCGGTCCCAGACGTTCACATCGGTGAGCAGTCCGCTCCAGTGGCCGCCGTCGCCGTCCGCTCCCAGCCGCAGCGAGCCGGTGCCGCCCGGGGCGACGGCGCCCACGACCGTGCCCACGGACGCTCCGTCGACATACAGGCTCGCGGTCTTCTGCTCGGCGTCGTACACGCCGGTGAGGTGCGCCCACTCGCCCTCCTCCGGGGCGCCGCCGGCCACGCGGATCGTGTCGCCGCCGTCCGGGTTGGGGAGTTCGAAGAAGTAGGCCGAGCCGGCCACGGCCCCCAGCGAGAAGCCGGCATGGCTGACGGCGGACGAGGAGCCGTCGAGATCGTCCGGCCGCACCCAGGCGTCGACGGAGAAGGTCCGCGTGAGGTCCGCCGACGTGTCCAGGCTCGCGTACCCCTCGTCCGTGCCGTCGAAGGCGGCGGCCGAGGCCACGCCGGTGCCGGAGGGTCCGGGGGCGCCGAGGCCGACGCCGGAGCCGGTGACCGCGCCGGACTGGCTGTCGGGGTCCCAGTGGGTGACGGCAGCGCGGCCGTCCCGGACCCGGACGTAGTGGGTGATCCGGGCGCTGATGTGGCCGGCGGAGTCGACCGCCTGGACCTGGAGGTAGGTGGGCCCCTCCTTCTCCGGCATCCAGCGCAGCGACACGGGGGCGCCGGGCTCGGCGGACGTGAGCGTCCGGGTCGGGCCGCCGAGCCACGCGTACCGGTACGACACGACGTCCTCGGACGCCGAATCGATCACGAAGGTGCCGTAACTTCCCACGCCGTCATGCCAGTTGTCGTCGTCCGGATACTCCGTCGACGTGACGACGGGAGCCTCGGGCGCCTCGTCGTCCACGGCGGCCGCCACACCCCCTGCCCCGCCGACGGCGAGCAACGCGGCGGCGCCCATCGTCGCGGCACGCGTCCACACGTACTGTTTCACGGTCCCTCCCCCAAGATCGGGCCCCAGTGGTCCCAGAGGAGGATGACCTTAACTGCCGTCACTGACAACGCAATTGCCGCGCGACCGCACCGCCCTCAGAGCTTGTCCACCCCCAGATTCGCGATCGCCGTCCGCGCCACCTCCCGCCCCCGCCCGGTGAAGTCCCCCTTGCCGGGATAGCTGACGGTGAGTTTGTACAAGTCGCCGGTGGAGGTCCGGTAGTAGAAGATCTGGAGTTCGCGGGGGCGGGGGTTCTGCGTGTCCGTCGTCGTGTACGTGACGGTGTTCTTGGCGGCCTTCCGGCCCTGGTACGTCTCGTCCTCCGGCCGGGTCTTCGCGGTGTCCGGCATGCTGAGGTCGTACTCGCCGCTCTCCTTGAACCGACTGTCGTCGTCGTACATCTCGGCGGCCGCGGAACCCGCGATGCTGCGGGCGGTGTCCTCGGCCTTGCGGTCCAGGGTCAGTCCGATCCAGATGCTGCCGCTGTAGTCGGCGTACGTGATCCAGTGGGTCTTGTCCGTCTTCCGGTCGGGCGTGGAGGGCTGGTAGTCCGCGGGCACCGCCAGCGTCGCGGCGACGTCCTTGGTGTGCTTCTTGGTCCAGCCGTCCGGCAGCGGCCCCGCGAACGGGTCCGCGATCACCAGATACGCCGCCACCGCGGCCGCGACGACCGCCCCGCCGAGCCCGAGCCACGCCTTGCGGCCCAGCCGGAGGCCGCCGCCCGCCGGGACCTCCACGGTCCGCACGATCTGCGTGGGCTCGGGGACGGGCGGGTGGGCGGTGGCCTCCAGGAGTGCCCGGACCTGTGCGGCGTTCGGCCGCCGCGCCGGGTCCTTCTGGAGGAGGCCGTTGATGGCGTCGGCGAGCGGGCCGTGCGCGGCGGCGGGCGGCGCGGGCGTGGCGTTGAGGACCGACTGGAGGGTCGCGGGGGTGTTGCTGCGGCGGAACGGCGAGACGCCTTCCGTGGCCGCGTACAGGACCACGCCGAGGGACCAGAGATCGGAGGCGGGGCCAGGCCTCTGGCCCAGCACCCGCTCGGGGGCGATGAACTCGGGCGAGCCGACGAAGCCGCCGGTGTCGGTCAGGTTGGTCTCGCCCTCGATCTGGGCGATGCCGAAGTCGGTGAGGACGACCCGGTCGTACCGGCCGAGCAGGACGTTGTCCGGTTTCACATCCCTGTGCAGGATGCCCGCCGCGTGCGCGGCCTCCAGCGCGCCGAGCACCTCGAGGCCGATTCTCGCCGCTTCCCGCGCCCCGAGGGTGCCCTCCTGCAGCGCGTCGCCCAGCGAACGGCCCTGGACCAGCTCCATCACGATCCACGGCCGGCCGTCCACGACCGCCACATCATGCACGTTCACGACGGAGGGATGGTCCAGCCGAGCTGCGGCGCGTGCCTCACGACGCATTCGCTCGAAGGCGTTGCCTTGTTCACGTTCGGGAAGGTGATCCGGGACGCGGGGCTCCTTGACGGCCACCTCGCGGTCCACCGTCTCATCCTTGGCCCGCCACACCGTGCCCATGCCACCGTGCCCGAGCTTGGCGAGCAGCCGGTACCGGCCCACGACGAGCCGGCCGACGCCCGGCTCCGGCTGAGGTGGCCTGGGAGGTTGCAGTACATAACTCGTCGTCTCGTCGGACTCGTGGCCGACTCCCCCGCTGCTGCTCATGGGTTCATCCATATCGCGCCAGACCCGCAGGCATCCAGAGGTGACGCGTTCCGGTCACACACCCGTGACGTATCTCTACGGCACGGTGAACGTGTCGACCGCCACGTCGAAGTACTCCTTGGCCTCCCGCGCCTTCCCCATCGGCGCCGACACCCACACGTCGTACAGCCGGCCGTCCTCCTCCCAGCACACGTCGTAGGTGTGCCTGGCGCCCTCGGCCGCGCTGAAGCCGTCCCAGGTGAACTCCCAGAACGCGGCGGGCCGTCCACGGTGCGTGACCGAGGTGACCCGGCCGTCACGGTAACCGGGGTTGGTCTCCGGGCCCTTGGCGGCCGCGCGCCGCATCACACCCACCGGGCCACCGGGTTGGGGGTCGGTCACCTTGATGCCGAGCCGGAAGGTCTCCCCGGACGACAGGTAGAAGACCCGCTCCCCCTGCGGCTCACGGGTGAACCCGTCGGGCACGGCGAGCGCGAACCCGGCGGGGTCCTCGGCGACGCGGTAACCGGAGGGGGCGGAAGGGAGGGTCACGGTGGGCGCGGGCTCAGCCGTTCCGGTCGGGCTGCTGGTGGGAGTTCCGGGCACCGGACTACCGGCGGTCGTACGGCCGTCACCCCCGCCCCGGTCCATCAGCAGCACCGCCGCCGACACCCCCGCTCCCGCCGTCACGGCGACCAGCAGCGCCGCCGCGAGCACGCCCCGCCGCCACCGCACCGGCGCCATGAGCCCACCGCGCCCAGCCCGCTCCGGCGCCGGGGACCGCCGTAGCGGAAGATCCCGCTGGGTCGGCGTGTACGCACGCTCGGGTGCCCGGCGCGGCGGTGTGCGGCCCGTCTCCCCGAAGGCCCGCAGCATCCGCTCCGCCTCCACCGCGTCCAGCCGCCGCTCGGGATCCCGCTCCAGCAGTCCCCGTACGACGGGAAGGAGCGGCGCGGCCTGCGCGGGCGGCCGGATCTCGTCGATGACGACGGCGTGCAGGATGCCGCCCAACGAGTCCCGCCTGAACGGCGATTCACCGCTCAGGGCCGTGCACAGCAGCGCGCCGAGGGACCACAGGTCGGCCTCCGGGCCGGTTCTGACCCCGGACATCCGCTCGGGCGCGGTGTACTCGGGCGAGCCGACGAAGGAGCCGGTCTCGGTGAGGGTGGTGGCGCCCGCGACCTGGGCGATGCCGAAGTCGGTGAGCACGACCCGGCCGGTGCCGGACTCGACGAGCACGTTGGCGGGCTTGATGTCCCGGTGCAGCACGCCGGCCGTGTGCGCTGCGCGCAACGCGCTCAACAGGTCGGCACCGATCCGGGCGGCCTCGGCGGCGTCGACCGGGCCGTGCGCGGAGATCCGGTCGGCGAGGGAGCCGCCGTCGATCAACTCCATGACGATGTACGGCCGTTCGTCCTGCTCGACGACGTCGTGGACCACGATGATGTGCGGGTGGGACAGCCGGGCCACCGCGCCGGCCTCGCGCAGGGTCCGGTCGCGCTGGAGCCGGGCGTCCTCGGCGGAGAGCGTCTCGTCGAGGGGGATCTCCTTGACGGCCACCTGCCGGCCGAGCAGTTGGTCGGTCGCCCGCCACACCACGCCCATGCCGCCGCGCCCGATCCTCGCCTCCAGGCGATAACGGCCCGCGATCACACGGAAGGTGTCCCCCTCGGTCCCCATGCGCCCCATCATGCCGCAGCGGACGGATGCCCTCCGGGAGGGTGACCGGCCAACTCCGTCAGCTGTTCGGCTCGTTCCAGCCCTGGAGCACCCTCGTGAACTGCTTGCTGGTGGTCGGCCAGCTCTCCGCGGGCGACGACATGTAGATCACGTACTCGACGCCGTCCCGGGACATGTACGTCTCCTCCACGGCCCGGCGCGGCCCGGGGAAGGCGATGTCCTTCGAAAGCGCGGTCCAGGTGTACTCCCACCGGGCGCCCGGCCGGTCCCGGTAGTCGTTCCTGACCATGCCCACGCGGTGGTAGTCCTTGAGCCCGTCGATCTGCAGTTCAAGGTTGCGCTGGTGAGCAAGGGGATCCAGGAAGTCCGGCGAGGTATCGATGGCGATCCGGACGAAGTGCTTGCCCTCGTCCGGCGAGTAGTCGATCTGGGTCAGACCGTTGGCGGGGGTCCCGAAGACCGACCGATCCCAGCCCCGGGGCAGATACACGCTGAAGCCCACGGGATCGTTGTACCGCTTCCAGCCGTCCGCGGCACCATCCCCGGTCTGCGGGCTCGGTGTGGGACTGGGCGGCGCGCTCGATGTACCGCCCGAGTTCCGCCCCTCGTCCCACTTCTGCAGGCCGATCGCGGTTCCGGCGCTCACGATCGCCGCGAGTGCGACGACGAGCACGAAGGACCGCAGGCGGCGGCGCCTGGACGGAGCGGCGGGGGTCATGGGGCCGGTGTGGGGCGGGGGACCGATGGTCGTGGGTCCGGTCGCCTGGGGATACGGCGCACCGGTGCCCGAGTGGTACGTCGGGCCCGAGCCCGAGGAGTACGACGGTCCCGTGGCCGAGACATACGACGTACCGCTGACCGGTGTGCCCGTCGTCGGTGTGCCGGGCCCACTGTGGGACCCGCTGTTCGCCCCCGGCTCATGGCGGGAACGCACATGTTGCGTCGGCACATACGCCTGTGCCGCGCTCGGCCGCCGTCCCTCCGCCGCCTCGGCGAGCATCTGCTCGGCCTCGGCCGCTTCGGGCCGCACGGCGGGATCCTTGTGCAGCAGGGCGGCGATGACGGGCCCGAGCGGGCCGGCGTGGCGCGGTTCGGCGGGTTCCTCGTCGACTACGGCCTGCATGGTGGTCAGCGGGGTCGTACGGCGGAACGGCGAGCGCCCCTCGACCGCCGTGTACAGCGTGGCGCCCAGCGCCCACAGGTCGGCGGACGGGCCGGGGTCGGCGCCGCGCACCCGCTCGGGGGCGAGGTAGTCGACCGAGCCGACGACCTCTCCGGTGCGGGTGATGGTGGTGTCGCCCTCGATCTGGGCGATGCCGAAATCGGTGAGCAGGACGCGGCCGTCCTGCGCCAGAAGGACGTTGCCGGGCTTGATGTCCCGGTGCAGCACCCCGGCGGAGTGCGCGGCACGCAGGGCCCGCAGCACCCACAGCCCGATCCGGGCCGCCTCGCGCGCCTCGATACGGCCGTCCTCCTTGACGGCGTCCGCCAGCGAACGGCCCTCGACCAGCTCCATCACGATCCAGGGCCGGCCGTCGTGGTCGAGCACGTCGTGCACGGTGACGACGGCCGAGTGGTTGATCCGGGCGGCCGCGCGCGCCTCGGCGCGGGTCCGGGCGAGCAGCACGGCCCGGTCGCTCTCGGAAACGTAGAGCGCGGCGGTCAACTCCTTGATCGCCACGGCCCGGTGCAGCACCTCGTCATGGGCACGCCAGACACGGCCCATGCCGCCCGTGCCTATCGGGTCGGCGAGCCGGTAACGCCCCGCGAGGAGCAGGCCCTGCATCTGATTCACGTTTCCCCGCAATGCTCTTGACGCAGTCAGACTAAGGACCGGCCCGCGCCGAGGGGAACCAGGGGGGCGTCAAGGAGACCTCACTGTGACGGTTGTCGCTTCCGCGAAGTACGAGTGAACCCGCGCCGCCGGTACGGCGTCCGTCAGCGCCGTTCAGCCGGTCACCTGGTACGTGGCCGACGCCTGTTCGTACAGCCGGGTCACCTCGTCCCGCTCCGCCTCGGGCCCGCGTACCTGCACGATGTGGTACTTCCCGCCGATCAGGATCGCGACATTGCGCACGTACAGCTCGCGCCCGTCGTCGCCGGTCCAGGTGAACTGCCCCTCGGCCATGCTCCGCGTGCCCACCTGGATCGACTTCAGCCCGGTGGCGGTGGCCCAGCTGGAGTCGCGGTACGGCTGGAGCTCGGGCTCCTTCTCCCGCTGGTAGGCCATGGGATCGCTGCCGTTCGCGGCCGCGGTGTCCCGCCCGGGGACGACGATCAGCTCGAAGTTGCCCTGCGAATAGACCACCTGACCGCGGCCGTTCCTCGGGGTGCGGTCCCAGCCGCCCGCCACCGCGACCTTGAAGCCCTCGGGGTCCGTGCGCAGGGTGAAGCCGTCGGCGACCTCGGGCCCGGCGGTCTGGGTCTCGGCGGCACCGCTGGACCGTGACGGCTCCGGAGTCGTCTGCTCGGGCCTCGGTTCACTGCTGGTCGAGGGGGACTGCGCCGGACCGGCCTGACTGGTGGAACCGGTCTCCTGAGCGGCGCCCTCGTCGTCGGGGTCCGCCTTCGGCATGAAGTACATGGCGTACACGATCGCCGCGGCCATCACCAGCAGGATGAGCAGCAGCAGGTTGCGGCCCAGGCGGCGCGGCGACGGAGCGGCCTCCTCCCGGGCCCGCTTGTGCCGTCCGTGCGTCGCGGGCAGCCCGGCGCGCCGCCTGCGCACCAACTCGCCCCGGCGCCGCACGATCGGCAGCCGGCTCGTGTCCACCGGGGGCGCGGCGACGACATGGGCGCCGGCCTCCGGCTCGGGCGCGGACCGCACCAACGACCGCAACCAGCCGCGCAGTTCCTCGAAGTCCAGCCGTTCGGTCGGGTCCTGCCGCAGCAGCGACTCCACGACCGGCCTGAGCGGCCCGCACTCCTCCGCGAAGGCGGGCGGCTCGGCGCACACCAACTGCACCAGCTCGGCCGTCGATTCCTCGGGATACGGCGCATGCCCCTGGACGGCCCGGAACAGCAACGCCCCGAGAGCCCACAGATCGGTCGCGGGTCCGATGGGCGCGGCGAGCTGCCAGTTCTCATGCACCGGCCCGGCCTGCTCCGGCGCCCACCGCTCGGTGACGGGCCCCACCACGGCCATCCGGGCCTGCCGCGCCCGCTCGGCGGCGAGCGCGGTGGCGGGGCCACGGCGGGCGGGGGCATCGGCAGGGGGGAGGTCCTCCCAGCGGGTGGGCGCGGACGCCTGATCAACGGCGGGCACAGCGTCAAGAGCGGGAACGTCATCCACCGGCGCCGCACCCCCGCCGCGCGGCACGGCACCGCGCCAGGGAGCCGGGCGCGCTCCGTAGGGATCGGCCATCTGCCCCGGCGCCCCGGCCCCGGGCGCCTGCTCGATGCCATTCGCCATCGGATACGGGGACTGCGCACCGCCGTTGACCGAGGGATACGGCGGCTGCGCCACCCCTTCGGTCTGTACGGCGGGGTCGGCGCCGGGTGTTCGTGCGGCGGGGTCGGCCTCCGGCGCCGGGCGGGCTCCGGGCAGGGCGGCCCTGCTGTTCTGCGCCTCCTGGACCCGGGCCGCGGCCCGTGCCCCCGCGCGATACGCGGCGATCGCGCCGGCCCGCGCCGCGCGGATGTCCGTACCGCCGTCGGGCTCCCTGCGGACGAGCTCGGCCGAAGCCCCGGTTCCGTTCGTCGCCTCCACGCCGGCAGTGGGCAGCCCACGGGCCTCCCGCGCCTCGATCGCGGCCCGCCGGGCGGCCTCGGGATCACCCCCACCGAAGGTGACCGCGCCACCCGGGCCCGGCCCGGCACTTCGGGCGTCCAGCCCGAAGGCCGCACCGGTGCCACCGTTTCCGAGAGCCGTACGAGCGCCACCAGCCCCGCCGGGCACCCCGGCACCACCACTCCTGCCCGCAGCGCCGAACCCACCGGCCGGACCCGTCGCCTGCCCGGGAACCCCGTATCCACCAGGTCCCCCACGCCCGTCGACGCCACCGAGCCCACCCGGGCCCGCGGCAGACTCACGAGCTCCCGCACCCGCACGTCCACCGCCGGGACCGTCGTCCGCCCCGGCCCGGGACTCCCCGCCTCCGGCGCCCCAATCGCCCGACTCGACCGGCACCGGGTCGTACCCGCACAGTGCCTCCTCGGCCGCGCCGACCGCGAGGCCGGTCAGCATGACCCGACCGTCGTCGCAGACGAGCACCGTGCGGGCGGTGATGTTGCGGTGCACCCAGCCGTGCGCGTGCAGCACCCGCAGCGCCATGAGCACGTCCGAGGCGACCTCGGCCGCCCGGTACGGCGTCAGCGGCTTCTCGGCGAGCAGCGCCGCGAGCGGCCGCGCGGGCACCAACTCGCTGACGATCCACAGCGAACCGCCCTCGGCGAACACGTCGAAGACCTGGTCGAGCCGTGGATGGTCGGGGATCCGGGCGGCGGCCTGCGCCGCCTCGACGGCCCGCCGCACGGCAGGCTCCGTGGGCCGGCGGGTACCGCCCCGCCCCGAAGGCCGCCGCGCACCCCGGGGATCACGGGCTGTGAACCCGTCGGGCAGCCCCTCCGCGTCGAGCACCTCCGCCTCGACGACCTCGGGCAACGGCACCTGCCTGACCAGGACTTCCTGCCCACTGTAGGTGTCGAAGGCGCGCGTCTCGGTGAGTTCGTACTCGTCGGACGGGGGGAGCGGCAGGCGGTAGCGGTCGGCGAGCACCCGACCCGCATAGTCGTCCACGTTGCCTCCCCCGGCCGCCCGGTTGGTCAATTCCGTTCGCCTTGCGGCCCGTTCCGTACCCATACCTGGATGCGGACGGTCCGCAAACACTCACGATACGTGCCGGAGGCAACCCGCAAAGAGGGGATTCCAGATCTCAGGGTCCAAACACATGACCGTTTACCGCAGAGCGCGTCACGACTTCGGTTCGAAGGTACGAGCGAGCGTGTGCCATGTGTCCTTGCGCAGCTCAGTGCCCCAGTTCGCGGCTTTCGCGGTGTACATCAGCGCATATCCGAGATGGCCGTTCACGACGAATCCACGGTCTATCGTCCGGTACTTCGTCCCGCTCTCCACATAGGTGAACTCCCAGTCGGCCGCGTTCCAGCCCCGGTAGCCCACCTTCTCTATGCGGATCTTGGTGTACTGCGAGCGGCGCATGCTCTGCTCCTGGCTCTCCCAGTCCGCCACCGGGTCGCCCTTGGGCGTGGTGGTCCAGGCGACGAGCAGCTTCTGACCGTCGGGCCCGGTGAACCGGTCGCCCGCGGAACCGCTGGTCTGGAACTTCCACCCCTCCGGCAGCCCGATCGAGTACCCCTGGCTCCCCTTGTGCGTCGAGGTCACCGCACCGTCGTCGGCGGAACCCCCCGAACCGGAGGACCCCTCCGAACTCTGGCCGCTCTCCTCGGTACTCGGCGTGTTCCCGGCCCCCGCACCCGCCTCCGGCGAGCCGGACCCGGTGGTGGCCCCGTCGCTCCGGGTGCCCCCGCTCTCGTCCTCCTTGGTGTCGGCACTGGCGCTCGCGCCCGCCGTCACCTTGGAGCCGCCGCCCTTCGCCCCGTCGTTGTCGTCCCCGCCGAGCGTGAGGGCCAGCACGGTACCGAGGACCGCGAGTGCCACGACCACCGCGATGATCACCAGAGTCCGCCGCGGCACCACATCGGTCAGCGGCGCCCTGGGCACCGGCCTCGGCGCCACGTCCGGCGGTGGCGTCATCACGGGCCATCCCGAACTCCGCCCGTCCGAGACCGCGTTGGCCTGCTGAGTCTTCCCGTCCCGGGCCCCGGCCACCCCGCTCGAAGCCGACGTCGACGCCGACCCGGACGGCGCACTCGCCGCGCCCTTCCCCTGAGACGCGGAAGGAGCCGAGGTGGCCGGAGAGGTCGAGGCAGCGGGAGAGGATGAGGAAGCCGGAGCGGCCGGAGCCGCCGCCGCAGCCTCGGAAGCCTGGGTCGGTACCTTTCCGCCACCCGAACCCGCAGTACCGCTCCCGGACTTGGTCCGAGCCGCGGCAGCGGACGTCGCCGCAGCCCCGGCGGCCTTGCGCACGGAACGCAGCGCCCCGCGCAGCCCCTCACCGCCCGCACGCTCCTGCGGCTGCGCCGGCAACGGCACCACCCGGGTCACGTCCGCCGCGGGCTCCGGCTCGGCCGGCTTCGGCTCGGGCGCGTGGATCACCGCGGTGAGCATGGCCCGGGCACGGCCGTCGTCGATCCGCTGGGCGGGGTCCTTGGTGAGCAGTCCGTAGATGACGTCCTTGAGCGGTCCCGCGTTCTTCGGCTCCTCCAGCGGCTCGGTCATCACCGCCGTGAGCGTCGCGATCGCGGATCCCTTGTCGTACGGCGGGGCGCCCTCGACCGCCGCGTACAGCAGCCCGCCGAGCGACCACAGGTCGGCCGCGGGTCCCGGCTTGTGCCCCCGGGCCCGCTCCGGGGAGATGTAGGAGGGGGCGCCGACGAGCATGCCGGTGGAGGTGATGGACGGGTCGCCCTCGACCTGGGCGATGCCGAAGTCGGTGAGCACGACCCGGCCGTCCTCGGAGATCAGCACGTTGGACGGCTTCACGTCCCGGTGCAGGATGCCCTCGCGGTGCGCGGACCTGAGCACGTCGAGTACCGCGAGGCCCACCTCCGCCGCACGCTTCGGCTCCAGCAGACCGTCCTCCCGGATGACCTCGGCGAGCGACTTGCCCTCGACGAGCTCCATCACGATCCAGGGCCGGTCGTCCTCGTCGACCACGTCGTACACGGTCACCGCGCTGGTGTTGCGGATCCGCGCGATCGCCTTGGCCTCACGCAGCGTGCGCGTGATCAGCCGGCGCTTCTCGTCCTCGTCGATGCTGGACGGGAACCGCAGTTCCTTGACGGCCACCGTCCTGCCCAGGGTCTCGTCCTCGGCACGCCACACCGTGCCCATGCCTCCGCGGCCGAGAACTCCTCCCAGCCGGTACCGCCCGGCGAGGAGACGGCCGTTCTCGTCCTGCCGGGATGCTCCCGCCCGCTCCGCGTCCGACATGCGTCCCCTCATGAACCCGCCCTGACAGAGCCTCCATTGTCCCTCACCCGACAAGTGCCCGACGCCCAGGGTGCCCCTGGCTCCGCCTCGCCCGCGGCACGGCCCGGCGATGTCGGCACAGATGCCCTGCCGGCCCGCGACACCCCTCGGCCCACAGCTCCCGCCCGCCCAAGGCCTCCTTCGCCACACCGGCCCCGCGCACCGTCGCACCCGTCGGCGCTCAGCCACTACCCAGCAGGCGGCGCGCGCACCTCGTCTGCGCTCCGGCGCCCCGGCCGCCACACCTGCCCGGACCGGGTGAAGCCCCTGTTCCGCGACGCTGCATGATGGCTCCGACAAGGAAGGACCCGCCATGCCGCCGCTTCGGAGACTGCTGGTCGTTCCTGTGTCCCTGGCGCTGCTCGCCCTGGCCCCGGCAGCCTCCTCGGCACCCTCGGCGCCGCCCACGGACGCGACGCTCCCGCTGCTGGTCGCACGGGGCGGCGCTCCCGCCGCGGCGTTCCTGGCCCGGGAACAGAGCGGGACCCGTTACGCCGAGGCGGGACCGGGAATCGCCCGCTCCGACCGCTTCCGCGCCGGCAGCATCACCAAGACCTTCATCGCGACGGTCGTCCTCCAACTGGCCGAGGAACACCGGCTGAAGCTGTCCGACACCGTGGAGCGTCACCTGCCCGGCCTGGTGCGCGGAGCGGGCAACGACGGCCGCGCGCTGACCCTGCGCGCCCTGCTCACCCACACCAGCGGCCTGAACGACTTCACCGCGGACACCCGGGGCCTGATTCCCCTCACTCCTGCTCAAGCCGTCCGTATCGCCCTCACCCACCCTCCGGCCGACCCCGGCCGCTACTTCTACTCGAACACCAACTACGTCCTGCTCGGCATGGTGATCCGTCAGGTCACCGGTGACTCCTACGCGGTGGAGGCCGAGCGGCGGATCATCGCCCCGCTGCGCCTGACCGGCACCTCCTTTCCTGGTTCGCGCACCTCTCTCCCCTCTCCACACGGCCGTGCCTACACCGCCGACGGGTCCGACATCACCACGCTCGACCCGCGGGTGGCCGGGGCCGCGGGCGAGCTGGTGAGCACCCTTGCCGATCTGGACCGCTTCTACGCGGCACTGCTCGGCGGACGGCTGCTGTCCCCGTACTGGCTGCACGAGATGACGGACACCCGCACCGCACACGGCCTGTACGGCATGGGGCTGTTCCCGGTGAAGCTGCCGTGCGGCACGACGGTGTGGGGGCACAACGGCCGCATCACCGGCAGCTACGTGCGCACCGCAGCCACGGTCGGCGGCCGTCGCGTCCTCACCTTCCGCGTGAACACGACGTCGATCGCAGACCCCGACCTCGAACCGGCCCTGCTCGCCGCCGAGTTCTGCCCCCGCACCTCGTAGAACGACCGGGTTCCGAACGAAGATCCCGTCTCACGACACTCATTCGAGTGATGCTCGGTCCAGTGGCGCTCGATCCAGTGATGCTCCGTCCAGTGATGCTCGGTCGAGCCGCAGCCGAACTCACCCGGAGTTTCAGAGCGGCGCGATGTCCGGCGCCCCCAACCGCGCCGCGTCCGCGGTCAGGTCGTCGGGCTGCCGCTGCGACTCGCGCTCCGCCTCCACCCGCTTCTCGTAGTGCTCGACCTCGCGCTCGATCTGGTCCTTGTCCCAGCCGAGCACCGGCGCCATCAGCTCGGCGGCCTCGCGGGCGGAGCGCACACCCCGGTCGAAGGTCTCGATGGAGATACGGGTGCGCCGGGTCAGCACGTCGTCCAGATGCCGCGCCCCCTCGTGCGAGGCGGCGTAGACGACCTCGGCGCGCAGATAGTCGTCGGCGGTCTGAAGCGGCTCGCCCAGCGTGGCGTCCGAGGCGATGAGGTCGAGGACCTCCTCGGCAAGGGCGCCGTACCGATTCAGCAGATGCTCCACGCGGACGACATGAAGCCCGGTGCGCGCCGCGATCCGCGCCCGCGCGTTCCACAGCGCCCGGTAGCCCTCGGCGCCCAGCAGCGGCACATCCTCCGTGACGCATTCGGCGACCCGGGTGTCGAGTCCGTGCACCGCCTCGTCGACGGCGTCCTTGGCCATCACCCGGTAGGTCGTGTACTTGCCGCCCGCCACCACGACGAGTCCCGGCACCGGATGCGCCACCGTGTGCTCGCGCGAGAGCTTGCTGGTGGCGTCCGACTCCCCGGCGAGCAGGGGCCTGAGGCCCGCGTACACGCCCTGGACGTCGTCCCGGGTCAGCGGCACCGCGAGGACCGAGTTCACGTGCTCCAGCAGGTAGTCGATGTCCGCGCTGGAGGCGGCCGGGTGGGCTTTGTCGAGGTCCCAGTCGGTGTCGGTGGTGCCGATGATCCAGTGCCGGCCCCAGGGGATGACGAACAGCACGGACTTCTCGGTGCGCAGGATCAGCCCGGTCGAGGAGTGGATGCGGTCCTTGGGCACGACGAGGTGGATGCCCTTGGAGGCGCGGACGTGGAACTGTCCCCGCTCGCCGACCATCGCCTGGGTGTCGTCGGTCCACACCCCGGTCGCGTTGACCACCTGCTTGGCGCGGATCTCGTACTCCCCGCCCGCCTCGACGTCCTGCACCCGGGCCCCGACCACGCGTTCGCCCTCGCGCAGGAACCCGGTCACCCGGGCGCGGTTGGCGGTCTTGGCGCCGTAGGCCGTCGCCGTGCGCACCAGGGTGGCCACGAAGCGTGCGTCGTCCATCTGTGCGTCGTAGTACTGAAGGGCCCCGACCAGCGCGTCCTTCCGCAAGGCGGGCGCCACGCGCAGGGCGTGACGGTGGCTCAGGTGCCGGTGCGTGGGCAGACCCCGGCCGTGCCCGCGGGCCATCGACATGGCGTCGTAGAGCGCGACGCCCGAGCCGGCGTACAGGCGCTCCCAGCCCTTGTGCTGCAAGGGGTACAGGAAGGCCACGGGCTTCACGAGATGCGGGGCGAGCCGCTCGAGGAGCAGTCCGCGCTCCTTCAACGCCTCGCGCACGAGGGCGAAGTCGAGCATCTCCAGATAGCGCAGACCGCCGTGGATCAGCTTGCTGGAGCGGCTGGAGGTGCCCGAGGCCCAGTCACGCGCCTCGACCAGCCCCACGGACAGGCCCCGGGTCACCGCGTCGAGCGCGGTACCCGCACCGACCACGCCGGCTCCCACCACCAGGATGTCCAGTTCGCGCTCGGCCATTGATGCGAGTGACTCGGCACGCTGTGCCGGCCCCAGTGTCGCTGTCCTCACCACTGCCTCCCGCTGTCGATCGCGCTGGTCTCACACGTACCGGCCCGTGTCCAAAGTCTGACCGGCTTGCCCGACTTCGGCCACTAGTCGCCCTCAGCCTGTGGATAACTTTCACCACCGCGTACCCCGAAGGCCACTCGGGCTCACAACCCTGCAGGAAGACACACGGAACCAATGCCGTATCTCGGTCATATTTACTCCTAGTCTGACATTGCGCTCGCTCGTCCAGTCCACAGGGCTTGCGCACCTGTCCCGCTTCGGTTACTGGGAAGGACGGCCCACGCCATGCCCGCAGATCTCGCCGTGATCGGACTCGGCCCCTACGGACTGCCCCTGGCCCAGGCCGCTGTCGCCGCCGGCATCTCCACCCTCGGCTACCGCACCGGCCCCGAGGCCGGCTCCCTCAGCCCCGCAGAACTGCGCCGGATGCTCTCGGGGGGCTTCCGGACGGCCGCGGGGCCGGCAGAACTCGGCCGCGTCCGTACGGCGGTCATCTGCGCACCGACCCCGCCGGCCCCGGACGGCGGCCTGGACCTGAACCAGGTCGAGGGGGCCGCCCGCACGCTGAGCACACACCTGCGCCCGCACACCACCGTCATCCTGGAGTCCCCCGTGCCCCCGGGCACCACCGAGGAGTTCCTGCGCCCGCTCCTGGAGAAGGGCTCGGGTCTGCGCGCGGGCCGCGACTTCCACCTCGCCTACTCCCCCAGCCGCGTCGATCCCGGCAACCGCGACTTCACGCCCGCCAACACCCCCAAGGTGATCGGCGGCCTCACGCCCGCGTGCACGGAGTCGGCCGCCGCCTTCTACTCGCGCCTCACCGACAAGGTGGTGCGCGCGCGTGGCCCGCGAGAGGCGGAGACGGTCCAGCTCCTGGAGACCAACTTCCGGCACGTCAACATCGCCCTCGTCAACGAGATGGCCGTCCTCTGCCACGACCTCGGCGTCGACCTCTGGGACGTCATCCGCTGCGCGGAGACCAAGCCGTTCGGCTTCCAGGCCTTCCGCCCCGGCCCGGGCGTCGGCGGTCACGCGGTCCCCCGCGACCTGACCGGCGGCAGCCTCGGCGGCGGCCGCACCCTGCGCATGGTCGAGCTCGCCCGGCAGGTCAACGACCAGATGCCCCGTTACGTCGTCCAGCGCGGCGCCGCTCTCCTCAACGAGCACGGCAAGTCCGCGCGGGGTGCCCGCGTCCTCCTGCTGGGCGTCACCTACAAACCCGACCTCGCCGACCAGCAGGGCACCCCCGCCCAGGAGGTCGCCGTACGCCTGATGGAACTCGGCGCCGCCGTCAGCTACCACGACCCCCACATCCCGTCCTGGAGCGTCCTGGACCGCCCGGTCCCGCGCGCGGACTCCCTCTACGAGGCGGCGGCCGACGCGGACCTGACGATCCTGCTCCAGCAGCACCGGACGTACGACCTGCAAGGCCTGTCGGTGAAGGCCCAGCTGCTGCTGGACACACGGGGTGCCACGCCTACGGGGGCGGCGCACAGGTTGTGAAGGGGGGCGCGCGGATGGACCCGGCTCCGGAGCCGGTGGCATGCGGGACGCGGCGCGGGTACCTTACGGAGACAGGTGGGGTCGGCCGTAGCGGTCACTGCGGCAGACTCGTGGATGGTTCACGGAGTGTCCGCCCCTAGGTTTCGTAGGGACGGCCGCTCACCAGCCCACCAACAAGGTGGAGCCCACCGCAGCGGGTACTGCGGCAGGCTCCTGATGGTTCACGGAGTGTCCGCCCCTGGTTTCCGTGGGGGCGGCCGCTCACCATCCGAAAATCCGCAAGATCCACCTCCTCCGGCACTTCACCATCCGAAGACGGATCTGATCCCAGCGAGTGGGCTTGCGGTGACGTCCCATGGACGCCCCCTTCCACGACACCGCCCAGTAGCCTGGTGGACGGTCCGTCGGAAATCGGGCCGGGCCCCGAGGAGCGGGGTCCGGAACCAAATCCTTGGAAGGGGGCGCTCCAGGAACCTGAGGCGCCGACACGGACGTTATCGCCCTCGGTCCGGCTGACCAGCCCGTTTCCGCCCCGAACGCAACCGGGCGCCCCCGCACCACCCCACGCGCCCCGCACAAGCCCCCGGGCACACGAAAGGGGCCGATCGCCCAGGCGACCGGCCCCTCCCGCTGTACGACCTACCGCTTGTGCTGCGAGTCGGCCACCGTGACCTCGACCCGCTGGAACTCCTTCAGCTCGCTGTACCCGGTCGTGGCCATCGCCCGCCGCAGCGCCCCGAAGAAGTTCATGGAGCCGTCCGGGATGTGCGACGGACCCGCCAGGACCTCCTCGATGGTGCCGACCGTGCCGAGGTCGACCTTCTTGCCGCGCGGCAGCTCCTCGTTGACGGCCTCCATGCCCCAGTGGTGGCCGCGACCGGGCGCGTCCGTGGCACGGGCCAGCGGGGAGCCCATCATCACGGCGTCCGCGCCACAGGCGATCGCCTTGGGCAGGTCGCCGGACCAGCCCACGCCACCGTCAGCGATGACGTGCACGTACCGGCCGCCGGACTCGTCCATGTAGTCCCGGCGGGCGGCGGCCACGTCGGCCACGGCCGTCGCCATCGGGACCTGGATGCCCAGTACGTTCCGCGTCGTGTGCGCCGCGCCGCCGCCGAAGCCGACCAGGACGCCCGCCGCGCCGGTGCGCATCAGGTGCAGGGCGGCGGTGTACGTGGCGCAGCCGCCGACGATCACCGGGACGTCGAGCTCGTAGATGAACTGCTTCAGGTTCAGCGGCTCGTGCGAACCGGAGACGTGCTCCGCCGAGACCGTCGTGCCGCGGATGACGAAGATGTCCACGCCCGCGTCCACCACTGCCTTGGAGAACTGCGCCGTGCGCTGCGGGGAGAGCGCGGCCGCGGTGACCACACCCGAGTCGCGCACCTCCTTGATGCGCGCGCCGATCAGCTCCTCCTTGATGGGGGCGGAGTAGATCTCCTGCAGGCGCCGGGTCGCGGCCTCCACGTCCAGCTCGGCGATCTCGTCGAGCAGCGGCTGCGGGTCCTCGTACCGGGTCCAGAGGCCTTCGAGGTTCAGGACGCCGAGGCCGCCGAGTTCTCCTATGCGGATCGCGGTGGCCGGGGAGACGACCGAGTCCATGGGGGCGGCCAGGAAGGGCAGCTCGAAGCGGTAGGCGTCGATCTGCCAGGCGATCGAGACCTCCTTCGGGTCGCGCGTACGACGGCTGGGGACGACGGCGATGTCGTCGAAGGCGTACGCCCGGCGGCCGCGCTTGCCGCGCCCGATCTCGATCTCAGTCACGATGTGTGGCCTTTCCCTGATGCGTTCAGCGTCTTCCAGTATCGCCGACGGGTACGACAAGGGCGGCCCCGGATGGTCCGGGACCGCCCTCACGCGCGCGTGGCGACTACTTACGGCTGTAGTTCGGCGCCTCGACCGTCATCTGGATGTCGTGCGGGTGGCTCTCCTTGAGGCCCGCCGAGGTGATCCGCACGAAGCGGCCCTTGGACTCCATCTCGTCGATGGTGGCCGCGCCCACGTAGCCCATGGTCTGACGCAGCCCGCCGACGAGCTGGTGGAGGACGCTGGACAGCGGGCCGCGGTAGGGCACCTGGCCCTCGATGCCCTCGGGCACGAGCTTGTCGTCGGCGGCGACCTCGGCCTGGAAGTAGCGGTCCTTCGAGTACGACTTGCCCTGGCCCCGGGACTGCATGGCACCGAGCGAGCCCATGCCGCGGTACGACTTGAACTGCTTGCCGTTGATGAACTGCAGTTCGCCGGGCGACTCCTCGCAACCCGCGAGCAGCGAGCCCAGCATCACGGTGTCGGCGCCGGCGGCGAGCGCCTTGCCGATGTCGCCGGAGTACTGCAGGCCGCCGTCGCCGATGAGCGGGATGCCCGCGGGACGGGCGGCGAGGGAGGCCTCGTAGATGGCGGTGACCTGCGGGACGCCGATGCCGGCGACCACGCGCGTGGTGCAGATGGAGCCCGGTCCGACACCGACCTTGATGCCGTCGACACCGGCGTCGATCAGCGCCTGGGCGCCGTCACGCGTGGCGACGTTGCCGCCGATCACGTCGACGCCGACGCTCGACTTGATCTTCGCCATCCAGCTGAGGGCGTTGCTGTTGTGGCCGTGCGAGGTGTCCACGACCAGGAAGTCCACACCGGCCTCGGCGAGCGCTTGGGCGCGCTCCAGGGCCTCGGGGCTGGCGCCGACGGCGGCACCGACGAGGAGGCGGCCTTCGGAGTCCTTGGCGGCGTTGGGGTACTTCTCCGCCTTGACGAAGTCCTTGACGGTGATCAGGCCCTTGAGGACACCTGAGTCGTCGACGAGCGGCAGCTTCTCGATCTTGTGCTTGCGCAGCAGGTCCATGGCGTCGGTGCCGGAGATGCCGACCTGGCCGGTGACCAGCGGCATCGGCGTCATGACCTCGCGCACCTG
Source organism: Streptomyces doebereineriae (assembly GCF_031845645.1). NCBI lineage: Bacteria > Bacillati > Actinomycetota > Actinomycetes > Kitasatosporales > Streptomycetaceae > Streptomyces > Streptomyces doebereineriae. The sequence goes on from NZ_JAVREZ010000021.1 coordinate 51,092, forward strand.
GCGGCTGCGGTCCGACTCGAAGGCCATGTCACGGTTGGTGACGATGCCGAGGAGCTTGCCGGCCGGATCGGTGACCGGGACACCGCTGATGCGGAACTTGGCGCACAGGGCGTCGGCCTCGGCGAGGGTCGCCTCCGGGTGCACGGTGATCGGGTCGGTGACCATGCCCGACTCGGACCGCTTCACCAGGTCGACCTGGTTGACCTGGTCCTCGACGGAGAGGTTGCGGTGCAGCACACCGACGCCACCGAGGCGGGCCATCGCGATGGCCATGCGGGACTCGGTCACCTTGTCCATGGCCGCCGAGAGCAGCGGGATGTTGACCCGGACGTTGCGGGAGATGCGGGACGAGGTGTCGACCGCGTTCGGGAGCACCGCGGACGCTCCCGGCAGCAGCAGCACGTCGTCGTAGGTCAGCCCGAGCGTCGCGAATTTGTCGGGCACTCCGTCGACGTTTGCAGTCATGACACCTTCCCCAAATGGCCTTGATCGGTGCGGATGTCCATGCTAACGGGAAGCAAGGGTGGCAAATTCCACGGATTCCACGGTTCGGCCCCGCTCCGGGCTTCGTATGTTCGTACGGAAGCGGCGTGCCGCCCGTTCAGGAGCGCGCCCTACTGCTCGGCCAGCGCTCGCAACCTGCTCAGCGCCCGGTGCTGCGCCACACGGACCGCACCGGGTGACATTCCCAACATCTGGCCCGTCTCCTCCGCCGTCAACCCCACGGCGATCCGCAGCAGCAACAGCTCGCGCTGGTTCTCGGGGAGGTTGGCCAGCAGTTTCTTGGCCCATTCGGCGTCGCTGCTGAGCAGCGCCCGCTCCTCGGGGCCGAGCGAGTCGTCGGGCCGCTCCGGCATCTCGTCGGACGGGACCGCCGTCGAGCCGGGGTGGCGCATGGCGGCGCGCTGCAGGTCGGCGACCTTGTGCGCGGCGATGGCGAAGACGAACGCCTCGAAGGGGCGCCCGGTGTCGCGATAGCGCGGCAGGGCGAGGAGGACGGCTACGCAGACCTCCTGCGCGAGGTCCTCCACGAAGTGCCGGGCATCACCCGGGAGACGGGACAACCGGGTGCGGCAGTAGCGCAGGGCCAACGGGTGGACATGGGCGAGCAGGTCGTGCGTGGCCTGCTCGTCTCCCTCCACGGCACTGTGGACGAGCGCACCGATCGCCCCATGGGGATGAGCCGCCTCGTCGTCGCGCATCGGTCCATGGTGCCTTGGCGTCGTTGGATCCGTGGCATCGCGCTGGTTGTTGTGCACCGAAGCGTTATGAGCAGGTGCGCCGGAACTCATACCCTGCGCCCTCCCCTTCCGCTCGACCGACTCGTCCCCGAGAGACTCCACATCTCAAGGATGCGGCATCCGCGCCGAAACAGGCAGCGGGCGCCGACGGGACTGCCCGGCCGACCCCGCGACCGCGCCCCTTCAGGGGCGCGGGGCTGCATCGATGTACGGCTCCGCCGCGCGGGCGCGACCAGCCACCAACGACCTGCGGCTTCACTACGGCGAGGCGCTCAACGCACCAGGCCCCAGCGGAACCCGAGCGCGACGGCGTGCGCCCGGTCCGAAGCACCGAGCTTTTTGAACAGCCGCCGAGCATGCGTCTTGACGGTGTCCTCGGAGAGAAAAAGCTCACGCCCGATCTCCGCGTTGGAGCGACCGTGACTCATGCCTTCGAGCACCTGGATCTCACGCGCGGTGAGAGTGGGCGCCGCGCCCATCTCCGCCGACCGCAGCCGACGCGGGGCGAGCCGCCAGGTCGGGTCGGCGAGCGCCTGCGTCACCGTGGCACGCAACTCCGCGCGGGAGGCGTCCTTGTGGAGGTAGCCCCGGGCACCCGCGGCCACCGCGAGAGCGACCCCGTCGAGGTCCTCCGCGACCGTGAGCATGATGATGCGCGCACCGGGGTCCGCGGACAGCAGCCGCCGCACGGTCTCGACGCCGCCCAGACCGGGCATGCGTACGTCCATCAGAATCAGGTCCGAACGGTCCGCGCCCCAGCGGCGGAGGACTTCCTCGCCGTTGGCCGCGGTCGTCACGCGCTCGACGCCGGGCACGGTCGCGACCGCGCGGCGGAGCGCCTCTCGGGCAAGCGGGGAGTCGTCGCAGACGAGGACGGATGTCATGGCCGTCCTCCGCAGCTGATGCACGTCACCTTGAGCCTCCAGGCTGGTACGAAATCGTCACCTGTGCGGTCGACCGACTCGGACGCCTGTCCGAGCGCTTGTGTTTTCAACCGCCTCCGCACTCTCAACGACGGTCACCCGAAAGAGTTACGGGGCTGTGCACTGTCTTCGGCACTCTACGTGAGGGCCCGGACACGGTGCAGACATGCACGGCGGACCCACAACGTTTCATCACAACCCATGCCCCATTCAGACCCTTTTCTTCCCATTTCCTGGTGTCTGAGGCTAGATTCGCAATGAGTCATATTTTCATCTCCTTAGATCGTAGATGTACGGTCGTGGACACCGTATCCGCCCAGAACGGCTACAAGGGGTCACGCAATGGCAGATTTCTCCCGCCTTCCCGGACCGAACGCGGACCTGTGGGACTGGCAGCTCCTGGCCGCCTGTCGCGGGGTGGACAGCTCGCTCTTCTTCCATCCGGAGGGCGAGCGCGGTGCGGCCCGGAGCGCTCGCGAGAACTCGGCCAAGGAGGTCTGCATGAGGTGCCCGGTACGCGCGCAGTGCGCGGCGCACGCGCTCGCGGTGAGAGAACCGTACGGCGTATGGGGCGGGCTGACCGAGGACGAGCGCGAGGAGCTCATGGGGCGGGCGCGGCACCGGCTGGTGTCCACGTCGTCCGTGGGAAGCGGCGCATCGAACAACTGAAGGAACGTTTCTCCTAGAAGGGCACGCGCGCGTGCCCTTCATTCTTTTCGGCCTACCGGTCGGCCGCGCGCGCCAGTTGCTCCAGCGTCGCCGCCACCGCCGGCACCTGGGCCAGGTCGGGCAGCGTGAGCGCGACGATCTCCCGCCGGACCGCCGGTTCCAGCGTCACCGTGCGCGCGCCCCGTGGCCGTACGGACTCGACCGCGAGCTGGGGCAGGACGGCGACGCCGAGGCCCGCGCCCACCAGGCCGACGACCGCCGGGTAGTCGTCGGTCGCGAAGTCGATGCGGGGCGTGAAGCCGGCGCCCTCGCACACCTCGACCAACTGGCCGCGGCAACGCGGGCATCCGGCGATCCACGACTCTCCGGCGAGCTCCCCGATGGACACGGACTCCGCGCGCGCGAGCCGGTGCCGCTCCGGTACGAGGGCGACGAGCCGGTCGGTCAGCAGGGGCCGTACGACCAGGTCGTCCCACTCGTCCCCGCCCCCGGCCCCCTCGTACCGGAAGGCGAGCGCGATGTCGCAGTCGCCCTCCCGCAACAGGCCGACGGACTGCGGGGGTTCGGCCTCCTCCAGAAAGACGCGGGTGCCGGGGTGGGCGGCGCGCAGGGCGGCGAGGGCGGTGGGGACGAGGGTGGAACTGCCGCTGGGGAAGGAGACGAGCCGGACCCGCCCGGCCCGCAGGCCGGCGATGGCGGCGACCTCCTCCTCCGCCGCCGTCAGTCCCGCCAGGATCCCGGCGGCGTGCCGCACCAGCGCCTGGCCCGCCTGCGTCAGCCGCATCTCGCGTCCGCTGCGGATGAGCAACGGCGTGCCCACGGACGCCTCCAGGGCCTTCATCTGCTGGCTGACGGCGGGCTGGGTGCAGCCCAGTTCACGCCCCGCGGCAGAGAAGGAGCCGGTCGCGGCGACGGCACGCAGAACACGGAGATGTCGGGCCTCGATCACCTTTCGAGGATAAGCCCTGCTTTGATACGGCGACGAATAATGCATGGCACCTTTGGGTCCCGGTCCCCTACCGTGCCGCCATGGAGCTTCTGTCGGTGAATCTGGGCCGCGCCAAGGCCGTCGCGTACACGGACAACCCGGAGGGTGTCACCGGTATCGACAAGCGGCCGGTCGACGGACCCGTGCGGGTGGCCGCGCCCGGGCCCAAGGGCATCGGCGGGAGCGCGCTCGCCGGGGACGCGGTGTGCAAGAAGCAGCACCACGGCGGAGACGACCAGGCCGTGTACGCGATGGCGCGCGAGGACCTGGACGAGTGGGAGGGCGAGCTGGGCCGCTCGCTGGCCAACGGCGCCTTCGGCGAGAACCTCACGACGCGGGGCATCGACGTCTCCGGCGCGCTGATCGGCGAGCGCTGGCGCCTCGGGCCCGAGGTGGTGCTCGAGGTCACGAGCGCGCGCATCCCGTGCGGCACCTTCCAGGGCCACATGGACGAGAAGCAGTGGGTGAAGCGGTTCACGCAGAGGGGCGCGCCCGGGGCGTATCTGCGGGTGATCCAGCCGGGCGAGATCCGGACCGGGGACCCGGTCGAGATCGTGCACCGGCCGGACCACGACGTGACGGTCGCCCTGGCGTTCCGGGCGATGACCACCGAACGGCCGCTCCAGCCACGGCTGCTGGCGGCGGGTGAGGCACTCCATCCGGAGCTGCGGAAGTGGGCGCTGGAGTATGTGGAGAAGCACGGCGCCTGACGGCGTCCTCCGCAAGCGGACGCTGTCGGTCCCGGTCATTAACCTTGCGCCATGACAACGGCATTGATTACGGGATCGACCGCGGGCATCGGTGCCGCGTTCGCACGACGGCTGGCGGCTGACGGGCACAACCTGGTGCTGGTGGCCCGCGACACCAAGCGGCTCCAGGAACAGGCGACCGAACTCCACGACCGCCACGGCATCGAGGCCGAGGTCCTCACCGCCGACCTCGCCACGGACCCCGGCATCGAGGCGGTCGCCGCCCGCCTGTCCGACCGTAAGGCCCCCGTCGACCTCCTCGTCAACAACGCCGGCTTCGGCAACAAGGGCCGCTATCTCGACGTCTCCATGGCCGACGAGCTGAAGATGCTCAAGGTGCACTGCGAGGCGGTGCTGCGACTGACGTCGGCGGCGACGGAGGCGATGCGGGAGCGGGGGCGCGGGGGTGTCGTGAACGTCGCGTCGGTGGCCGCGTTCGTGCCTCGTGGGACGTACGGCGCCTCGAAGGCGTGGGTCGTGCAGTTCACGCAGGGTGCCGCGAGGGATCTGGCGGGGAGCGGGGTCCGGCTGATGGCCCTGTGCCCGGGGTTCGTGCGGACCGAGTTCCACCAGCGGGCCGGGATGGGCACGGACAACATCCCCGGCTGGATGTGGCTCGACGCGGACAAGCTGGTCGCAGCGGCCCTCACCGACCTGTCCCGCGGCAAGACCCTGTCGATCCCGGACCCGCGTTACAAGGCGCTCATGGGGTTGGTGAAGGTGGCGCCGCGGGGGTTGTTGGGCGGGATCACGTCCAGGACGGGGCGGAAGTACGGGCCGCAGTAGGGCCCGAAAAGGCGGACAATGGTGCTGTTGGAACCGGACCCAGGGGGGCCGGAGGCGAGGTCGAGATGACGTTCGTACAGCTCATCGACTGCAGGACCAGCCGTTTCGACGAGATGGACCGGCTGATGGACACATGGGTCGAGCAGACCAAGGGGAAGCGGACCGCGACGCATGCGGTGGTCGGCAAGGACCGGTCCGACGCGTCGCACTTCGTCGAGATCGTGGAGTTTCCGTCGTACGAGGAGGCGATGCGGAATTCGGGGCTGCCGGAGACGGAGCGGATCTTCCAGGGGATGCTCGCGCTGTGTGACGAGACGCCGACCTTCACCGATCTGGACGTGGTGCGGGACGAGCAGCTCAACCCGGCCGTCGCGCGGGAGTTCTTCGAGCACGCCGGGCGGGCCGGGACGGCGGAGCTGTTCGAGCGGTTCACCGACGACTACATGGACCACGATCCGGCCAATCCGGACGATCTGGGGCTTGCGGGCGCGCGCGAGGAGTACGAAGGGTGGCGGCGGGCCTTCGCCTTCACCTTCCGGGTGGACGATCAGATCGCCCAGGACGACCGGGTGTGCACCCGCTGGACCTGGGCCGGCAAGCACACCGGCGAGTTCGTGGGGATCCCGGCGAGCGGGCAGAACGTGACGATGACCGGGACCACCTGGCACCGGTTCCGGGACGGGCGGATCTGCGAGGGCTGGTGGCAGTACGACCGTGCGGGGCTGATGGAACAGCTGGGGGTGCTCGGAGAATGACGGCCCGGTCCCTGTGACCCGCGAAGGGGAAAGCCCCCGTTCCCTCTGAGGGAACGGGGGCCTCCTTGCGAGCGCTGGGCTCAGTGGGAGTGGCCGTGGCCGTGACCACCGGCGGCCGGCTCCTCCTCTTCCTTCTTCTCGACGACCAGGGTCTCGGTCGTCAGGAGGAGGGAGGCGATGGAGGCGGCGTTCTCCAGGGCGGAGCGGGTGACCTTGACCGGGTCGATGACGCCGGCCTTGACCAGGTCGCCGTACTCGCCGGTCGCGGCGTTGAAGCCCTGGCCCTTGTCGAGCTCGGCGACCTTGGCGGTGATGACGTAGCCCTCGAGGCCGGCGTTCTCGGCGATCCAGCGCAGCGGCTCGACGACGGCCTTGCGGACGACGGCGACACCGGTGGCCTCGTCGCCGGTCTTGCCGAGGCCGCCCTCGAGCACCTTGGCGGCGTGGACCAGAGCGGAGCCACCACCGGAGACGATGCCCTCCTCGACCGCGGCGCGGGTCGCGGAGATGGCGTCCTCCAGACGGTGCTTCTTCTCCTTCAGCTCCACCTCGGTGGCGGCGCCGACCTTGATCACGCACACGCCGCCGGCCAGCTTCGCGAGGCGCTCCTGGAGCTTCTCGCGGTCCCAGTCGGAGTCGGTGTTCTCGATCTCGGCCTTGATCTGGGCGACGCGGCCCGTGACCTCGGAGGAGTCGCCGGCACCGTCGACGACCGTGGTGTCGTCCTTGGTGACGGTGACGCGGCGGGCGGTGCCGAGCACGTCCAGGCCGACCTGGTCGAGCTTGAGGCCGACCTCCTCGGAGATGACCGTGGCGCCGGTGAGGACCGCCAGGTCCTGGAGCATCGCCTTGCGGCGGTCACCGAAGCCGGGGGCCTTGACGGCGACCGCGTTGAAGGTGCCGCGGATCTTGTTGACGACCAGGGTCGACAGGGCCTCGCCGTCGACGTCCTCGGCGATGATCAGCAGCGGCTTGGAGGCACCCGACTGGATGACCTTCTCGAGCAGCGGCAGCAGGTCCTGGATCGAGGAGATCTTGCCCTGGTTGATCAGGATGTACGGGTCGTCGAGGACGGCCTCCATACGCTCCTGGTCGGAGACCATGTAGGGCGACAGGTAGCCCTTGTCGAAGGCCATGCCCTCGGTGAAGTCCAGCTCCAGACCGAAGGTGTTGGACTCCTCGACGGTGATGACACCGTCCTTGCCGACCTTGTCCATCGCCTCGGCGATGAGCTCGCCGACCTGGCTGTCCTGGGCGGACAGACCGGCGACGGCGGCGATGTCGGACTTCTCGTCGATCGGGCGGGCGGTCGCGAGGAGCTCCTCGGACACGGCCTTGACCGCGGCGTCGATGCCCTTCTTCAGGGCGGCCGGGGAGGCACCCGCGGCGACGTTCTTCAGGCCCTCGCGGACCAGCGCCTGGGCCAGCACGGTGGCGGTGGTGGTGCCGTCACCCGCGATGTCGTTGGTCTTGGTCGCCACCTCCTTCACCAGCTGGGCGCCGAGGTTCTCGTACGGGTCATCGATCTCGACCTCACGGGCGATCGTGACACCGTCGTTGGTGATGGTGGGAGCGCCGAACTTCTTGTCGATGACGACGTTGCGGCCCTTGGGGCCGATCGTCACCTTGACCGTGTCGGCAAGCTTGTTGACGCCGCGCTCGAGGGCGCGACGGGCGTCCTCGTCGAACTTCAGGATCTTCGCCATGGGAGCGTGAGCCCTCTCGGAAATCTAGGTGAAAAGAGACTGCGCCCCGGGCGCCCGGCTTGTTAGTGGTCGCGGGGGCCAGGGGCGCAGCTCAAAGAAATGCTTGGGTGAATTACTTCTCGATGATCGCGAGCACGTCGCGAGCCGAGAGGACGAGGTACTCCTCGCCGTTGTACTTCACCTCGGTGCCGCCGTACTTGCTGTACAGCACGATGTCGCCGGTCTTGACGTCGAGCGGCAGGCGCTCGCCGTTCTCGAAGCGGCCCGGGCCCACGGCCAGGACGACGCCCTCCTGGGGCTTCTCCTTGGCGGTGTCCGGGATGACCAGGCCAGAGGCGGTGGTCTGCTCGGCGTCGAGCGGCTGGACCACAATGCGGTCCTCGAGCGGCTTGATGGCAACCTTGGAGCTGGTGGTCGTCACGATCCGACCTCCCCCTTCGGAGATCACGGGGTTGACTGTCTGAGGTGGCGACCAGGTGGATCCGTCGTCGCGGGTGCCGGACCTGCCCGTCGCTGTGTTGGCACTCTCCAGGGGGGAGTGCCAGACCCGAGACTATGACCGTGATTAGCACTCGGTCAAGCGGAGTGCCAATCGCGTCTCCGGCGGCGCCGCCGGAGCGCCTACAGATAGTCCTCCAGCCGCCCCACCGTCAGCCCGCGCCGCTCGATCTCCCGCAGCACCCTCGTCGTCCGTTCCGTCAGCGTCGGCCCCGTCGCCTCCCCCGATGCCACCGAGACGATGTCTCCCGCCCGCAGCGGCCGCTGCGGCGCGCCGCCCTCCCCCGACACGCTCCACAGCACGACCGCGGAGAGCCCGCAGTCGGCCGCCGCGCGCAGGGTCGTGCGGTCGTACGTGCCGTAGGGCGGCCGGAACAGCCGCGGCCGGATCCCGAAGCGGGACCGCACCTTCTCCTGCTGGCCGCAGATCTCGGCGCGCTGGCCGGTGTACGGCAGCCCGCGCAGGGCGGGGTGGTCGAGGGTGTGGTTCTGGATGCTCGCGCCGACCGACTGGAGGCGCGCGAAGTGGCCGTACCCGGGGCCGACGACGCTGTCCGTGAGGAACATGCTGACGGGCAGCCGCAGTTCACGGACCATGTCGACGAACCGCGGATCCCTTTCGGCACCGTCGTCGTAGGTGAGGAAGACGACCTTGTCGGACGTCCCGACACGTCTCACGACCGGCGGCAGGCCGCCCCGGCGCACCGCCGCGCGCGCCGCCGCCCGCGGGGGCGCCTGCAGCGGGGCCAGGAGACCCCAATGGCGGTACGGCCGTCCGTCCGCCCTGCTCGCCCCGCCCGGTCCGTCCGGTCCGTCCGGTCCGTCCGGTCCGTACGACCCCACCCGCTGCGCCGCCTTCTTGCCCAGCCGTTCGATGGGATCGACGGACTGGGCACAGCCGGTGAGCAGGACGGCCGCCAGCCCCCCGGCGACCAGTGCCCGCGCTCTCACAGGTAGTCCTCGAGACGGGCCACCGCGTACCCCTCGGCCGTGATCCTGTTCAGGAAGCGGCGGACCATGTCGGGCATCGTGCCCTTCCAGTCCTTGCGGCCCCGGAAGTGGCTGAGCACGATGTCGCCCGGGTGGATGTCCTGGTCCCACTCGCGGTACTCCCAGTGGTCGACGAAGACCTCTTCGTTCCAGAGGGGCGCGTACTTGATGCCGCAGGACCTGGCCGCGCGCAGGGTGTCCTCGTTGTAGTTGCCGTAGGGCGGGCGGAAGAGCGTGGGCCGCGCGCCGAACCGCTTCTCGATGACGTCCTGCATCCCGCAGATCTCGCGCTGCTGGCGGGCGTACGACAGCGCGGGCAGGTAGGGGTGGTGGAGCGTGTGGTTGTTCAGTACGACCCCCCTGTCCCGCATCCTCGCGAAGTAGCCGTAGTCGTCCTTGACCAGGTAGTCGCTGAGGAAGGCGGTGTACGGGATCTTCAGTTCGCTCATCATCCGCAGGAACGCGGGGTCCTTCTCGGCGCCGTCGTCGATGGTGAGGAAGACGATCTTCTGTTCGGTGGGGACCGTGGTGAAGACCGGTGGCAGCCCCTTCTCCCGGTGGCCGTCGACCTCGAAGCCGTGGCGGGTGGTGATGCGGGGCTTGACCGCGGGCGCCGGCGGGGCCGTCAGCGGGACCTTCTTCAGGCCCCAGCGCCTGGCGGCGGAGATCCGGGTCTGCTCGGCGCGGAGCCGGGCGGCCCGGATACGGGTCTTGTCGGCCTGGAGGTCGGCGGCGGGGGCCGGGGGCGCGTTGAGGGGCTGCTGCGGCCGTACGCCGGTCCCGGCCGGGCCGGCGCAGCCGGAGACCAGGGCGGCCACTGCCAGGAGGACGAGGCCGCCACGGATCGACACCGACACCATCAACGCACCATTTTTATACTTTTGTCCTACCGTTCCCATGAGGCCGGATCCTTGCAGGTCACGGCATCGCACCCGGGCCGACACCGCCGCCGGAAGCGGACCGTCCACCGACTGGCCCACAATGACCCGGTGAACGACCTCGCCCCCCTCCTCACCCCCGAGGGCCGTGCCCTCCTCGACGAAGTGCGCGGCACCGCCCCCGCCGACGAACTCGCCGTCGCCACCCGGCTGCGCCGCGGGCATTCCGCCGGACTCGTCTCCGCGGCGCTCGGCCAGGCCCGGTTGCGGCAGCGGGCGGCGGCCAAGTTCGGGGCCGAGGACGCGGAGCGGATGTTCTTCACGCCGAACGGGGTCGAGCAGTCGACAAGGGCCAGCGTGGCGGCATACCGCGCGGAGCGCCTGCGGGCACTGGGCGTCACCTCCGTCGCCGACCTGTGCTGCGGGATCGGCGGGGACGCGATCGCGCTGGCCCGGGCCGGCATCCGGGTCCTCGCGGTGGACCGGGATCCGCTGACGGCGGCGGCCGCGCGGGCGAACGCGGACGCACTGGGACTCGCCGGCCTGATCGACGTACGGGAGGCGGACGTCACGGAGGTGGACACGGCCTCGTACGACGCCGTGTTCGTGGATCCGGCGAGGCGGGGCGGGCGTGGCCGCATCTTCGATCCGGAGGCCTACTCGCCGCCCCTGTCGTGGGCGGTCCGGGCGGCTCTCAAGGCCCCGCACGCCGCGCTGAAGGTCGCGCCCGGCATTCCGCACGAGGCGGTTCCGGCGGAGGCCGAGGCGGAGTGGATCTCCGACGGCGGGGACGTGAAGGAGGCGGTGCTGTGGTTCGGCACCGCGCCGGGGGCCGTCCGGGCCACGCTGCTGCCGGGACCGCGGACCCTGCTCGGCCGGGGGCTCCCCGACCCCGAAGTCCGTTCCGTGGGGCGGTACTTGTACGAGCCCGACGGCGCCGTCATCCGGGCCCATCTGGTGGCCGAGGCGGCCGAGGAGCTCGACGGCGGGCTGATCGACCCCACCATCGCCTACGTCACCGCGGACGCGCTGCACGCGACCCCGTACGCCACGGCGTACGAGATCACCGACCGACTTCCCTTCAACGTGAAGAAGTTGAAGGCGCTGCTGCGGGAGCGGGAGGTCGGGATCCTGACCGTGAAGAAGCGGGGGTCGGCCGTCGAGCCGGAGGAGCTGCGGCGCAAGGCGCTTCCGAAGCCGCAGGGGCCGCACTCCGTGACCGTGTTCCTGACCCGGGTCGCGGGAGCGCCGACCATGCTGCTGGGACGGCCGGCGGGGCTTACGTGAGCGGCTCCAGGTGACAACGGATCACTGACCGCACTCCCGCGCCCTGTCCAGCAGCAGTTCCCGCTCGCGTTCGTTGCGGGTCAGCGCGGCCGCCCGCTCGAACTCGGCCCGTGCCTGCGTCGTACGTCCGAGGCGGGCCAGGAGATCGCCGCGCACGCTCGGCAGCAGGTGGTAGTCGGCCAGGGCGGGTTCGTCGGTGAGGGCGTCGACGATCTCCAGGGCCGGGCCCGGTCCCTCGGCCATCGAGACGGCGACCGCGCGGTTGAGTTCGACGACCGGGGAGGGGGCGCGGGCGGCGAGCAGGGCGTAGAGGGTGGCGATGGCCGGCCAGTCGGTCTCGTCGTAGGAGTACGCGTGCGCGTGGCAGGCGGCGATGGCGGCCTGGAGGACGTAGGGGCCGGGGGCGCCCGCGGCCGTGGCGTCCGCGCGGCCCAGGGCCTTGATGCCGCGGGCGATGAGCATGCGGTTCCAGCGGCTGCGGTGCTGGTCCTTGAGGAGGACCGGTTCGCCCCGCGGTCCGGTGCGGGCGGCCGTGCGCGAGGCCTGGAACTCCAGCAGGGCCGCGAGGCCGTGCACCTCGGGTTCCTTGGGCATGAGGGCGGACAGCAGGCGGGCCAGCCGCAGGGCGTCCTCGCACAGGGAGGGGCGCAGCCAGTCGTCGCCCGCCGTGGCCGCGTATCCCTCGTTGAAGATCAGGTAGATGACGTCCAGGACGGAACCGAGGCGGGCCTCGCGGTCGGGGCCGTAGGGCACCTCGAAGGCGATGTTCTTCGTGGCGAGGGTCCGCTTGGCGCGCACGATGCGCTGGGCGACCGTCGCCTCCGGGACGAGGAAGGCGCGGGCGATCTCGGGGGTGGTCAGGCCGCCGAGCAGCCGCAGGGTGAGGGCGGTGCGGGCCTCGGCGGACAGCACCGGGTGACAGGTGGTGAAGACGAGCCTGAGCAGGTCGTCGTCGATGTCCTCGGGGTCGGACGGCTCCTCCGGCGGGGCGGTCTCCGACAGGTCCCGGCCGATCTCGGCCAGCTTGCGGGCGTAGTTCTCCCGGCGCCGGACCAGGTCCACGGCCCGTCTGCGCGCGATGGCCATGAGCCAGGCGCCCGGGTTGTCGGGGACGCCGTCGCGCGGCCACTGCTCCAGCGCGGCGACCAGGGCGTCCTGGGCGAGCTCCTCGGCGATGCCGACGTCCCTGACGACACGGGTGACACCGGCGATGATGCGCGGCGACTCCATGCGGAAGACGATCTCGACGGAGGCGCGGGCGTCGGCTTCGGGGGGCTGTGAGGTCACAACCCCCCATTCGACACCCGTACGGCCCCGCAGCCAAGGAAGCGGCTCAGCCCTCCGCGATCTCCCGCACCTCGCAGGTGACCGTCCAGTGCTCCTCGTGCACCTTCAGGAAGCGCTTGGTCCACTCGATCGCCTCGGCCATGTCCTTGGCCTGGACGATGGCGTACCCCCCGACGACCTCCTTCGCCTCGGTGAAGGGCCCGTCGGTCACCGACAGCTCCCCCTTCTCCCACCGCACCCGCGCCCCCTGCGCGGTCGGCGTCAGCCCGGCGGTGTCCAGCAGCACCCCGGCCTTCGTCATCTCCTCGATCAGCTCGCCCATCCGCTGCATCAGCGCGTCGCTGGGGCCCTCGGCGGGGGCGGTCTTCTCGTCGATCTGGACCATCGACAGGTAACGCGGCATGGTGACTCCTCGGTCGCTACGGGGCCGGTCCTTCCCGGCCTCTCACCAGTGCGTCGATCGGGAGAGGCCGGGATCGACAGACTCCGCGGATTTCTTCGGAGATTTTTTCCCGGGGCCCTGACCTGATACGACAGCGACCCGCCGCACCACGCCTGTCAGCGCAGCGACTCCCACAGCTCACTCGCCGCCGGTTCCTTCGCCACCACCCGGTTGGGGTTCGAGGGCGCGGTCACGACCGGCATGGTCACCGTCTTCACCTCGTCGCTCGACAGGCCCTTCAGGCTCTCGCCGAGGCTCATCAGCTCGGTCAGGGAGTCGAGGCCGGTGTCGGTGGTGAGACTGCCGGTGATCGCGTCGGCGACGGAGTACAGCTTGGTGGGGCTGGTCAGCAGGTTCGTCGAGGAGATCTGCTCCAGCAGGGACTTCACCAGCTTCTGCTGGAGGCCTATGCGGCCCAGGTCGCTGCCGTCGCCTATGCCGTGCCGGGTGCGGGCGAACGCGAGGGCCTGCTTGCCGTTCAGGTGGTGGGTGCCCGCCTTCAGGGTGAGATGGCTGTCGTCGTCGTCGATGTCCTCGTCCGTGGTCACCGTGACCCCGCCGAGCGCGTCGACCAGCTTCGCGAAGCCCGAGAAGTCGATCTCGATGTAGTGGTCCATGCGGACGTTCGTGATCGACTCGACCGTCTTGACCGCGCACACCGGACCGCCCACCGAGTAGGCGCTGTTGAACATCGCGCCGTACGCCGGCGACGTGGAGCCGCCGCTCTCCAGGGGGCACGACGGGCGGGTGACGAGGGTGTCGCGCGGGATGCTGACGACCGTCGCCGTGGTGCGGCCCGCGTCGATGTGCACGACCATCGCGGTGTCGGACCGGGCGCCGGTGCTGCTGCCGCCCCCGAGCGCCTGGTTCTCCTTGCCGCTGCGCGAGTCGGAGCCCAGGACCAGGATGTTCACCGCCTCCGAGGGCAGCGGCGCCTCCTGCGAGGCCGAAGGGGTCGGTGTCACCTTCGCGGGGCGGTCGTCGCCGAGCGCGCTGTTGATGTCGACGCTCTTGATGTTGCTGTTGAGGTGCCAGTACGCCCAGCCCGCCGCGGCGCATCCCAGGACCAGCGTGCCCGCGAGCGTGAGGCCGACGGCCTTCAGTACTCTCGGCCGCCGACCCGCTCGTCTGTCCTCGTCGTCTCCCGTCACAGGGAGGAACGTACGTCCGAATTATTACGAGGAAGGCCTCCTGGGCGGCTTTCTTCGGAAAATCTCAGACTTCTCATTCCAGCGTCACGGCCGGTACCGGATTGCTGCCGCTCCACGAGGCGTTGAATCCGAAGGTCACCGAACCGCCGTCCGGCACGGTCCCGTTGTAGGCGGCGTTCGAGCAACTGACCGCGGTCCCCGACTGGGTGCAGGTCGCGTTCCAGGCCTGGGTGATCCGCTGCCCGGCGCCGTACGTCCAGCCGGCCTTCCACGACGACAGCGCGGCACCCGAGCAGGAGATCTTCACCTGTCCCGTGAAGCCGGTGTCCCACTGACTGGTCACGCTGTAGGCCGCGGTGCACGCGCCGGTCGGCGGAGGCGTGGTCGTGCCGCCGAGCGCCTCGGCGATCGCGTAGTACGCCGGTTTCGGCGCGTAGTTCTCGTCGTACGGCGTCGCCGCGCCCTGCCCCGGGAAGGTGCTCGGGATCCAGGAGTCGGAGTCGGTGAAGCCCCAGACGGTGACGCCGGCGCAGCGCGCGACCGCCACGCACGCGTTCATGACGGCCTTGTAGTCGGCGGCCTGCTGCGCGAGCTTCGTGCTGTCCGAGGGCAGCGTCATCCGGATGTCCAGCTCGGTGATCGCCACGTCGACTCCGAGGTCGGCGAAGCGCTGGATGTTCTGCTGGAGGGTGGAGGGGACCTGGCCGACGATCAGATGGGCCTGGAGCCCGACCCCGTCGATCGGGACGCCCTGCTCCTTCAGCGACTTGACCAGGTTGTAGAGGGCCGTGGACTTCGCGTTGACACCCTCGACGTTGTAGTCGTTGATGTACAGCCTGGCGGCCGGGTCGGCGGCGCGGGCGGCGGTGAGGGCCTGGGCGATGTAGCCGGTGCCGAGGCCGTTGTACCAGAGGGTCTGGCGGTAGGTGCCGTCCTCGTTGAAGGGCTCGTTGACGACGTCCCAGGCGGCCAGCCGGCCCTTGTAGCGGCCGACCTCCAGTGCGATGTGGTCGTTCATCAGCTGGCCGAGCTGGGCCGCGGTCCAGGTGCCGTTCGTCAGCCAGCTCGGGTTCTGGCTGTGCCAGACCAGGGTGTGGCCGCGCACCTGCTGGCCGTGGGCCTCGGCGAAGTTCACGATCTGGTCGGCCTCGGCCCAGTTGTAGCTGCCCCTGGTCGGCTCGACCGAGCCCCACTTCATGGCGTTGCCGGGGGTCAGCGAGTTGAACTGCGCCCCGGCGAGGTCGCCGTAGGTGCCGGTGAGCTTGGAGCCGGTGACGGCCGTGCCCATGACCTTGCCCTTGGCGGCGGCGAGGTCGCGCAGGGGTACGTCGACGGCGCTCGCCGTGGCGGCCGGGACGAGCAGCGCGAGGCCGCTCAAGAGGGACACAAGGGACAAGCCGGTTCTCAGAGATCTCATTGCGGGTGCCTCCGAAAGTTTCGGTCGTGCAACCGATTGGCTTCGGAGGAGTGTGGGCGCGCGCACCCCACCCGTCAATAGTTCACCCCTCGGCCTCAGCGGTACTGCTGCGCACCACCAGGCTCGTCGCCAGCTCCACCCGGGTCGCCGCCGGGCTCCCGCCGTCCCGTCCCAGGTCCAGCACCAGCTTGGCCGCGGCCTCGGCCATCTCGGTCAGCGGCTGCCGTACGGTCGTCAGCGGCGGCCCCACCCAGGGCGCCACCGGAAGGTCGTCGAACCCGACCACGCTGAGGTCCTCCGGGATGCGCAGCCCCAGCTCGCGGGCCGCCTCGTACAGACCGAGCGCCTGGAGGTCGTTGCCGGCGAACACCGCGGTGGGCCGGTCGGGGCGGCGCAGGAGTGCCAGGCCCTGGCGGTAGCCGGTCTCGTGGTGGAAGTCGCCGGCCATGATCAGCCCGGGGTCGACGGGCAGCCCCGCGGTCTCCAGGGCGGCCCGGTAGCCGTCGATGCGGGCGCGGCTGCACATCATGCGGGAGGGGCCGGTGATCGCCCCGATCCTGCGGTGCCCGAGCTCGACGAGGTGCCGGGTCGCGGCGAGCCCGCCCTGCCAGTTGGTCGCGCCGATGGAGGGCACGTCGGCGCCGGGATCGCCCGCCGGGTCCATCACCACGAACGGGATCGACCTGCTGCTCAGCAGTGCGCGCTGGGACTCGTCGAGCCCGGAGAGCACGAGGATCACGCCGTAGGGGCGGCGGGCGGCCACCTGGTCGGCCCAGGTGCGCCCGGGGGTGAGCCGCCCCGCGCTCTCGCTCAGCACGACGCTGAGCCCGGCGTCCCTGGCCACGTTCTCCACGCCCCGGATGACCTCCATCGCCCACGCGCTCTCCAGCTCGTGGAAGACCAGGTCGATCAGGGGCGAACGGCTCGCCTCGGCGCGCCGGCGCCGGTAGCCGTGCGCGCGCAGCAGGCCTTCGACGCGGGCGCGGGTCGCGGGAGCGACGTCGGCCCGGCCATTGAGGACCTTCGAAACTGTCGGCGCCGAAACGCCGGCCTCCCGGGCGATCTCGGCGAGCGTGGCGGTCTGCGGCGAGCGGCCGGCCGTCGAGGATGTCGGGGAAGTCGTCCGGGTTTCAGCGGGCTCCGGGGGTGTCATGGCGGCGATCGTATCCCTGCGCGCCCTCTTGACGAACCCTCCTGGCGGCCCTAGGTTCCCAAAACATTCGGATAACACATCGAAACATTCGCGAAGGTCGTCGAGCCCGACAGGAGTTACATGACCACCGCGCCTTGGCGTGACCCCGCCCTGACCGCCTCCGCCCGCGTCGACGACCTCCTCTCCCGGATGACCCTTCAGGAGAAGACCGCCCAGCTCTACGGCGTGTGGGTGGGCGCCAGCACGGACGGGGACGGAGTCGCCCCCCTCCAGCGCGAGATGACCTCCGACTACGACTGGGACGAGCTGATCACCCGGGGCCTGGGCCAGCTCACCCGCCCCTTCGGCACCGCCCCCGTGGACCCGGCGCTGGGCGCGCAGGCACTGGCCCGCGCCCAGCGCCGTATCGCCGAAGCGGGCCGTTTCGGCATCCCGGCGCTGGCCCACGAGGAGTGCCTGGCCGGCTTCACCACCTGGCGGGCCACCGCCTATCCGGTCCCGCTCGCCTGGGGCGCGAGCTGGGACGCCGAGCTGGTCGAGGAGATGGCCGGTGCCATCGGCCGCGACCTGCGCGCGGTCGGCGTCCACCAGGGTCTGGCCCCCGTTCTGGACGTCGTCCGCGACCCGCGCTGGGGACGGGTCGAGGAGACGATCGGCGAGGACCCGTATCTGGTGGGCACGATCGGCGCCGCGTATGTGCGGGGTCTGGAGTCGGCGGGGATCGTCGCCACGCTCAAGCACTTCGCCGGGTACGCCTCCTCGGCCGGCGCCCGCAACCTCGCGCCCGTACGCGCGGGCGTGCGGGAGTTCGCCGACATCACCTTGCCGCCCTTCGAGTTCGCCCTGCGCGAGGGCGGGGCCCGCTCGGTGATGGCCGCGTACACCGACACGGACGGCGTCCCGGCCTCCGCCGACCCCGGACTGCTGACCGAACTCCTGCGCGAGGACTGGGGGTTCACCGGCACGGTGGTCGCCGACTACTTCGGCGTCGGCTTCCTCCAGACCCAGCATCGGATCGCCGGCACCGAAGCGGGCGCGGCCCACGCGGCCCTCGCCGCGGGCCTCGACGTCGAACTGCCCACCCTCAAGTGCTACGGCACCCCCCTGATCGAGGCCGTCCGCGCGGGCGAGATCCCCGAGTCCCTGATCGACCGGGCGGCCCGCCGGGTCCTGCTCCAGAAGTGCGAGCTGGGCCTCCTGGACGAGGACTGGAGCCCGGAACCCACCGAGCGGATCGACCTGGACTCGACGGCGAACCGCGCCCTGGCCCGCCGCCTCGCCGAGGAGTCGGTGGTGCTCCTGGACAACCCGGACGGCCTGCTCCCGCTGGCCCCCGACACCCGGATCGCGGTCGTCGGCCCCCGCGCCGCCGACGCCCTCGCCATGCTGGGCTGCTACTCCTTCCCCTCCCACGTCCTCACCCACCACCCCGACATCCCGATGGGCATCGAGATCCCCACGGTCCTGGAGGCCCTGCGCGCCGAACTCCCGGACGCCAAGGTGACGTTCACCGAGGGTTGCGGGGTCGACGAGCCGGACACCGCGGGCTTCGAGGAGGCGGTGGCCCGGACGGCGGAGGCGGACGTCTGCGTGGCGGTGCTCGGCGACCGGGCGGGCCTCTTCGGCCGGGGCACGTCCGGCGAGGGCTGCGATGTGACGGACCTGCGACTGCCGGGCGTCCAGGGAGAGTTGCTGGACTCACTGGTCGCGACCGGCGTCCCGGTGGTGCTGGTCCTGCTGACCGGCCGCCCCTACGCGCTCGGCCGCTGGCACGGCCGGCTCGGCGCGGTCGTCCAGGCGTTCTTCCCCGGTGAGGAGGGTGGCCCGGCCGTCGCCGGAGTGCTGTCGGGCCGGGTCAACCCCTCGGGCCGCCTCCCGGTGAGCGTCCCGCAGGTGCCCGGCGGCCAGCCGTGGACCTACCTCCAGCCGCCGCTCGGCCTCGCGGGCGAGGTCAGCAACCTGGACCCGACCCCGCTGTACGCCTTCGGACACGGGCGCTCCTACACGGAGTTCGTGTGGGAGGACTTCACGGGCGGCGGGGCGCGGGAGGAGATCGGCACGGACGGCACCCACGACGTGTCGCTGACCGTGCGCAACGCGGGTGGCCGGGCGGGCGCCGAGGTCGTCCAGCTGTATCTGCACGACCCGGTCGCCTCGGTGACCCGCCCGGACGTCCGCCTGATCGGCTATCAGCGGCTGGAGCTGGAGCCGGGCGAGTCCCGTCGTGTGACCTTCCGCTTCCACGCCGAACTGTCGGCTTTCACCGACCGCAGGGGCCGCCGCGTCGTCGAACCGGGCGACCTGGAGCTGCGACTTGCCGCGTCGAGCGCGGAGGTCCGGCACACGGCACTGCTGCATCTCACGGGCCCGGTGCGGGAGTTGGGCCCGAACCGTCGGCTGCGCTGCGACACGGAGGTGTCGCGGACGGAGTGAGCTCAGTCCGCGCCCAGCGACTCGAACCGCCACCGATGCACCGGCCGGGCGACCAACCCGCCGTCGGGCTCGGGGAGTTCGGGGAGCTGGGCGTCGTGGGCCACGTCCCACCACGTGACGACCAGGACGCGGTCCTGCGGCGCCCGGAAGGTCTCGCGCCGCAACGGCCGTAGGGGAAGCTCCTGTCGGCGGGCCCAGGCAAGCAGTTCCTCGCCCCGCCCCTCGGCCGCCCGGGCCTCCCACATCAGCGTGACCGTCACGAGTAGAGGTTCTCCTTGCTGACCTCGTGCACATGGTCGTGGCCCGGCACGTGGGGTTCGGTCACCGGAAGGGAGGAGTCGGCGGAGAGGTCCCAGCTGGAGGCGGGGCGGTTACGGGCGACCATCTCGGCGCCGAGCGCGGCGACCATCGCGCCGTTGTCCGTGCACAGCTTGGGCCGCGGTACCCGCAGCCGGATCCCGGCGGCCTCGCAGCGCTCCTGGGCCAGGGCCCGCAGCCGCGAGTTGGCGGCCACACCGCCGCCGATCATCAGGTGGTCGACGCCCTCGTCCTTGCAGGCCCGCACGGCCTTGCGGGTCAGTACGTCCACGACCGCCTCCTGGAAGGAGGCCGCCACGTCACGCACCGGCACCTCCTCCCCCGCGGCCCGCTTCGCCTCGATCCAGCGGGCGACCGCCGTCTTGAGGCCGGAGAAGGAGAAGTCGTACGCCGGGTCGCGTGGCCCGGTCAGACCGCGCGGGAACGTGATCGCCGACGGGTCGCCCTCGCGCGCGTACCGGTCGATGACCGGGCCGCCGGGAAAGCCGAGGTTCAGCACCCGGGCGATCTTGTCGAAGGCCTCTCCGGCCGCGTCGTCAATGGTCGCGCCCATCGGCCGTACGTCGGAGGTGATGTCGCTCGACAGCAGCAGCGAGGAGTGCCCGCCGGAGACGAGCAGCGCCATCGTCGGCTCGGGCAGCGCGCCGTGCTCCAGCTGGTCCACGCAGATGTGGGAGGCGAGGTGGTTGACGCCGTAGAGGGGCTTGCCGAGGGCGTAGGCGTACGCCTTCGCCGCGGAGACCCCGACGAGCAGCGCGCCGGCGAGTCCGGGACCGGCGGTGACGGCGATCCCGTCGAGGTCACGCGCGCTCACCCCGGCGTCCTTCAGGGCGCGCTCGATGGTCGGCACCATCGCCTCGAGGTGCGCCCTGCTGGCCACCTCCGGGACCACGCCGCCGAACCGGGCGTGCTCGTCGACGCTGGACGCGATGGCGTCGGCAAGCAGGGTGGTCCCCCGGACGATGCCGACGCCGGTCTCGTCACAGGAGGTCTCGATGCCCAGAACAAGCGGTTCGTCAGCCATTGATCTCGGTTCCTCGTTCGGATGTCGACACCGCGGCGGAGCCGCTGTCGGGTGCTGTGGTCAGTCGCATGACCAGGGCGTCCACATTGCCCGGCTGGTAGTAGCCGCGGCGGAACCCGATGGCCTCGAAGCCGAAGCGCTCGTAGAGCTTCTGGGCGCGGATGTTGTCGATCCGGCACTCCAGCATCACTTCGGCGCACTCGAAGGCGGTCGCGGCCCGCAGCAGCTCGGTCAGCAGCACCGAGCCGAGTCCGGTGCCCCAGTGGTCGCGGGCGACGGCGATCGTCTGGACGTCGGCCCCCACGGCGGAGCCGCTATCGGATGCAGTGCCGGCGGAGGCGAGTCCGGCGTATCCGACGAGCCGTTCCCCCTCCTCGGCCACCACGTACCGCCGGGTGGCCTCGGGGCCCCGGGAGTGGGCGAGTTCGGACCAGAACATGCCCCGGGACCAGGCGTCCTCCGGGAAGAGGTCCTTCTCCAGCTCCAGGACGGAATCGATGTCCCACCACCGCATCTCGCGCAGCACAGGAGTCACAGGTGTGGTCACTTGGGGGTGACCACCTTGTAGTTCTTGGGAACCTGGGCGTCGGGCCGCCGCAGATACAGCGGCCGCGGCGCGAGCAGTTCCTCCCCGGCCTCGATCCGCTCGGCGGCCAGGGAGGCGAGGGCGGCGGCGGAGACGTACTCGGGCTCGCGGGCGTCGGGGAAGGTGTCGGGGTAGAGCAGCGCCCCGGCGCCGACGGCGGGCAGCCCCTTGACCTGCTCGGCGATGTCGGCGGGCCGGTCGACGGCGGGTTCACCGGTCCGCGTACGGGAGTTCTCGTACCGCGCCCAGTAGACCTCCTTGCGCCGCGCGTCGGTCGCCACGACGAAAGGCCCCTCGCCGGGGTCGGCTGCGTACGCGAGTCCGTCCAGGGTGCACATCCCGTGCACGGGGATCCCGAGGGCGAGCCCGAAGGTGTCGGCGGTCATGAGCCCGACGCGCAGCCCGGTGTAGGGCCCGGGCCCGGTCCCCACGACGATCCCGGTGACCGCGTCCAGCTTCACCCCCGCGTCCGCGAGCACCCGGTCGACGGCCGGCAACAACAGCTCCCCGTGCCGACGCGCGTCCACCTGGCTGAACGAGGCGACGACGTCACGCCCGTCATGCAGGGCGACGGTCACGGCGGGGGTGGCGGTATCCAGAGCGAGCAAGAGCACGCAAACAGCCTACGGCTCCGGGGAGCCCCAGGCGGCCGCAGGCCGCACAGGGACGGGCGCGGGGCGGTATCGACATGCGGCTCCGGCGCGCGGGCGCGACCGGCCGCAGCGGCGCCGCACCCGTCCGACGACCTGCTACCGTCACCACAAATTAGGACTAAATACTCAAGAGGTAACCGGTGGCACCCAGCAGCGCAGGCTTCGTAACCGCCCTCACCACAGCGGCCCTCGCAACGGTCGGCTTCCTCGGCTACCAGGCCTACGCGACGTCTCCCGCCCACCTCACCAAGGCCCGCACGAACGGCACACCGGCGATCACCACCCCGAAGACCCCGGGGGGCAAGGAGAACGCCGCCCTCCTGCCGCCGGGCTCCGGCACGGGCGCCCGCGTCGTGTACTCCCTGAGGGGCCACCGCGTCTGGCTGGTCGGCCTCGACGACAAGGTGATCCGCACCTTCGAGGTCACCCCGGGAAACATCGCCCCCGCCCCCGGCGTCTACGCGGTCACCTCCCGCTCCAACGCCGTGACCGGCACCGACGGCACTCCCATCGAACACGTGGTCCGCTTCACCGACGTCGACGGCGTGGCGATCGGCTTCAGCGCGGCCGTGCGGGATGCGGCGGCTCCCGTCGACTCCACCACGACCACCGTGCGCACGGGCGGCATCCGGGAGTCCCGTGCGGACGGCGACGTGATGTGGACCTTCGCGACGATCGGCGCGACGGTCGCGGTGATCCCCTGAGGCCGCTCAGGCCGCTTTCGGACGCTCCGCGGCCGCCCGCACGGTCTCCGGATCGGGCATCCGCGGCGGTGTCGAGACGGCCTCCGCCGCCGCACAGGACGCCAGCAGATCACGCATGGACACACCGCCGACGAGCACGTACGGCTGCGGACGGGGCCGGTTCTCGGTGGCCGACATGGACGCCTCCTGAAGTTCGGGGGCGGGCGTAGTTAGGTACACCTAACTACGAGCTGGGTACCATGTGACCACGCACGTGACGGCAAGCGCAATATCTTGCCGACGGTTTGTCGGAACGTTCACAGAAAACGTCCCCGGAAGGGTGCGGCGGGCTCTCAGGCCGTGAGCACGCCGAGGTCGGCCGCGGTCCACCGCTCCCCGACCGGCGTCAGCGTCACGTGCCGCACCTCGTCGGTCGTGTCACCGACCGCGCGGTGGATCCGCACCTGGAGCCGGTCGTCGGTCAGTTCCTCGACCTTGCCCTCGCCCCACTCCACGACGATCACCGACTCCGGCAGCGACACGTCGAGATCGAGGTCCTCCATCTCGTCGAGCCCGCCGCCCAGGCGGTACGCGTCGACGTGGACGAGCGGCGGCCCGGCCCCCAGGGACGGATGCACCCGGGCGATCACGAAGGTCGGCGAGGTCACGGCCCCCCGCACCCCGAGTCCCTCGCCCAGACCCCGGGTCAGCGTCGTCTTGCCCGCGCCGAGCTCTCCGCTGAGCATCACCAGGTCCCCGGCGCGCAGCAGCTTGGCGAGCTTCAGGCCCAGCTCGCGCATCTGCTCGGGGGAGGTGACGGTCAGCTCGGTCTCAACCGGGTTGCGCGGTGCTTCCATAACCGCCAACGGTAGCCCCTGAGGGCACCGCCCCCGCGCGGGTGAGCAGGTCGGCGAGGCGGTCGGTGACCACTTCCGGGTGCTCCAGCATGACCAGGTGCCCGGCGTCCGGGACCAGCACCAGCTCCGCCTCGGGCAGCAGGGAGGCGATCGCCTCGCTGTGCTCGCTGGGCGTGACCATGTCCCCCACCCCGGCCAGCACGAGCACCGGCTTGTCCGCGAAGTGGGCGAGGGCGGCGGTCTTGTCGTGGTTGTCGAACGCCGGGTAGTACTCGGCGACCACGTCGATCGGGGTGCCCTCGATCATCCGCTCGGCGAACCGGACGACGGCCGGGTCGACGTCCCGGGACGCGAAGGAATAGCGCTTGATGATCCCGGCGAACAGGTCGGCGGTGGCCCGCCGCCCCTTCTCCACCAGGTCGGCCCGCTGCCCCAGCGCCTTGAGGACGCCCGGCAGCACCCGCCGTACGGCGTTGACGCCGGCGACGGGCAACCCGAAGTTGACCTCCCCGAGCCGTCCGGACGACGTGCCGACCAGGGCCACCGCCACGACCCGGTCGCGGATCAGCTCGGGGTACTGGTCGGCCAGCGCCATGACGGTCATCCCGCCCATGGAGTGTCCGACGAGCACGATCGGTCCCTCGGGGACGGTCGCGTCGATGACGGCTTTCAGGTCGCGCCCGAGCTGCTCGATGTCGACCGGCACCCCGTCCTGCACCTGCCGCATGCCCCGCCCGGACCGTCCGTGGCTGCGCTGGTCCCAGTGCACGGTCCGTACGACGCCCCGGAGCGCCGCGCGCTGGAAGTGCCAGGAGTCCTGGCTGAGGCAGTAGCCGTGGCTGAAGACGACGGTGACGGGGGCGGGGGCCTTGCGCCCGAACAACCGGCGCCGGCGCGGCGACAGCGCGGGCACGGCTTCCGGGTCGACGTCGTCGACCTCGTAGTACAGCTCGGTGCCGTCGTCGGCCTGCGCCTTGCCGGGGGTGCCGCGCAGCGAGCCGTACGGCCCGGTCGAGTCGAGGGCGAGCCGCGCCTTCTGCCGCATCCCGCGCCCGACGGTGAGCCGCTCGAGGGCCACACCGGCCGCGGCACCCGCGGCGATCACGCCTATCGCGGCGCCGGCGACCCCGGTCGCCCGGCGCCAGCCGGCACCCGCCCCCGTCGCGGAGGCGAGGGCCACCGAAGCGGCGGCGTCGACGACGGCCTCCGCACTGCTCTCGCTCACGTACCGCTCCTGTTCGCTGGGTCGGGTGATACCGGTGTGGCGGGACTCGCTGTTCTTGCGCGCACTGTGCGGTTACCCCGCTTGTTCCTCATTCACATAGACGCGGGGAACGCGCGTTCCGATGCGGGTCACGATTTCGTACGCGATGGTGCCCGCGGCCTGCGCCCAGTCCTCGGCGGTGGGCTCGCCCCGGTCGCCGGGACCGAAGAGCACGGCCCGGGTGCCGGTGGCGGGCTCGTCGCCGCCGAGGTCCACGACGAACTGGTCCATGGCGATCCGCCCGGCGACCGTCCGCCACTTGCCGTCGACCAGTACCGGCCCGGCGCCGGAGGCGTGCCGCGGGATCCCGTCCGCGTATCCGACGGGCACCAGACCGAGGGTCGTGGCGCCCGGGGTGACGTAGCGATGGCCGTAACTGACGCCATGGCCGCCCGGAACGTGCTTGACCAGCGCGATCGACGCCGACAGCGTCATCACTGGACGCAGTCCGAAGTCGGCGGGGCCGCCGAGCTCGGGGCTGGGCGAGATGCCGTAGACCGCGATCCCGGTTCGAACGAGGTCGAAGTGGCTCTCCGGAAGCGTGAGCGTGGCGGGCGAGTTGGCGATGTGCCGGACCTCGGGGCGCACGCCCTGCCCTTCGGCGTACGCCAGCATCTCCCGGAAGAGGGTGAGCTGGGCGGCGATGGAGGGGTGTCCCGGCTCGTCGGCGCAGGCGAAGTGCGACCAGAGGCCGGTGACGCGCAGGAGGCCTTCGGACTGTGCGCGCAGGGCCTCGGCGACCAGCTCGGCCCAGTCCCCGCCCGGCTGGCAGCCGCCGCGCCCGAGTCCGGTGTCGGCCTTGAGCTGCACGCGGGCGGGGAGGCCGGCTTCGCGAGCCGCGGCGACGAGCTCCCGCAGCGCCCACATCCCGCCGACGGACACGTCGAGGTCGGCCTCGATCGCCTCCCGCCAGGGCCCGCCGGGCGTCCACAGCCAGCACATGATCCGCCCCGGCAGTCCCGCCTTCCGCAGCGCGAGAGCCTCCTCCGGCGTGGCGGTGCCGAGCCAGCTCGCGCCCGCCTCGACCGCGGCGCGGGCACATGGCACCGCGCCGTGGCCGTACGCGTCGGACTTGACCACGGCCATGACGGCGGCTCCCGACGCGCGGGCGCGCAGGGCCCGCACGTTGGCCCGCAGCGCGGCCAGGTCGATCTCGGCGCGGGCGCGCAGTGGTGCGGTCGGGGCAGTTGCTGTCTCGTTCATGGCGCCCCCAGTGTCTCAGAGGCGACTGACACCGCCGATGAGCACGTCCCCCTCGGGACGCACACGCGCACGTGTGTCAGAGGCTCAGACCGTGCCGGGCCAGGTATTTCACCGGGTCGATGTCCGAGCCGTACGGACGGCGGGAGCGGACCTCGAAGTGCAGATGCGGGCCGGTGGCGCGCCCGGTGGCGCCGCTGCTGCCGATGCGGGTGCCGGCCTTGACCTTGGCGCCGCGCGCGACCGAGATGCGCGAGAGATGTGCGTAGAGCACATATCGGGAATCGCTCATCTTGATCGTCACGGCCTTTCCGTACGACCCCGACCAGCTGGCCAGGACCACGACGCCGGTGCCCACCGCGTAGACCGGGGTTCCCTTCGGCACGGCAAGATCCACTCCGGTGTGGTAGCCGGCCAGCCAGTTTCCCCGCACCCGGTAACGCATCGTCACCCTGGCCCGCTTCCGGATGGGGCGGGTCCACTTGGCGGTGAGGGAGCGGTCGTCGACCTCGAGGTCCTCGGCGGCCTCGAACAGCTCCTCGTATTCCGCGTCGTAGTCGCTGCCGCAGTTCCCGCCGGGCTCTTCCTCTAACGGTTCCGGGGTGTCCTCGCGGAAACCGAGAACGGGACTCCCCAGAACGACTGCCGCACCTCCCAGCAACTCGCGCCGGGTGGTGCCTCGTATATTTGGCTCATCCATGCGGCCAGCGAAACATCGCCCTTTCAGCTCCGCATATTCGGCCGACCGGTATTGGTCCCATCAGGTAGTACTTCGCGGTTACGCGTCGGTATACCGGCTCGCCGTCACCCGTCCGCCCGGTGATCCGCGGTCACGCGTCCCTCACGTCCCGCCAGGCCGCCGGTACGGCCTCGGCCACGTCGTGCGCCCCCACCGGCGCCCCGTCCGCCGCGAACCGCCCGGCCAGCCCGTGCAGATACGCGCCCACGCTGCCGGCGTCCAGAGCGCTCAGCCCGGACGCGAGCAAAGACCCGGCGAGACCGGACAGGACGTCCCCGCTGCCGGCGGTGGCCAGCCATGCCGTCCCGGTCGGGTTGACGCGTACGGCCCCGCCGCCGGCGTCGGCGACGAGCGTGGTCGAGCCCTTGAGCAGCACGGTCGCGCCGTAGCGCCCGGCCAGTTCCCGCGCCGAGGCCAGCCGGGCCCCCTCGACCTCCTCCCGCGGCACCCCGAGGAGCGCGGCGGCCTCTCCGGCGTGCGGGGTCATGAGGGTCGGCGCGGTACGCGCGCGTACGGCGTCCCGGTCGGCGAGCCGCAGTCCGTCGGCGTCGATGAGGACCGGCACGTCGGACGCCAGCACCTCTCCGACGGCCGAGGCGTCGTCCCCGGCCCCCGGCCCGACCACCCACGCCTGCACGCGTCCGGCGTGCTTCGGCCCCCGGTCGGAGACGAGCGTCTCGGGGAAGCGGGCGATCACGGCGTCCCCGGCGGGCCCGACGTACCGCACGGCCCCGGCGCCGCCCCGCAGCGCCCCGTACACGGCGAGCACGGCGGCACCCGGGTACCGCGCGGACCCGGCGGCGATCCCGACGACCCCTCGCCGGTACTTGTCGCTCTCTCCGGTCGGCACGGGCAGCAGCAGCCGTACGTCGGCGTGCTGGAGCGCCTCCAGTTCGGCCTCCTCGGGAAGGGCGAGCCCGATGTCGACGAGCCGCACCGACCCGGCGTACTCCCGCGCGGGATCGATCAGCAGGCCCGGCTTGTGCGTCCCGAACGTGACGGTGAGGTCGGCCCGCACGGCCGCGCCGCGCACCTCACCGGTGTCGGCGTCGACGCCGCTAGGCAGATCCACGGCGACGACGGCGGCACGGGACCGGTCGGCGACCTCGGCCAGCCGGGCCGCGTCGGGCCGCAGCCCGCCCTTGCCGCCGATCCCGACGATGCCGTCGAGGAGAAGGTCGGCCCGCTCGACGAGTTCCTCGGCGCCGCCCGGAGCCACGGTCCGGCCTCCCGCGCGCCGCAGCGCCGCGAGCCCCCCGCCATGGGCCCGTTCGGGTGCGAGCAGCACGGCGGTGACACCGGCCCCGCGCCTCGCGAGCCGCGCGCCCGCGTAGAGGGCGTCGCCGCCGTTGTCCCCGCTGCCGACGAGCAGCACGACCCGACGGCCGTACACCCGCCCCAGCAAGTCCGCGCAGGCGGCGGCCAGCCCGGCTGCCGCCCGCTGCATCAACGCCCCGTCCGGAAGCCGGGCCATCAACTCCCGCTCGGCCGCCCTCACCGTCTCCACGCTGTACGCAGTACGCATGTGATCGAGTCTGCCGCAGAGCTGCCGTGAAACGCGAAGGGTCGAAAACGGTGCGTCCATTGGCGTCTCACCGTGGTCACCCCATCACTGCGGCGACGAATACGAGTGCGTCCTGCCCGTTCTCGAGTCTCAGCCCCGTCTCTTCCGGGAGATGCCGTAGGCGGCGAGCCCCACGAAGGCCACCACGAGGACGATCCACAACCAGCCGGGCAACGGCGGACCGGACGCACCGCGAGCCATCAACTCGACCATCGAGAACCTCGCCTTGTCGTCGCTCACTCTCGGGCTGAAAGGCATGGGGTGGCCTGACATTGCAGGACTACGAGCGGTTGCGGCGGGCCACGCTCACGATCATCCACAGCACGACGAGCACGATGATCGCGACTACCACCCCCGTAGGAACTCCCCCCAAGCCTTTGTAGGCCAAGATGCTGCCACCTGTTTCCGCCTCCATGGAGTCCTCCCTTAACGAATGGGGAACCCTCAAGACACCTGTCTCGCTTGTGACTCCAGTAAGCCAGGAGTACGGCGCAAAAGCCCGGTAGCTTTCATCTCAACTCCACGCAAGAAGTTCAGCTGTGCGGGCGCCGGCTCCGACTGTGTCAGGAACGGGTCTTTCGGCAGTCAGGTTACCGTCCCTGCGCTGCACGCGCATGAAAAGATGCGCACCTCTCGGGTCCGCTACCTCCGTCGACGAAAAACGACGTACAGCACACCGACGATCACAGCGAAAACAGCGATGAATATCAGCGCATCCTGGCCATTCTCGACCGGAGAGTACTTTCCACCAGCCGCCAGCATTGCCGTCACGCTGATCACTTGCGCCTCGCTTGAGCAGCCACAAGGCAGACCAGAGCGCCTGCAAAGAAAATCACAGACAGCACCTTTCCCAACGTGAAGGAGTTATCCACCAGCCCCCATGACGAAAAGGACAGGAAGCCCATGAGCGTTCCGCACATCACCTCAAGGAGGCTGGCGGTAAGTAGAATCGCCACCGTCCGGCGATTCGCGCCTGCTCGTTCCTGGACTCTCATGTGGACTTGACTCCTTTCACAGCCAGTGTTTCCGGGTACGGCTTGGCTGCCGCAGCGTCGGAACCTCCGGTGAGCCCTTCATAGACGATGCGATGTTGCCCAGCGTGTCCAGCGAGAGCAGCCCGGCGGGGTCGCTGTTGTTGATGAAGTCGCCGCCCGCGTACAGGTACGGGTTCTTCTCCTGCCCGGAGGGGTCGGGCTGGGTGAAGCGGCCGAGTTGGGGGTCGTAGTAGCGGGCGCCCATCTTGTACAGGCCCGTGGGGTCCAGGTAGGCGCCGGTGTAGCGGAACGGCTGGGGCACCGCCTCGGTCGGTGTCGTGCGCGGCAGGCCGGTGGGGCCGTAGGCGTACGTGTGCGTGCGCTTGCCCGCGTCGTCGACCAGGCCGAGCACGTTCCTGGTGGCGTCGGTGAGGTAGTAGTAGGACTTCCCCCCAGTCGTCATGGAATTCAACGTGCCCGCCGGTTCACGGATGAATCCGGTGTCGACGCCGTTGGTCGTCGTGGACGCGAGCCCCAGCGCCGTGTGGTGGAACCAGGTCGAACCCAGCTTCGTACGCTCGGAGTTGTCCGTTCCGGCGTGCACCAGGTCGCGGTTCGTGCCGCCGACCGTGATGCCGGACAGCTGGCTGTAGTCCGTCCACGTCTCGTTCGTGCGCGCGGTCGCTGCCGTGCGCCCGCCCGCGGTCTCGTTGCCGGCCTTGTCGTAGGACCAGCCGGTGGTGGAGCCGTTCTGCGCGGTCAGCTCGCTCGCGTCGTTGTAGGTCCAGGTGGGTGTGGTGGGGCAGGTGGCCTCGCTGCCGTCCTGGGCGGTGAGGTTGCCGGCCTTGTCCCAGCAGTACAGCCACGACGCCGTACGGGTGCCCGCGGAGTCGGCCTCCAGCGCGTAGGACAGCCGCTCCTGGCTGTCGTACGTGTACGTCGTCTTGCGGCCGGCGGCGTTGTCGGTGCGGGTGCGGATCTTGGTGGTGTCCTTGCCAGCGCTGGCGTAGCTGTAGGTGAGGTCGAACCGGGTCGTCGTGCCGGAGGTGGTCTTGACGGCCGAGGGGCGGCCGTTCTTGTCGATGGTGAAGGACTGCGTGGTGCCGCCGGGGTAGATGGTCTTGGTGCGCTTGTCGTTGTCAGTACGTCTTGAGCCGCGGTGACGACGAGCCACAGACCGACGAGGAGGTCCACGCGGAGTGGGACCAGGCCGCCTGAACACCGGCACTCGCGCCCGACACGACAGCGCGGCCTGAGCAAACGCCCGCCGCCCCGCGCCCGTTCGTCACCCCTCGGCGATCACCACCGCCGACGCCACCCCCGCGTCATGACTGAGCGACACGTGCCAGGACCGCACCCCGAGTTCCGCCGCCCGCGCCGCGACCGTCCCGGTCACCCGCAGCCGCGGCCGGCCGCTGTCCTCGACGTAGACCTCGGCGTCAGTCCAGTACAGGCCCGCGGGGGCCCCGAGCGCCTTCGCCAGGGCCTCCTTGGCGGCGAACCGCGCCGCCAGCGAGGCGACACCCCGCCGCTCCCCGCCGGGCAGCAGCAACTCGTCGTCCCGGAAGAGCCGTTGGGCCAGGCCGGGCGTCCGCTCCAGGGACGCCGCGAACCGGTCGATCTCCGCCACGTCGATACCGACACCGATGATGCTCATCCGGGCACTTTACGATCCGCCCGGCGCCGGTCACGAGATCGGCTTGGCGGCATTTCCCTCCGGCTGGGAGTACGCCCAACTCGGCGCACCGTCGAGCCCGTGGGACGGCGACGGATCAGGCAGGCGAACCCCGCCCGGAAGGCAGCCGTTTGCCAGCAAATACCCCGTGATCATTGTCACTTCACAACGAGGAAATCATGTGAGGCACTTGTGCACCCATATAAAGATCACTTAAAAATCTCCCCATTCTTGCTCTACAAGCGTGGGGGGTCCCGTGCGTCCGGCACGTCCACTTGGTGTTGCTCTCGCCTTCGTGCTGGCCGTGTTGGCCGGGACCGAGCAGGGCGTCTCGGCTCTGGAGCTTTCGGCAGCCGCCAGCTCCGGAACTGCCCCGGACCAGCGCTGGGGTTCCGCCGCCGGCCGAAGCCACACCGCATCCGCGGACGCGACGGACGCCACCGCCAAGGGCGGCCGTGACGGCGCGCTGACGGGTCGCGGGGAGCTGCCCGCCGAGCAGACCGACAGCGTCACCAGACTGCCCAGTACGGCGAAGGCCCCCAAGCCGGGTGCACTCCAGAAGGTCTCTTCTCCAGGGGTCACCGCACCGCAGGGCTTCGACTCCAAGCGCAGCAAGGAGCTCAAGGGTGAGCGCACCGCACAGGAGCGCACCTACCTCAACCCGGACGGCACCTACACCACCCGCTTCTACAACGAGCCTGTCAACTTCCAAACCAGGGACGGCTCCTGGGAGCCGATCGACAACACCCTGGTTCCTCGGGACGACTCGGGTCCGAGCACGATGAGTGCCGGGGAAGACGGCTGGCAGACCGAATCGACCGAGTCGCAGATCGAGTTCGCCGGGACCGCAGATGCCGACCCCGTCGTACGCATGGCGGTCGACGAGGACGTGTCGGTCGGCTACGGCGTGGACGAGGCGACTGCCGCCCCGGGCCAGGCCGAGGGCAGCACGCTGACCTATGAAGACGTACGCCCGTACTCCGACGTGGAGTTCGTCGCGGGCAGTGACTCCGTCAAGGAGACCCTGGTCCTCAAGGACGCCGACGCGCCCACCGAATGGCGGTTCCCACTGGAACTGGCCGGGCTCAAGGCGCAGATCGACGAACACGGCAACGTCATCTTCGTCGACGCCGACGGCACCGTCCGTGCCTGGACCCCCGCCGGCTGGATGCAGGACTCCAACTTCGCGCCCGATTCCAACGAGGGTGACATCTCCTCCGGTGTCACCTACAGCCTGGCCGAGGAGGCCGGCCAGCAGATCCTCGTGGTCAAGCTCGACAAGGAGTGGCTCAGCGCGCCCGAGCGGGTCTTCCCCGTACGGGTCGACCCCTCCGTGAAGTCCGTCGACGCGACCTCCGGCACCTACGTCGAGTACCCGTACAGCCAGAACTTCGCCTCGGACACCGTTCTGAAGGTCGGCACATACGACGGCGGAAGCCACAAGGCAGCGGCCTTCCTGCGCTTCACCGGGGTGGAGACCAGCCTCAAGAACGCCTGGGTGCTGGGCGCCAACCTCGCCCTGTACAACACCTGGTCGCAGTCGTGCACGGCACGTCCCGTCACGGTGCACCCGATCACTTCCAACTGGTCGGAGACGACAACCTCGAAGTGGCCCGGACCGTCCACCGGTTCGTCGCTCGCCTCGAAGAGTTTCGCGCACGGCTGGCGACCGTCCGGAACGGAGACATGGTCCTGCGGCCCGGCCTGGTCGACCATCAAGCTGGGCTCGGCCGGACGCAAGCTGGTCGACGACTGGACGCACAGCCGGAAGAAGAACTACGGCCTGGCAGTGAAGGCGTCCTCCACCGACTCCAAGGGGTGGAAGCAGTTCGGCTCCGACGACTACCCGAACGGCAAGCCGAGCCTGGACGTCACCTGGACCAAGTACGGCGCCGCCTACAAGCTCGGTGACTTCACCGCCCCGGTGACGGCCACGACCGAGGGTGTGGAGGAGGTCACCGTCACCAATCAGGGCCAGGAGACCTGGCCCGCCGGCGGCGACTACCAGCTGCGGTACAACCTGTTCGACGCGGGCGGCGACGAGATCACCGACAGCTCGAAGATCCGTTGGACGAAGATGCCGCAGGCGATCTCGCCCGGTGAGAGCGTGACCCTGGACGCGAAGATCGCACCGCTCACCCCCGGCACGTACACCGTGCAGTGGACGATGGACGACGTCGGTGTCAGCCGCTTCACCACCGCCGGAGTGCCCGGTCCCTCCGTCAAACTCTCCGCCGTCAACATCCCGCCGCAGCTCACTGCCGAGTCCCCCGGCAGCGGCGTCACCGTCAACACGCTCACGCCGACTCTGTGGGCGAAGGGCACGGACGCCGACCGCTACCCGAAGGCTGCCCTCCAGTACTACTTCGAGGTCTGCGAGGTCTCCGGCAGCAATCTGCGCAAGAACTGCAAGACCGGCTCCAAGACCGGCGAGCAGCAGTGGGCGGTCCCGTCCGGCTGGCTGTCGTGGGACAAGACATACGCCTGGTACGGGTACGCCTACGACGGATCTGCGGCCTCCAGCCGCCCTGGCGCGGCGCTGCTGACCACACAGGTGCCGCAGCCGACCGTGACCAGCCACCTCGGCGGGGCGGACCAGGGCAAGGAGATCGGTACCCGGGACGGCAACTACGTCACCGCGGCTACCGACGCAGCGCTGACCACCGTAGGACCGGAGCTGTCTCTCACACGTACGTACAACTCCCTGGACCCGCGCACCGGCGGCGCGTTCGGCACCGGCTGGTCCACGCGCTGGGACATGCAGCTGCGTGAGGAGACCGCGACCTCGTCGGTTCTCGTGACCCTGTCCGACGGCTCGCAGGTGCGGTTCGGCAAGAACGCCGACGGCACCTACACCGGCCCGTCGGGTGGTTCGCTCACCCTGGCCAGGCAGTCCACCGACTGGGTACTGCGGGAACGTTCCGGCGCCACGTACCGCTTCCTGGCCGGTGGTGTCCTCACCAAGGTCACGGACGCGGCGGGCCGCAACCAGACCATCACGCACGAGACCGCGACCGGCGGCCCCGTGAAGAAGGTGACCGACGATCTGTCAGGCCGGTCACTGTCGTTCGGCTGGACCGGAACCCACGTCACCGCGGTCACCACCTCCACGATCGACGCGGCCACGCCTGGCCTGACGTGGTCGTACACCTACTCCGGAGACCAGCTGACGAAGGTGTGTCCACCGACGTCCGCCACCAAGTGCACGGTGTACGAATACGGTTCGGGCTCGGTCTACCGCAGCGGCGTCCTGGACACCGCGCCCATCTCCTACTGGCGCCTCGGTGAGTCGGAGGGTTCGGCAGCAGCCAGCGAAGCCGCCTCGCGCACCGGTCTCAACGACGCCGTCCACCGCGACACCCAGCTGGGCACCGACTCGGCGATCGCCGGCACCGCGGACACCTCGGTCGGCTTCGACGGCGTGGACTCGATGGTCGAGCTGCCCACGGACACGCTGAAGACCGCCGCCTTCCCGACCATCGAGCTGTGGTTCAAGACCACCACGGCCTCCGGAGTGCTCGTCGGCTTCCAGAACACCGAACTCGGTGAGAAGCCCAGCTCCTGGCGCCCGGTGCTGAACATCGACGGCTCGGGCAAACTGCGCGGCGAGTTCTACCTCACCGGCAGCCCTGGCGCCACGCCGATCGTGTCGTCGCAGGCGGTGACCGACGGCAAGTGGCACCACGCGGTGCTGACGGCCGCCGTCAACACACAGACCCTCTATCTGGACGGCGCCAAGGTCGGCACGCTGGCCGGCGCGCTGACCGAGCAGTCCCGCGACTACGCCTACCTCGGCGCGGGCTACGGCAGCGCCGGCTGGATGGGTCTGGACTCAGGCGAGTACCGCTTCAAGGGGCAGATGGACGAGGTCGCCTTCTACGATCACACCCTCGACCCCGCAACCGTCACCGAGCACTACGCCGCGCGCGCTTCCATCGGCCGGCTGACGAAGGTCACCCTGCCCTCGGGCCGGGTACACGCCACCGCCGCCTACGACGGAGTCAGCGGCCGGCTGACCGAGCACACCGACAACAACGGCGGGACGTGGAAGGTGTCCGCGCCCACCTACTCGACGTCCTCGTCCTCCTACGCGGACACCATCCAGCGCAGTGGTCCGACCGGCTACTGGCGACTGGGCGAACGCGGCGGCGGCGAGGCTGTCAGCCCGCTGGGCGACGACCACGCGGGCGTCTACCTGGACGGTGCGCGCTTGGGCAGTCCGGGCATCTTCGCCGACGGCGACGACACAGCGGTGAGCTTCACCGGCGACAGCGCGGTCGAGATGCCCGCCGAGTCGCTGGGCACCGACACGGCCATGTCCGTGGAGCTGTGGTTCAAGACCAGCGATCCGGGCGTGCTGGTCACCAACCAGGACGCGGACTTCGGCGACACTCCGACCGGCTGGCGGCCCATGCTGCTGATCGACTCCGACGGCAAGGTCCGCGGCAGGTTCACGGGCGGCGCGTCGAGCATCGTCTCCAGGACGACCGTCACCGACGACAAGTGGCACCATGTGCTGCTCAGCGGCAACGAGGGCATCCAGGCCCTGTTCATCGACGGTGACTTCCAGGGCAGCACCAACACTGGAGTCAGCGCGAGCCGCTACAGCCAGGTCTTCGTCGGCGGCGGCTACTCCTCCACCGGTTGGGACGCCAAGGACGCCGGCTACCGCAACTTCACCGGTCAGATCGACGAGGTCGCCTTCTATGACAAGGCGCTGGTGACGTTCGTGTACACCGGCTCCGCATGGAAGTACATCCGCTTCGGCGCCGGTCAGACCGACGTTCCCAACCAGCGTGTCCAGGCCCGCCGTACCCTCATCACCGGCCGCGGCGACCAGTACGACGGTGTCTCCGTCGCCGACGGTCCAGCCGCATACTGGCGGCTCGGCGAAGCCGAGGGCACCACCCTCAGCAGCGAGGTCGGCGGATCCGCGAAGAACGCCACCTTCCGCCCCGACTCGGGCGGCACCTCGGTCATGGACC
Organism: Streptomyces doebereineriae; assembly: GCF_031845645.1. Taxonomy (NCBI): domain Bacteria; kingdom Bacillati; phylum Actinomycetota; class Actinomycetes; order Kitasatosporales; family Streptomycetaceae; genus Streptomyces; species Streptomyces doebereineriae. Next base: position 86,967 of record NZ_JAVREZ010000021.1, read on the forward strand.
AGACCGGCGTCTTCGGCCCCGGCGACGACCGCGCCGTCAAGGTCGGCGGCGGCGGCACCGTCGAGATTCCCGGCTCGATCCCCGCCTCGGCCCTCGAACTGTCGGCCGAGATGTGGTTCCGCACCTCGACGCCGAAGGCCGTCCTGATGGGCTTCCAGGACGCGCCCGTCGGACAGACCCCGACGTCCTGGCGTCCGGTGCTGAACATCGACGGGTCGGGCAAACTGCGCGGCGAGTTCTACCTCACCGGCGTCTCGGGCGCGACCCCCATCGTCTCCACCCAGACGGTGACCGACGACGAGTGGCACCACGTCGTCCTGACGGCCACCGAGTCCAAGCAGACCCTTTACCTCGACGGCGTCAGCGTGGGCGAACTGGCGGGGACAATGGTCGACCAGTCCCGGTCGTACGCGTACGTCGGCGGCGGCTACGGCAGCGCCGGCTGGATGGGCGTCGACGCGGGCACCTACTACCTCGACGGACAGATCGACGAAGTCGCCCTGTATCGCGACGCGTTGAGCGCGGACCAGGTCTCCGCCCACTACCGGGCGCAGACCGAGGCTGTCGACTCGGGCCTGACCTCGACCGTGACGGTCACCGACCCCCAGCAGCGGACCGGTACCACCAGCTATGACGCCCTGCGCGGCCAGCGTGTCCTTGCACGCAAGGACACCACCGGTGCCGTCACCTCGTACGCCTACGACACGGCCGGCAACCTGCACACGGTCACCGACCCCAACGGCCATGCCGCCGTCACCGGCCACGACACGCGCGGCAACGTCGTGTCGACGACGACGTGCCGGGACGCCGACTCGTGCTGGACGAGCTTCGCCTCGTACTACCTGAATACGAGCGATCCGCTGGACCTGCGCAACGACAAGCCACTGACGTACCGGGATCAGCGGTCGAGCGACTTCCGGGACGACCGCTATCGGACCGCGTACACCTACAACTCGTCGGGGCTTCCCCTGACCACGGTTCGCCCGGACAACAGCACCTCTTCGACCACCTACACGACGGGCACGGAAGCAGCGGTCGTCAGCGGCACGGTCCCGGCCGGCCTGGTACTGACCCAGACCACACCGAGCGGCTCGAAGACGTCGTACCGCTACTACGCGAACGGCGACCTGGCCGAGGTGACTTCACCGTCCGGCCTGGTCACCTCGTACACCTATGACGGCCTGGGCCGGAAGGTCTCCGAGAAGCAGGTCTCGGACTCCTTCCCGAGCGGTGTGACCACCGCCTACGGCTACGACAAGGCGTCCCACGTCGTCACCGAGACCGGCGCCGGGGTGAAGAACGAGATCACGGGAACCACCCACACCGCAAAGATCACCCGCGCCTACGACGAGGACGGCAACCTCCTGTCCGATTCGACCGCGGACACCACCGGCGGCGACACCGCACGCACGACGGCCTACCACTACAACGCGAACGGCCTCAACGACACCGTCACGGACGCCGAGCAGAACACGACCACGTTCGAGCACGACGAGTCCGGCCGTGTCCGTGGCATGACCGACCCGGCGGGCACGCACTTCACGTACACCTACACGGCCCTCGGCCGGCACGCCACGACGGTCCTCGACGACTGGACCGGCGACCCCTCGGGCACGGTCCGGGACCTGACAGTCGTCTCCAACGCCTACGACCCGGCCGGCCGCCTCGCGACCACGACCGATGCCATGGGCGCCACCACCTCGTACACCTATTACGACGACGGCCTCGCGGCCGCCACCACGGCCAAGCAGGTCACCCAGTCCGACGGCACCCGGCACGACATCGTCCTGGACGCCAGCACGTACGACCCGGCGGGCAACCTGACCAAGCAGATCACCGGCGGCGGCAAGACCACGCAGACGTTCACGGTCGACGCGCTGGGCCGCACCACGACGAGCGTCCTGGACCCGGGCGGCCTCAACCGCACCAGCACCTTCACCTACGACGCCGACGACCGCGTGAAACAGCAGACGCAGTCCATCGCCGGAGACAAGAAGCTCACCACGTCGGCCGAGTACGACCCAGCCGGCAACGTCACCAAGCAGACGGTCACCGACGGCACCAGTACGCACACCACGACCAGCACCTACGACGACCGCGGCCTGCCGCTGACCACCGTCAGCCCCCGCGGCAACGTCTCCGGCGCCGATGCGTCGGCGTACACCACGGTGTACCGGTACGACGCCCTGGGCCGCCTGGCCCAGCAGACCGCTCCGTCGGTCCAGGTGGAGGAGAACGGTGCCGCGGCCATCACGGCCAAGCCGACCACCCTCACCGGCTACAACACCTTCGGCGAGGCCACCGACGCCAAGGACGCCCGCGGCAAGGTGGCCCGCACCGAGGTCGACCGCCTCGGCCGTACCACCGCGGTGACCCTGCCCGACTACACCCCGTCGGGTGCCGCAACCGCCCTGACGGCCACCACCCGCACCACCTACACGCCGCTGGGTCTCCCGCAGACGGTCACCGACCCGCTGGGTCGGGCCACCAGCTACGGCTACGACCAGTTCGGCCAGGTCATCAGCAAAACGGACCCGGTGGCGGACGCCCTCGCGGCGGCTCTGGCCCCCGACACCGACCTGACCACGGAGTCCTTCGCGAGCACGGGCGGCGGCGGAGTCACCGCCTACACCTGGACGCCCACCGGTCTCCAGCTCTCAGCGACCGACCCGGTCGGCGCTCGCACCGAGGCGACGTACGACGAGCTGGGACGCCGGCTCACCGCGACGACGGTCGAGCGCTACCCGAGCACGACCAACCTGGTCTCCCACTACACCTGGGACGACGCCGGCAACCAGACCGCGTCGAAGACGCCGTCCGGCATCACGACGTCCGCCACCTACAACCCGGCGGGCGAAGCCAGGACGACGATCGACCCGGCGGGAACCACCAAGTTCGACTACGACGGCCTCGGCCGGCAGACGGAGACGACCGACGCGACGAACCGTCGTACGACGGTTGGGTACGACGCTCTCGGCGACGTCACCGCGACCACGGACTACGGCACCGGCACCACGGCCTTGCGCACCACGACCGCCGAGTTCGACGCGGACGGCAACCGGACGGCCGTCGTCTCCCCGCAGACCAAGGCCCGCGCGACGTACGCGTACGACGCGCTGGGCCGGATGACCGCACAGGTCGAGCCGGTCTCGTCGACCGAGTCGATCACGACGTCCTTCGGCTACGACACGGCAGGCAACAAGACCCGCCTCACAGACGGCCGCGGCAACAAGACCGTCTACACCTTCAACAGCTGGGGCCTGCCCGAGTCGACGATCGAACCGTCCACGACGGCCCATCCGAACGCGGCGGACCGCACCTGGACGACGGTCTACGACAAGGCCGGTCAGGTGGTCACCGAGTTGCTCCCGGGCGGGGTCAAGCGCGAGAGCACGTACGACGGCCTGGGCCGCCTGGTGGCCGAGACCGGCAGCGGTGCCGAGGCGACCACGGTGGACCGCTCCCTCTCGTACGACCTCGCAGGCCGCCTGACCGCGGTCGGCACTGGCGACGGGGTCACCGAGAACACGTACACCTACAACGACCGCGGCCAGCTCCTGACCGCGGCCGGCCCCGGCGGCGGCGCCGGCTACAGCTACAACGCCGACGGCAACATGACGGCCCACACGACCAAGGCAGGCACCGCCTACTACGGCTACGACAGTGCCGGCCGCATCGACTGGGTCCAGGACTCGATCACGGGCAACCAGATCTGGTACGACTTCGACGCCGCCGGACGTGCGCGCCTGGAGCAGTACGCGAGCAAGCCCGAAGGAGCCACCTCCTACACGGTCACGGCCAAGCGCGTCCATGCCTACGACAGCCTCGGCCGCTCGAATGCCGACACCGTCACGACCCCCGACGGGACGACCACGATCGCCTCCACCACGTACGGCTTCGACCTGGACGACAACCTGACGTCGAAGAAGACGACGGGCACGGCCGGGGCGGGCGAGAACACCTACGGCTACGACTACGCGGGCCGGCTGACGTCGTGGGCAAAGGACGGCACGACGGTGTCGTACGGATGGGACGGCTCGGGCAACCGCACCAGGGCAGGCTCCACGACTGCCACCTTCGACGCCCGCAACCGCCAACTGACCGACGGCACGACGAAGTACACCTACACGGCCCGCGGAACGCTGTCCTCGGTCGATACGGGCACGGTGCGGTCCCTGACCTTCGACGCGTTCGAACGCAAGGCCACCGACGGCGGAGTGTCGTACACCTACGACTCCCTGGACCGCGTCCAGACGCGCGGGTCGACGACCCTCACCTATGACGGAGGCTCCAACAACCTCGCCCACGACGGCACGACGAGCTACAACCGCACCCCGGACGGCTCGCTGCTGTCCCTGTCCGACGGCACCACCAAGCAGTGGGCCCTGACGGACCAGCACACCGACCTGGTCGCCGCTCTGACGCCCGACGCCAAGCAGGTCAGCGGCTCGACGGCCTACGACCCCTTCGGCAAGGAGTCCGCCACCAACGGCACGACACCCGCCGTGGGTTACCAGTCCGGCTACACCGACCCGGCCACGGGCGACGTCAATATGGCCGCCCGCTGGTACCAGCCGGGCACGGGGTCCTTCGGTTCGCGGGACACGTGGCAGCTCGCACCGCAGCCATCTGTACAGGCCAACCGCTACACCTACGGCAACGCCACTCCGCTGAACGCCACCGACCCCACCGGCCACTTCGTGCCCTGTGCAGTGCCCGCAGTAGCTCCCGCCTGCCTCGGTGCCGGCATCGGCGGAGCCGTCGGGGGCCCGCCTGGTGCGGCTGCCGGGGCCGCCGCAGGCACGGTGATCGGCATCGGAATCCTTGCCAGTGAGTACCTCGGGCACCGGGATCTCGGCCCCGACAATGGGCTACGCCCCTCGCCGAGCCCGGGACCGTACCCGAACGCTCCCGGCTACGGCGGCAGCTACGGTGGGCTGGGAATCGACTACGGCAGCAGCCTGGCCAACGCGCTGGCACTGCAGGCACTGCTGTTCTCGGGCCCGGGTGCCGGAACGTCTGCCCTCGTCTACACAGGAACTGGCTACGGATACGGCTCGTCAACATCCTCGGCCGGCTGCCAGTACCACTGCGTCATCATCCCGCCCAAGCCGCCCATCGACCAGAACCCCAACAACGGAAAGACCCCAGTCCCCGCGCCCGACCGCGGGACGGTCAAGGCGGACTATGAGGACGCGGGTTGGGATGCCGGGCAGGGCGTCAACGCGACCGTCTCGGCGCAGGCCATGCTCGACCTGGCCGGAATCGCGGCGTTCATTCCCATCGAGGCGCTGGCTCCGAACGCACTGCTCGGGGATGCCAACGGCAACGGCACTGGCAATCAGACTCGCGGAGACTGCCGTCGCGGAGGCGAGGGATGGGTCGACCTCGGCGACCTCGACAGCATGAACGGCAATCGAGCCACTGGTGTGGAGGCATGCCTGGACAGCGACTACCTCGCCGAGAACAAGGGAAGCAAGACCGATCCAAGCAAGGTCACCCCTCCCGGCTATCAGTGGGGCAAGGCATACGCGGGATACCTCGGTCTCAACGCCAGTAAGTCGATCAACGCCTGCCATCTACTCGGCAAGGACCTCAGCGGATCGGGAACGGACCTGAGGAACCTGGCGACGTGCTCACGTCAGGCAAACGCCGCCGTCAGGGGTGACGGCCGTATAGATGACCACATGTTCTCGTACGAGAGCCAGGTAAAGGCCGCTGTCGATTCCGGACAAGTGGTTCACTATACGGTGACGCCGCAATACGTGGGCTCAAGGACTGTTCCAGCGTCCTTCGAGATCACGGCCCGGGGTACCATGCCAGATGGATCTCCAGGTCTTTCCTTCAGCCAACCCGTCCCGAACTCGGTCTACAGTCCGCGACAGGGGATGAAGAATCTGGGTACGGTCAGAGACAGTCGCACCGGCGTTCCCGCGCCGACTGGTTCCATGCCGTAACACCATGCGAGAGGTGATGGATTCATGTCGTGGTTTGTGGAGTTGAGACGCATCATGCCACCTCATCCAGGAGCTGGTGACACCGTGGACTGGGGCACCATCGAAGTCAGTTGGGGAACACGATTCCCCGGCGACTACAAGGAGTTCGTGGCCGCCTATGGCGAAGGCGCGATCGACGACTACCTGGCAGTGATGGCGCCCGAGACCCACGGTGAACCTGGTGTCGAGACTGCTTACGAAGGCATGCAACAGGAATCATGGAACGCAGAAGACATGTGGCGGGAGACCAACCCGGGCGAGGCCGAGATTCCGCGACTCATCTCCTGGGGAGTGGATTCAAGCGCGGATGTCCTGTGCTGGCTGGCCACCGATAAAGACCCCGACAAATGGCCCGTGATGGTATGGAACCAGGACGATGCCCGATGGACCGAATACGCGTCCGGAATGGTGGAGTTCCTGTGCCGTCTATTCCGCGCAGAATTTGACGAATGCCCTCTGGGCGCCGTCTCACTCTGGGGAGCCGGTTCCCCGATCTTCCTGCACAAGAACGAGGAGCAACGACTGCGGAAGGCCGGAGTCTCCCCATGGACCGGTGAGCCTGATCCATATGCAGGCATGTTCGGCGAGTGATCGACAACTCTTCAGCTCGCGGATGGCGATCCTTGGAATCCAGTTCCACATCAAAGTGACCATGTTCACGACAGATATACATGTCGAGGAGATCACTCACAGAGGAGCCTGCGATGACCGGCACAGCCACCCGTTATCTCTACCTCGTCCGGCACGGCGAGGCGTTGCCGGACGAGAGCGGGTTGACCCAGGCCGGCCGACAGCAGGCCACACTGCTCGGCCGACGGCTCCAGGACATCCCCTTCACGGCTGTTCACCACGGTCCGCTGCCGCGGGCAGCACAGACGGCCCGCCTGATCCACGACCAACTGAGGAACGTCCCCCTGCTCGTCTCGGAAGTCGCGGGCGATTACGTGCCCTACATGCCCCAGGGGGACGAACTCCCGCCAGAATCAGCAAACTTCTACCTCCGCTTCCTCGCCGACACCACCGACGACGAGCGGGAGCAGGGGGCTGCGCTGGCCCGCCAGGCACTCGACCTGTTCACCGGACCGGTGGACGGCGAAGCGGACCGGCACGAACTGGTCGTCACCCACAACTTCCTCGTCGCCTGGCTCGTCCGGGACGCCATGCACGCCCCGAAGTGGCGCTGGCTCGGCCTCAACCACGCCAACGCGGCGCTCACCGTCATCCGTTACGCGCCCGGCCGAGCGGCCTCCGTCCTCGTCTCCAACGACATGCGGCACCTGCCCGCCGAACTGCGCTGGACCGGCTTCCCTCCCGAGTCGCACATCTGACCGCGCCGGTCAGGCCGCCGCCAGCTCGCACCACACGTACTTCCCCCGGTTGCCGTGTCTGGCCAACGGCTGCCACCCCCACAGATCCGCACAGGCCCGCACCAACGCCAGCCCCCTCCCCTCCTCCCCCAGCACCCCCAACTCACCCGGCGGCTCAGGAGGTTCGGGGTCCGCGTCCCACGCCCCGAGACGCAGCACCCCCGCCGACCAGCGCACGCGCAGCGCGGCCGGCCCTTTCGTATGCCGTACGGCGTTCGAGACCAACTCCGCCGCGAGCAGCTCCGCGGTGTCCGTCAAGCGGATCAGACCGTGCATCGTGAGGATCAGGCGGAGGGTACGGCGGGCGACGGTGACGGCTCGGACGTCGTTCGGGATGTACAGGGTGTACTCCCAGGGTTCGTTTTCGGGCATGCGAAGAACTCCGTTCAGGTGAGGGCTGGTTGGTCGCGGTGGCGGTGCCGCGTTCGTCATGGCAGGACGGAGCGGTGCCCTTCCGCAGAGTATGCGTTGCGTCACAGACGGTAGGGCTAACATGTGGACCGGAGCAAGCGGATCACTTGATCCGCCCCCGAACGAGGAGCAACCCATGGTCCTGAGGCGCGAACCCACCGCACGCCAGGTACGGCTGGGGACCGAACTGCGCAGACTCCGCGAGGCGGCAGGACTCACCGCCATCGAGGCCGCAGCGCTACTCGGGGCGAATCGCGCCCAGATGAGCCACATCGAATCCGGGCTCGCAGGCGTGAGCGAGGAACGTCTACGTCGCCTCGCGTCCCACTACGCCTGTACGGACAAGGAGTTCATCGAAGCGTTGGCCGCGATGGCCACCGACCGGACCCGTGGCTGGTGGGAGGAGTATCGAGGCCTGTTGCCCACGTCTTTCCTGGACCTGTCCGAGCTGGAGCACCATGCCCGGTTCCAGCACCACGTTGCCGTCCTGTACGTGCCGGGCCTGCTGCAGACGGAGGACTACGCCCGTGCCGTCTTCTCGGACAGGCTGCCCGAACTCACCTATGACGAGATGGAGTTGCGCATCCAGCACCGGAAAGCACGCCAGCAGATCACCATCCCGTACAAAGCGGTGATCCATGAGGCCGCGCTTCGGATCAGAGTCAGCGACCGCACCGCCTCAAAGGCCCAACTCGCCCGGCTCCTTGAGCTGTCCGAGGCGGACCACATCACCTTGCGTGCCATCCCATTCGACCTGGACGGCTTCGCCAGAGCCTCAAGCACGATGACGTACGTGGGCGGCCCTCTGCCCAAGCTGGACACGGTGGTACGGGACACGCCCCATGGCTCAATCTTTGTCGACGCCGAGGCCCAGCTCCGCAGTTATCGAACGCGCTTCCATATGGTGGAGGCCGTATCACTCGAACCGGACCAGACCCGTGACTTCATCCACCGGCTGGCAGAGGAGTTGTGAGGGACCCCATGGACAACTGGCGGAAGTCGTCCTACTCCGGCGGCGGCGACGGTAACGAATGCGTCGAGATAGCCAACTCCCCCACCCACGTGTCCATCCGCGACTCCAAAGCCCCCACCCGAGCCCCCCTCACCCTCCCCAGCCCCACCTTCACGGCCTTCATCGACGCCCTCAAGACCACCCCCCTATCTCAGTAACCCCACGTAACCCCTCCTGCTAGCCTGCGCAGCACCGCGTATCGACCAGGCCAGGGGGACCGTCGTATGGGCGAAAGTACTGTCGGCGGGACCAGACCACCGGTGACCGATCCCTTCGACGCGGTGCCCGAGCTCGCCCCGCTTCACACCGCCGCCTGGGACGGCGACTGGGAAGCCACGCAGGCCTTCTTCAAGAAGATCCCCTCCACCGTCGACGTCTCCTTCGCGGCAGCGCTCCTCGCCGGTGTCGAGCGGACCGAGTGGTTTCTGGAGAAAGCCGCGAAGGCACAGCCCACCGACCCGCTCCCCCGCACGCTCCTCGCCGAGCGGTACATCCACCTCGGCTGGCGCGCCCGGGGCCACGCCCGCGGTGAGGACGTCCCGTGGGACCGGGCCGAGCAGTGCCACGACTGGCTGCGCAAGGCGGAGCTGCTGCTGATCGAGGTGTGTGCGGAGCATCCGGAGTACGTCCCGGCGTGGACGGCCCGGCTGGCGACCGCCCGTGGGCTGGCGCTGGGGCAGTCCGAGGCCCGGCGGCGCTACGACCGGCTCGCGGAGCACCACCCGCACCACTTCCGCGCGCAGTCGCACCTGCTGCAGCAGCTGTGCCCCCAGTGGGGCGGTTCGTGGGAGGCCGCGCACGGCTTCGCCCAGGAGTGCGCGAACGCCGCACCGGACGGCTCGCTCGCCGGCGTGCTGGTCGCCGAGGCCCACATCGAGCACTTCTCCGATCTGGGAGACGCCGAGGCCACGGAGTACCTGCGGAACCTATCGGTCCGCGACGAGCTGCGCCGCGCCGCCCACGCGTCCGTCCTGCACCCCGATCACCGTCGCGACTGGTACTGGACCGGCAGCCACAGCACCTTCGCCCTGGCCTTCTCCCTCGGCGGCCATCTCGAGGACGCCGCCCGGCACTTCACCGCCCTGGGCGACACCGCTTCCGAGTCCTTCTGGCGGTATCTGCCCAACTGGAAGACCCGGTTCACACAGCTGCGCACCGCCGCGCTGGCGACGCTCTGAGGGAGGACACGCCCATGACTACGCACGACACTACCGCGACCGCCCTCGACGCCCTCGGCGTTCTCGACGGCATCATCCGCCACACCACCGTCCACGGCATCCCCACCCTCTTCGCCCCACGCCCCGGCGAGATCACCGCCGGGCTCGTCTTCCGCGTGGGCCACGCCGACGAGACCCTGCCCACCTCCGGCATCACGCATCTCGTGGAGCACCTCGCCCTGTACCGCCTGGGCCTGTCCGACCTGCACTACAACGGCGCCACGGCGAGCACGTACACCCTCTTCCACGTCACCGGCGACGAGGACGAGGTCGTCACATACCTCAACAGCGTCTGCGAGGCGCTGCGCGACCTCCCGATGGACCGTCTGGAGACGGAGAAGGAGATTCTGCGCACGGAGGCGGGCAGCCGCGGGCAGGGTGCCCTGTCCCAGATGCCGCTCTGGCGGTACGGCGCCCAGGGCTACGGCCTGTCCAGCTACGAGGAACACGGCACCCGCACCCTGACGCCCGACCAGGTGCGCCACTGGGCCGAGACCCGCTTCACCCGGGACAACGCCGTACTGTTCCTCACCGCGGACCGCGTACCCGACGGCCTGGACCTCAGCCTGCCCGCGGGCCGCCGTTTCCCCACCCCGGCCCCGTCCAGCGCGCTCCCCGTCACCCCCGCCTACCTCCGCGGCGAAGACGGCCACCTCGTCTTCACCTCCGTCCTGCGCCGCTCCACCGCGGCCTCCGTGTTCGCCGAGGTGCTGGGCCGCGCCCTCTTCCAGGACCTGCGCCAGAAGGGCGGCTACTCGTACTCGGCGGAGGCCGACTACTCCCCGCGCGACGCCGGCTTCGCCACCCTGACCGCGTACGCCGACGCGCTGCCGCAGAAGCAGGACGCCGCGGTCGGCGGCTTCGTCGACGTCTTCGCCCGGCTGCGCGCGGGCCGTATCGAAAAGGCCGAACTGGACTCCGCGCGCGGGAAGTTGCTCAAGCGCTACGACGCCCCCGATCTCGGCGCGGCCCTGCTGCCGTCGTACGCGCTCAGCCTGCTGATCGGCCATCCGATCCTGTCTCCTGACCAGCACAGGGCCGAACTCGAGGCGGTCGGCGTCGCCGACCTGCGCGAGGTCGCCGGTGAGGCGTGGGAGGGCGGGCTGCTCCAGGTGCCGACCCGGGGCGCCGACTGGGCGGGCCTCACCCCGGCCCCGCAATTCTCGCCGTCCGGGGTCTCCGGCACCCTGCACCCGTCCCTGGAGGACGACGACGTCACGCTGATCATCGGGGAGGCGGGCGTGACGCTGTCGACGCCGGGCGGCCTGGTCACCGTGCGGTACGACGGCTGTGCCGCGATGACCACCCGCCCCGACGGGGCCCGGGGCCTGACCGGCCTCGACGGCTTCCGTGTGGCCGTGGAGCCGACTCTGTTCGGGGATGTCACGGCCGAGCGGATCGCCGTACTGGACAAGGCTGTTCCCGCCGCCGCGGTCGTGCCCCTTCCGGCTCGCCCGGCAGAGGAGATCCCGCAGCCGCCCGAACGGACGGCCCCCGCCCCGCGGACTCCGGCGGACGAGTCCCGGCAGACCGAAGGCCGGAGGGCGAGGGCGGCCGGGCGGGTGTCGGGCCGCTTCGTCCTCGTGGCCGCGCTGGCCACGGTGTGGCCCGTGCTCCTCGTCACCTTCCTGGTCAACGGAATCCAGGAACCCTCGATCAGATTGCCCGTGATCGCCGGATGCGTGCTGGAGTTCTGGCTGATCCGCGCCGCCCGCAACCTGTACCGGACCGGGCAGCCGACTACTCCACAGTGACCGACTTCGCCAGGTTCCTCGGCTGGTCCACCTCGTTGCCCCGGGCGGTGGCCAGCTCACAGGCGAACACCTGCAGCGGCACGGTCGCCACCAGCGGCTGCAGCAGGGTCGGCGTGGCCGGAATCCGGATCAGGTGATCGGCGTACGGCACCACCGCCTCGTCCCCCTCCTCCGCGATCACGATCGTCCGCGCACCCCGGGCCCGGATCTCCTGGATGTTGGACACGATCTTGTCGTGGATCACCGACCGCCCCCGGGGCGAGGGCACGACGACCACGACGGGCAGGTCCTCCTCGATGAGCGCGATGGGCCCGTGCTTCAACTCCCCGGCCGCGAAGCCCTCGGCGTGCATGTAGGCGAGTTCCTTGAGCTTCAGCGCGCCCTCCAGCGCGACCGGATACCCGACGTGCCGCCCGAGGAACAGCACGGTCTTCTTGTCGGCCAGTGACCGCGCCAGCGCCCGCACCGGCTCCATCGTCTCCAGCACGCGCTCGACCTCACCGGAGATGTGCGACAGGTCCCGGACGACGGCGGAGATCTCGTCGCCCCACTTGGTCCCCCGCACCTGCCCCAGGTACAGCGCCACCAGGTAACACGCCACGAGCTGCGTCAGGAACGCCTTCGTCGACGCCACGGCGACCTCGGGCCCCGCGTGCGTGTACAGCACCGCGTCCGACTCCCGGGGGATCGTCGACCCGTTGGTGTTGCAGATCGCCAGCACCTTGGAACCCTGCTCACGGGCGTGCCGTAGCGCCATGAGCGTGTCCATGGTCTCCCCGGACTGGGAGATCGCGATCACGAGGGAGCGCGGGCCCAGGATCGGGTCCCGGTAGCGGAACTCGCTCGCCAGCTCCACCTCGCAGGGGATACGGGTCCAGTGCTCGATGGCGTACTTGGCGATGAGCCCCGCGTGGAAGGCCGTACCGCAGGCCACGATGACGACCTTGTCCACCTCCCGCAGCTCGGCGGCGGAGATCCGGACCTCGTCCAGCGTCAGGGACCCGGCCGCGTCGATACGACCGAGCAGAGTGTCGGCGACCGCCTTCGGCTGCTCGGCGATCTCCTTGAGCATGAAGTAGTCGTAGCCGCCCTTCTCCGCGGCGGAGGCGTCCCAGTCGATGTGGTACGGCTGGACGTCGGCGGGGCGGCCGTCGAAGCCCGTCACCGTCACGCCGTCGCGCCGCAGTTCGACGACCTGGTCCTGGCCGAGCTCGATCGCGGAGCGGGTGTGGGAGATGAAGGCCGCCACATCGGACGCCAGAAACGCCTCGCCCTCACCGACGCCGACGACCAGCGGCGAGTTCCGGCGGGCGCCCACGACGACGTCCGGTTCATCGGCGTGTACGGCCACCAGGGTGAACGCCCCCTCCAGCCGCCGGCACACCAGCCGCATCGCCTCCGCGAGGTCGGCCGTCACCGAGAACTCCTCGGCGAGCAGATGCGCGACCACCTCCGTGTCCGTCTCGGAGGCCAGCTCGTGTCCCCGGTCCTCCAACTCGGCCCGCAGCAGGGCGAAGTTCTCGATGATGCCGTTGTGGACGACGGAGACCCGGCCCGCGTTGTCCAGATGAGGATGCGCGTTGGCATCCGTCGGCCCGCCGTGCGTGGCCCACCGCGTGTGCCCGATACCGGTGAGCCCCGTCGGCAACGGGCGGTCCACCAGCTCCTTCTCCAGATTGATCAGCTTCCCGGCCTTCTTCGCCGCGGCCAGCCCCCCGTCCGCCAGCACGGCAACGCCTGCCGAGTCGTACCCCCGGTACTCCAGTCGCTTCAGTCCGGCCATCACGACATCGAGCGCCGGCTGCGACCCCACGTATCCCACGATTCCGCACATGCGCGGCAGCCTAGGCGCCGGAGACCGTCGGAACACGGCACTTCGTGCCCGATTCCGGATATTGGGGCGGGGGCGGAATCGCGCCAACTTTGCACACCTCACCCCCACCAACCTCACCGATTGACCACAGGAACACCACAGAACTCCCTTGAAAACAGAGGAATCACATCTTCCGTACCTCCACTCGAAGCCCACCGGTGACTTCGCGCCACGGCGGGTTCGCTGGCCAAAAGCCCTTGCCCAAACCACCCGACAGCTGCCTAAGGTGACGCGCGCTTGACCGGATCATGACCAGACCGTCGGCGCTCAGTTCACGCCAGCGACCGGGGGAACAGCGTCGCCGCGCAACGGGGGTCACGCCGGCATGCCGCAGAGCCTGCACACGCCGGACCTCCGGGCGGATCCGCGGTATTCCCCCCGACAGGGGGTACACACGTGCGCCTGAGACCCAGACCATCCACAAGGCCGGGACGATTCGTCGTCAAGGCGACCGCCCGGCTCCTCCCGCCCGTCCTCGCCACCGCGCTCCTGGCCGGCATAGCCGTCGGTTCGGGCCCCGTCGTCCAGAACATCGGACAGGACGCCGTCCCCGCGAGTGACAGCTATCCCTGGTACCAGGACACCGCCGCCGAACAGCTCCGGCAGGACCAGTGCCTGATGACCGACGTCCTGCGCCTGGGCGGCACGTCCATGGCCACCACCGCGCAGGACGCGCTCAACCAGCCGCAGGACAAGCTGCACACGCTCGCCGACCGGGCCCACTGGGAGCAGACGCCGCTGGCGACGGCGTATCAGAAGGACCGCGATCTCTCGGCCCGGGAACTCGACTCCATCAACGCCCTCCGGGACGCCTGGAAGGTGCCCGTCGAGGGACTCACCACCCCGGCCGGCTTCACCGAGACCGGCTTCCACTGGCCACCCGGCACCAACAACGACGGGCAGCAGAGCTTCTACGGCCAGACCGGCCTGACCAAGTGGATCTCCGACCGGTTCTGGCAGAACGACGGCGACTTCTACAAGGACTCGACGCCCGCCACCGACGAGAAGACCCTCAAGGCCGTCGACGCCCTGGGGACTCCGCTCTACGGCTCGGACCCGGACCCGTCCCTGCCGTCCGACGAGTGGAACCGCGCGCTCGCCGAACGGAGCGCGTTCGACTGGATGCACGGCGGCCCGGGGACGAACGCGGGCGCCGACGACGCCCGGATCTTCCTGGAGTCCGGCGGCTTCCCCCGTACCGCCCCGAACCCCGACAGCGCCGAGTACCGGATCGCGGTCGAGAACCTCAAGTCCCGCTTCGCGGGCTGCGCCTGGCGTGACCCGCTCGACCCCAACGGCGTGCTGAACAACGTCGGCGCCACCGCGGCCGCCGAGTGGCAGCAGGAGATCGCCTCCCAGGCCACCCAGCGCAACCAGATCCTGACCGCAAACAAGGACACCGTCGCGGCCCTGGCCGCCGGTTCCAAGGCACTCGGTGACCTGCTGGGCCAGTCCTGGGCCGCCGACCGCCTCACCCGCTGGCAGGACTACTGGTCCGAGGGCGGGGTCGGCTGGATCGGTGACGCGCCGACGACGGTCGGGGTGACCGGCAAGTCGGGTCTGTGCCTCGACGCGGCGGGCGGCGGCACGGCCAACGGCACGGTCGTCCAGATCTATACCTGCAACGGCTCGGCCGGACAGCAGTGGCGGGTCGAGGGCGACGACAAGGGCCTGCACCTGCGGAACGTCAAGTCCCTCAAGTGCCTCGACGTGGCCGGCAACAACTCGGCCAACGGCACGAAGATCCAGCTGCTGACGTGCAGCAGCTCCCCGGCGCAGACCTGGGAGTACAACGTCCGCGCCGCCACGCCGCTGAAGAACGTCGGCACCGGCAAGTGCCTGGACCTGCCGACGTACGACAGCGGCCAGGACTCCCGGCTGTGGACCTGCTCCGGCGGCACCCCGCAGAAGGTCACGGTCAAGCCGTCCGGGCACACCGGGACGGTGCCGCCGGCGGCCCAGTTCACCAAGGCCACGGCCAACATCGCCAAGGCCCGGGCAGCGGCGGCGAACAAGCTCGCCGCCGTCAAGAGCCAGCTCGCCGCCGCGCAGAAGGCGGCCACCGCCTCCGACACCGCCGAGCAGGCCGCGTACACCATCGCGGACGGCAACGGCGCCCCGCGAGGCCGCGGCCTCCTGGTCGGCCAGCAGAAGGCGCAGGTCACCAAGGGTGCCGTGGCTGCCCTCACGGCGATGGTGAAGGCCGGCGAGACCGCCGAGGCCGCCACCCGTGCCGCCGCCGCGGACAGCGCGACCATCACCCAGCGGGCGCTGGCCCAGGCCGCGCAGGTGAAGGCGGAGTTCCGCAAGCAGGCCGCCGAGAAGGCCGAGCTCCAGGCGAAGGCCGCCGCCGACGCGGCGAAGGTCCACCGCGACAACGCCAAGAAGGACAAGGAGATCGCGGAGGCCAAGCTCGCGGAGGCCCTGAAGGCCGAGGGCGACGCCAAGGCGGCCGCCGCCGAGGCGCACTCCCGGCGGCTCGCGGCCGAGGCCGAGGAAGCGACGGCGAAGAAGGAGAAGGAGACCGCCGAGGCCAAGCAGGCGGAGGCGAACCAGTACAAGCAGACCGCCCAGGCCGAGGCGTCGAAGGCGAACGAGGCCAAGGACAAGGCCGAGTCCGCCGAGAAGACCGCCAACAGCAGGCGGGACGACGCGGTCGCGGCCCGCGACAACGCCAAGGCCAAGCGGGACGACGCGTGGGACGCCGAGCAGAAGGCCGATGCGGCCCGTGCCAAGGCCGACGCCAAGGGCGCCTACGCCGACTCGCTGGACGCAGGCGACGCGGCGACCGCCGCCCGGTCCGCCGCCGACGAGGCGGACAGGCAGGCGGACGCCGCCGAGACGGCCGCGGGGAACGCGCGAGCGGCGGCTGACGCCGCCACGCAGGCCGCCGCCGAGGCGGACGCCGCCGCCACCCGTGCCGAGGCCGCCGCCAAGCGGGCGCGCGCCGACTCGGACGCCGCCCAGGCCGCCAAGCTGAAGGCCGATGCCGCCGTACGCACCGCCACCGCGGCCGTCGCCGACGCCGTCAAGGCCGCCGCGCACGCCGCCGAGGAAGCGAAGACGGCGGTCAAGCTGGCCGACGAGGCCGAGGCGCACGCCAAGGAAGCCAGAGGTCACGCGAACGAGGCCCTCAAGGAGGCCGCGAACGCCCGTCTCGCGGCTGCCAAGGCCGTCGGCTTCGCCCACGTCACCGCCCAGGCGGCCATGGACGCGGCGAAGTCCGCGGAACAGGTGGCGGCCCCGGCGAACGACGCGATCCAGCTGGGCTCGCCCTACCTCACCACCGACTCGGCGGCCTCGCTCGTCGTGCTGAGCGGGCAGGCGTCCAAGACGATCGCCGAGCAGCAGCAGGCGGTGGCCGAGGCCCACGCGAAGAACGCGCAGGAGGAGGCAGCGGCCGCCCAGGTCATCGCCGACCAGGCGACGGCCAACGCCAAGGAGGCCCTCCAGCACGCGGCCAAGGCCGCCGGCTACGCGAGGGACGCCCGCGGCTACGCCAAGGAGGCCCTGGGCTACGCGGCCGACGCGGCGGAGGCAGCCGCCAAGGCCAGCCAGTCGCTGGCCCGCACGGTCGAGTACGACCGCCAGGCCACCGAGGACGCGGCAGCCGCCGACGCGGCAGCCGGCCGCGCCGAGGGCTACGCCACCTCCGCCCGCGCGGCGGCCGACCAGGCCGCCCTCGACGCGGAAGCGGCCCGCGCCGCGGCGTCGGAAGCCGAACAGGCGGCGAAGGACGCCCGAGCGGCGGCCGACCGCGCGGACGCGGCGGCGACGGAGGCGGAGGAGGCGGCGAAGGACGCCGACAAGTACGCGACGGAGGCCCAGGAGGCGGCCGACCGGACCGAGAGCGCGCAGAACGCGCAGCGGATCTCGGACGGCGCCGCCAGCGGCATCGGCAGCGTGTTCTGGGACGAGAAGATCGAGCCCATCGGGGACCCGGAGGTCCTCGAGAAGAAGAACTGCAATCCGGTCGTTCACTTCGGGGACTGCGTCATCACGGCGAAGATCCACTTCAACGTGCGGCTGGACTTCTACCTGTGCACCCTGGCGGAGCTGCCCATCACCGGATGCCCGTCCTCGGAGACGGTGTACCTGAAGTCCCAGCTCATCGAGGACCAGTGGGACACGGTCACGCACACCATCTCGATGGTCGATTTCAACTCGAACATCGACCCCGTCGACATCCTCCTGGCCGATTTCATCGGGTGCGGCGAGAAGCTGACCGGCAACGGAGGCAGCTGGGGCGACTGCGCCTGGGCCGCCGTCGACATCGCCTCCATGTTCGACGGCAAGATCCTCAAGGTGGCCGCCGACGCGGTCAAGGCGCTCGACGCCGCCCTGAAGACCCGGATCGGAGTCCTCAACGCCTGGCGCGGACTGCGGGCCGCCCGTCTGGAGGCGGACGCGGTCGCCGGGATCAGCGAGTCCACGCTCAGGAAGCTGGGGAGAGACTGCCTGACGGACAGCTTCCCCGCCGGTACACCGGTCCTGCTGGCCGACGGCACAACCAAGCCGATCGACCGGATCGCCTACGGCGACGAACTGCTCGCCACCGACCCCGACGCGGGCGTCACCCGGCCGGCCCGGGTCACCGCGACCTACTCGCACCCCGCGGACCGGCTGCTGGAGATCACTCTCGCCGACGGCGGACAGATCCTCACGACGCCGGGACACCGGCTGTATGTGACCGGACGCGGCTGGGTCGAGGCTTCCGACCTGCACCTGAAGGACCGGCTCCGGACGGCGACCGGTGCCGCGGACGCCGTGGTCGGTGTCCGCGCGGTGACCGCACCGCAGCGGGTCTGGGACCTGACCGTCGCCGACCTCCACACCTTCTATGTGAAAGCCGGCGCCACACCGGTCCTGGTCCACAATTGCGGGGAACGCTGGACCAGCCACGGGAGCCTTCGGGACCACTTCGGCTGGCACGGCGCGGAAGTCGGCGCACAATCGGAGCGGGAGTACGAAGCAGGGGCGGCCGTCCTCGCCTGCGACTGCGACCCGGCCGATCCCAGCATCCTGCGCAGGTTCGATTCCATCACCAAGACGGCGACCTATTTCGACACCCAGACCGGGGAGATCGCAATGAAGAGCAAGAAGGGCCTCGTCACCTACTTCAAGCCGGACCGGGGCGTGGACTACTTCAACGACCCGACCCGCGTGCCGGGCGCGATCGTCCCGACGGGTACCCCGATCCCGTGGTAGCGAGCACCGTGTATCCCTGTCCGTGCTGCGGGTACCTCGTCCTCGACGACGGGCCCGGCGGATACGAGATCTGCCGCATCTGCCACTGGGAGGACGATCCGGGGCAGCTCCGCTCGCCCTGGCTTCCGGACGGGCCGAACCGGCCTTCGCTCATGGAAGCGCAGCGCTCGTTCGCGGAGATCGGCGTGAGTGATCCGCGTCGGCGCCCGCGGGCCACCGCCCCGCTGGCGTCCGACGAGCGGGACCCGGGCTGGAGGCCGTTCGACGTGGAGCTGGACGGCGGTCCGGACCAGCGGACGGAATCCGGATACTGGCCACCGGACAGAACCACTCTGTACTGGTGGCGGCCGAGGTACTGGCGGGCGTCCGACGACCGGCACCCGGCCTGATCACGGCGAGGGCGACTCCCCGGCAGGGGAGCCGCCCTTCGCTGGATTCGAGGTCGCAGAATCGGATCCAAGCTGTCACCGGCTTCGGCGGGGCCGGCAGCATTCAAGGAGCTACGTGAGCTACAGCCTGTACCTCTGCCGTTTCGCCGACGGACACCCCACCCCCATGGACGAGTCCGCGATACGCGACGTCCTCGGCCCCGTCACCGTAGGCGGAATGCCGACCACCCGTCTCCCGGACTCCTGGGACCTCGAAGCCGAGGACGGCGGCGAATCCGAGGTCTACGGCAGCACCCTCGGCCTCACGTTCAACCGCTTCTCCCCTGGCCGGATCCTCGATCACGTGGCCGAACTCGCCCGCCGCACCGGTGCCGCCGTCCTGCCGCTCGAGTGCCCGGTGATCCTCACGAGAGCGGCCGACCGGAGGCACCTCCCGGGGAGCCTCCGCGCGGAAGTGATCGTCGTAGCACCCGAGGCCCTGACCGGCCAGGCGATCCAGCTGCTGATCTCCCCGCAGCCGGAGCCCCGCCGACGCCCGGCCCTCCCCCGGTTCCCGTACCACCCGAGCCCCGTGGCCACCGGCTCCGTCACCCCCTCCGACGCCCCCTGCGTGTGCTGCGGACAGGAACGCGGCTGGGTGTACACCGGTCCCGTCCACGCAGCCGGCGCCCCGAACAGCGGCATCTGCCCGTACTGCATCGCCTTCGGCAAGGCCGCCGAGCGCTACGACGCCACCTTCACCGACGCCATCGAGGGGGACGTACCGAAAGACGTCGTGACGGCCATCCTCAGGCACACCCCCGGGTTCGTCGCGTGGCAGTCCCCGACCTGGCTCACGCACTGCGGCGACGGCGCCGAGTTCCTCGGTCTCGCCGGGGCGAAGGAACTCGAAAGGTACCCGGACGCCGTCGACGACCTCCGCCGGCGATGCGCCGAGTGGACCTGGCCGCCGGACGAGGTCGAGGACTTCCTCGGCTCGCTCGACAAGGACGACCAGCCCACCGCGTACCTCTTCCGCTGCCGGGCCTGCGCGACCCACCTCGCCTACGCGGACTTCACATGACCATCCCGCCAAGCGCGGCCGAGACCTGACGTGACCCACCCCACCCCCCACCCCGTTCAAACTCCGTTAACAATGGACTGTGATCTCTCCGGTCTCCCCGATGCCCCGGAGCGCCCACCGGCACAAGCCGGAGGCGACTCCTTACGTCGACCTCACCCGCGCCGAGTGGAGCGCGCTGCGCGAAAAGACGCCGCTCCCGCTGAACGCCGAAGAGGTCGAGAAGCTGCGCGGTCTCGGTGACGTCATCGACCTCGACGAGGTGCGGGACATCTACCTCCCGCTGTCCCGGCTTCTCAACCTCTATGTCGGCGCCACGGACGGCCTCCGAGGCGCCCTGAACACCTTCCTGGGCGAACAGGGCTCCCAGTCGGGCACCCCGTTCGTCATAGGGGTCGCGGGATCGGTCGCCGTGGGCAAGTCGACCGTCGCCCGCCTCCTCCAGGCCCTGCTCTCCCGCTGGCCCGAGCACCCGCGTGTGGAGCTGGTCACGACCGACGGCTTCCTGCTCCCCACCCGCGAGTTGGAGGCCCGCGGGCTCATGTCGCGCAAGGGTTTCCCGGAGTCGTACGACCGCCGCGCGCTGACCCGTTTCGTCGCCGACATCAAGGCGGGCAAGGACGAGGTCACCGCCCCCGTCTACTCCCACCTGATATACGACATCGTCCCGGACCAGCGGCTCACCGTCCGCCGCCCCGACATCCTGATCGTCGAGGGCCTCAACGTCCTGCAGCCCGCCCTCCCCGGCACGGACGGCCGCACCCGCGTCGGTCTCGCCGACTACTTCGACTTCAGCGTGTACGTCGACGCGAGCGCCGAGGACATCGAGCGCTGGTACCTCAGCCGGTTCAAGAAGCTCCGCCGGACCGCCTTCCAGAACCCCGACTCGTACTTCAGGAAGTACACCCAGGTCTCGGAGGAGGAGGCGGTCGACTACGCCCGCACCCTCTGGCGCACCATCAACAAGCCCAACCTGGTGGAGAACATCGCCCCCACCCGCGGCCGCGCCACCCTCGTCATCCGCAAGGGCCAGGACCACAAGGTGCGCAGGCTCAGCCTCCGTAAGCTCTGAGGGCCGTAGGCCTGTTGACGTACGCCTGTTAGAAAGGCGTCATGCTGCATCTGCGCCTGATCGCCCCGGCCGAGAAAACCGACGACGTGGTCCGCCTGATCGAGAACACGGTCGGCGCCACGCACCTCGTCGTGATGCCGGGCGCCGCCCGCAACCCCGCCGGCGACGTCGTGATGTGCGACGTGGCCCGCGAGGCGGGTGACGAACTCATCGGCGCCCTGCGGGAGTTGGACCTCGACAAGTCCGGCTCCATCGCCGTCGAGAACATCGACCTGTCACTCTCCGAGCGCGCGGACAAGGCCGAGGACGACGCACCCGGCGAAGGCGTGGACGCGGTCATCTGGGAGCACCTGACCGACGCGACGCACGAGGAGTCGACGCTCTCCATCACCTATCTCGCCTTCCTCACGCTGGCCACGATGATCGCGGCCTGCGGTGTGGTGCTGGACAACGCGATCCTGATCGTGGGCGCGATGGCGGTGGGCCCGGAGTTCGGCCCCTTGGCGGCCTTCAGTACGGCAATCGTCCAGCGTCATCCCCGCCTGGCACTGCGCTCGATGAACGCTCTCCTCGTGGGCTTCGCGGTGGCGATGCTCGTCACGGTGGGCTTCAGTTACTTCATGGACGCCGTGAGCCTGTTCAGCGCCGAGCAGTTGGACGCCCTGCGCCCCAACACCAACTTCATCTACCGCCCCGACTGGTTCTCCTTCGTCGTGGCCGTCCTCGCCGGCTGCGCGGGCACCCTGTCCCTGACCTCGGCCAAGTCAGGTGCCCTGGTGGGCGTGGCCATCTCGGTGACCACAGTCCCGGCAGCCGCCAACGCCGCGGTCGCCTTCAGCTACAACGAGTACAAGCAGGCCTGGGGTTCAACAGAACAGCTTCTGCTGAACCTCCTGGGCATCGTCCTGGCGGGCACCCTCACCCTGCTCTTCCAGAAGTGGCTCTGGCGAAAGCGCCCATGAAGGGGCGCGAGGACCAACAACTCACCCCAACGCCGACTTCACCGCATCGGCCAACCGCCCCGCCACCGACCGAGCCTGATCGATGTCCGCCGCCTCTACCATCACCCGCACCAGCGGCTCGGTCCCCGACGGCCGCAACAACACCCGCCCGGTGGCCCCGAGTTCACGCTCGGCCTCGGTCACCGCCGCCGCCAGCTCCCCGGACGTCGACACCTTCGACCGGTCCACGTCAGGCACGTTGATCAGCACCTGCGGCAGCCGCTCCATCACGGAAGCCAGCTCCTTCAGCGACCGCCCGCTCTCCGCGACGCGAGCCGCCAGCATCAGCCCGGTCAGCGTCCCGTCCCCGGTCGTGGCGTGATCCAGAATGATGACGTGCCCGGACTGCTCACCCCCGAGTGCGTACCCGTGCTCCTTCATCTCCTCGAGCACATACCGGTCCCCCACGGCGGTCTGGACGAGCCGGAGCCCCTCCCGCTCCAGCGCCAGTTTGAACCCCAGGTTCGACATGACCGTCGCGACGACGGTGTCGGACCGCAGCGCCGACCGATCCCTCATCGCGAGCGCGAGCACGGCCATGATCTGGTCGCCGTCCACTTCCTCACCGGTGTGGTCGACGGCAAGGCACCGGTCCGCGTCCCCGTCGTGCGCGATGCCGAAGTTCGCCCCGTGCTCGACGACGGCGGCCTTCAGCGGTCCGAGATGCGTGGAGCCGCACCCGTCGTTGATGTTGAGCCCGTCCGGCTGGGCACCGATGGTGATCACCTCGGCGCCGGCCCGCGAGAACGCCTCCGGCGACACCCAGGCGGCAGCGCCGTGCGCCTCGTCGAGGACGATCTTCAGCCCGTCGAGCCGGTTCGGCAGTACGGCGATCAGATGGGCCACGTACTTGTCGAAGCCCTCGGTGTACTCGCGGACCCGGCCGACACCGCCGCCGGTCGGCCGCTCCCAGGGCTCACCACCCTTGTGCTCCTCGTAGACGGCCTCGATGCGCTCCTCCAGCTCGTCGTCGAGCTTGTGCCCGCCGCGCGCGAGGAACTTGATGCCGTTGTCGGGCATGGCGTTGTGGCTGGCGGAGAGCATGACGCCGAGGTCGGCGCCGAGCACACCCGTGAGATACGCCACCGCGGGCGTGGGCAGCACACCGACCTTCAGCACGTCCACGCCGGCGCTCGCGAGGCCCGCGACCACGGCGGCCTCCAGGAACTCCCCGGACGCGCGCGGATCCCGTCCGACCACCGCCGTCGGCCGGTGGCCCTGGAACGTACCCGCCTCGGCCAGCACGTGCGCCGCCGCGACCGACAGACCGAGCGCCATCTCGGCCGTCAGATCCGCGTTGGCGACACCGCGCACCCCGTCCGTGCCGAAGAGTCGTCCCACTTGTCCTCCTGAGGAAGCGTCAGTTACGGAGATCATCCGATCACATGAGCCTTTGAGCGCCTTGTGCCGTTTATACGCCTACGGCTGTGATAAACGAACGCCCCGGCGGCACTGTGGCGTGCCGCCGGGGCGAAACGTACGTACTGCTGACTCGCAGGAACGAGCAGGTACGAAGCAGAACAGGCAGCGAAGATTAACGCTTGCTGTACTGCGGAGCCTTGCGGGCCTTCTTGAGACCGGCCTTCTTGCGCTCGACCGCACGGTCGTCGCGACGGAGGAAGCCGGCCTTCTTGAGGGCGCCGCGGTTGTTGTCCACGTCGGCCTCGTTCAGCGCGCGGGCGACACCGAGACGGAGCGCACCGGCCTGGCCGGAGACGCCGCCACCCGCGATGCGGGCGATGATGTCGTAGCGGCCCTCGAGCTCGAGCACCTTGAAGGGCTCGTTGACTTCCTGCTGGTGCACCTTGTTGGGGAAGTAGTCCTCAAGGGTGCGACCGTTGATCTTCCACTTGCCGGAGCCCGGGACGATCCGGACGCGGGCGATGGCGTTCTTGCGACGGCCCAGGCCGGCGGCCGGCTGCGGGTCGCCGAAGCGGGACGCCATGGACTCCGAGGTGTACTCGCCCTCGACGGGGACCTCGGACTCGGTGGTGTAGCTGTCGATGTCGACGAGCTCGGTCTCGGTCTCTTCGACCGGCTGCTCAACAGTGGTCTCGGCCACGATGCTCCTCAGATTCTTTTCTGTCTTAGGGGGTGGCCGGAACTACTGCGCGACCTGGGTGATCTCGAACGGCACCGGCTGCTGGGCAGCGTGCGGGTGCTGGTCGCCCGAGTAGACCTTCAGCTTGCTGATCATCTGACGGCCCAGGGAGTTCTTGGGGATCATGCCCTTGATGGCCTTCTCGACGGCCTTCTCGGGGTTCTTCGCCAGCAGCTCGTCGTAGCGGACGGAGCGCAGACCACCCGGGTAGCCGGAGTGGCGGTACGCCAGCTTCTGGGTCTTCTTGTTGCCGGACAGGTGAACCTTGTCGGCGTTGATGATGATGACGAAGTCGCCCATGTCCATGTGCGGGGCATAGGTCGGCTTGTGCTTGCCACGGAGGAGGTTCGCAGCGGTGGTAGCCAGACGGCCCAGGACGATGTCCTGAGCGTCAATGACGTGCCACTGGCGAGTCACATCGCCGGGCTTGGGGCTGTACGTACGCACTTCGCAGCCTTCTTCTTCAGTGGATGGGTGCTGACACATGGCATCACTGAAGCGATCGTGCAGCTGGGGACGACAATGCCGGGGACGCTGCCCGTATGCCGCCCACTGGTAACTGCTCCAGGGAACCTACGTAAGGGCCTCTCGCGTGAGAACGACCAAGCCGATACGCATAACAAACCGCAAGGTTACCCGCGCTGCCCCGGACGGGTCAAAACGAGTCCGCCGCGGCAAGCGTCACAGCACCTCGCGGACCGAGATGTACACCCCTGCCGGAAAGGTCCCCGGGCCAGTGTCCACAGGCCCCACAGCACCTCCCGTCCCCCGTCTAAGATGCGCCCCATGAGCTTTGGGCAGCAGGGGGGACCCCCGTCCCAGTGGGATCCCTGGAAACCGCAGTCGCAGCAGCCGTGGGGCAGCGACGGGGGCGAGCAGACTCCGGACTGGGCCGCGCTCGCCGAGGCGTCCGAGATCCGCAACAGGCGCCGTCGGCTGTTCTTCATCGTGGGCGGCGCGGTCGCCACGGTCGCGATAGGCACCGCCGTGGCGATGGCCGTCGTATCGGCGAACGGCGACGACGAGGCGAACAAGCCGACCTCGTCACTGCCGGCGACCGCCGACATCCCGAGCGCGACCGGGACCACGCCGTCGTTCGCGCCGACCAGCGCCCCGCCGCCGCTGGACCCGAGGGACTTCATCGCCAGCAAGGCCAAGGACACGGCCCCGCTCGGCGCGCAGATCCTCTTCCCGGGCACCCAGCTGACCATGGGTTCGACCGTGTACAAGAAGGGGACGACGGCCGACACGAAGAACTGCGCCGCCGGCGACACGGTCCAGCCCA
The DNA here is from genome assembly GCF_031845645.1 of Streptomyces doebereineriae. Classification (NCBI taxonomy): domain Bacteria; kingdom Bacillati; phylum Actinomycetota; class Actinomycetes; order Kitasatosporales; family Streptomycetaceae; genus Streptomyces; species Streptomyces doebereineriae. Next base: position 112,713 of record NZ_JAVREZ010000021.1, read on the forward strand.
GCCTCGGAAAGATCCTGAAGGCCAACAGCTGCACCCAGTTCATGCGGGTCAGCTACACCAAGGACGGTGTCTCGGTGACGGTCGGCGTGGCCGTCTTCGACACCCAGGCCCAGGCGGCGAAGGCGAAGAGCCAGGTCAACACCAAGAAGGACATCGTCAAGTCGCTGTCCGGCGGCGCGGTCAAGGCCTTCTGCAACTCCGCGATCTGCCGCACGACCTCGAACTCCTACGGCCGCTACGCCTACTTCACCATCGCCGGCTTCGCCAGCGGCAAGAACGTCACGGAGAAGGACACCGCGGTCTTCAGCATCGGCGACAACCTGGCCGAGTTCACCTTCCGCCAGATCCACCGGCGCGGCGAGGCTCAGGCGTCCACGGCCGCGAGCGAGTGACCCGGCGCGCCTGGGCGCGCCGGTTCCGGTTCGTTCAGGTCCGCTGCCAGGAGCCGCTCAGGACGGGCTCGGGATACGGCACGACGGCTTCCGGCAGGCTGCCGGCCGTCTCCCTGCTCCCGGCCGCACGGATACTGGCTGCCGATCTTCGAGCAGCCCAGGGGGGCACAACATGACCGGTTCGAACTCCCGACGTTCCGTCCTCAGATCGGCCGTCGCGGTGGGCGGTATCGCGCTGTCCGCCACAGCGGTCTCCGCCGGAGACGCCGCCGCCGTGGCCGCGGACGTGGGATGGGTGAACGTCAAGGACCACGGCGCCAAGGGAGACGGCACCACCGACGACACCGCGGCGCTCCAGGCGGCGCTGGACGCCTGTCAGCCGGGGAACGTCACCGTCCTCCCGGCCGGGGTGTACCGCACGAGCGCTCCCCTGCGCATAGGCCCGTACGTGACCCTGCAGGGCTCACACGCCGGCGGCGAGGCTCAACCGGGCGCCCAGAACCCGGTGGTCGGCATCCGCCCCCTCCCGTCGTTCACGGGAGACGCCGTCGTCGAGATCCTGGACCAGCAGCTGGGGGGCTATTCCGTCCAGGCCAACGCGCAGCGCATCTTCTCCCTGTCCATCGACGGCTCCGACCTGCCTCGCGACGGAGCCGAGATCGACGGCATCCGCGCGACCGGGCAGATCCAGCACCTCCAGCTTCGGGACGTGCACGTCCGCGCCGTCACGGGCATCGGGATCAACACCTGGTACAACTTCAACGCCACCGGCGGCCCCCAGGCGCCGTTCTGCCTGCACTACGACCGCGTCTCCGTCCTGTGGACCGGCTCCCACGGCATTGTGCTGAACAACTCCACCGACTCCGTCTTCCACGACGTGTACGTCCTGGGGGTCGGAGGCTGCGGCTGGTGGATGTCGGGGGCGGGCAACTCCTCCTTCACCAGTTGCCGCGCGGAGTGGTCCTCGCTGCACGGATTCGACATCGAGTCCGTGCCCGGAGTGATCAAGATGGTCGCGTGCTCCACCGACCGGAACGGCTGGCACGGCATGTACGTCCACGCGACGGACACGACCGGAGTCCTCCTGCTGTCCGCCACGAACCTCACCCGGGACGGCAAGAACAACGGCGCCGGTGGCGGCGGGTACGCCGGACTGGGCGTCGCCGGTTCCCAGTGCAAGGTCATGGCCGACGGCCTGGTCGTCCTCACGGGCAAGGACGACAACGGAACGGGAGTGGCGAGTCCTCAGTACGGCGTACGGGCCGACAACTCGGCCTACGTGGTGGTCAACTCAGGCCATCTCCAAGGGGTTTCGTCCCCCTGGCGGGACGGCACCGGCAACACGAAGTTCGTGAAGGGGACCCTCGTGGGTACCGGCTGACGGTACGGGTCCCCCGCCGGGAGCAGCCGTTCAGCAGCAGCCCGCCCCCGGCAACGACCGCCTGTTCCGCGCCTCCTTGTTCCGCGCCGCCAACAACTCGTCCGCCGGATACCCGACCTCCTCCAGCGTCAGCCCGTGTGGCCGTACGACATGGACGGCCGAGTCCCGTACGCCGGCAGCCAGCACCTTGCCCGGCCAGTCCGGCCCCCGGTGCCCGTCCCCCACGAACAGCAGCGCCCCGATCAGCGAGCGCACCATGTTGTGGCAGAAGGCGTCGGCCCGCACGGTGGCGGTGATGATCCCGTCCTCATCCCGCACCAGACTCAGCTCCTGGAGCGTGCGGATGGTTGTCGCGCCCTCACGCCGCTTGCAGTAGGCGGCGAAGTCGTGCTCCCCGAGCAGCCGGGCAGCCGCCTCGTTCATGGCCTCTACGTCAAGGGGCCAGTCGTGCCACAGGACGTGGCTCCGCAGCAGCGGGTCGACACCACCGGGGTTGTCGGTGACGCGATACGCGTACCGCCGCCAGATCGCCGAGAAGCGCGCGTTGAACCCGGTCGGAGCCTCCTCCACCGACCACACCCGCACATCCTTCGCCAACCGCCCCGCCAGCCGCTTCAGCAGCTTCTCCCGATGTTCCCCCCACAGCCCCTCGGGCAGATCCACATGCGCCACCTGCCCCCGCGCATGCACCCCGGCATCGGTCCGCCCGGCCACGGTCAGTTCGTACGTCACGTCCTTCGACCGTGTCACCGTCCGCAGCGCGTCCTCGATCTCACCCTGCACGGTCCGCCGTCCACCGGCCTGCTTGGCCCATCCGGAGAACTCGGTTCCGTCGTAGGAGAGGTCGAGGCGGACACGGACGTAACCGGGCTGTACTTCGTCGCTCACCCCTGGATCCTCTCAGGAACGCGAGACGGGCCCGCCCCGAGGGGCGGACCCGTACGACCAGAGCCGTGGACGATCAGTGCCGGCCCCTCGGGTTCAGCACGATCTCGCCGGTGTCGTTCGCCGGATTGCCCTCGTTCGGCATCGTGTACGCGAAGAACGCCCGGCCGGTGGCGTTCTTGATCACTTCGTCGACGCGGAGACCGAAGGTGAAGGTGCGGGAGGCGTCCTCCAGGATCGGTGTGTCGATGTTGCAGAGGTAGTCGCCCTCGGCGCCCTCCCAGTCGGCGGCCCGGCAGGCCTCGGGGGCCGTGGTGGTCGTGGTTCCGGGGGGAAGGTCCACCCAGAAGGAGATCGGCTCGCCGCCGGAGCGGAGCAGGGCCAGCCAGGCGGGGCCGTGGTTGGCGAATCCGACGTCCACCGACACCGTCTGCCCCTTGCGGGCCCGCAGCCGCTCACCGGTCAGGTCGAGGTCGAAAGTGTTCGTCGTCGGGAAGTCCATTTCCGCGTACTGCGTGTAGCCCGCCGGATCGGCGTCCGGCAGCCGCACCAGGCCCAGCTCCGGCCCGGTACCCGGCTGGTAGTCGCCCGCGGCCAGCAGGTCCGCCACCCGGTCGGCGGGCACCGCGCTGAAGCTGTAGGACATCGAGTCGTAGAGCGCGAAGCCGGCCGTCCCGATCGGGAAGGGGGCACTCAGCCCGTAGACCGCCCCTGCGGCGAACTCGCTGTCGAAGACGCACAGCGCCGTGGACCACCCGCGCAGATCGTCGGGGTCACGTGGGTCGTACCAGCAGTTGCCGAAGGTGCTCGGGAAGGAGAGGCCCCGGGTGCCGGAGATCCGCAGCACGACGCCCTTGCCGCCCAGGCCGCCCTGGTTGCGGAAGCTCAGCGGTGCCTGGAAGGTGTCGCCGGCCCGGAAGCCCTCCGGCTCGGCCAGCTGCTTCATCCGCAGCTCGGGGCCGCCGACCAGTACGTCCACCGTGTGCCCGGTGAAGGCCAGCCCCTCGCCCGCTGCGGTGACGGAGATGGTGCCGAAGTCGCCCGCGGCGCTCTCGTCGGTCACGTCGAGACGGATGCCGCCCAGGTCGTTGTAGTCCTGGCCGGCGTAGATCTCGTAGTCACTGCAGGTCGCGACCAGCCCGTCGACGGAGCAGCCCCGCCACCCTCCGAGCCGGGAGAAGTCGACAGCGGCGACACCGGCCAGGGAGCTCGCGTCCACCGTGACCGTGTAGTCGCCCTGGTGGATCGGATGGATGACTCCGTTCTCGTCCGGTACCGGCTCGCCGGGCGCCCGGAGTCCGAGTTCGATCTGCGGCTCGCCCGGCTCACCGGGTTCGCCGGACTCCGGTTGCAGCGAGAGGTTCACGCTGTCGGGTCCGACGACGGACACCGGCAGTAATTCCTCCTGGGCGCCGGCCGGAGCGGCGAGCGCCGTAGCGGCCAGTGCGGCGAGCGCGAAGGCGGAGATGGTGCGCCGCACAGCGGCGAGAGACGTCATGGGACCCCCGTAAGTCAGACATCTGGCGCGCCTCCCGGATCGGCGACGCGTATGCATGACCTATGAGCCCGCTGTGAGGTTGCCCTCTCTGACCCCGCACAACGCGAACGGGCCCGCCCCGAAAGGGGGCGGGCCCGTCACAACGCGGAAGCGTCAGGCGTCCTTGGACTCCTCGGCGGCGTCCTCGGCCTCGTCGGCCTTGGTCGTGTCGACCTTGGTCTCCTCGGCAGCCGGAGCAGCCTCGGCGTCCTTGGCGGCACGCTTGGTGGCGGCCTCGGCCTCACCCGTCGCAGCCTGCGCGACCGTCAGCGCCTCGACCAGCTCGATGACAGCCATGGGCGCGTTGTCGCCACGGCGGTTACCGATCTTGGTGATGCGGGTGTAGCCACCGGGGCGGTTCTCGTAGCGCGGGCCGATCTCGGTGAAGAGCGTGTGGACGACGCTCTTGTCCGTGATCACCTGAAGCACCTGACGGCGGTTGTGAAGGTCGCCCTTCTTGCCCTTGGTGATCAGACGCTCGGCGTACGGACGCAGCTTGCGCGCCTTCGCCTCGGTGGTGGTGATACGGCCGTGCTCGAAGAGGCTCTTCGCGAGGTTCGCGAGGAGCAGCTTCTCGTGCGCGGCGCTGCCGCCCAGACGGGCACCCTTGGTGGGCTTCGGCATTTCTTTCTCCTTGGTATCTGCCCCGGCCGTATCAGGTACCGGGGTCAGGAACCCGGCGAGCGGATGCTCACCGGCAACAACCGATCAGTACTGCTCGGTCTCCACGAAACCCGCGTCCGCGTCGTCGTCGGCGCCGAAGGCGTCGGCGGCGGCGGTCGGGTCGAATCCGGGCGGGCTGTCCTTGAGGGCCAGGCCCATGCCGGCCAGCTTCGCCTTGACCTCGTCGATGGACTTCGCACCGAAGTTGCGGATGTCCAGGAGGTCGGCCTCGGAGCGGGCGACGAGCTCACCCACGGAGTGGATGCCCTCACGCTTGAGGCAGTTGTACGACCGAACGGTGAGCTCGAGCTCCTCGATCGGCAGGGCGAGATCAGCGGCAAGGGCGGCGTCCGTCGGGGACGGGCCCATGTCGATGCCCTCGGCGTCGATGTTGAGCTCGCGGGCCAGACCGAACAGCTCGACCAGGGTCTTACCGGCCGACGCCATGGCGTCACGCGGACGCATGGCCTGCTTGGTCTCGACGTCGACGATCAGCTTGTCGAAGTCGGTGCGCTGCTCGACACGGGTCGCCTCGACCTTGTACGTGACCTTCAGCACGGGGCTGTAGATGGAGTCGACCGGAACACGGCCGATCTCCTGGCCCACCTGCTTGTTCTGCACGGCGGAGACGTAACCGCGGCCACGCTCGACCGTGAGCTCCATCTCCAGCTTGCCCTTGCCGTTGAGCGTGGCGAGGACGAGGTCGGGGTTGTGGACCTCGACACCGGCCGGGGGCGCGATGTCGGCGGCGGTGACCAGACCCGGGCCCTGCTTGCGCAGGTACATCACGACCGGCTCGTCGTGCTCCGAGGAGACGACCAGCTGCTTGATGTTGAGGATCAGGTCGGTGACGTCCTCCTTGACGCCCGGCACGGTGGTGAACTCGTGCAGGACGCCGTCGATGCGGATGCTGGTGACAGCAGCGCCGGGGATCGACGAGAGGAGGGTGCGGCGGAGGGAGTTGCCGAGGGTGTAGCCGAAGCCCGGCTCCAGCGGCTCGATCACGAACCGGGAGCGGAATTCGTCGACGACCTCTTCGGTCAACGAGGGACGCTGAGCGATCAGCATGTTGTGAATCCTTCAGTCATGGACGCCCGCTATTTGACGTCCTGCTGTTACTGCAAGGGTACGGGCGGCACAGCTTCGAAGAGCCGTACCGCCCGAAACCTCAAGACAACCGAGCCTCAGACGCGGCGGCGCTTGGGCGGACGGCAGCCGTTGTGCGGGGTGGGCGTGACGTCCTGGATCGAGCCGACCTCGAGGCCGGTGGCCTGGAGGGAGCGGATCGCGGTCTCACGGCCGGAGCCGGGACCCTTGACGAAGACGTCGACCTTGCGCATGCCGTGCTCCTGCGCGCGGCGGGCGGCCGACTCGGCGGCCATCTGCGCGGCGAAGGGGGTGGACTTGCGCGAGCCCTTGAAGCCGACGTGGCCGGCGGAGGCCCAGGAGATCACGTTGCCCGAGGGGTCCGTGATCGAGACGATCGTGTTGTTGAACGTGCTCTTGATGTGCGCGTGGCCGTGAGCGACGTTCTTCTTTTCCTTGCGGCGCACCTTCTTGGCAGCGCCCTGACGACCCTTGGGGGGCATCTACTTCTCCTACGGGGAGGTGGTCGGTCCTACAGCGAAGACCGCTGATGAAGCGTTGTCCGCTGAGGACTACTTCTTGCCCGGCTTCTTCTTGCCGGCGATGGCGCGACGCGGGCCCTTGCGGGTACGAGCGTTCGTGCTGGTGCGCTGACCACGGACGGGCAGACCACGGCGGTGCCGCAGGCCCTGGTAGCAGCCGATCTCGACCTTGCGGCGGATGTCGGCCTGGACCTCGCGACGGAGGTCACCCTCGGTCTTGAAGTTGTTGTCGACGTACTCACGAATCGCGACGAGCTGCTCCTCGGAGAGGTCGCGAACGCGGGTGTCCGGGTCGATGCCGGTCTCGGCCAGCGTGAGCTGGGAGAGAGTGCGGCCGATACCGAACACGTAGGTCAGGGCGACCTCCACGCGCTTTTCGCGCGGGATGTCAACACCGGAAACGCGTGCCATTCAATGGCTCCTGGTGATCTTCGGAGGTCTTCCGCAGAACCGGCTCCCAGCCGCCGTACCAGGTACGAACTGGATCCCCGGCCTCCGAACCGGGGGTGTCAGACGAAGCACGTCTGGGCTCTGCGTATGAACATGTTCAACTTGCGTCGCGCGAAACTCTGCGAGAGCAGAGGGTCGGTCGTGCGTCAGCCCTGGCGCTGCTTGTGGCGCGGGTTCTCGCAAATGACCATGACCCGACCGTGACGGCGGATCACCCTGCACTTGTCGCAGATCTTCTTGACGCTCGGCTTGACCTTCATGGGATTGAGGTTCTCCGGGTCAGTGCCACCACCCCGCCGCAGCGGGATGCGGGCAAGATCTACTTGTACCGGTAGACGATCCGGCCACGCGTCAGGTCGTACGGAGACAACTCCACCACGACCCGGTCGTCAGGGAGGATACGGATGTAGTGCATACGCATCTTTCCGCTGATGTGAGCCAGGACCTGGTGGCCGTTCTGGAGCTCGACCTTGAACATGGCGTTCGGAAGAGACTCGACGACAGTGCCCTCGATCTCGATGGCACCTTGCTTCTTGGCCACGCTTCGCCCTTCGAATCGACTACCTTGATCGACTCTCCTTGCTTCCCCCTGAGGGGCGCATGCGGACATGCGGGTGCACGAGAGCCGACGAGTCAGTCTACGTCAGGCCACTCCGAAACACGAATCGAGGAAGGATGCCCGGGAACGTAGATCGTTAAGCGAGCGGGTCGGGAGCGGCCGTGACGCCGTGCTCCGCCAGCTTCGCCCTGCCCCCGTCGGGAGCCGTGAGAACCAGCGGCCCCTCGTCCGTCAGCGCCACCGAGTGCTCCCAGTGGGACGACCATGTGCCGTCCGTCGTGATGACCGTCCAGTCGTCCGACAGGACCTCGGTCCTCGGCGTACCCAGGGACACCATCGGCTCGATCGCCAGGCAGAACCCGGTGACCAGCTTCGGCCCCTTCCCCCGGCGCCGGTCGACGTAGTTCAGCAGGTGCGGGTCCATGTGCATCTCGGTGCCGATGCCGTGACCGCCGTAGTCCTCGATGATCCCGTAGCGGCCGCCGCCCGGCTTCGGCTGGCGGCGGATGTACGTCTCGATGGCCCGGGAGACGTCGACGAGCCGGTTGCCCTGCTTCATCGCCGCGATGCCGGCCCACATGGACTCCTCGGTCACCCGCGAGAGCTCGAGGAGCTCCGGGGCGTGGCCCGAGCCCACGAAGGCCGTGTAGGCCGCGTCGCCGTGCCAGCCGTCGATGATCGCGCCACAGTCGATGGAGATGATGTCGCCGTCCTTGAGGACGACCTCGTCGGACGGGATGCCGTGGACGACGACCTCGTTCACGGAGGTGCAGATCGTGGCCGGGAAACCGCCGTACCCCAGGAAGTTCGGCTTGGCGTCGTGCTCCGCGAGCACCTTGCGCGCGACCTGGTCGAGATCCCTGGTCGTGGCCCCGGGCACCGCGGCCTCTCGGGTCGCCGCGTGGATGGCGGCGACGACCAGTCCCGCCTCGCGCATCTTGGCGATCTGCTCGGGGGTCTTGATCTGCACCATGCGGCGGAAGCCTTTCTGGAACCGGGAAAACCTGGCAGGGGACGGGTGCTTCAACGATACGTGCGCCCACACAGCAGCCGCGGCCCCCTCGGAAGGGAACCGCGGCTGTCGTACTCGGAAAAACCGCTACGCGGCGTCGCCCTCGTGCTGGAGCGCCTCCATGGCGCGGCCGGTGACGTCCTCCACCTTGCCGAGCGCCGAGATCGTGACCACCAGGCCCTGGGCCTTGTAGTAGTCGATGATCGGCTCGGTCTGGGTGTGGTAGACCTCCAGGCGCTTGCGGACCGTCTCCTCGGAGTCGTCGTCCCGCTGGTACAGCTCGCCGCCGCAGGCGTCACAGACGCCGTCCTGCTTCGGCGCCTTGTACGAGACGTGGAAGACGTGCGCCGAGTCGTTGCGGCAGATGCGGCGGCCGGCGATGCGCTTGACGACCTCCTCCTCGGGTACCTCGAGGTCCAGCACCGCGTCCAGCTTCATGCCCTCGTGCTGCAGCATCTCGTCGAGCGACTCGGCCTGCGAGACGTTCCGCGGGAAGCCGTCCAGCAGGAAGCCGTTCTCGGCGTCGGGCTGCTCCATGCGGTCCTTGGCCATCCCGATGGTGACCTCGTCCGGAACCAGGTTGCCCGCGTCCATGTAGGACTTCGCGAGTTTGCCGAGGTCCGTCTGCCGGCTGATGTTGGCGCGGAACAGGTCGCCCGTGGAGATGTGCGGGATCGACAGGTTCTGGGCGAGGAACGCGGCCTGCGTTCCCTTACCGGCGCCCGGCGGCCCGACGAGGACGATACGCATCAGCGGAGGAACCCTTCGTAATTGCGCTGCTGGAGCTGGCTCTCGATCTGCTTCACCGTCTCGAGACCCACACCCACGATGATCAGGATGCTTGTCCCACCGAACGGGAAGTTCTGGCTTGCCCCGAAGCCAACCAACGCCATCGTCGGTACGAGTGCGATCAGACCCAAGTACAGCGAACCCGGCCAGGTGATCCGGTTGAGTACGTACGACAGGTACTCAGCGGTCGGTCGGCCAGCCCGGATGCCCGGGATGAAGCCACCATACTTCTTCATGTTGTCGGCGACTTCCTCGGGGTTGAAGGAGATCGCCACGTAGAAGAACGCGAAGAAAACGATGAGCAAGAAGTACATGCTGATGTAAATCGGGTGGTCGCCCTTGGTGAGGTTGGTCTCGATCCAGGTCTTCCAGCTCGACGTACCACTCGAGAACTGCGCCACCAGCGCCGGGATGTACAGCAGCGACGACGCGAAGATGACAGGGATCACACCGGCCTGGTTGACCTTCAGCGGGATGTACGTCGACGTCCCGCCGTAGGAACGACGGCCGATCATGCGCTTCGCGTACTGCACCGGGATACGGCGCTGGGCCTGCTCGACGAAGACCACCAGGCCGACCATGACCAGGCCGACCGCGATGACGGTGCCGAACTCGATCCAGCCGTCGGCCAGGGTGCCCTGCTTCTTGATGGCCCACAGGGCGGACGGGAAGGTGGCGGCGATCGAGATGAACATCAGGATCGACATGCCGTTGCCGATGCCGCGGTCGGTGATGAGCTCACCGAGCCACATGACGACGGCCGTACCGGCGGTCATCGTGATGACCATGACGATCGTGGTGAAGATCGCCCGGTCGGGGACGATGCTCGACGCGACGGTGCAGCCGGAGAAGAGAGCGCCGCTGCGGGCGGTGGCCACCAGGCCCGTGCCCTGAAGGATGGCGAGCGCCACCGTGAGGTAACGGGTGTACTGCGTGATCTTCGCCGTACCGGCCTGGCCCTCCTTCTTGAGGGCTTCCAGGCGTGGGATCACCACGGTCAGCAGCTGCAGAATGATGCTCGCCGTGATGTACGGCATGATGCCGAGCGCGAAGATCGTGATCTGCAGCAGCGCGCCACCGCTGAACATGTTGACCAGACCGAAGAGTCCCTGGTTGCCGGACGCCTGGTCCACACACTCCTGGACGGACTTGTAGTCCACGCCAGGGATCGGGATGTGGGTACCCACGCGGTACACCACGATGATGGCGAGCGTGAAGAGCAGCTTCTTGCGCAGGTCGGGCGTCCTGAACGCCCGGGCGAACGCGGTGAGCACGGTGCCTCCTGCGACCCCCGCGCTACTGCGTCAAGGGTGACGGTCTTGAGGTTCGACGAATATGTGGGAAAGCAGTGCAGGCCACCTTACCGGCGACAAGGCCTGCGGTGGAACGACCAACCGGGGATACCCCGTTGTGAGGTATCCCCGGTCGGGACTGCTTACGTCATCGAGACGCCTGCGGATCTCAGACGAGCTCGGTGACCGTGCCACCGGCGGCGGTGATCTTCTCCTTGGCGGAGCCGGAGACGGCGTCGACCGTCACCTGCAGCGCCACGGAGATCTCGCCCTGGCCGAGGACCTTGACGAGGCTGTTCTTGCGAACGGCACCCTTGGCCACGAGGTCCTCGACGGTGACCTCGCCACCCTCGGGGTACAGCGCGCCCAGCTTGTCGAGGTTCACGACCTGGAACTCGGTCTTGAACGGGTTCTTGAAGCCCTTCAGCTTCGGAAGACGCATGTGGAGGGGCATCTGCCCACCCTCGAAGCGCTCCGGAACCTGGTAGCGGGCCTTCGTACCCTTGGTACCACGACCGGCCGTCTTACCCTTCGACGCCTCACCACGACCCACACGGGTCTTGGCGGTCTTGGCGCCCGGGGCGGGACGGAGGTTGTGGATCTTGAGCGGGTTGTTCTCCGCCATGATCAGTCGACCTCCTCGACCGTCACGAGGTGGCGGACGGTGTGCACCATGCCGCGGAACTCGGGACGATCCTCCTTGACGACCTGCGTGTTGATGCCCTTGAGACCAAGGGAGCGCAGGGTGTCACGGTGGTTCTGCTTGCTGCCGATGTACGACTTCGTCTGCGTGATCTTGAGCTGAGCCATTACGCAGCACCAGCCCCGGCACGCGCACGCAGCAGAGCCGCGGGAGCGACGTCCTCGAGCGGCAGACCACGGCGGGCCGCGATCTCCTCGGGACGCTGCAGGCCCTTCAGGGCCTCCACGGTCGCGTGCACGATGTTGATCGCGTTCGACGAGCCGAGCGACTTCGACAGGATGTCGTGAACGCCGGCGCACTCGAGCACGGCACGCACCGGGCCACCGGCGATAACGCCGGTACCGGGGGACGCCGGCTTGAGCAGGACGACGCCCGCCGCCTTCTCACCCGTGATCGGGTGCGGGATGGTGCCCTGGATACGGGGGACCTTGAAGAAGTGCTTCTTGGCCTCCTCAACACCCTTGGCGATGGCGGCCGGCACCTCCTTGGCCTTGCCGTAACCGACACCCACGGTGCCGTCACCGTCGCCCACTACGACGAGCGCAGTGAAGCTGAAGCGACGACCACCCTTCACAACCTTGGCGACGCGGTTGATCGCGACAACGCGCTCAACGTACGCGGTCTTCTCGGCGGCAGCAGCGCCGCCGTCACGGCCCTTCCGGTCCCGCCGCTCGCCGCCACCGGCACCGCTTCCACGGCGCTGGGGTCCAGCCATTGGATTACCTCTCTCTTTCCGCTAGCTACGGAAGCGGCTCAGAACTTGAGCCCGGCTTCGCGGGCGGCGTCCGCCAGGGCGGCGATGCGCCCGGCGTACTGGTTGCCACCACGGTCGAATACGACAGCCTCGACACCGGCGGCCTTGGCGCGCTCGGCAACCAGGGCGCCGACCGACTTGGCCTGCGCGGACTTGTCGCCCTCGTTGCCGCGGATCGTGGTGTCCAGGGTCGACGCCGACGCCAGGGTGTGACCCTTGATGTCGTCGATGACCTGGGCCACGATGTGGCGGTTGGAGCGCGTCACGACCAGGCGCGGACGCTCAGCCGTACCCGAGATGTGCTTACGGATCCGGATGTGGCGACGCTTGATCGCGGCACGCTTGTAAGCGTCGCCCTTGAGGATCTTCTGTCCGTATGCCATGGCTTACTTACCCGCCTTTCCGACCTTGCGGCGGATGACTTCGCCCTCGTACTTGACGCCCTTGGCCTTGTACGGGTCGGGCTTGCGCAGCTTGCGGATGTTGGCCGCAACCTCGCCGACCTTCTGCTTGTCGATGCCCTCGACCGAGAACCGGGTGGGGGCCTCCACCTTGAAGGTGATGCCCTCGGGGGCCTCGACGGTGATCGGGTGGCTGTAGCCGAGAGCGAACTCGAGGTTCGAACCCTTGGCCGTCACGCGGTAACCGACACCGCTGATCTCGAGCTTCTTCACGTAACCCTGGGTCACGCCGGTGATCATGTTCGCCACCAGCGTGCGGGACAGGCCGTGCAGGGCCTTGTTCTGACGCTCGTCGTTGGGGCGGGTGACGTTGAGTACGCCGTCCTCACCCTTGGCGATGTCGATCGGCGCAGCGACGGTGTGGCTCAAGGAACCCTTGGGGCCCTTGACCGAGACCGTACGGCCGTCGATGGTGACGTCCACGCCGGCGGGAACCGTGATGGGGAGCTTGCCAATACGCGACATAGCTGTTTCCTCCGTTCCCTTCCGCTACCAGACGTAGGCGAGGACTTCCCCACCCACGCCCTTCTTGCCGGCCTGCTTGTCGGTGAGGAGCCCGTGCGACGTGGAGATGATCGCCACGCCGAGGCCGCCCAGCACCTTCGGCAGGGAGGTGGACTTCGCGTAAACCCGGAGACCGGGCTTGGAGATCCGCTTGATGCCCGCGATGGAGCGCTCACGGTTCGGGCCGAACTTCAGCTCGAGAACGAGGCTCTTGCCGACCTCGGCGTCCTCGACCTTCCAGCCCGTGATGAAGCCCTCCTGCTGGAGGATCTCCGCGATGTGAGACTTGATCTTGGACGCCGGCATCGTCACGGAGTCGTGGTATGCCGAGTTCGCGTTCCGCAGACGCGTAAGCATGTCTGCGATCGGATCAGTCATGGTCATGAATTGGCCTTCGGCCTCTCTCGCCGGGGTTTCCAGGTGCCCATCCCTCTCCTCGATCCGAGACGAGGCGGGTGCGGTGCGGTGGACCTACGGCGTAGTAAGTCGTACGGGCGTCAGGCGCCCAACCCTCCAAGCCTAAGCCATGAAAGGGTGGGCGCCTGACACGCCCATTGCTTACCGAGAGCTTCGGGAATCCCTAAAGGGGGATTACCAGGAGCTCTTGGTCACGCCCGGCAGCTCGCCACGGTGAGCCATCTCACGAAGGCAGACGCGGCACAGGCCGAACTTGCGGTACACGGAGTGCGGACGGCCGCAGCGCTGGCAGCGCGTGTAGCCGCGAACACCGAACTTGGGCTTGCGAGCAGCCTTGGCAATCAGAGCCTTCTTCGCCATCTCGCTCACGCCTCCTTGAAGGGGAAGCCGAGGTGACGAAGGAGCGCGCGGCCCTCAGCGTCGTTGGTCGCCGTGGTCACCACGGTGATGTCCATGCCCCGGGTACGGTCGATCTTGTCCTGGTCGATCTCGTGGAACATGACCTGCTCGGTGAGACCGAAGGTGTAGTTGCCACGGCCGTCGAACTGCTTGGGGGACAGACCACGGAAGTCGCGGATGCGCGGCAGCGCGAGCGACAGGGTGCGGTCCAGGAACTCCCACATGCGGTCGCCACGGAGTGTGACGTGGGCACCGATCGGCTGGCCCTCACGCAGCTTGAACTGCGCGATGGACTTGCGGGCCTTGGTGACGGCCGGCTTCTGACCGGTGATCGTGGTGAGGTCGCGGATGGCGCCCTCGATCAGCTTGGAGTCGCGGGCGGCGTCGCCCACACCCATGTTGACCACGATCTTGACGAGGCCGGGGATCTGCATGACGTTCTCGTACTTGAACTCGTCACGCAGCTTGCCCGCGATCTCCTCGCGGTACTTCGTCTTGAGACGCGGAGTCGTGGTGGTAGCCATCAGATGTCCTCACCCGTCCGCTTGGCAACGCGGATCTTGTTGCCCTCGTCGTCGAAGCGGTAACCGACACGCGTGACAACCTTGTTGCCGTCCTTCTCAACGACCAGCTGGACGTTGGAGACGTGGATCGGCGCCTCGGTCGTGACGATGCCACCGGCCTGCGAACCGCGAGCGGTCGGGCCGGCCTTGGTGTGCTTCTTGACCCGGTTGACACCCTCGACCAGGACACGGTCCTCGCGGGGGAAGGCCGCGATGACCTTGCCCTGCTTGCCCTTGTCCTTACCGGTGATGACCTGGACCAGGTCGCCCTTCTTGATCTTCATGCTTACAGCACCTCCGGAGCCAGCGAGATGATCTTCATGAACTTCTTCTCGCGCAGCTCGCGCCCGACCGGGCCGAAGATGCGGGTACCGCGAGGGTCGCCGTCGTTCTTCAGAATGACGGCGGCGTTCTCGTCGAAGCGGATGTACGAGCCGTCCGGACGGCGGCGCTCCTTGACGGTGCGAACGATGACCGCCTTGACGACGTCACCCTTCTTCACGTTGCCACCGGGGATCGCGTCCTTGACGGTGGCGACGATGACGTCACCGATGCCCGCGTAGCGGCGACCGGAGCCACCGAGCACACGGATGCAAAGGATCTCCTTCGCACCAGTGTTGTCGGCGACACGCAGTCGCGACTCCTGCTGGATCACGTCTATCTCCTGTTTGTCTGCCGGTTCCCCGGGGGCCGCTTAAGGAACGGCCCCCGGAGCCTGGCGGAACTGTCCTGCGAGGGGTGCCTCGCAGGAAATTACTTGGCCTTCTCGAGGATCTCGACGACGCGCCAGCGCTTGGTCGCCGACAGCGGGCGGGTCTCCGCGAGGAGGACCCGGTCGCCGACGCCGGCAGCGTTCTGCTCGTCGTGCGCCTTGAGCTTGTTGGTACGGCGGATGACCTTGCCGTACAGCGCGTGCTTGACGCGGTCCTCGACGGCGACGACGACGGTCTTGTCCATCTTGTCGCTGACGACGAGACCCTCACGGGTCTTGCGGAAGCCGCGGGCCTCTGCAGTCTGCTCAGTCACGTTGCTCTCACTCATCAGGCGCTCTCCACCGTCTCGATGCCCAGCTCGCGCTCACGCATCAGGGTGTAGATCCGCGCGATGTCCTTACGGACGGCCTTGAGCCGACCGTGGTTCTCGAGCTGACCCGTCGCCGCCTGGAAGCGGAGGTTGAACAGCTCTTCCTTGGCTTCGCGGAGCTTGTTGAGAAGCTCCTCGTCACCCAGTTCGCGCAGCTCGGACGCCTTGGTACCGGCCGACATCACGCTTCACCTGCCTCGCGCTTGACGATCCGGCACTTCATCGGCAGCTTGTGGGCTGCGCGAGTCAGGGCCTCACGGGCGATCTTCTCGTTGGGGTAGGACAGCTCGAACATGACCCGGCCCGGGTGCACGTTCGCGATCCACCACTCCGGCGAACCCTTACCGGAACCCATGCGGGTCTCGGCAGGCTTCTTCGTGAGCGGGCGGTCCGGGTAGATGTTGATCCAGACCTTGCCGCCACGCTTGATGTGGCGGGTCATCGCGATACGGGCCGCCTCGATCTGGCGGTTGGTCACGTACGCCGGCGTGAGGGCCTGAATGCCGTACTCGCCGAACGAGACCGTCGTACCGCCCTTGGCCTGACCACGGCGCTTCGGGTGGTGCTGCTTGCGGTGCTTGACCCTACGGGGGATCAGCATGTCGGTCAGGCCTCCGTTCCGGTGCTCTCAGCCGGAGCGGCGGCGGGAGCCTCGGCCTTGGGGGCCTCGGCGCCGGCAGCCTGCTGCGGCTTGCGACCGCGCCGCTCGCCACCACGGCCACCACGGGCCGGGCGGTCGGCACCGCCACCGCGAGCCGGGCGGTTACCCGCACGGGCGGCAGCGTTCTCGGCGCGGACCTCGGCGATGTTCTTGACGTCGCCCTTGTAGATCCAGACCTTCACACCGATGCGGCCGAAGGTCGTCTTGGCCTCGAAGAAGCCGTAGTCCACGTTCGCGCGGAGCGTGTGCAGGGGCACACGGCCCTCGCGGTAGAACTCCGAGCGGGACATCTCGGCGCCACCGAGGCGGCCACCGCACTGGATCTTGATGCCCTTGGCGCCGGCCTTCATCGCCGACTGCATGCTCTTACGCATGGCGCGGCGGAAGGAGACGCGGGAGGAGAGCTGCTCGGCGACGGCCTGAGCAACCAGCTGAGCGTCCGTCTCGGGGTTCTTGACCTCGAGGATGTTCAGCTGGACCTGCTTGCCCGTGAGCTTCTCGAGGTCACCGCGGATGCGGTCGGCCTCGGCGCCACGGCGGCCGATGACGATGCCCGGACGCGCGGTGTGGATGTCCACACGCACACGGTCACGGGTGCGCTCGATCTCCACCTTCGAGATACCGGCGCGCTCCATGCCGGACGTCATCATCCGACGGATGGCGACGTCTTCCTTGACGTAGTCCTTGTACAGCTTGTCGGCGTACCAACGGGACTTGAAGTCCGTGGTGATGCCGAGCCGGAACCCGTGCGGGTTTACCTTCTGGCCCATTACCGGGTTCCTTCCTTGCTGCTGACGACCACGGTGATGTGGCTGGTCCGCTTGCGGATCCGGTAGGCACGGCCCTGGGCGCGCGGACGGAACCGCTTCAGGGTCGGGCCCTCGTCGACGTACGCCTCGGAGATGACGAGGCTGCCGGCGTCGGTGTGGTCGTAGTTGTGTGCGGCGTTGGCGATGGCGCTGTCGAGCACCTTGCCGACGGGCACGGAGGCGGCCTGCGGAGCGAATCGCAGGACCGCCTGAGCCTCCGTGGCGTCCATGCCACGGATAAGGTCCACCACGCGGCGGGCCTTCATGGGCGTAACGCGGATGTACCGCGCCTGGGCCCTGGCTTCCATGGTTGTCCCTCTCAGTTACTTACGTGTCTGAATGCGATCCGCGTTTAGCGGCGCTTCGACTTCCGGTCGTCCTTGACGTGACCCCGGAAGGTGCGCGTCGGCGAGAACTCGCCGAGCTTGTGGCCGACCATCGACTCGGTGACGAACACCGGGATGTGGGTCTTGCCGTTGTGCACCGCGAGCGTGTGGCCGAGCATGGCCGGCACGATCATGGAGCGACGGGACCAGGTCTTGATGACGTTCTTGGAACCGGCTTCGTTCTGGGCGTCCACCTTTTTGATCAGGTGGTCGTCGACGAAGGGCCCCTTCTTGAGACTGCGCGGCATCTAAACCCGCTCCTAGCGCTTCTTGTTCGTCTTGCGGCGGCGGACGATGTACTTGTTCGAAGCCTTCTTCGGCGAACGAGTACGACCCTCCTTCTGACCCCAGGGGCTGACCGGGTGGCGACCACCGGAGGTCTTGCCCTCACCACCACCGTGGGGGTGGTCAACCGGGTTCATCGCCACACCGCGAACGGTCGGGCGGACGCCCAGCCAGCGCTTGCGGCCGGCCTTGCCCCAGTTGATGTTGCTCTGCTCGGCGTTGCCGACCTCGCCGACCGTGGCGCGGCAGCGCTGGTCGACCAGGCGGATCTCACCGGAGGGCATACGAAGGTGGGCCATCGTGCCCTCCTTCGCCAGCAGCTGCACCGACGCGCCTGCGGAGCGGGCGAACTTGGCGCCGCCACCGGGACGGATCTCGATCGCGTGGATCGTGGTACCGACCGGGATGTTGCGGAGCGCCAGGTTGTTGCCCGGCTTGATGTCGGCCCCGGGACCGTTCTCGACGCGGTCACCCTGCTGCAGGTTGCGGGGGGCGAGGATGTAGCGCTTCTCGCCGTCCGCGTAGTGCAGCAGCGCGATGCGCGCGGTGCGGTTGGGGTCGTACTCGATGTGCGCGACCTTCGCCGGCACGCCGTCCTTGTCATGGCGACGGAAGTCGATGACTCGGTAGGCGCGCTTGTGTCCGCCACCCTGGTGGCGAACGGTCACACGACCGGCGTTGTTACGGCCGCCCTTGCTGTGCAGCGGGCGGACCAGCGACTTCTCCGGCGTGGACCGCGTGACCTCGACGAAGTCGGCGACGCTGGAGCCACGACGGCCCGGCGTAGTCGGCTTGTACTTGCGGATTCCCATTTCTCAGTCCTCGTCCGATATCGGACGATCCGACCCGCTTACGCGGTCGGACCGCCGAAGATGTCGATACGGTCGCCCTCGGCAAGGGTCACGATCGCGCGCTTGCTGTCGGCACGCTTGCCGAAGCCGGTGCGGGTCCGCTTGCGCTTGCCCTGGCGGTTGATCGTGTTGACGCCGGTGACCTTGACCGAGAAGACCGCCTGGACGGCCTGCTTGATCTGGGTCTTGTTGGCGCCGGGGGCCACGATGAACGTGTACTTGCCCTCGTCGAGAAGCGCGTAGCTCTTCTCGGACACGACCGGCTTCAGCAGGACGTCACGGGGGTCCGTGAAGGCCTTGCTCGCCGGGGTGACGACGGTGTTCTTGCCCTCGGTCTCGTGGCGACGCGCCTTGGCGACGCGCGCGACCTTCTTGGCCTTGGCGGCCTTCGAGGCGATGCTCGGGTGACGCGTAGCCATCAGGCTTCGCTCCCTTCGGTGTCAGCGGCCTTGGGGCCAGACACGAAGGACTCGAAAGCGGCCTGGGTGAAGACCACGTCGTCCGAGACGAGAACGTCGTACGTGTTCAGCTGGCCCGGCTCCAGGATGTGGACCTGGGGCAGGTTGCGAGCGGACAGCCACGCGGCCTCGTCGGCACGGTCGATGACGAGCAGCAGGTTCTTGCGCTCGCTGATCTTGCCGAAGAGCGTCTTCGCGGCCTTCGTCGAAGGCGACTCGCCCTCGATGACGCCGGAGACGACGTGGATGCGGTTGTTGCGGGCCCGGTCGGTGAGGGCGTGGCGCAGGGCCGCGGCCTTCATCTTCTTCGGGGTCCGCTGCGAGTAGTCACGCGGCGTGGGGCCGTGAACGACGCCACCGCCGGCGAACTGCGGCGCACGGGTCGAACCCTGACGGGCGCGGCCGGTGCCCTTCTGGCGGTAGGGCTTCTTGCCGCCACCGCGGACCTCGCCACGACGCTTGACCTTGTGCGTGCCCTGACGGGCGGCGGCCAGCTGCGCGACGACGACCTGGTGAAGCAGCGGAATGCTGATCTTCTCTACGTCGAAGATCTCGGCCGGGAGCTCAACGGTCCCGGCGGTGTCGCCGGAGGGCGACAGAATGTCAATGGTGCTCATAGTCCTCAGGCCCCCTTGGCCGCGGTGCGGACCAGGACGAGGCCGCCGTTCGGACCAGGAACCGCGCCCTTGATGAGGAGCAGGCCCTTCTCCGCGTCAACGGCGTGAACGGTCAGGTTCTGGGTGGTGACCCGCTCGTTGCCCATACGACCCGCCATGCGGAGGCCCTTGAACACGCGGCCCGGGGTGGCGCAGCCACCGATGGAACCGGGAGAGCGGTGCTTGCGCTGGGTGCCGTGACCGGCGCCGAGGCCCTTGAAGTTGTGACGCTTCATGACACCGGCGAAGCCCTTGCCCTTGCTCTTGCCGGTCACGTCGACCTTGATGCCGGCCTCGAACACCTCAGCGGTGATCTCCTGGCCGAGGGTGTACTCGCTGGCGTCAGCGGTACGGATCTCGACGAGGTGGCGGCGGGGAGTGACGTCGGCCTTGGCGAAGTGGCCCTTGAGGGGCTTGTTCACCTTGCGCGGGTCGATCTCGCCGAACGCGATCTGGACGGACTCATAGCCGTCGGCGTCGCTCGTACGGACCTGGGTCACGACATTGGGGCCGGCCTTGACGACGGTGACCGGAACAACACGGTTGTTCTCGTCCCACACCTGCGTCATGCCGAGCTTCTCGCCCAGGATGCCCTTGATCTGCTTAGCCATCGTTCAGATCACCGGCCTCAGAGCTTGATCTCGATGTCGACACCGGCCGGGAGGTCGAGTCGCATCAGAGAGTCAACGGTCTTGGGGGTCGGGTCGAGGATGTCGATCAGACGCTTGTGCGTGCGCATCTCGAAGTGCTCGCGCGAGTCCTTGTACTTGTGCGGCGACTTGATGACGCAGTACACGTTCTTCTCAGTGGGCAGCGGCACCGGGCCCGCGACCGACGCACCAGTGCGCGTCACCGTCTCGACGATCTTCTTCGCCGAGGAGTCGATGACCTCGTGGTCGTAGGCCTTGAGCCGGATGCGGATCTTCTGTCCCGCCATGGCTACTCCGTAGTCCTGTCTCTTTTACAGCTCTGGAACCCGGTGTCCCGTGACTTCCTCCGACCCACGCGGTCGGGCGTGTCGCACTCTCACTGACACAGATGTCCCTTGTTCGAACATCCCTGATCTGGGAAAGAGGTTCACCGGGCGCCTGGCCAGTGCCGCACTCCACTTCCCGGAAGATTCCCGTACGTCCGCCCCAGCGCTGCCATATGGCAGTTAGGGCGACGAGTACTGTGGGACTCGCTTCCAGGCCTCCCGGCGGGAGGCGCGCAGCATCAACACTCGACCGAGCAACCCCGCTAGTCTGCCATACGGGGCAGGGGCCTGGCCAATCGAGCCGGAGACAATACCCCGGGAGTGACACAGATCAAACACGGGCCGGGCCGGTCGAGGAACCAGGGAGCTCCGTACGGGACTCAGGCGCTCGCGTTCCGCAGCCGCGCGAACGACGTGTCAAGCCCCTGCTTCAGCAGCCGTGCCGCCGGCCGTTCCACGAACCGGTGCACCAGCCAGCTCAGCAGCATGAAACCGGCGATCACGGAGACGACCAGCAGCCGGGCGTCCATGGTGTCGCGCAGGCGGTTGATGACCGCGGTACCGGCCGCGTAGTGCATCAGGTACAGCGGATACGTCAGCGCGCCCGCCGTCACCAGCCACTTCCACCGGACGCGGTCCGTGGCCCCGAGGGCGACGGCGACCATGACGAGCAGGAACACGGTGAAGATCGCCACGCTCCCCCGCCATCCCGACACATGCTCGACCTCGTCGATCCGGATGCCCAGTTCGCGCTGGCCCATCAGCCAGGCCATCGCGAGGATGCCCCACAGCAGCAGGTCCTGGCCGAAGCGGTGCATCAGATACAGCGCCAGGCCCGCGATGAAGTACCAGGCGCCCTCCGGGTTGGCGACCAGTTCCAGCAGCGGCAGCTTCGAGATCGGGGCGAGCATGGCCGCGGCGCCCCACACGCAGCAGAAGACGACGACCTTGCGGTAGGTCAGGCCGCTCCACACGACCACCAGGAACAGCAGGTAGAAGCGCAGCTCCGACCAGAGGGTCCAGTAGACGCCGTCGACGTTCATGACGCCCGAACCGGACTGGAGCATCGTGATGTTGAGGAGTACGTCGCGCATGCGCAGGCGGTCCCACACGCCGGGCAGCAGCATCAGGACGGTGGTGGTGAACGCGATGGCGAACCAGTACGCCGGGTAGAGCCGGATCACCCGTGACACGAAGAACTGTCTCGGGGTACGGCCCCAGCAGGACATGCAGATCACGAAGCCGCTGATCACGAAGAAGATCTCGACGCCGATCCAGCCGTAGGAGGCGAACCGGAAGACCGTCGGCATGATGTCGGAGACCGGACGGTCCCAGATGCGGTTGCCCGGCTGGTCGACGCGGTGGGTGCCGGCGTAGTGGTGCACGGCGACCATGAGGGCGGCGAGGAGCCGGATGCCGTCGATGGCGTAGAGCCGGCGGCCTGCGCGATCCCGTACGGCGGCGCGGGTGGGCTGTCCCGGCGGGGCGGGCACGGTGAGGGGCGGAAGCGGCTGCTGCAGGCCGCTGACGACCCGTCGGGGTATCGACGTTCTGCGCTCCGCATCCTGCATCGACACCTGGGTGTCCGTCCGTCCTCGCGAGGGAATGCCGGGCCGGGAGTGGCCACCGGACGCCTCAGGCTACGACCCTCACAACCACCCCACAGCGACCAGACAAGAACAATCCCCCCACCGGCGCCGGGGAGTTGCCGCAAACCTCGCCGAACCGCTTCACAGAGTTCCCGCAGACTTCACTTGACGTCTTGTCAGGACGCCACGCCCGTCCCGATGATCTCAGCCATGTACAAACGAAGAAGCATCGTCCAGGACACACTGGTCGTGAGCACCTGACTCGGATCAACTGCCCGTCCCTGCGGCGCGGCGATCGGCCCGTGGTACGGGGACCTGGTCGAGGCGCACCGCGACGACGGGTTCACCACCCTCGCCGTCACCGTCCCCTGTTGCGGGGCGGCGACCTCGCTGGACGCCCTGGAGGCGGGTGTCGCCCGCATCTGAACGAGCGCATACGAAAAGGCCCGTACGACCGAAGTCGTACGGGCCCCTTCAGAGACCTACCGGGTCAAGATCAGGCGTTGATCTTGGTGACCTGGCCGGCGCCCACCGTGCGACCACCCTCACGGATGGCGAACTTCAGGCCCTCTTCCATGGCGACGGGCTGGATGAGCTCCACCTTCATCTCGGTGTTGTCACCCGGCATGACCATCTCGGTGCCCTCGGGGAGGGTCACCACGCCGGTCACGTCCGTCGTACGGAAGTAGAACTGCGGACGGTAGTTGTTGAAGAACGGCGTGTGGCGGCCACCCTCGTCCTTGGACAGGATGTAGGCCTGCGCCTCGAACTCGGTGTGCGGGGTGACCGAGCCCGGCTTGATGATGACCTGGCCGCGCTCGACGTCCTCGCGCTTGATGCCACGGAGGAGCAGACCGACGTTCTCACCGGCCTGGCCCTCGTCGAGCAGCTTGCGGAACATCTCGATACCGGTGACCGTGGTGGTGGTCTTCTCGGTCTTGATGCCGATGATGTCGACGGTCTCGTTGACCTTCAGGACACCACGCTCGATACGGCCGGTGACGACCGTACCGCGACCGGTGATCGTGAAGACGTCCTCGATCGGCATCAGGAACGGCTTGTCGACGTCACGCTCGGGCTGCGGGATGGACTCGTCGACGGCCTTCATCAGGTCGAGGACGGTCTGGCCCCACTCCTTGTCACCCTCGAGCGCCTTGAGCGCCGAGACCTTGACGACCGGCAGGTCGTCGCCCGGGAACTCGTACTCGGAGAGGAGCTCACGCACCTCGAGCTCGACGAGCTCCAGGATCTCCTCGTCGTCCACCATGTCGGCCTTGTTCAGGGCGACGACGATGTAGGGAACGCCGACCTGGCGGGCCAGGAGCACGTGCTCCTTGGTCTGCGGCATCGGGCCGTCGGTGGCGGCGACCACGAGGATGGCGCCGTCCATCTGCGCCGCACCCGTGATCATGTTCTTGATGTAGTCCGCGTGACCGGGGCAGTCGACGTGGGCGTAGTGACGCGTCTCGGTCTGGTACTCGACGTGCGCGATCGAGATGGTGATACCGCGCTGGCGCTCCTCGGGAGCCTTGTCGATCTGGTCGAAGGCCGAGGCCTCGTTCAGGTCCGGGTACGCGTCGTGCAGCACCTTGGTAATGGCGGCCGTAAGGGTCGTCTTACCGTGGTCGATGTGACCGATGGTGCCGATGTTGACGTGGGGCTTAGTCCGCTCGAACTTCGCCTTCGCCACGGGGTCCTCCTGTGGAGTGGTTCTGAACGCCTTGCTTCATCGGCGCCAGGTGATCTTTGCTGGAAAGCCTCGGCCCGGGGGCACTCCCCCCGCAAATGCGGGTGAATGCCCCTCCGGGCTCCGGAGTCAAGCCTAAAGCGTGCGAACGCGGTGCGTTACTCGCCCTTGGCCTTCGCGATGATCTCCTCGGCGACGTTCCGCGGAACCTCGGCGTAGGAGTCGAACTGCATCGAGTAGCTTGCGCGACCCGACGTCTTGCTGCGGAGGTCTCCGACGTAGCCGAACATCTCCGAGAGGGGCACGAGGCCCTTCACGACGCGGGCACCGGCCCGCTCCTCCATGGCCTGAATCTGACCACGGCGGGAGTTGATGTCGCCGATGACGTCGCCCATGTAGTCCTCGGGCGTGGTGACCTCGACGGCCATCATCGGCTCGAGCAGCACGGGGCTGGCCTTGCGCGCGGCCTCCTTGAAGGCCTGCGAGCCGGCGATCTTGAAGGCGAGCTCGGAGGAGTCGACCTCGTGGTAGGCGCCGTCGAGAAGAATGACGCGGACGCCCGTCATCTCGTACCCGGCGAGGATGCCGAACTGCATGGCCTCCTGCGCACCGGCGTCGACCGAAGGGATGTACTCCTTCGGGATACGACCACCGGTCACCTTGTTCACGAACTCGTACGAGGCGTCGCCGCCCTCGATCGGCTCGATCGCGATCTGCACCTTGGCGAACTGGCCGGTACCACCAGTCTGCTTCTTGTGCGTGTAGTCGACGCGCTCGACGGCCTTGCGGATCGTCTCACGGTAGGCGACCTGCGGCTTACCGACGTTGGCCTCGACCTTGAACTCACGGCGCATACGGTCGACCAGCACCTCGAGGTGCAGCTCGCCCATACCACCGATGATGGTCTGGCCGGTCTCCTCGTCCGAGTGGACCTGGAAGGAGGGGTCCTCCTCCGCGAGACGCTGGATGGCCACACCCAGCTTCTCCTGGTCACCCTTGGACTTGGGCTCGATGGCGACCTGGATGACCGGCGCCGGGAAGTCCATGGACTCCAGGATGACCGGGTTCTTGTCGTCGCTCAGCGTCTCACCGGTGGTGGTCTGCTTCAGGCCCATCACGGCGACGATGTCGCCGGCGCCCACCGACTCGATCTCCTCACGCTTGTTCGCGTGCATGCGGTAGATCTTGCCGATGCGCTCCTTCTTGCCCTTGACGGAGTTCAGCACCGCGGTGCCGGACTCCAGGCGACCGGAGTAGATCCGGACGAAGGTGAGCTTGCCGAGGTGCGGGTCGCTCATGATCTTGAACGCCAGCGCGGACAGCGGCTCCTCGTCGGACGGCTTGCGCTTGACGACGACCTCGGGGTCCTTGACGTCGTGGCCCTCGATGGCCTCGACGTCGAGCGGGGTCGGCAGGTAGCGCACGACCGCGTCGAGCAGGGGCTGGACGCCCTTGTTCTTGAACGCGGTGCCACAGAACACCGGGGTGACCGTGACGCCGTCGGACTTGCCGGACGCGATGGTGATGCGACGGATCGCGGCGTACAGCTGCTCCTCGGTGGGCTCCTGGCCCTCCAGGAACAGCTCCATGATCTCGTCGTCGTTCTCCGCGACGGCCTCGACCAGCTTGCCGCGGTATTCCTCGGCCGCCTCGGTGTGCGTGGCCGGGATGTCGACGACGTCGTACATCTCGCCCTTCGCCGCCTCGGCGGACCACACGAGCGCCTTCATGCGGACCAGGTCCACAACGCCCTTGAAGTCCATCTCGGCGCCGATCGGCAGCTGCATGACGAGCGGGACGGCGCCCAGGCGGTCCGAGATCATGTCCACGCAGCGGTGGAACTCGGCGCCGGTACGGTCCAGCTTGTTCACGAAGCAGATGCGCGGCACACCGTAACGGTCGGCCTGACGCCACACCGTCTCGGACTGCGGCTCGACACCGGCGACACCGTCGAACACCGTGACGGCACCGTCGAGCACGCGGAGCGAACGCTCCACCTCGACCGTGAAGTCGACGTGCCCGGGGGTGTCGATGATGTTGATCGTGTAGTCGTTGTCCTCAAGCGGCCAGTGACAGGTGGTGGCAGCAGAGGTGATCGTGATGCCACGCTCCTGCTCCTGCTCCATCCAGTCCATGGTGGCGGCGCCGTCGTGGACCTCACCGATCTTGTAGCTGACGCCGGTGTAGAAGAGGATCCGCTCGGTGGTGGTCGTCTTGCCCGCGTCGATGTGGGCCATGATCCCGATGTTGCGGACCTTGGCCAGGTCAAGTGAAGTGGTAGCCATAAGGCTTCGGTCTTCTCTCGGTCTCGATGGGGTCTGCGACTACCAGCGGTAGTGCGCGAAGGCCTTGTTGGACTCGGCCATCTTGTGGGTGTCCTCGCGCTTCTTGACGGCCGCACCGAGGCCGTTCGAAGCGTCGAGAAGCTCGTTGAGCAGACGCTCGGTCATGGTCTTCTCGCGACGGGCGCGGGAGTAACCGACCAGCCAGCGCAGGGCGAGCGTGTTCGCACGGCCCGGCTTGACCTCGATCGGGACCTGGTAGGTCGCGCCACCGACACGGCGGGACTTGACCTCGAGGGTCGGCTTGATGTTCTCCAGCGCGCGCTTCAGCGTGATGACCGGGTCGTTGCTGGTCTTCTCGCGCAGGCCCTCCATGGCGCCGTACACGATGCGCTCGGCGGTGGAGCGCTTGCCGTTCAGCAGCACCTTGTTGATGAGGGAGGTCACCAGAGGAGAACCGTAGACCGGGTCGATGATGACCGGGCGCTTCGGGGCGGGGCCCTTACGAGGCATTTCTACTTCTCCTTCTTGGCGCCGTAGCGGCTGCGGGCCTGCTTGCGGTTCTTGACACCCTGGGTGTCGAGCGAACCGCGGATGATCTTGTAACGAACACCGGGCAGGTCCTTCACACGACCGCCACGCACGAGCACGATGGAGTGCTCCTGCAGGTTGTGTCCCTCACCCGGAATGTAAGCAGTGACCTCGATCCCGCTGGTCAGACGCACACGCGCGACCTTACGCAGGGCCGAGTTCGGCTTCTTCGGGGTGGTCGTGAACACACGCGTGCAGACGCCACGACGCTGAGGGGAACCCTCGAGTGCGGGCGTCTTGTTCTTCTCGACCTTGTCCTGCCGGCCCTTCCGGACCAGCTGCTGGATCGTAGGCACTACTTCTCCGGTTTCTGTGTGCCGAATGGTGAAGCTAACCTGGAACTTCGCCGACCCACGCGGTCGGGTGTGTCGAATCCGGCGGACTCCCGCCGCGAGGCGAAAAGGGCGCAGATTGCGGTGGCCGCTCGAGGCTCCCCTAGTGCGGTTGAAGGCACGCACGAGAGCCAGGGCACACCCCAGGCACAAGGTCTGAGCGTACCCAGCTGATTCGCTGCGGTCAAAACAAATGGACGGCGGCAAGCTCTCGGGACGGCCGGTGTCAAGCCCCTACGCCGTGGATGATCTTCGATTTCACACTGCGCACACGCGAAAGCCGGGCTCACCCGGAGGCGAGTCCCACGGCGATCAGGAGCGTCATCAGGATCGACCACGCGGCGATCGACAGCCAGCCGAACACCAGCCCGGTCAGCGCGAGCCCGTCGCCGCCCTCTCCGGTCCGGTCGATCTCCGCGCGCGCGGCGTGCCCGAGGATCACCGCCGGGATCCCGGTGAACCCGAAGGTCGGCACACACAGCAGCCCGCACACCGCGGCTCCGACCGCCTTCCCGTTCGCCCGCGGCCGCGGGGCGGGCAGAAAGGTCCGCGGTACGGCGGTGAAGGGCGCCGGATGGGGCACGGGCCCGAGCGGCAGATCGGACACGAGCAGCGCCAGCTCCCCGACCGTACGGGCGCCATACGCCCGCTCCACCCGCTTGTCGAACTCGTCCTTCTCCAGCCGCCCCTCCCCGTAGCCGGCCCGAAGCACATCGACGGCACGCTCACGGTCGGCGTGGGAGGCGAGCATGGAGGGAGCGGCCTGGGGCTGCCCGGGGTGGTTCACACTCGGCCGGGACGGTGGGTGGTGGGGCTGGAGGTGCGAGACCTCTCTCCCGTGCCACGCGTTCGGCCCACCGCTGCCAGACGGCTCGTCCTTGTCCTGCCACGGCTGCCACGACGACTGCGACACGGAGCACCTCCCGACCCCTGAGGTCCCTCCAATGATGCGCCATCGTCCGCCCTTTTCCACCCCACATGTCGGCCAGGGGGGCCAGGACGCCGGGGAGGACGGCCGAGACGAGAGGGGATGAGCAATCAGGCGAAAATGAATTGAACTACCCCGCCTGCAAGCATCTCAATCACGACTCCGCCACAATGCCTCCATTCTCCGGGCACCCGACATTAGGCTGCGCGGGTGTCTCAGCAGCCCATACAGCCCGCGTCCGACCGTTCACGCTCCCGCTCCCGCCGCAAGCAACGGTCCGGGGTGCAGCGGCGGCTCCTCGGCGCACTCGTGTCCATCGGCGTCATCGGCGCCTCGGTGGCCGCAGTGGTGGCCTGGTCCGGTGCCGGCACCCCGTCCCGTATCCCCGATGACGGCGTCGGGGCCGCGTCCGCGTCCGCGTCCGGGGCAAACGCCACCGGGGCCGACCGCGCTTCGGACCGGAAACTCCGCTTCGGACTGGCCTTCGGCGACCGGTTGACCTGGATGACGGACACCGAGCTCACCAAGGCGATGGACGACGCCAAGGAACTGGGCGTCGGCTGGCTGCGAGTGGACCTGTCGTGGCGCAACATCCAGCCCGACAGCTCCACCCAGTACCTGTGGGAGCGCTTCGACCGTGTGGTGGACGCCGCCCATGCCCACGGCCTGGAGGTCCTGCCCACCATCTCCTACACCCCGCGCTGGGCCGCTGCCCCGGACTGCGGAAGCACTGCCCAGGCCTGCCCGCCCGCGGACGACGCGCAGTTCGCCGAGTTCGCGCGGCATGCCGTCGAGCGGTATGCGCCCAAGGGTGTGCACACCTGGGAGATATGGAACGAGCCGAACATCCTTCCGTTCTGGAAGACCGGCCCCGATGCCGAGCGCTACACCGCCCTGCTGGCCGCGACCGCTCCGGCCATGCGCTCCGCCGACCCCAAGGCCTATCTCCTGTTCGGTGGACTGGCTGCGGTGGACACCATCCCGTCCAAGGGGTACGTGTCGCACAAGACGTTCCTGTCGGAGGTGGCCCGGCTGGGCGCCCTGAAGTACGTGGACGCCATCTCCTACCATCCGTACACCTATCCCCTGCTGCCGAGCACCGAGACCGCCACCGGCACTCGCTACGAGGACATCGACCGCACGCAGGACAGCCTCGTCGCCACCCTGACGAAGTACGGCAAGCCCAAGATGCCGATCTGGATCACCGAGACCGGCGCTCCCACCTGGGCCCAGGGCAAGGTCGCGGACAGCCCGGACGCGGTGGGTACCCAGTACGTCACCCCACGGCTGCAGGCGGAGATCGCCACCGACACCGTGCCGGCAGCGGCGGCGATCCCCTCGGTGGACGTGATGTTCTGGTTCGCGTATCAGGACGGCGAGCCCGAGACCGCGACGTCCAGAAAGGCGCAGCACTACGGTCTGAAGTACTACGACGGCACCCGCAAGCCGGCGTTCGAGGCCCTGCGGAAGGCGATCGCCGCCTACCGCAAGGACCACGACTAGCCCGGTGCGGTCAGAGCGCCCGGAACAATTGCAGGTAGCGGGCCGTCAGCTTCGGCCAGGCGTAACGTTCCTCTGCCGTGCGCCGGCCGGCCGCTCCTATCCGGTCCGCCAGATCCCCGTCGGCCAGCAGCTTGGCACAGGCCGCGGCGAGAGCGTCCGGATCACCCGGCGGGACGAGCAGACCCGTCTCCCCGTCGTCGACCACGTGCGGGATGCCTCCCACCTCCGAGCCGACGACCGGCGTGGCACAGGCCATGGCCTCGACCAACGCCATACCGAAGGACTCCGCCTCGGTGAGCGAGGGCAGCGCCAGCACGGCTGCCGTGCGCACCGCGTCCGTCAGGGCTTCGCCACTCAGGGCGCCTGGGGTCTCCAGGCGGTCGGCGACGCCGAGTTCGGCCGCGAGGGCGCGCAGGCCGGGCAGGGCGTCGCCGTCGCCGACCAGGCGCAGACGGGCGTCGGGCACCGTGCGGGCGAGGTGGGCGAAGGCGCGAACCAGGACGTCGACGCCCTTCCATGCCGAAGAGCGGTCCATACGGCCGACGTAGACGACCGTGCGGGGACGGCGCGAGGCCGGCTCGCCCGGTGTGAAGCGGTCGGTGTCCACGCCGGGTGAGATCCGCACCGCGTGCGGGTGCCCGTCGGCGAGTGACACCGGGGACACCGCGACCAGTCGCCGAGCGCGGGCGAAGACCCGGGGCAGCACGGCCCTCTCGTACAGGCCGATCAGCCGGTCGGCGACGCCGCTGTCCGCCTCGCCCTTGTGCATCGATCCCGCGTGGTAGGTCAGCACGGTGGGCCGGCGCCCGGCCACGGCGACCGCGAGGTCTCCGAGACCGGGGACGGGCGCGTGCACGTTGACGACCTCGGCGCGGGTCCGCCGCAGCCAGTGACGCAGTTGCAGCGGCCACAGCGGGCTGAGCGGGGTGTTGGACAGCTTCAGCCAGACGCCGAGCCGCACGACGGGGATGCCGTCCTCGTTGCCCACGGTGGTGCGCAGCCCTCTGTCGAGACGCGTGGTGATCACCACGGGCCGCAGATCGGGGGCGCCCGCGACGGCGGCCGCGATGCGCGCGGCGTACTGCTCCACCCCTCCGATCTTCGGCGGGTAGTACGGGGCGACGACCGCGACAGTACGGCGTCTGCTCACACCGACTCCCGCAGCCGGGCGGGCAGCGACTGGGCGCGGGCCACGTAGCCGGGCAGATTGGCGTCGAGGATCGCGCGGTAGGCGGCGGGGTCCTTCAACAGCGGCTCGACCAGCGCCCACAGCCTGTCGTGGGTGACGTCGGCGATGGGCAGGACCCACTCGCCGAGGCCCAGGTCGGCCATGATGCCCCGGGTCTTGTGCTCATACTCGATGGCGACGCAGGGCACCTCGCTGGTGAGCGAGAAGATCACCGAGTGGAAGCGGGTGCCGATGAGCAGGGAACACTCGTCGTACAGGCCCTTGAGGTCGCGGTAGTCGACGACCTCGTCGACCATGAGCGGGCCGCTGGTGCAGTGGGCGGCGATGCGGCGCTCGCAGATGCGGTCGTCGTCGCCGAGGTAGTCGGTGCTCACCTGGGGGATGAGGACCGCTCGGGCGCCAGTGGCCTGGACGGCGTCGATGGTGCGGGCGAGTTCGCGTTCGTAGCGTTCCTGCGCGGCGGGGGCCAGCCAGCGGCGCGCGGTGATGCCGACCAGCCGCTCGTCGGGACCGACGCCGATCTTGGCCCGCCAGTCGATACGGCGCTCCGGGTCGAACGCGAAACCGGCGTCGACGGCCCGCTCGATCTGCTGCGCCGGGATGTCGCAGGCGAGCAGCTCGCCCACACTGACGTCCTCGCGCGGCAGTACCGCAGCCGAGCGGCGCATGACCCGTCCGACCAGCTTGCGCTGTGCGGCGGCCGGGAACGGACCGAAGGACTGCGGGGCCCAGACCACGGGGACGCCCGCCTTCTGCGCGAACAGCGCGGGCAGCAGGACGAAGAAGACGTTCTGGTAGCCGTCGAGACCGGGGCGGGCCAGTACATAGCCACCGCCCATGGAGACCACCAGGTCCGCCGTGGCCACGGCACGGGCCTCGCGCCGGGCCTCGGTGGGCAGGACCGCGACGACGGCCCGGGTGAACGGGCGGGGCAGGACCACCGCCGCGGTGCCCGCGAGTCCGAGCAGCGCCTTGCGCAACAGGCGCCGGGGCAGCGAGACGGTGCCGTCGGCGACATAGCGGCGGATCGAGCCGATGTTGCGCACGCCCTCGAAGGACGGGTGCACAGCGGCGTCCTCCATGCCCGCGATCACCACGTCGGCTTCGGGAAAGGCCTCCTGCACGTGCCGCAGGCAGACGGAGAGCAGTGCGGCGTCGCCGGCGTTCTCACGCACGTACGCATTGATCACCACGATTTTCAAGGGACGGGCCTCTCGGAACTGAACGAACTGGCTGTGTTCGTGGGGGAGGTGAGTACGCCGGAGGCAGGGTGGGGGCCGGCATGGGCGTCGACCGGGGCGCCCGAGGGATCGCCGTAGGGGTTCCCGTACGGCTCGGTGTAGTGGCCGTAGTAGTCCTCGTACGACTCGCCGCCGGCCGCCGCGTACGGGTACTCCAGTCCGACCCCGTACGGGTCGGCCGGCCCGACCCGGTACGGCGCGTCGTAACCGCCGACCACGTGGTCATACGGCGTCTCGAGGTCCGTCGGTCGCAGTGCCAGGGTGTCTTCCGGCGACGGGGTGTCCGCCGCCGGCGCCGAGGTGGCCACCGGCACCCGCGCAGCGCGGCTGCCCAGGACCAGACTCGCCGTGGCGAAGAGGCCGGCGACCGCGTTGCCCGTGGCCCACGCGTAGCCGATCCACACCAGGCCCCGGTCGGCGAAGGCGGAGGCGAGACCGACGGTCAGACTGGCCATGATCGTGTTGGCGGCGATCAGGTGCCGCATGCGCTGAGCCAGCTTGAGGGCGAAGCAGGCCCAGGTGTTCAGGGCGACCGGCAGGGCGGCGATCGCCAGCACGGTCAGCAAGGGCCGGGCCTGGTCCTCGTACTCCGCGCCGAACATCTTCAGCAGCAGTCCCCCGCCGAGGACCACGACCGCGGCGGCGGGCACCTGGACGGCCGCGATGATCCGCCCGGAGCGCAGCATCAGCTCCCGAAACCGCGACTCCTGGTGCGAGACCTCCGCGAAGACGGCCTCGCCGACGGCGGTGGAGACGGAGTTCAGCATCGCCGCGATCTGGAACGCCACGAAGAAGTAGCCGGCCGCGGCCGCCCCCAGGTGGTGCAGCACGATCAGCGGGGTCGCCAGCACCGGCGTCAGATTGATCAGGTTGGAGACATGGCTGGCGACGGAGAAGCGGAACTTCTCGCGCAGCCGGGTGCCGTGGGTGCGCAGGTCCATGCGGAAACCGAGTCGGCGGCGCAGCACCACCAGGGCGACGAGCACCGTCACCGCGTAGCCCACGCCGGCCGAGGCCACGATGCCGAAGACGCCGAGCCCCGTGAGAGCGGCCGGGACGGCGACCTTGGCGGCTCCCTGGGTCAGTCCGTCGATCAGCACGTTGTACTCGGGAATGCGGGCCGCGTTGAAGACCGACTTGACCAGCATGCTGGCGGCCGCACAGCCGCAGAACACGGCGAAGGCGACCGCCGACATCCAGTCGTCACGGACGAACGCCAGCTTGCCGCCGTACAGGGGGAGTCCGAGGAGGTAGATGCCCGCCGCCACGCACCCGACCACCGTCACCAGCACCATCGCCTGGCTGATCTGGGCGTTGCGCGCCTCGCGCTCCGCCGGGAAGCGGACCAGCGTGTTGTTCAGGCCGAGCAGGCTGAACGTGGCCAGCAGGGAGGTGGCGGAGATCAGCGACGTGGCGAGGCCGACCTGGGAAGGGCTGTAGAAGCGGGCGACGACCACCCAGAACACGAAGCTGAGCCCGGCGGTGACCACCGTGGAGGCGAGCAGGAAGAACGAACTGCGGTAGATCCGGTCGCCCGGGCGGCGGTGTCGGCCACGCGCGGGCGTGGCCGGGGCGGTACTCCCGGCATCCGTCATGGGTGCTCACCGCGGTAGTGCGCCAGCAAGGTGTGGACGTGGTCGTTCCAGGCGAAGGCCTTCTCCGCGTACGTCCGCGCGTACTCCCCCATCCGGGCCCGCCGCTCGGGGTCGGCGGCCAGTGCGCGCAGTTCGGCGGCGAGCACGGCCGGCTCGCGGGGCAGCAGGGACACCTGGTCGCGGTCGAGGTGATAGGGGGCGTAGCCGGGATCGTCGGTGGTGACCACCGGCAGGCCGGAGGCCATGGCCTCCTGCACGGTGAGCGGAAATCCCTCGGCGGTGGAGGGCAGCGCGAAGACGTCGCAGGCCCGGTAGGCCTCGGCGACGGCCTCGGGCGGCAGCGCGCCGAGGTGGTGGACGCCGGTCCGACCGGCCAGAGCCGCCGTGTCTCCGCCCCCGGAGAACACCAGGTCGTAGCCGGCGTCGGGGGTGTGGGCGGCGAGGAGCAGGTCATAGCCCTTCTTGGGCACGAGCCGGCCCACGAACAGCACCAGTACGCGGTCGGCGGGCAGCCCGAACCGCGTCCGTGCGAGCGCCCGCTCTGCCTCGGAGGCGGCGGGGCGGAACAGTTCCGTGTCCACCCCGTTGGCCAGATGGTGCCGGCGACGGGCGCCGTGGCCATCCACGAACCTGGCGACTGAGGCGTTGAGCGTGAACACCGCGCGGGCACCGCGCAGGAGACCCCGGCCTGCCACCCCGTACACCGCGCGCTGCACAGCCTGGACCAGACCGGAGGGGTGCTCGACGACGGCCACATGCTGGGTGAGGACGTACGGGGTGCGGGTGAGCTTCGCCGCCAGGCCTGCCGTCCACGAGCTGATGTAGAGGCAGTCGTGGATGTGTACGGCGTCCGCGTGCCGCGCCCAGCGCAGCGCGACGGCCGCCAGGGCGGGCGAGAACACCGGGAAGGGCACACCCGCCTTGCGCTCCGCACCGTTCCAGGCGGCGACACGGACCACCCTTACCCCGTCCTCACGGGTGACGGAGGAGCGGTCGGCGCTGGTGACGACGGTGACGTCGACGCCCTCCCTCGCGAGTCCGACGGCCTCGCGGCGCGCGACGTTCTCGATGCCACCGACGTGCGGCGGGTAGTAGTGGCTGACCAGGAGGACCCTCAACGGTCTCGTGCTCATCGGTAGATCACCGCTCCCCCGTTGCTGTAGATGACGTCCCGCGAGTCCAGGACCTTCATCGGGTACTCGTACGTGATCAAGTCGCCGCCGTAGAAGACGGTCACCTGGCCGGTGCGGGTCGGTGTGGTGCCCAGAAGCACATACGAGTCCGTGCGCAGGGCGGCCGGGGTGATGTCGGCGAGAGTGGGATGGGTCAGAAGGGACTGGAGGCGGCTGTAGCTGAACCGGTCGGTCTGGATCAGCCCCGTGCCGTCCTTGGCAATCCGCGCGTCGAGCCAGAGCGCGGCCCGGCGCTCCTCGGCATGCGGGTAGTAGATGGAGTAGTACTGGCCGGAGTTGGACAGCTGCACCTGTGCCGGATAGCCGCCCAGCGCCTTGGGCACCACACCCGACAGGTCGAGCAGCAGCCCGGCCAGCAGTACGCAGGCCAGCGGCACGGTACGGCGGCCCGCCCAGCGCAGGGCCCACAGGGTGGCGGTGGCCAGGAACGGCGCGAAGAAGAACAGGCCCTGCTGGAACGCGCGCAGCAGGCTGTAGTCCACCGAAAGCTGCGGTACGAGCGTGAAGACGGCGACCATGCACCAGGCACCGGCGGCGATGGTGATCTGGTCGCGCACCGGACGGAACGCGGAGCGGCGGGCCCACAGCGCCACCGCGAAGCCGACCATCACCATCAACTGGAAGAACAGCGCGGCTCCCTGCCGGAGCGCGCCGTTGAGTCCCGGCACGCTGATGCCGAAGGCGTCCAGGAGCCGTCCGGTGGCGGTCAGCTTCATCGTCGGCACCTCGACGACGGGCGTGGACAGGCTGTCGACCTGCTTCAGCGGCAGATAGTCGCCGTCGTCCCGCTCGGCCGCGGTCTGCTTCAGCAGGTCGGCCTTGTACTCCTTCAGGCGCTCGGACGCCGGGATCTTCTCACCGCCGAGGATGCTGTACGCCGTGTCGGAGGAGCCCGACTCCGACTTGCCTCCGAACACGGCCGAGGCGACCGATGTCAGGGTGCGTTCGACCTGGCCGCCCGTGTGGGTGAGGGGGCCCGACCACAACAGGGCGAGCACGGCGGGCACTGCCACCACCCACCAGGTGAGGAAGGACAGCATCCGGTCCTCGCGGCGTTTGCGGCGCGCCCTTCCGCGACCGCGCCGGGACACCAACCGCCACACCTTGTCCAGGGCGAAGGAGATGGCGAGGGTGCCGACGACGACGTAGGTCGTGGAGTAGTGGGAGAGGACGATGCCGCCCAGCAGCACCACGAACACCGTCCGGCGCAGGGGCAGCGGGCCGCTCGAGTCGGTGAGCACCACCATGGCGCAGCCCAGCAGCAGGAAGGCGATCTCCTGGCGACCGAGGTAGGTCATGTCGGTGAGGAACGTGGGAAAGACGATGAAGTACACCGCCGAGATCAGCGCGACCACGCGTGGGGCCACGTTGCGCACCGCGCGGTGGACCAGCACCGGGGTGAACGCGAACAGCAGCGGCAGGACGACCTTGAAGATCGACGTGTCGGAGAGCGCGGTCATCTGGAAGATGTGCACCGGCAGCAGCGTGATGCTCAGACAGGCGTTGTACGGGTCGGTGTAGGTGCCGATGTTCCAGTACTCGCCGCCCAGGGCGAGCCGGAAGTACAGGTACTCCTTCTGGATGTCGTGCCCGGTGATGTACTGGCCGCGCAGCGAGGTGAGCAGCAGCAGTGCGGCCGAGGCGCAGTACAGGCCGAACTCCAGGACGGGGACCGGGTAGCGGGCCCGGCGCAGCAGGAGCAGACAGATCAGCGCGGCCACGACGACCGTGGCGACGGCGCTGACCGCGCCGCCCAGGCCGTTGTTGAGCCGGATGGGCCCGGCCACGGAGAGGATGAGGGCCAGGCAGCCGAGGGCCGCCACCGGGCGGAGGCCACGGGTGGTGGACCAGGCGTCCAGGACGGACCCTTCGGGGCGTTCCGGCATGGGTGCGAGAACACCGAGCACGACCAGGGCGGCGGCAGTGGCGACCGTGAGGAACAGCCGGGTCAGCGGGCGGTCGACCCCGATCAGGGGAAGCACGGTGTTCACGGTGAGCGCGACGACGATGTCGGTCAGCACCGTGAACCCGACAGCGAGCAGCAGGCGGGCGGTCCCGGTACTCACGATGCGCGCGGTCACACCACGCCACAGCAGGACGGGCGCGCCGAACAACAGCCACAGTCCGGCGAGGGTCTGCAGCAGGCCGGGTGTCTGGGGCAGCAGTTCCAGGACGCTGGCCGGGGCGAGGCTGAGCAGGATGGCCCAGCGGCGGCCGATCGGGACCCGCCGGGGGCCCGCGGACCTGCTGGGCCCGACGGGCGGCTCGTCGTCGCTGTGCGACTGCGGGTCGGGGCCGGTGACCCTCAGCGCCAGGGTTTCGTCGTTGATGGTCACAACAGGCCGGCCTTGGTGTAAACGTCGTCGACGAGCCGGGCGACGGTCTCCCACGAGTAGTCCCGGGCCCGCTCCACGCTGGCGCGGGCCAGCCGCGCCCGCAGCGCGAGGTCGGCGGCGACGGAGTCGAGGGCGGCGGCGAGGGCGGCCGGCTCGGGGGCAGCCAGGAGCCCGGTGCCACGAACGAGTTCCCGGGTGCCGGGCACATCGGTGGCGATCACCGGCAGCCCGGCCGCCATGGCCTCCAGCACGACCAGCGGCATGCCTTCCTTGTCCGAGGGCAGCACGAAGGCGTCGCTGTCCGCGTAGGCCTTCACCAGGTCCTCCCCGAGCAGTGCGCCGCTGAACTCCACGTTCTCCAGGCCCAGGCCGGCGGCCTGTTCCTGGAGCTGCCCCCGCAGTTCGCCGTCGCCGACGATCCGCAGCCGGATGTCCTGCCGCGTCCGGTCCAGGGCGTTCAGCAGTCGGGACACGTTCTTCTGGACGCCGAGGCGGCCGACGTACAGCAGGTTCAGAGGGCCGGGCGCGGGCTCGCGGGCCGGCATGAAATACGTGGCGCCGACGCCGTTGGGCACGATGTGGACGCGGTCGGCGGGGACCCGGTAGGTGTCCGTGAGGAATGCCGCCTGGGCGTCGGTCAGCGCGATGACTCCGGCCGCGTTCCGCAGGACGCGTCCGAACACATGCTCCTTGTAGTGCGGAAGCAGAGCACCGAGCGGACCGGAGGCGTCCACGTCGAGGTGGAAGTGGAGCAGGAACCGGGTGCCGCGCAGCCGGGTGGCGAGAGCGACCATCTCGGGAAGCAGGGCGTGAGCGCAGTGCAGATGGAGCACCGCGTCGCGGGGCAGCCTGGCGAGGTGCGTGGCGAGGCCCGGGGCGAGGGCGGTGTGCGCCACCTCCACGGCCCGGTGCCGGTGCACCACGACCCCCTCCTCACGGGTGGTGCGCGGCAAGCCCTCGGTGCGCAGGGCGGTGGTCAGAACCTCTACGTCGTGTCGTTTGGCCTGCTCCCGCGCAAGGTTGGAGACGACACGCTCCAGCCCGCCGAGCGCCGGCGGGTAGTAGGGAGTGATCTGGACGATGGTGGGCATTCAGGTTCCCGGGAATGTGGGAGGTGCGGCTCGTGGGGTGGAACGGGGGCGGGCTGGAAGCGGTCAGCGCAGATGCATCCGGAGCCGCTGTGAGTGGCCCGGCAGCGTCACCTCGACGAGGTCCGCGTTCTTCTTTCCGCTGCCCTTCAGACGCAGCCGGACGTCGACGCCGATCAGGGCACCCGGCTTGGTGGTGACGGATTCCGTCCGGGCGGCGAGGCGCTCGCCCTTCGCGTCCTCGGCCCAGGCCCGCACCGCGTGCTTGCCGCCGGTCTCGCCGTGCTCGACGACCTCCAGCGGCACGACGAGTTCGTCACCGTCGAAGAACGGGTCCTTGCCGAAGTACATCTCGATGTAGGTCTGCTGACGTTCGGTGAAGGAATCCTTGAGCACGGTCCGGACCTCGGGCACGGACCAGCCGCCGACGCCGAGCACGGCCACGGCGAGCAGGGCGGCGACCGTACTTGTCGTACCGCGCAGCGGCCGACCGCGTCGGCCCGACGCGGTCGCCCGGGATCGGCGGCCGGACTCGCCTTCCCGGTCCTGCCGGTCGCGACCGGCCTCCTCCGCCTGACCACCGGACTGCCGGTCGTCAGACTGCCGCCCCGGCCCGCCCGCGGTGTCCTGCGGGCCGGGCCCGGTGTCGTCCGGCGTGCCGCTCACGCCATTTCCAGGGGGACCTCATCGGCGGTCCGCTGCCCCGGCAGGGACGCAATTGTCGTCTCGCCGAAGCTCTCGGCCGAGGAGACGGAGGGCTTGGCCGATCGGGACACCCCGGGTGCCGTCGAGTCCGCGGCAGACGCGTCGAGATCGAACGATTCAGTGATCTCGTCGATCTCGTCATGCAGCAGATCGGTGGCGGGCTTCTCCGGGTCGAACGGCGCGGACGCCTCGAAGATCGCAGAGGTTCCATAGGCCTTGCGCAGCCCGGATCCGTCGGAGAGTTCGGGCACATCGGCCGGCTCGGCCTCGTATGCGTCCGCACCGGACGTCTCGCGCTCGAACACCGCCGCGGTCTTCTCGCTGAGCTGCTCCACGGCGGCCACGGCACGCTCGGCCGCCTCGGCGGCGCGTTCGGCGGCGACGTTGGCACGGGCCATCTCGGCCAGCGGAACCATGCGTGAGGGCGTGGTGCGGAAACGATTGTCCCGGACCTTGTGCTCGAAGAGCTGGCGCAGGTTGGCCACCCCGTCGGGCAGGGCGTTCAGCTTGACCTGTCCGCCGCGCACCCGGTACTCGATCGGCACCTCGAGGCAGCGGAAGCCGGCCCGGGTCGCCGCGTTCTTGATCTCCTGGGAGAAGGCCATGCCCGGCGAACGGACATCGATCGCGGCCCATACATGACGCTGGAAGACCCACATGCCGGACTGCGAGTCGCGCAGGCCGTTACGGAACAGGGCCCGGCTCAGGGCACTGAGCGCGTGGTTGGCGACCGTGTGGGACGGCTTCATGGCACTGCGGTTCTCGACCCCGAGCCGGTTCGTGGTCATGAACTCCACACGCCGAGCATCCATGATGTGCAGCAGGTGCGGCAGCGCGTCGAAAGGGTATGTGCAGTCGGCGTCACCCGTGGCGATGACATCGCCCTGGGCCGCGTCGAAACCCGCCTGGTAGGCGTTGCCGTATCCGCGCAAAGGCTGCGAGACGACCCTGGCACCGAGCGAGCGGGCCACGTCGGCGGTGTCGTCGGTCGAGGCGTTGTCGACCACGATCACCTCGACCTCCCAGCCCGCTTCCGCCAGGTCTCGGTACGGAACGGTCGCCATGACCGTCGGCAGGTTTTCGGCCTCGTTGAGCGCGGGAATGACTATGGACAGAGATCTCAAGGCAAGCCCCCCCAAGGACTTGAGCAGTCACTGGACATCACTCCTGGCACGGGCCCCCTTGCCCGACCGCGATGGTGCTTCGGCCCATGTCCGCGACACGGGCCCCCCTCCACACACCACGGGAAACCTGAAGACCGTTGTGCACACTCGTACGACTAACGGACTGATGTCTCATTCAAATACTTTCATCGCACCTTAACCCGCCCCCACTTTCCGCACGTAACTCCTTCACGGACTTGTTATCCAGCTCACGTCGTATTCATAAGATTGCCCAACGGGCAAATCGGAAGGAACGGTGAGCAAGGAACCACTCGGACATGTAAGGCCGTTCAGAGGCGTGGCGCAGGCGGTCGCGCACCGCGCCCTCGGCGAACCCTCTCGGGCCGTGAGACCTCTCGACGGTGCGCGCGGCAGCGTCAACTTCACGGCGAGGGCGGGAGACCGTGCCACCTCGTGACCACAGTCGACACCGCGCGCCGGACGATCTTCCACGATCCCGTCGAGGCTCACGAGCAGGCCGCAACGGCGTGCCCACCGCCCCCCGACCGGAGGCCCGACAGCACGCTGAACACGCCGAAGGGCGGCCACCCCGTACGAAACGGAGTGACCGCCCTTCAGTCGTTCAGACGCAGGCCCTACTGGTTGTACGGCCCGTAGTCGTAGTCCTCCAGCGGCACAGCCTGCCCGGAGCCCGTGCCGAACGGCGAGTAGTCGATGTCGTCGTAGCCGACGGCCGAGTACATCGCGGCCTTGGCCTCCTCGGTCGGCTCGACCCGGATGTTGCGGTAGCGGGACAGACCCGTACCGGCCGGGATGAGCTTACCGATGATGACGTTCTCCTTGAGGCCGATGAGGCTGTCGGACTTGGCGTTGATCGCCGCGTCCGTCAGGACTCGGGTCGTCTCCTGGAAGGAGGCGGCCGACAGCCAGGATTCCGTCGCCAGCGAGGCCTTGGTGATACCCATCAGCTGCGGACGACCGGAGGCCGGGTGACCGCCCTCCTGGACCACACGGCGGTTCTCGGTCTCGAACTTCGAGCGCTCGACCAGCTCACCGGGCAGCAGCTCGGCGTCGCCGGACTCGATGATCGTCACGCGGCGCAGCATCTGCCGGATGATGATCTCGATGTGCTTGTCGTGGATCGACACACCCTGCGAGTTGTAGACCTTCTGGACCTCGCCGACCAGGTGGACCTGGACGGCACGCTGGCCCAGAATGCGCAGCACGTCGTGCGGGTTGGTGGCACCCACGGTGAGCTTCTGGCCCACCTCGACGTGCTCGCCCTCGCTGACCAGGAGTCGGGCGCGCTTCGAGATCGGGAACGCCGTCTCGTCGCTGCCGTCGTCCGGCGTGATGACGATCTTCTTGGTCTTCTCGGTCTCCTCGATCCGCACGCGGCCCTGGGCCTCGGAGATCGGGGCGACACCCTTCGGGGTACGGGCCTCGAAGAGCTCGACGACACGCGGCAGACCCTGGGTGATGTCGTCACCGGCCACACCACCGGTGTGGAAGGTACGCATCGTCAGCTGGGTACCGGGCTCACCGATGGACTGGGCGGCGATGATGCCGACCGCCTCACCGATGTCGACCAGCTTGCCGGTGGCCAGCGAGCGGCCGTAGCACATGGCGCAGGTGCCGACGGCGGACTCGCAGGTCAGGACCGAGCGGGTCTTGACCTCGGAGACACCGTGCTTGACGAGCTCGTCGATGAGGACGTCGCCGAGGTCGGTGTTGGCCGGGGCCAGCACCTTGCCGTCGACGGTGATGTCCTCGGCCAGCGCACGGGCGTACACGCTGGTCTCGACGTTGTCCGCCTTGCGCAGCACACCGTCCGCGCCGACCTCCGCGATCTGGAGCCGAAGACCGCGCTCGGTGCCGCAGTCCTCCTCGCGGATGATGACGTCCTGCGAGACGTCCACCAGACGACGGGTCAGGTAACCCGAGTCGGCGGTACGCAGGGCGGTGTCCGCCAGACCCTTACGGGCACCGTGCGTGGAGATGAAGTACTCCAGCACGGACAGGCCCTCACGGAAGGACGCCTTGATCGGACGCGGAATCGTCTCGTTCTTGGCGTTCGACACCAGACCACGCATACCGGCGATCTGCCGCATCTGCATCATGTTTCCTCGGGCACCCGAGTCAACCATCATGAAGATGGGGTTCGTCTTGGGGAAGTTCGCGTTCATCGCCTCGGCGACCTCGTTGGTCGCCTTGGTCCAGATCGCGATGAGCTCCTGAGTGCGCTCTTCCTTGGTGATCAGACCGCGCTCGTACTGCTTCTGGACCTTCTCGTCCTGAGCCTCGTAGCCCTTGACGATCTCGACCTTCGCGTCGGGAACGACGATGTCGGAGATGGCCACGGTGACGCCGGAACGGGTCGCCCAGAAGAAGCCGGCCGCCTTCAGGTTGTCGAGCGTCGCCGCCACGATGACCTTGGGGTAACGCTCGGCCAGGTCGTTGACGATCTCGGAGAGCTGCTTCTTGCCCACCGAGTAGTCGACGAACGGGTAGTCCTCGGGCAGCAGCTCGTTGAAGAGCGCGCGGCCCAGGGTGGTGCGCAGGCGGAACGTGTCCCCCTGCTGCCACTCGGGCTCGCCCTCCTCGCGCGCCGGCGGCGTCCAGCCACGCGGCGGGATGGTGCCCACCGGGAAGCGGATGTCGACCTGCGACTGGAGCGCGAGCTCGCCGGCGTCGAACGCCATGATCGCCTCGGCCGTGGAGCCGAAGGACCGGCCCTCGCCCTTGGTGTCACGCAGCTCGCCGTCGGTGGTGAGGAAGAACAGACCGAGGACCATGTCCTGGGTCGGCATCGTCACCGGACGGCCGTCGGCGGGCTTGAGGATGTTGTTCGAGGACAGCATCAGGATGCGGGCCTCGGCCTGCGCCTCCGCGGAGAGCGGCAGGTGGACGGCCATCTGGTCGCCGTCGAAGTCCGCGTTGAACGCGGTGCAGACGAGCGGGTGGATCTGGATGGCCTTGCCCTCGACCAGCTGCGGCTCGAAGGCCTGGATGCCGAGGCGGTGCAGGGTGGGAGCACGGTTCAGCAGCACCGGGTGCTCGGCGATGACCTCTTCGAGGACGTCGTACACGACGGTGCGGCCGCGCTCCACCATGCGCTTGGCGCTCTTGATGTTCTGCGCGTGGTTCAGGTCGACCAGGCGCTTCATCACGAACGGCTTGAAGAGCTCCAGCGCCATCGCCTTCGGCAGACCGCACTGGTGCAGCTTCAGCTGCGGACCGACGACGATCACGGAACGCGCGGAGTAGTCCACACGCTTGCCGAGCAGGTTCTGACGGAATCGACCCTGCTTGCCCTTGAGCATGTCGGACAGCGACTTCAGCGGACGGTTGCCGGGGCCCGTGACCGGGCGACCACGACGGCCGTTGTCGAAGAGCGCGTCGACGGCCTCCTGAAGCATGCGCTTCTCGTTGTTCACGATGATCTCGGGCGCACCGAGGTCAAGGAGTCGCTTCAGGCGGTTGTTGCGGTTGATCACACGGCGGTACAGGTCGTTCAGGTCGGAGGTCGCGAAGCGGCC
The DNA here is from genome assembly GCF_031845645.1 of Streptomyces doebereineriae. NCBI lineage: Bacteria > Bacillati > Actinomycetota > Actinomycetes > Kitasatosporales > Streptomycetaceae > Streptomyces > Streptomyces doebereineriae. Next base: position 156,189 of record NZ_JAVREZ010000021.1, read on the forward strand.
ACCGTCCAGCTGCACCATCGGGCGAAGGTCCGGCGGGATGACCGGGACGCAGTCGAGCACCATGCCCTTGGGGCTGTTGGAGGTCTGCAGGAAGGCAGACACGACCTTCAGCCGCTTCAGCGCACGGGTCTTCTTCTGGCCCTTGCCGGTACGGATGATCTCGCGGAGGCGCTCGGCCTCCTCGTCGAGGTCGAAGGACTCCAGGCGCTTCTGCAGCGCAGCGGCACCCATCGAACCGTCGAAGTACGTGCCGAAGCGGTCCCGCAGCTCGCGGTAGAGCAGCTCGTCGCCCTCGAGGTCCTGGACCTTGAGGTTCTTGAAGCGGGTCCACACCTCGTCGAGACGGTCGATCTCGCGCTGCGCACGGTCGCGCAGCTGCTTCATCTCACGCTCGGCACCCTCGCGCACCTTGCGGCGCACGTCGGCCTTGGCGCCCTCGGCCTCCAGCTCGGCCAGGTCGCTTTCCAGCTTCTTGGCGCGGGCCTCGAGGTCGGCGTCACGCCGGTTCTCGACCTGCTGACGCTCCACGGAGACGTGCGCCTCCAGGGAGGGCAGGTCGCGGGTGCGGCGCTCCTCGTCGACGTACGTGATCATGTACGCCGCGAAGTAGATGACCTTCTCCAGGTCCTTCGGGGCAAGGTCGAGCAGGTAACCAAGGCGCGACGGAACGCCCTTGAAGTACCAGATGTGCGTGACGGGGGCGGCCAGTTCGATGTGGCCCATCCGCTCACGGCGCACCTTGGCGCGAGTCACCTCGACGCCGCAGCGCTCACAGATGATGCCCTTGAACCGGACACGCTTGTACTTGCCGCAGTAGCACTCCCAGTCCCGGGTCGGACCGAAGATCTTCTCGCAGAAGAGTCCGTCCTTTTCGGGCTTGAGGGTGCGGTAGTTGATGGTCTCGGGCTTCTTGACCTCGCCGTGGCTCCACTGACGGATGTCGTCAGCGGTGGCCAGACCGATCCGGAGCTCATCGAAGAAGTTGACGTCGAGCACTATGCGTCAATCCCTCTCAGGGTTGTAAGTCTTAGGGTCTGAAACGGGGGTCCAGGGGCCGGCCGGAGGTTCCTCACCAGGTCCTCCGGCCGGACTCCCGTCAGACCTCTTCGACGCTGCTCGGCTCGCGCCGGGACAGGTCGATGCCGAGCTCTTCCGCAGCGCGGAAGACGTCCTCGTCGGTGTCGCGCATCTCGATGGACATGCCGTCCGAGGACAGCACCTCCACGTTGAGGCACAGGGACTGCATCTCCTTGATGAGCACCTTGAAGGACTCGGGGATGCCGGGCTCGGGGATGTTCTCGCCCTTGACGATGGCCTCGTAGACCTTCACGCGGCCGGTGACGTCGTCGGACTTGATGGTCAGCAGCTCCTGGAGGGCGTAGGCGGCGCCGTATGCCTCCAGCGCCCACACCTCCATCTCACCGAAGCGCTGGCCACCGAACTGGGCCTTACCACCCAGCGGCTGCTGGGTGATCATCGAGTACGGACCGGTCGAACGGGCGTGCAGCTTGTCGTCGACCAGGTGGTGCAGCTTGAGGATGTACATGTAGCCGACCGAGATCGGCTCCGGGAACGGCTCGCCGGAGCGGCCGTCGAACAGCCTCGCCTTACCGGTCGGCTGCACCATGCGCTCGCCGTCGCGGTTCGGGATGGTGTGGTTCAGCAGACCCGCGAGCTCGTCCTCACGCGCACCGTCGAACACCGGGGTGGCGACGTTGGTGCCCGGGGCGACCTGGTCGGCGCCGATCACCTGGAGCCGCTGCGCCCAGTCCTCGGCGAGCCCGGAGACGTCCCAGCCGCGACTGGCGAGCCAGCCGAGGTGGATCTCCAGAACCTGTCCCGGGTTCATTCGGGACGGCACACCGAGCGGGTTGAGGATGATGTCGACCGGGGTCCCGTCCTCGAGGAACGGCATGTCCTCGATGGGCAGGATCTTGGAGATGACACCCTTGTTGCCGTGTCGGCCGGCGAGCTTGTCACCGTCGGTGATCTTGCGCTTCTGCGCCACATACACGCGCACCAGCTGGTTCACACCGGGGGGAAGCTCGTCGCCCTCCTCGCGGTCGAAGACGCGCACACCGATGACCTTGCCGGTCTCGCCGTGCGGCACCTTCAGCGAGGTGTCACGGACCTCACGGGCCTTCTCACCGAAGATCGCGCGCAGCAGGCGCTCCTCCGGCGTCAGCTCGGTCTCACCCTTGGGCGTGACCTTGCCGACGAGGATGTCACCGGCGATGACCTCGGCACCGATGCGGATGATGCCGCGCTCGTCGAGGTCGGCGAGGACCTCCTCGGAGACGTTCGGGATGTCCCGGGTGATCTCCTCGGGGCCGAGCTTGGTGTCACGGGCGTCGACCTCGTGCTCCTCGATGTGGATCGAGGAGAGGACGTCGTCCTGCACGAGGCGCTGCGACAGGATGATCGCGTCCTCGTAGTTGTGACCCTCCCACGGCATGAACGCCACGAGCAGGTTCTTGCCGAGCGCCATCTCGCCGTTCTCGGTGGCCGCGCCGTCGGCGAGGACCTGGCCCTCGATGACGTGGTCGCCCTCGTCGATGATGACCTTCTGGTTGACCGAGGTGCCCTGGTTGGAGCGGGCGAACTTGGCCAGGCGGTACGTGATGTACGTGCCGTCGTCGTTGGCGGTGGTGATGTAGTCCGCGGAGACCTCCTGGACCACACCCGCCTTCTCTGCCTTGACCACGTCACCGGCGTCGACGGCGGAGCGGTACTCCATGCCGGTGCCGACGAGCGGGGCCTCGGACTTGATGAGCGGCACGGCCTGACGCATCATGTTCGCGCCCATGAGGGCACGGTTGGCGTCGTCGTGCTCGAGGAACGGGATCATGGCGGTCGCGACCGACACCATCTGGCGCGGCGAGACGTCCATGTAGTCCACGTCGTCACCGGGAACGTAGTCGACCTCGCCGCCACGACGGCGGACCAGGACGCGGTTCTCGGTGAAGCGCATGTCGTCGTCGAGCGTGGCGTTGGCCTGCGCGATGACGAAGCGGTCCTCCTCGTCGGCCGTCAGGTAGTCGACCTCGTCGGTGACGACGTCGCCGTCGACCTTGCGGTACGGCGTCTCCACGAAGCCGAACGCGTTGACGCGGCCGTAGGAGGCGAGCGAACCGATCAGACCGATGTTCGGGCCTTCGGGCGTCTCGATCGGGCACATGCGGCCGTAGTGGGACGGGTGCACGTCACGGACCTCGAAGCCGGCCCGCTCACGGGAGAGACCACCCGGGCCAAGAGCCGACAGACGGCGCTTGTGGGTGAGACCCGACAGCGGGTTGTTCTGGTCCATGAACTGCGACAGCTGGCTGGTGCCGAAGAACTCCTTGATGGAGGCGACGACCGGCCGGATGTTGATCAGGGTCTGCGGCGTGATCGCCTCGACGTCCTGGGTCGTCATGCGCTCACGCACGACGCGCTCCATACGAGCCAGACCCGTGCGGACCTGGTTCTGGATGAGCTCGCCGACGCTGCGCAGACGACGGTTGCCGAAGTGGTCGATGTCGTCGGTCTCGACGACGATGTTCGTGCCGCTGTCGCCGACCGTCTCGGTCTCGCCCGCGTGCAGCTTCACCAGGTACTTGATCGTCGAGATGATGTCCTCGACGGTCAGGATGCCCGCGTCGAGCGGAGCCTCCGCACCCAGCTTCTTGTTGACCTTGTAACGGCCGACCTTGGCGAGGTCGTAGCGCTTCGGGTTGAAGTAGAGGTTCTCGAGCAGCGTCTGCGCGGCCTCACGGGTCGGGGGCTCGCCCGGACGCAGCTTGCGGTAGATGTCGAGCAGCGCGTCGTCCTGGCCCTGGGTGTGGTCCTTCTCCAGGGTGGCGCGCATCGACTCGTACTCGCCGAACTCCTCGAGGATCTGCTCGGTGGTCCAGCCGAGAGCCTTCAGGAGCACGGTGACGGACTGCTTGCGCTTGCGGTCGATACGGACACCGACCATGTCGCGCTTGTCGATCTCCATCTCCAGCCAGGCACCCCGGGAGGGGATGATCTTGGCCGAGAAGATGTCCTTGTCGGACGTCTTGTCGATGGAGGAGTCGAAGTAGACGCCCGGCGAGCGGACCAGCTGCGACACCACGACACGCTCGGTGCCGTTGATGACGAAGGTGCCCTTGTGGGTCATGAGCGGGAAGTCGCCCATGAAGACCGTCTGGGACTTGATCTCGCCGGTCTCGTTGTTGGTGAACTCGGCCGTCACGAAGAGCGGGGCCGCGTACGTGAAGTCGCGGTCCTTGCACTCGTCGATGCTGTTCTTCGGCGGCTCGAAACGGTGGTCACGGAACGTCAGCGACATCGACCCGGAGAAGTCCTCGATCGGGGAGATCTCCTCGAAGATCTCCTCCAGACCGGACTTGGTGGGGACGTCCTGACCTGACTCCAGAGCCTCCTCGACCCGACTCTGCCAGGCGGTGTTCCCGAGCAGCCAGTCAAAGCTCTCGGTCTGCAGCGCGAGCAGGTTGGGAACCTCGAGAGGCTCCTTGATCTTTGCAAAAGAGATGCGCAGCGGGGCGGTGCTGGCGGCGTTGTTCGTATTCGCGGTCGAGGCAGTGCGCGAGGCGGCCAAGAGGGGGTCCTTCCGAGGGCTCGGACTCACTACGCGCTCCCCGGACCCTCACCCACGGCATAGAGACAGGTATCTCCGATTCGGCCGAAAGGCCAGCTCAGAGATGGTCCGATCATCGATGCTCAGGCGAGGGCAGACCCCTGGTGACGGGCAGGGGGCAGCTAACAGGCAGCGCAAAGGGTCAGTGTAGCCAGTTGGCGCACTGATGTCCAGCCCTGCTTTTCTGCCCAGTCTTCAAAAACTCTCGCTGCCCTCAACGTCCTCGGCATGCCTGCCCTCAACGCACGTTGATACTGCCCTCTTCGTCACCGATCCATGCCTCGGATTCGGACCGTTCTGGCGACGCGTCCTGAGAATTGCGCGCTGCGTGCGGTTCGTCAAGGCCCCCCAGCCCGAACCAGGGGCGTTCGGGAGACACGACGAAGATCACCATACCCCCCGCCCTGGAGGGGGCAAGGTAACCGTGGCCGCGCCCCCAGGAACGCCGAAGAGCGACCACCCGGATGGATGATCGCTCTTCAGTGCTTGCGCGTTACAGGTCCAGCGGGACCTGTGAGAGGTGTTACTTGACCTCGACGGAGGCGCCGGCGCCCTTGAGGGACTCGGCGGCCTTCTCGGCGGCTTCCTTGGCGACCTTCTCGAGAACGGGCTTCGGGGCGCCGTCCACGAGGTCCTTGGCCTCCTTCAGACCCAGGGAGGTCAGCTCACGCACGACCTTGATGACCTGGATCTTCTTCTCGCCGGCACCCGTGAGGATGACGTCGAACTCGTCCTGCTCCTCGGCGACCTCGGCGGCGGCGGCCGGACCGGCCGGACCGGCGACGGCGACCGCGGCGGCGGCGGTGACGTCGAACTTCTCCTCGAACGCCTTCACGAACTCGGAGAGCTCGATGAGGGTCATCTCCTCGAACTGCGCGAGCAGGTCTTCCTGGCTGAGCTTCGCCATGATGGGCGATCCTTCCACTAATTCGGCTGGTGCCGGTATGTACATGTCTGGCGGGCGTACGTTCGGCCCGCGACGACCGTCACCTCAGGCGGGACGCCTCAGGCAGCGATCATTTCGGGAGCCGAATTACTCGGCACCGCCCTGCTCGCCCTGCTTGGCACGAAGCGCGTCCACGGTGCGGACGAGCTTCGACGGGAGCGCCTGGAAGACCTGAGCAGCCTGAGTCTGCTTGCCCTTGAAGGCGCCCGCCAGCTTGGCGAGCAGAACCTCGCGGGACTCGAGGTCCGCAAGCTTCTTGATCTCGTCGGCGGACAGCGCCTTGCCGTCAAGGACACCGCCCTTGATGACGAGGTTCGGGTTGTCCTTGGCGAAGTCACGAAGACCCTTCGCCGACTCCACCGGGTCACCGGTGACGAAGGCGACCGCCGTCGGACCGTTGAACAGGTCGTCGAGCGTCGTGATCCCGGCCTCGTTGGCCGCAATCTTGGTCAGCGTGTTCTTCACCACGGCGTACTGGGCGTTCTCACCGAGCGAACGACGCAGCGTCTTGAGCTGCGCCACGGTGAGACCCCGGTACTCGGTCAGCACGGCGGCGTTCGAGCTGCGGAACTGCTCCGTCAGCTCGGCTACCGCGGCAGCCTTGTCGGGCCTTGCCATAGAGCGTCGGCCTCCTTCCGGGTGATGAGGACCGCTCAGAAGGGGCTGAACAAACGAAACGCCCCGGCGCAGGCGCACGGGGCGTAGCTCGACCGGCATCACATACGTAATGCATGTGGTCCAGGAGCGACTTCCACATTCACCTGCGCGGGTCGTCCGCGGTTTCAGCGGATCCTTCGGCCACTGCACCCTCTAGCGAGAACACAGCAACGACCAGCGGTCTTTGGCTTCTGTAGGAGCGTACGTGACCGGATCCCTGTCAAGCAAATCCGGCCCTACGACGCTCAGCCGTTCTGGAGTTCCTTCATCATCTCGGCCAGGTCCGCGGTGTCCTTCGCGGGCGGGGCCGTGACGGTCACGGGCTTGTTGTAGTCGAGGAAGGTGAAGGTCATGTCGAACTTGCCCTTGTCCGCGTCACCCTGCATGCGGAACTGCTTGGCGTGGTCCTCACCGTCGACCCACATGTCCATCGTGAACTTGTCCAGGCCCAGCTTCTCCAGCTGCTCGGTGCTCTTCTCGCGCTGCTCGCGGACCGACTTGTCGGCGTCCTTGTAGGAGGCCTTGAGCTCGGCCAGCGTGACGTCGCCCGCGTAGTGGGTCGTCTTGACCCCGTCGACCGTCTCGGTGCCGACCTTCTTCACGTCCTTGGCCCCGTTGAGGAAGGAGGACATGGAGGCCGGGTTCTGGTCGGCCTGGCCGGCGCCGGGCGCGGTGGCGCCGAGGCCGCCGTCCTTGTCGAGCCCGGACAGGTCGAACTTCATCCACTTCTTGCCGTCCATCTCCTTGGCCAGCTCGGCGTTGCCGCCGATGTACATGGCCTTGTCGACGAGCCGGATCTCAGCGGAGCCCTGCTTGGGCGCGGTCATCTTCATGCTCATCGCGAGGTCGGGCTTGGTCCGCATGGAGGCCTCGGCCACCACCTGCCCCTGCTCGGGCATCTCGCCCTTCATGCGGTAGCGGAAGGAGGTGATCTCCTCCGTGTTCTTCGCCGCCTTGGCGACCGCCGCCGCGGGCGTCATCTCGGGCGATTCCTCGCCCCCCTTGGAACAGCTCACCGCACCCGCGGCGAGGGCCACGGCGGCGAGCCCCGCGCCGATGGTCCGGCGGTGCGCGGAACGTCGTACAGAAGTAGCCATTGATTCCCCCCAAGGAACACATGGTCGATTCACAGCAAGACCGCGAGCCTATCCGAGAGGGGCGCCAGGGATCCGCGAATTCCCTGCGGCTCAGGTGGGGTTGGTGCTCGACTGTGACAGGAGGGCCTTGAAGTCCTCGGTGTCGGCGGCCGGCGGCTTGTGTACGGCGACCTTGACGCCGTAGTCGCTGTAGTGGGCGCTCTGGGTCACCCTGCCGTTCGTCGTGCTGGTCTTCTCCACCTTCTTGACCAGGAGGTTCTTCTCGTTGATCCAGACGTCGACGGTCTCGGCGGTGACGTCGGCGTCCTGGAGGCGCCGCCGGAGTTCGGTGTCGGTGACGTCCTCGACCCGCACGGTGCCGGAGTAGTGCGTGGCGGCCTGGCCGTCCACGGTCTCTCTGCCGACCTCGCGCACGTTCCCGGAGTCCAGCAGCAGCCTCACCGACTGGTTGGGGGTGGTGGAGCGCATCTGGTCGGCCAGGTCGGCGCCGCCACCGAGGGTCTTCAGGTCGTCGTAGGCGTACTTGAGCCAGTGCTTGCCGCCCATTTTGGCGGCGAAGGTGTCACCCATGCGCGCGTAGTAGGCGTCGGAGAGGTAGCGGGCCTCCATGGAGGTGACGCCGAGGCCGCGCATCGTCTCGGCCGCGGTGCCGCCGGTGTAGTCGATGATGAGGCTGCCGGAGAGGCCGTCGCGCCAGGCGAGGACGCCGTCGGCGGTGAGGGACAGCTGGGTGCCCATCACGGTGGTGGACCTCACCCGGGCCGTCTCGGCCCGCTCGGTGGAGCGCTCGGCGGTGCGCAGGGCCGGGAGGGCGGCGGGGGCCGAGGAGGTGGGCTTGTCCTTCGGCTCGTCGGAGGAGCCCGAGGACGTGCAGGCGGCCAGTCCCGTCAGCGCGGCGGCCGTCGTGACCCAGACCGTCGTCCTCTTCATGCGTCCCCCTGGTGCAAGTGCCCTGCTCGCACGCTAACCCAGAGCGCAGCGCCCGCACATGGGAACGGGCCCCGCACCTGGAAAGGTGCGGGGCCCGGGAACCTGCCGGTGTCTCAGACCGCGGCCGGGTCCTCCTCGACGAGGAGGTTGCGGGTGCGGTTGGAGTCGAGCGGAATGCCGGGGCCCATCGTGGTGCTGATGGCGGCCTTCCTGATGTAGCGACCCTTGGCGGCGGACGGCTTCAGACGGAGGATCTCCTCCAGCGCCGCGCCGTAGTTCTCCACCAGCTTGGTGTCGTCGAACGACGTCTTGCCGATGATGAAGTGCAGGTTCGAGTGCTTGTCGACGCGGAACTCGATCTTGCCGCCCTTGATGTCGTTGACAGCCTTGGTGACATCGGGGGTGACGGTGCCGGTCTTGGGGTTCGGCATGAGGCCACGGGGACCGAGCACGCGGCCGAGGCGGCCGACCTTGCCCATGAGGTCCGGGGTGGCGACGACGGCGTCGAAGTCCAGACGGCCCTTCGACACCTCGTCGATGAGCTCGTCGGAGCCGACGATGTCGGCACCCGCGGCGAGTGCGGCCTCGGCACGGTCACCGGTCGCGAAGACCAGGACCCGGGCGGTCTTACCGGTGCCGTGCGGGAGGTTCACGGTGCCACGGACCATCTGGTCGGCCTTGCGCGGGTCGACACCCAGACGGAAGGCGACCTCGACGGTGCCGTCGAACTTGGACGTGGAGGTCTCCTTGGCGAGACGGACGGCCTCGAGCGGGGCGTACAGCTTCTCCCGGTCGATCTTCTCGTCCGCAGCGCGAAGGGCCTTGCTGCGCTTGCTCACAACTGCTCCTGTGTGTTCTGAAAGGAGTCGTGGTACGGGCCGAGCAGGCCCTGCCACTTCTGCTTTGTACGGGGGGTTGGGGCTCAGCCCTCGACCGTGACGCCCATGGAACGCGCGGTGCCGGCGATGATCTTCGCGGCGGCGTCCAGGTCGTTGGCGTTGAGGTCGGGCATCTTGGTGGTGGCGATCTCGCGGACCTGCGCCTGGGTGATCTTGGCGACCTTGGTCTTGTGCGGCTCGCCGGAGCCCTTCTCCACGCCCGCGGCCTTGAGGATCATCTTGGCGGCCGGCGGCGTCTTGGTGATGAAGGTGAAGGAGCGGTCCTCGTAGACCGTGATCTCCACCGGGATCACCCAGCCACGCTGCGACTCGGTCGCGGCGTTGTACGCCTTGCAGAACTCCATGATGTTGACGCCGTGCTGACCCAGCGCGGGGCCGACCGGCGGAGCCGGGTTGGCGGCACCGGCCTGGATCTGGAGCTTGATGAGCCCCGTGACCTTCTTCTTCTTGGGAGGCATAGCTCTCCGGTTCCTCTCTTCGGGTCCTACCCGGGCCCAGATTGCTCCTCTGGACGCAGGCATACCGCACAACGATAGCGGGTATAGATGCGCGGCCAAAAACCGAGCAGGTCAGACAGGCTGCGAAAGCCCGTCTGACCTGCTCGGAAGCATGCGGTCCGCAGAACCTCAGTTCTTCTGGATCTGGTCGAAGCTCAGCTCGACCGGGGTCTCGCGGCCGAAGATCTCGACGAGGCCCTTGACCTTCTTCGAGTCGGCGTTGATCTCGTTGATCGTGGCCTGGAGGGTGGCGAAGGGACCGTCGGTGACGGTGACCGAGTCGCCGACCTCGAAGTCCAGCACCTGGACCTCGACCTTGCGCTGCGGAGCGGGCTTGCCCTCGGCCTCGGCGGCCTCGCGGGCGGCCTTCTCCTCGGCCTCCGGGGCGAGCATCTTGACGATCTCGTCCAGGGTCAGCGGGTACGGGTCGTAGGCGTTGCCCACGAAGCCGGTGACGCCGGGGGTGTTGCGGACGACGCCCCAGGACTCGTTCGTCAGGTCCATGCGCACCAGCACGTAGCCGGGGAGCTTGTTCTGGCGGATGGTCTTGCGTTCGCCGTTCTTGATCTGCGCGACCTCTTCCTGCGGCACCTCGGCCTGGAAGATGAAGTCCTCGACGTTCAGCGAGACGGCACGCTGCTCGAGGTTGGTCTTCACGCGGTTCTCGTAACCGGCGTAGGTGTGGATGACGTACCACTCGCCGGGAAGGGTCCGCAGTTCCTCGCGCAGGGCGGCGACGGGGTCGACCGGCTCGGCCGGCTCTTCCTCGACCTCTTCTTCGTCCTCGTCCTCGACGGCCTCGACGTCACCGCCGGACTCGTCCTCGACGTGGAGGGCGGATTCCTCGGCGGGCTCGCCCGCCTCGGCGTCGGCAGCCTCGACCTCGTCCAGGTCCTCGTCCGCGCCCTCGACGATGTCGAGCTCGTCGTCGACAGACTCGTCGGGCTCGATGGCGTCGTTCAGGTTCTGGTCAGACACGGTGGCTGCTTCTTCCTGGATACTTTGTGGTGGAACATGCGAAAAGGGGCGCCGGTAACCTCGGCGCCCTTCGCTCTGTGCTCAGCCGAATACGTACTTGGCGGCGTGGTTGAGTCCATAGTCAATCACGGTCACCAGGCCGATCATGACGAGGACGAAGACGATCACCACGGTCGTGTACGTCGTCAGCTGGTTCCGCGACGGCCAGACGACCTTGCGGAGCTCTGCGACGATCTGCCGGTAAAAGAGCGCGAGGCGCTTCAGCGGGCCCTTCTTGGCACGCTTGCCGCCCTTACGGGTCTTCTTGGACTCCGGCGCCTCATCCTGGGCATCAGGCGTATCAATGGAGCCCACGGCGTCCGCCATTCGTCCTCACCTGTTCCCGGGTCGTGGCCGTGCCGCGCCCGGTTGGAGCCGCACGGCGGTGCATTGCTGTACGTACATGCGCACACATCCTGGCGAAGGTGTGTGTAGCAGGGCCGGAGGGACTTGAACCCCCAACCGCCGGTTTTGGAGACCGGTGCTCTACCAATTGAGCTACGACCCTTTGTGCGTCCCCCAACGTACCGCATCCGACCGGGTGCTCGGTGTGCACCGGCTGGGTGGGCTGCTGAAGGCCAACGAGGTGAGAGTGTACGTGGTCCGCGGGCCGTCGTCGAACAGAAAGCGCCCGTAGGGGGCTTGGGGAAGGAAGATCGCCCAGCGTGCGAGGCGAATCCGGACGGTTGTTCAGCAGTTGTTCAGTCTGTGAAACCCGCGTGCCGGGGGAGTTTCCGGTCTGAAACGATGGGCCCCATGAGCGCTGCAACCCCTCCCACCGAGCGCCGGGTCTCCGCCCGAGTCGGCGCGATCTCCGAGTCCGCCACTCTCGCCGTGGACGCCAAGGCCAAGGCCCTGAAGGCCGCCGGGCGGCCGGTGATCGGCTTCGGCGCCGGCGAGCCGGACTTCCCGACCCCGGACTACATCGTCCAGGCCGCCATCGAGGCCTGCTCGAACCCCAAGTACCACCGCTACACCCCGGCCGGCGGCCTCCCCGAGCTGAAGGCCGCGATCGCCGCGAAGACGCTGCGTGACTCCGGCTACGAGGTCGACGCGTCCCAGATCCTGGTGACCAACGGCGGCAAGCAGGCGATCTACGAGGCCTTCGCCGCGATCCTCGACCCGGGCGACGAGGTCATCGTCCCGGCGCCGTACTGGACGACGTACCCGGAGTCGATCCGGCTGGCCGGCGGTGTCCCGGTGGAGGTCGTCGCCGACGAGACGACCGGCTACCGGGTCTCCGTCGAGCAGCTGGAGGCGGCCCGCACCGAGAAGACGAAGGTCGTGCTCTTCGTCTCCCCCTCCAACCCGACCGGTGCCGTGTACAGCGAGGCCGACGCCGAGGCGATCGGCCGCTGGGCGGTCGAGCACGGCCTGTGGGTGCTGACCGACGAGATCTACGAGCACCTCGTCTACGGCGACGCGAAGTTCACCTCGCTGCCCGCGCTCCTTCCCGAGCTGCGCGACAAGTGCATCGTCGTCAACGGTGTCGCGAAGACGTACGCCATGACGGGCTGGCGCGTGGGCTGGATCATCGGCCCGAAGGACGTCGTCAAGGCCGCGACCAACCTCCAGTCGCACGCCACGTCCAACGTGTCGAACGTCGCCCAGGTCGCGGCCCTCGCCGCGGTCTCCGGCAACCTCGACGCGGTGGCGGAGATGCGCACGGCCTTCGACCGCCGCCGCAAGACCATCGTGCGGATGCTCAACGAGATCGACGGCGTGCTCTGCCCGGAGCCCGAGGGCGCCTTCTACGCCTACCCGTCGGTCAAGGCCCTGCTCGGCAAGGAGATCCGTGGCAAGCGCCCACAGGACACGGTCGAGCTGGCCGCGCTGATCCTGGAGGAGTCCGAGGTCGCGGTCGTTCCGGGCGAGGCCTTCGGTACGCCGGGCTATCTGCGGCTGTCTTACGCCCTGGGTGACGAGGATCTCGTCGAGGGCGTCTCGCGGATCCAGAAGCTGCTGGCGGAGGCACAGGACTGAGCCCGCCGTGAAAAGGCACCCCCTCACGTGAGGGGGTGCCTTTTTGTGCGAGCAAGACCACTAAAGGGGAAAGCGGTACCGGGACACCGGTGACGTACGGCAGGATCCTCGAATGGAGCGTGTACGTGATGTCTCTGAGCTGCCGAAAGCCCATCTGCACCTGCACTTCACCGGGTCGATGCGCCCGGCGACGGTTCTGGAACTGGCCGACAAGTACGGAGTACGGCTGCCCGAGGCGCTGACCGAAGCACTGACCAGCGGGGAACCGCCGAAACTGCGGGCGACGGACGAGCGGGGCTGGTTCCGTTTCCAGCGGCTGTACGACGCGGCCCGCTCGTGTCTGCGTGAGCCCGAGGACATCCGGCGGCTGGTGCGGGAGGCCGCGGAGGAGGATGTGCGTGACGGCTCGGGGTGGCTGGAGATCCAGGTCGACCCGACGTCGTACGCGCCCCGGCTCGGCGGGCTGATCCCGGCGCTGGAGATCATCCTGGACGCGGTGGAGACGACCTCGCGCGAGACCGGGCTCGGGATGCGGGTGCTGGTCGCCGCGAACCGGATGAAGCATCCGCTGGACGCCCGCACGCTGGCCCGGCTGGCGGTGCGGTACGCGGACAAGGGCGTGGTCGGCTTCGGACTCTCGAACGACGAACGCCGGGGCATGGCACGGGACTTCGACCGGGCCTTCAACATCGCGCGCGAGGGCGGGCTGCTGTCGGCGCCGCACGGCGGCGAGCTGGCCGGACCGTCGTCGGTACGGGACTGTCTCGACGACCTGGACGCGCACCGGATCGGGCACGGGGTGCGCGCGGCGGACGATCCGCGGCTGCTGAAGCGGCTGGCGGACCGGCAGGTGACGTGCGAGGTGTGTCCGGCGTCCAATGTGGCGCTCGGTGTGTACGAGAAGCATGAGGATGTGCCGCTGCGGAGGCTGTTCGAGGCCGGGGTGCCGATGGCGCTGGGCGCCGACGACCCGCTGCTGTTCGGGTCCCGGCTGGCCGCGCAGTACGAGATCGCCCGGCAGTATCACGGCTTCTCGGACGCGGAGCTCGCGGAACTGGCCCGGCAGTCGGTACGGGCTTCGGCGGCGCCGGAGGACATGAAGGCCAAGCTGCTGTCGGGAGTGGACGACTGGCTCAGCCACCCGGCCTCTTGAAGTGGGCGTAGGGCGGGTAGGGCTTGAAGCAGACCAGGACCTCGCGGGGGTGCCCGCCGCCGGGCTCGTCCTTCAGCCAGATTCCCGTCACCATGGCCGAGTGCCCTTTGGCCACGCCCTTCTGGCGTGGTCCCCAGCCCGCGGCGTACGCGAAGTTCACGGCCGCCAGGGCGAAGGTGTCCCGGCTGCCGAACAGGAAGAACGTGCGCGCGTGCGTGGCGTGCCGCAGTTCGTCCCGGAAGTCCGCGCGTGTGTGTCGTTGCCTCCAGGCGTCGGCGTCCTTGTGCGTACGTGCCTCGTCGGTGCGTACGGACAGGGGGGTGCCGGCCTTGAGGGTGCGCCGCAGCTCGGGCCATTTGCTGGGGCGCAGCCCGTACGAGTGGTGTGCGAGGACGAGGTCGACGCGCTCCCCCCAACCCTCGTCCGGCGGGATCCCGTCCCGCAGCGGTACATGGACGATCGTGTGGCGTGAGTAGGCGGCGAAGGAGAACAGGCCCGCGAGCCGGTTCAGTCCGTCGTGGTCGCCGAGGAGCAGGCCGATCGGTTCCGGTGCGGTCAGCGACGTGTGGCGCAGGGTGTGGCGGGGCCGGACGACGCGGTGTTCATGGGGGCCGGTGCGGGGTCTGAACTCCGTGAGCCTCAGCCGCATTCGGGGGTCCTGGATGTCATGGGCCCAGCGTGACGGTCACGCCGATTCCCCGGCTACCGAGATTCCGCCGAGCAGGGTCCTGGCCAGCCGGGAGGCGAACTCCTCCACCGGCGGGCGTACGCCGTCCTGTGTGGCGTCGTAGGCGAACGCCCGTTGCGCACAGGCGCCCAGGAGCAGGGAGGCCGCGGCGAAGGTGTCAGCGGTGGGGGCGACCCGGCCGATGGACTGCTCGGCCTTGAGGTAGGCATCGAGCCACTCGATCGGCTTGTGCGGGCCGGACTCCATTTCGCGCATCGCGTCGTCGTGGCGCCGCTTGAGCTGGGTCTCGGCGTACAGCGAGGCGGCGATCGGAAAGCTCTGCTCGTAGAAGAGGGCGGCCTGGCGGGCGATCTCGGTGAGGTTCTCCTCCAGGGTGTGACGGCCCGGCTCGGCGGCAAGGGCGTGCAGCAGGGGGGCCAGTTTCGGGAGGCGTTCCGCGAGGACGCGGATGAACACCTCCTCCTTGCCGGTGAAGTACTTGTACAGCGCCGCCTCGGAGCAGCCGGCCGCCTTGGCGATCTCCTTGGTCGTGGCACGCGCCAGCCCCACGGTGAGCATCAGCTCGTGGGCGGCGTCGAGGATGCGGACGCGGGCCGGGCCGGACTTGGGCTCCATGCTGTTCGTCCCCTTGGGTCGGTTGGCGGGCTTGACGGGTGGGTGAGTACTTACCCACTCTAGAGGGAGACACGGGTGAGTGAATACTCACCCACCTCCATCGAGTACGGGAGTACCCATGAAACTCACGGTTTTCGGTGCCACCGGCGGCATCGGGCGCGAGCTCGTTCGGCAGGGCCTGGAGGCGGGCCATGAGGTCACGGCGGTCGTACGGGATCCTGCCCGGCTGACCGTCACGGGCGCACGGCTGGAGGTGGTCCGTGCGGACCTCACCGACCCGGAGGTGCTGCGGCCTGCCGTGGCCGGGCGGGACGCGGTGCTGTCCGGACTCGGGCCGCGCGCTCGCAAGGACGCCGGGATCGCGGCGCGGCTGACCCGCGTGGTGCTGGCCGCGATGGAGGCGGAGCAGATCCGGCGGGTGCTGGCGGTCAGCGCGGGGCCGGTCGGGCCGGCGCCGGTGGACGAGGGGGCGGTGGACCGGTGGATGCGGGGGCTCGTGTCCGCCGTGCTGAAGGACGTCTACGCCGATCTGAGCGAGATGGAGGCGGAGCTGGCGGCGAGCGGTACGGACTGGACGGTCGTACGTCCGCCGCGTCTTCAGGACAAGCCGGTGACCGGGGTGTATCGCGTGGTGGCCGGGGGGTTTCCGGCTCGGGGGCGGTTCATCTCGCGGGCGGATGTGGCGCACGCGATGCTGGGGATGGTCGGGGATGCGGGGGTGGTGAAGCAGGGGGTGGGGGTGGCGTACTGACGGTGCTGTCGGTGCTGTCGGTGATGACGCTTGCGGATCTGGTCGGCTACAGGCTGACGCCCACCGTCACCGGCTCGTTGACCAGCGTGATCCCGAAGGTGTCCTGTACGCCCGCCACGACCTCCCGGGCCAGTGTGAGGAGGTCCTCGGTGGTGGCGTCGCCCCGGTTGGTGAGGGCGAGGGTGTGCTTGGTGGAGATGCGGGCGGGGCCGGTGCCGTAGCCCTTGGTAAAGCCGGCCTTGTCGATCAGCCAGGCCGCGGAGGTCTTGGTGTGGCCGTCGCCCGCGGGGTAGGCGGGGGGTTCGGCGTCCTCGCCGAGGCGGTGCTTCACGCGCGCGTGGAACTCCGCGAACTGGGCGGCCGTGAGGATGGGGTTGGTGAAGAAGGAGCCTGCCGACCAGGTGTCGTGGTCGTCGGGGTCCAGGACCATGCCCTTTCCCGCGCGCAGCTTCAGGACGGTTGCGCGGGCGTCGGTGAGGGGGACACGGTCGCCGGGTTCCACGCCCAGGGCGCGGGCGGTTTCGGCGTACTTGATCGGCGCGGAGAGGCCGTCGGCGTCTTCCAGGTCGAAGTGGACGCGCAGGACGACGTAGCGGGCGGGGTCTTCCTTGAAGCGGCTGTGGCGGTAGGAGAAGGCGCAGTCGTCGTTGGCGAGGGTGACGGTGGCTCCGGTGCGGCGGTCGTAGGCGATGACCTCGGTGATGGTGGAGGACACCTCCTGGCCGTAGGCGCCGACGTTCTGGATGGGGGTGGCGCCCGCGGAACCGGGGATGCCGGCGAGGCACTCGACACCGGCGAGTCCGGCGTCCACGGTGCGGGCGACGGCGTCGGTCCACACTTCGCCGGCGGCGAGCTCCAGGTGGGTGCCGGTGAGCTCGAACCCCTTGGTGGCGATGACGAGTGCGGTGCCCTCGAACCCCTT
Source organism: Streptomyces doebereineriae (assembly GCF_031845645.1). Lineage (NCBI taxonomy): Bacteria > Bacillati > Actinomycetota > Actinomycetes > Kitasatosporales > Streptomycetaceae > Streptomyces > Streptomyces doebereineriae. Next base: position 172,965 of record NZ_JAVREZ010000021.1, read on the forward strand.
GTCCCCGATGACGAGGTTGGACCCGCCGCCGATCACGAGGAGCGGCGTGCCGGTGGCGTCGGCCTCACGGACGACCTCGATCACCTCGGCGTCGGTCGTCGCGGTGACGAGCCGGGTGGCGGGGCCGCCGAGACGGAAGGTGGTCAGGGGGGCGAGGGGGGCGTCGTGTCGTTCCTGCACGCGGTACAGCCTACGGGGGGCTCCGGCGGTCGAGCGGGGGTGCCTGCGGCGGCCTGTGCGGGTTCGGTGGGTTTGCCTGCGGCGGCCTGTGCGGGTTCGGTGGGTTTGCCTGCGGCGGCCTGTGCGGGTTCGGTGGGGGCGGGCGTTGTGCGCAGTTCCCCGCGCCCCTGGATGCCTGCGGCGGCCTGTTTCGGTTCGGTGGGGGCGGGTGTAGCGCGTGCGGCCTGGTGGGTG
>NZ_JAVREZ010000022.1:0-171924 GCF_031845645.1 Streptomyces doebereineriae
GGCAACGGCCTCCACCATGCGGTCCAGGCCGTCGCCCACATGCACAACCTCGCCTTGGCAGCATGATCAGAACAGCAGAAGCCCCGGCTTGACCTGCCCGAACACGACCTTCTGCAACACGCTTTAGGGTGCCGCCGACTCTGGGGGGGGCGCCGCCACTGGTACCGCCGTCGCCGGCACCGCCGACTCTGGGGGCGCCCCCTGGGGTGCCGCCGTCAAAGGGGACGCGCCCCTGAGACCACCGTTCTCTAGGACCGCTACCTCAGGTGCCGCCGCTACAGGGGGCGCCCCTCGAGTGCCGCCACCTCAGGGGGCCCGCTGCTGGGACCACTACCTCAGGTGCCGCCGTCAAAGGAGCCGCCGCCCCCGGGACGGCTACCTCAGGTACCGCCGTCTCCGGGACCGCCGCCCCAGGCGCCGAGGATGAAGTCAGCCAGGTGCAGCCGGGTCTCGGCAACCCTGCGGCACATGAGGGGATCCGCAGCCGCCGGGGCCGCGGGGCGACCGCCCCGGGTGCCGCCGACTCAGAGATCGCTGGCTCAGGGGACCGACGACTCAGGGACCGCTGGCTCACAGGACCGCCGCCTCAGAGATCACCACGCGAGGGGACCGCCCAGGACTGGTCCCGCGGGTTCCGGGAGGCCTCCCGGAACCCGTGGTCGTCGTCGCGAGGCACCGGCGTCGTCAGGCTCGTCCGCGACCGGACCGAGGCGCTCTGCGACCAAGGGCGCGAGGACCTGGTCAACCGCCGAGGGCGCACGGCGCCTTCGACGCCGTACGAACATCGCGCCCCCGGCCATCACCCCGTACTGCCGCGACCGCCGCCCCGTCACTCCCCCACGTAGGCCGCCAGATGCTCCGCCGTGATCGTCGACCCGGCGGCGATCAGCTCCCCCGGTGTCCCCTCGAACACGATCCGCCCGCCGTCGTGCCCCGCGCCCGGGCCGAGGTCGATGATCCAGTCGGCGTGGGCCATGACCGCCTGGTGGTGCTCGACGACGATGACGGACTTTCCGGAGTCGACCAGCCGGTCGAGCAGGCCGAGCAACTGCTCGACGTCGGCGAGGTGAAGGCCTGTGGTCGGCTCGTCGAGGATGTACACCCCGCCCTTCTCCCCCATGTGGGTCGCCAGCTTCAGCCGCTGCCGCTCACCGCCGGACAGCGTGGTGAGCGGCTGACCGAGGGTGAGATAGCCGAGCCCGACGTCGGAGAGGCGCTCGAGGATCTTGTGCGCGGCCGGCGTACGCGCCTCACCGGCCCCGAAGAACTCCTCGGCCTCCGTCACCGGCATCGCGAGCACCTCGCTGATGTCCCGCCCGCCGAGGTGGTACTCGAGGACCGACGCCTGGAACCGCTTCCCCTCGCACTCCTCGCAGGTGGTGGCGACCCCGGCCATCATCGCGAGGTCGGTGTAGACGACCCCGGCCCCGTTGCAGGTGGGGCACGCCCCCTCGGAGTTCGCACTGAACAGCGCCGGCTTCACGCCGTTGACCTTCGCGAACGCCTTGCGGATCGGTTCGAGGAGTCCGGTGTACGTCGCCGGGTTGCTGCGCCGCGAGCCACGGATCGCCCCTTGGTCCACGGACACCACCCCCTCCGCGACCGGAATCGACCCGTGCACGAGCGAGCTCTTGCCCGACCCCGCGACCCCGGTGATCACGGTCAGCATCCCCAGCGGGATGTCGACGTCGACGCTCTGGAGGTTGTGCGTGCTCGCACCTCGGATCTCCAGCGCACCGGTCGCCTTGCGGACCGTGTCCTTGAGACCGGCCCGGTCGTCGAAGTGGCGCCCGGTGACGGTGTCGCTGGTCCGCAGCCCCTCGACGGTGCCCTCGAAGCAGACCGAACCGCCCGCCGTACCGGCCCCCGGACCGAGGTCGACGACATGGTCGGCGATCGCGATCGTCTCCGGCTTGTGCTCCACGACGAGCACCGTGTTGCCCTTGTCCCGCAGGCGCAGCAGCAGGTTGTTCATGCGCTGGATGTCATGGGGGTGCAGCCCGATGGTCGGCTCGTCGAAGACGTACGTGACATCGGTGAGCGAGGACCCGAGATGCCGGATCATCTTGGTGCGCTGCGCCTCGCCGCCGGACAGCGTGCCCGAGGACCGGTCGAGGGAGAGATAGCCGAGCCCGATCTCCACGAACGAGTCGAGGGTCTCCCCCAGCGCCGTCAGCAGCGGCCCGACCGACGGCTCGTCCAGTGCCCGCACCCACTCGGCGAGGTCGCTGATCTGCATCGCGCAGGCGTCGGCGATGCTGATGCCCTTGATCTTGGAGGAGCGGGCGCCCTCGCTCAGCCGGGTGCCCTCGCACTCGGGACAGACCATGAAGGTGATCGCACGGTCCACGAACTCGCGGATGTGCGGCTGCATCGACTCGCGGTCCTTGGCGAGCATCGACTTCTGGATCCGCGGGACGAGACCCTCGTAGGTCATGTTGATGCCCGCGATCTTCATCCGGGTCGGCTCGCGGTACAGGAAGTCCTGGAGCTCCCGCTTGGTGAACCTCCGGATCGGCTTGTCCGCGTCGAAGAAGCCGGACTCGCTGTAGAGGCGGTAGTTCCAGCCGCCGGCCTTGTAGCCCGGGATGGTCATCGCGCCCTCGGCGAGCGACTTGGAGTCGTCGTAGAGCTGGGTGAGATCGATGTCGTTGACCGTGCCCCGGCCCTCGCAGCGCGGGCACATGCCGCCGACGATGCTGAAGCTGCGGCGCTCCTTCACGGTCTGTCCGCCGCGCTCCATGGTCACCGCGCCCGCCCCGCTGATAGAGGCGACGTTGAAGGAGAACGCCTTGGGCGAGCCGATGTGCGGGGTCCCGAGTCTGCTGAACAGGATCCGCAGCATCGCGTTGGTGTCGGTGACGGTGCCCACGGTGGAGCGCGGGTCGCCGCCGAGGCGCTGCTGGTCGACGGTGATGGCGGTGGTCAGTCCGTCGAGGACGTCGACCTCGGGCCGTGCCAGGGTCGTCATGAAGCCCTGCACGAAGGCGCTGTAGGTCTCGTTGATCAACCGCTGCGACTCGGCGGCGATGGTGTCGAACACCAGCGAGCTCTTGCCGGAGCCGGAGACTCCGGTGAAGACCGTGAGCCGGCGCTTCGGGATCTCGATGCTGACGTCCTTGAGGTTGTTCTCGCGCGCCCCGTGCACGCGGATCAGGTCATGGCTGTCGGCAGCGTGCTGCGCGCCCGTCCTCGTGGCCTTGCTCATGGTGACTTGTCCTCCCGTTTCGACAGCTTCGAACACTATGTCGACGCGCACGCCTCAGCGCAGCTCCTGAACGCGGATCATGTTGCCCGCGGGGTCGAGGAAGGCGCAGTCCCGAATGCCGTACGGCTGCTCGATCGGCTCCTGGATCACCTCTGCGCGGGCCTGGAGCCGCTCGAAGACGGAGTCGAGGTCGGGGGTGGCGAGCAGGAGCTCGGGGTCGTCGCCCGCCGGGTGCAGCACGACCGAGGTCTCGGCCTGCCCAGCGGGCCCGACCGTGAGCCGGCGCGTCCCTCCGCGGCCCACGTCACCGCGGACCTCGAAGCCCAGCACGTCCCGGTAGAAGGCCAGGGACGCCTCCGGGTCGTCGTGCGGGAGGAAGCTCGCCCGAATCGTGATGTCCATGGCCGTCACGCTAGCCACGGCCCGCGGCCCGCGCTTCTCGAATCCTGACCGGTCTCAGCGCACCAGGCCCGCGATGTGCGCCGTGACCGTTTCGAGGATGTCCGCCCAGGCGGCCGCGTCACCGAGGACGAGGTAGTTCAGGGTGAGCCCGTCGGTCATGGCCGCGAGGTAGCGGGCCAGCACGGAGACGGGCACCCGCAGCTGCAGATCCATGTCCCGGCGCAGCTGCTCGATGAGCTCGGCGTAGGCCTCGCCGTACAGCTCGTACTGGCGCCTGGCCAGGTGCTCGAATCCCGGCTCGCGCAGGGCGTACTGGGTGAGCTCATAGGTGAGCATGTGCGCCTCGGGGTGGGCGCGGACATGGTCCCAGTACGCCCGGAACCCGGCGGCGACGGTCTCCTCCAGGGTGTCCCGGGGGCGCAGCGCCTCCTTGACCACGGTGACGGAGTGGTCGGTGAGGGTCGTGATGACGGCCTCGAGCAGGGCCTGCTTGGAGTCGAAGCAGTAGTGGAAGACGCTGAGGGACACGCCGGCCTCGGCGGCGATGGACCGGGTCGTCGTCTTCGCGACGCCGTCCCGGGCCATCGCCCTGATCGCGGCCTCGGTCAGCTGCCGGCGCCGCTCGGCCGACGGCATACGTGCCATGCGTGTCCCCCGTTGTCGTACGTCAGGCGCTGTGGACGCCGACCTCGTTGAGCGAGTATCCCCAGTCGGTGCCGCGGTCGAGGCCGTGGACGCGCACGTAACGGGCCGGAGTTCCGGTGAACTTGGCGGTGTCCAGGCCGCCGTCCCCGGAGGTGGTCGACCAGACGGTCTGCCAGTTCGCCCCGTCGGTCGAGAGCTCGATCCGGTACGACTTCCCGTACGCCCGCTCCCAGTCGAGCGTGACCTTGGAGACCCGGTTCGTGGAGCCCAGGTCGACCTGCCACCACTGGTCGTCGCTCCAGTCGCTCGCCCAGCGGCTGGAGTCGTCGCCGTCCACGGCCCGCCCCGGCTGATAGCTGGTGAACGGGTTGGACTCGGACGAACTGGCCGTGGCCGTCTTCCCCTTGGCGAGATCGACGGATGCCTGGTGCTGCTCGGAAGCGCCCCAGGTGCCGAGGTAGGACTCGGCGCCCCGGAAGAGGTCGTCCACCACGCCCTGGCCGCCGACGAGCCGGATGTCCTCGATCCAGTCCGGGATCATGCCGACATGGGCGGCCCCGTCGGTGTTGAAGTCGAAGGTGCGCTGCCCGGAGGTCTGCTTGTCGATGACCGAGCCGCCGTCGACACTCTTGAAGGGGTACGTCACCTTGTTCGCGGCGTCCGCTCCGCGCGGTGCGGGGTGGTCGCCGATGCCGTTGAAGTCGGTGCCGTAGCCGTAGCCCACGTCGTACTTCGCGCGCAGCGCGTCGGTGCGCTTCGCCTCCGCGGCGAATCCTTCGGAGCCGTGCATGTACTGGGCGACGAAGCCGCCGAGCGAGTAGACCCGCTCGGTCCAGTTGAGATCCATCCAGCTGTGCGACGAGAGCACGCCGGGGTAGTTCGCGGCCTCGAAGATGTCGAGGACCTGACCGGTGGCCTTGACGCTCATGTGGTCGATCTCGAGCATCATCTTGCGTTTCATCATGCCGCGCACGGCGTACTCGCCGAGATCGGTGAGCCCGCGGACATTGCACTGCGCGGCCTTGTCGTACTCCGGGACCTCGGTGCCGGCCGGCAGGTCGTCCTCCGCCTCGGAGGCCGCCGTACCGATGGGGTTGTCGTGCTGCGGCCCCTTGCAGGTTTCGGTCTTCCAGAAGGTGCCGGTGGACAGGAACTGCCCGACGTTGATGGCGGTTCCGAGTCCGCCCTCGTCGAAGCGGACACCGCACAGGGCGTTGTCGAACTTGTGGCACAGGAACATGGAGCGCACGCCCAGGCCGTACAGCTCGTCGAGCCCCTTGTCGATGTCCGCCTTGCTGCACTGCCCGATGTCGAGGATCTGCTTGCAGCCGAACGGCTCGGAGGTCTCCACACCGAGAACGACCGCCAACTTGCCCTGCTGGATGACCTGTCGGGCCTGCGCACTGTCGGTGACGATCCGGAACCAGCCCTTGCCGGTGCCGCCGTACATCTTGTCGATGAAGGCCTGGAGGTCGTACGTCATCCTGGCCTGCAGGCGGATCGAGGTCATCTCGTCACAACTGCGGTCCTTGAAAGGGTAGATGGAGCAGATCATGCCGTTGGTGACGAGGTCGTTGACCAGCACCCGCTGCCCACCGCGCCAGGCGCGCTCCACCCAGGCGTAGTAGTTGGCCTGGTGGGTCATGGAGTCGTACGCCGGCCAGTCCTTGAAAGAGGGCCAGCCCACCGGGTCGTGCTTGCCGTCGCCGCCGTGGGTGATGTAGTCGAACAGCGCGAGGGTGCCGTCGGGGTAATGCTCGGGACAGTCCTTGAGCGCGTCGGCGACTCCGGACTCGGAGAACACCTTGCCGCAGATCAGCCGGCCGCCGAAGGCCTCGTTGGAGAAGAGGTGGTTGTGGGCGTCGATGAACCCGTTCACCTCGCCCGCGGAGTCGGTGCCGGTGAAGGGCGCTCCCGTCACGTTGATCTGGGCGTCGGGGGTGGGCCTGGCCGTCGGTGTCCACCAGTCGGTGGCCGCCGAACTCGGCGTGGGGCCCAGGATCGTGGCCAGCACCAGGAAGAGCAGGGAGGTGATGGTGATGTTCTTGCGTCGGCGGCAGGTGCGTCCGGCCATGGCCCACGTCCCTCGGTCGGCGGGAGGCGCCGTCGACCGAGGGCGTTTTGACTGCCCTTGGAATTGTCATGACCGGCGCAATAGATGCGTCGAGGATCGCGACTGAGCACGTTCCGAGTCAAGAGTCCGGGACAGTTGACCTGATACCTCGAAGACATCAACCGTTCACGCAGGCCGCCCCGTTGAGTGTGAAGGCGGTGGGTGCGGTGTTCGTGGCGCCCTTGCTGCCGATGAAGCCGACGGTGACCGAGCCTCCGGCCGGGATCGTGTTGGTGTAGGAGGCCGGGGTGACGGTCACCGAGCCACCGCTCTGCGCGGGGGTCCCGCCCCACATGTTGGAGACGGTCTGCCCGTTGGCGAAGGTGAAGGCGAGCTTCCAGCCGCTGACGGCGGACGTGCCGGTGTTGCGGATGGCGATCTCGCCCTGGAAACCGCCCTGCCACTCGCCGACCACGCGGTAGCCGACGGAGCAGCTCCCGGCCGGTGTGTCGGCGGTGGTGACGCTCACCGTCGCCGAGCGGGCCGACCGGTTACCGGCCGCGTCACGGGCGTAAACGGCGAAGGAGTACGCCGTGTTGGCGGTCAGGCCCGTCACGGTCACCGAGTTCGCCGTCGAGGCCGCGACCTTCGTCTCGGTGCCACCGCTGACCCGGACGACGTCGTACCCGGCCACGCCAACGTTGTCAGTGGACGCCGTCCAGGACAGGTTCGCGGAGGTCGCCGTCACCGCCGAGGCGGTCGGGGTGCCGGGAGCGGTGGGGGCCTGGGTGTCACTGGAACCGCCGCCGAAGACGGTGGCTTCCTTGGCGGTCTGCGCGATGCCGTTGGCGCCGGTGAAGATGCGCTGACCCCATGAAGTCATCTGCGCCGGATCGAAGTTGAGCACGAGGTCGAGGATCGGGTCGGTGTTGCCGCTCCAGGACCAGGCCAGGTAGCCGATGTCGAGCTGCTCGGCGGTGGCCATCATGGTGTCCTCGTCCGGATCGCCCCACTGGTCGGCGGGGCCGCCGAACTCCCCGATCAGGATGGGCAGTTTGGCGCTGACGAAAGCGTTGAGATAGTCGGTGATCTCCGCCGCGGTGTCGAAGACGCTGTACATGTGGATCGAGAAGATCAGGTTGCCGGTGGTGTCGGCGGCGTAGACGCTCTGGGCGTTGGTGCGCATGACTTGCTGCCAGTCCTGGCCCCAGTTGGGAGCGTCCACCATGATCGTGTGCTCGAAACCGGCGTTGCGGAGCTTCTGGATCGCGGCGATCGTCGGGGCGGTCCAGCCGGCGGGGTCGGTGTTGCCCCAGGGCTCGTTGCCGATGTTGATGACGATGTAGTTCTCCTGGCCGGCGAGCACGTCTTTGAGGCCGATCCAGTAGTCGGCGGCCTGGTCGAGCGTGCCGGCCGCGCTCTCCTCGCCGTATCCGGTGGTGTCGTGCACCTCCAGGACGCAGATGAGCCGGTTGGCCTTGCACTGGGCGATGACGTTGGCCACGTCCGAGGCGCTGTTCGCGGTCCAGCGGTGGCCGTCGGCGAGGACCACCCGGACGGTGTTGGCGCCCTGCGCCTTGATGTCGGCCAGCGACCCCAGTTCGTTCGGGTACCAGGTGTGGGCGTGGTTGACGCCACGCATGACGAAGTCGTTGCCGTTGCCTTCGACCAGGCGGCCGTCGCTGATGTGCAGACCAGCAGCCTTGGTGCCGGGCTCCTCGGCGGCCTGGGCCACGCTCGGAGAGAGGGCGCCGAGCACCACCAGTCCGATGAAGGCGGCCAGTGCGGCCCATAACGGGCTCAGGGGACTCTTTCTTGTTCTTCTCACTGCGGCTCCAGGGGTGGGTGAGGCAGTCGGAAGGAGTATGGGAGCGCTCCCATAGAAGCCACTCTGCCAAGTACACGTCAAGACAAGGGACGGAAATGGGCGGCGCCCCTCGGCAACTCGGCGGGCCCGGCGCTCGCATAGGGTTCCGATCCTCGACCACCGCATCCGGGAGGCACATTGACCACGCGACCCGGCGGCCCCGACGCCGTCAACACCGAGGCCTGGCACGCCTACGGCGACCACCATCTGCGGCGCGGCACGGTCCTGCCGGAGCTGGAGCGGTTCGACTGGGGACACCGGGACACCGGGCCGGGCGCCGAGATTCTCGGCGAGCTCGCCGGGCGGCGCGTGCTGGACCTCGGGTGCGGCCCGGCCCGGCACGCGGCGCATCTCGTCCGGGCGTACGGCGCCTCGGTGGACGCGGTCGACTCCTCCCCCACGCAGCACGAACGCGCCCTCGCGCGCTACGGCTCCCTGCCGGGACTACGCCTGATCAGGGCGGACGCCGTCGAGCACCTCGGCACGGCACAGCCGTACGACGTCGTCTACTCCGTCAACGCGGTGCCCTACATCGATCCCCGCCGGCTGCTGCCGGCCCTCGCCGCAGCGCTCCGGCCCGGCGGGACGCTGTGCTTCACCGTGCTGCACACCAACTCCCTGGGCGAGGGTCCCTCTTCGGTCGTCGAGTCCCGGCCCGAGATCCTGCGGCTCGCCGGGGGCGGAGAGGTCGCCGTGCGGATGTGGGTGCTGACTCCGGGACTCTGGACGGACCTGCTCGGCGAGCACGGTCTGCGGGTCGAGGGGATCGACGTCCTCGACGCGCCGGAGGAGGGCAACCACGCCTCCTACCGGATCTTCCGGGCGACTCGGCCGGTCCGGGTCTCCTCCCGCCCACGCGGCAGCCGCCCTCCGGTCCCGCACGCGGCGATCGGTGTCGGTGCCATCCTGTACGGCCCTCGCGGACTGCTTCTCGGCCGGCACCGGCGCGGGACCTGGGAGTTGCCGGGCGGCACGGTGGAGCCCGGGGAGTCGCTGGCGGAGACGGTCGTGCGCGAACTCCGCGAGGAGACCGGCATCGAGGCCCGCCCCACGGACGTCCGGCTGCTGGGCACGCTCCTCGACGACGTGGAGGGCGTGGTGCGGATGACCGTGGCCGCCCGGGTCACCGCCTGGCGGGGCGAGCCCTCGGACCAGCCCGACGAACGCGTCGGCGACTGGCGCTGGTTCGCCCTGGACCGGCTGCCGGAGAACATGTTCGTGTGCAGCGCCCAGGGCCTGACCGCATGGCGCCCGGACCTGCCGATCGACCACACTCCGGCCCACTTCACGCCGTACGCCGGTTAGGGGCCCCGTGCTGAAGCAGCCGGCTCGCATCAACATCAGACGCCCGCTAATGGCGCGCACGGCTCGCCAGAAGCGGAAGGCGTTGTCGTTCGCGGATGCCTGGCTATGAGGTCAACCGCCGTACGAGGTCGACCCAAGTGGCCTGTAGGCGTGTGGTGGGCACTCCGTGCTCCTCGCGCAGGTGGTCCGCCGATTCGAAGCTCAAGAAGGCGAGCAGGGCATGGGCGAGCATGTCGTGGTCGCTGTCAAGGCCCATCTGGCAAAGGAGAGTTGAGATGTGGCTGTGGAACGACCGGCCGCTGCCCGAGGCGGCGCGGCGTGCGTAGGGAACCTGACGCCCCAGGGCGGCGCCCAGGTCCGCATCGTTGGCGATGCGTCCGAGGAGGGCGCAGCCGAACGACGCCAGCCGGTCCGCCGCAGGTGCTCCGGGTCCCAGCGGAGGAGGACCTGCGGTATACGCCTCCTGGAACTCCGCCTCGGCTTCGTCGAGGAGGGCGAGCAGGAGGCCGTCGCGGTCGCCGAACCGGCGAAAGAGCGTCCCCTTTCCCACGCCGGCAGCTTCGGCGACCTCCCGCATCGTCACATGCTCGGGCCCCCCTTCGGCGACCAGCAGCGCCGCCGCTTCCAGCAACCGAGCACGGTTGCGGGCGGCATCCGATCTCTCGGCGGTGACTCCGACCGATGCGCTGCCGGGTGTCTCCGTCACGATTCACTCCGTGGTGGGATGGGTGGTCAGGGGTGTGCGCAACACGGGCTCGATGGCATGGGCCTTGTCCGCCGTCCCGGTCACGCTGATCACGGCGGAGGCGCCGCGCCTGCCGTCCGTAGGACTGGCGGCGCCTCCTTCTTGCAGCCACCGGACGTCGGTGTGGTTCCGTGCTGAACGCCCTGTGGAAGTTCAGAGGGCGGCCGGGGCGGCGGTCGAGAGGTCGGCAGCCAGGCCGTCGGCCTTGCGCCGGCGGGGCATCAGCAGTGCGACGGCGGCGGCGAGGGCGACCGCGCCGGCTCCGACCCAGAGCGCCGGGATCAGTCCGTCCACGAACTGTGACGCGGATCCGTAGCCGCCCTGGGCGGAGAAGACCGCGGCCAGCGTTGCGACGCCGATGGCGCCGCCGACCTCGCGGATGGCGTTGTTGGCGCCGGAGGCGATGCCCTGCTCCTCCGGGCGGACGGTGCTCATGACGAGGTTGGCGCTGGGAGCGAAGAACATGCCCAGGCCGATGCCGCAGACGATCAGTGCGGGCAGCAGGTGGGTGTAGGCGACGTGGGGCTCGACGGTGATGGCCCAGAGGCCGAGGCCCACCGCGTTCAGGGCCATGCCCGCTGTGACGACGGGTGCGCCGCCGATGCGGTCGGACAGTGCCCCGGCGAGCGGTCCGGCGATCATGGGCATGGCGGTCCAGGGCAGCATCCGCACGCCGGCCTGCATCGGCGAGTAGCCGCCGACGGTCTGCAGGTACTGGCTGAGCAGGAAGATCGACCCGAACATGCCCAGCAGCATCAGCAGGCTGGCGGCGTTGATGGCGCTGAAGGAGCGAATGCGGAACAGGCGCATCGGCAGCATCGGGTGCTTGGCGCGCAGTTCGTACAGGACGAAGCCGACCAGCAGGGCCGTACCGGCGAAGAAGCCGCCCAGCACCGTGGCGCTGCTCCAGCCGTCGGTGTTGCCGCGTACCAGGGCGTAGACGATGCCGAACAGACCGCCGCTGGCCAGAACGGTGCCGACGAGGTCGAGGGTCGGGTTCGGGCCGTGGCTCTCGTTCAGGCGCAGCAGGGCGAGCGGGATCAGCGCCAGACCGAGGGGGACGTTCACCCAGAAAATCCACTGCCAGGACAGGTTTTCGGTGAGTGCGCCGCCGATGAGCGGTCCGGTGGCGACGGCTATGCCGCTGGCCGCGCCCCAGACACCCAGGGCAGCGCCACGCCGCTCGGCGGGGACGGCGGCCGACAGCAGGGTGAGCGTCAGCGGTGTCACGATCGCGGACCCGACGCCCTGCGCCGCCCGCGCGGCGATCAGTTCACCCATCCCCGGTGCGAGTGCGGCCGCGGCCGAGGACGTGGTGAAGATCCCGAGCCCGATGGCGAACAGTCTCCGGCGGCCGAAGCGGTCACCCAGCGAAGCACCGAACATCAGCAGGACCGCGAAGGTGAGGGTGTAGGCGCTCACCGTCCACTCGAGGTCCTCAAGTCCGCCACCGAGATCCTCACGGATCGAGGGGAGAGCGGTCGTGACGATCAGGTTGTCCAGCGCGGTGATGAACCCGGCCGCGCTGGTGATGACCACGGCCCAGACGGCACTGCCGCTTCGGGCGGGCCGCTGGCGTTGCTGCTGTGACATGACTTTCCTATGTCAGACGGAACGAGTGACGGATCAACAGAGGGCATGGCCGTCGCCATGTCGTCCTCCTGCGGTGGGGCGCGCGCAGCGATCACGCCCGACGCTACGGGCGGAAGGCTGGAAGCGGATCTGTCACCGCATCTGTCATCGAGTGGCTGAATGCCGGGGATGGCACGGCGGTTGCCGACGCCGGTCACGCTTGGCCAGGGTGGCTCGCTCGGTCTTTGTGCCGGACCGAAAGGATGACGGCAGGCGCGTCCGGAGGCCGATGGAGCTGCCCGCGCTGCCGATGTTCCGTGGCTCGTCACCCTGCGTCGGCGACGGCAGCGTGTACGACGGCACCCATGGGCAGGCCAAGGGCGTCCGCGGCGAGCTGAGCGGCTGTCACGTCACGGACGTACGTGCAACGGGTGCGCTGCATGGTGTTGCCGCCGATGGTGGCCATACGCAGGCCCCGCGTTCGGTGACGGTCACGTCCCGCAGCGGCAGACCGCTGATGTCGACGAGCATGTCGGGGCGTCCGGCGTGCCGACGCGAGCGCGACATCCAGCAGGATCCTGCCCGGATCGTGCACTGTCCGCGGCTTGCGCCACGGCACCAGCGCCGCCGATATCGCCGTATCGAGACCGTGCTTTGCGGATCGTCTCGACCAGCAGCACGGCCACGGCGTGCGAGACGACGACGCGACCGCCGCCCTCGACGCGGGCACGCGGGTTGGACCCGATGGGCGTGCAACCCCCTCGCAACCTTCGCCGTGCTGCACTCGACGACCATGGACGAGGATTCCGCACGTGCCGTGTACGACGAGGTGCCGCGTGTCGAGCTCACTCGCGCGGCCGCCGAGCTGCTGCTCCGGTTGCGCGAGGCGCACGGGCCGCTGATGTTCCACCAGTCCGGCGGCTGCTGCGACGGCAGCGCGCCGATGTGCTACCCGGCGGGCGAGTTCCGCACCGGCGGCTCGGACGTGCTGCTCGCCGAACTGGACGTGCCGGGGGTCGAGGAGCCGGTGACGTTCTGGATGTCGAGGAGCCAGTACGCGGTGTGGAGCCACACCCGGCTGATCGTGGACGTCGTCCAGGGCCGGGGCAGCGGGTTCTCGCTGGAGGCACCCGAGGGGGTACGTTTCCTCATCCGTTCGCGTGTGGTCGGCGCATAGCTCCCCTCTTTCATCGCTGTCTGATGCACTCTTCCTGAGTCCTGGAACAGTTGACGAGACATCAGGGAGAGCTGTGACGCATCGTCAAAGACGTCTCGGCGCAGGCAGATCGGTACTGACGTTTCTCGCGGCACTCGGCACGCTGGCCGGTGCGGCCCTGGTGGGGGCGGCACCGGCCGGCGCCGCGCAGGGGTGGACGCGGCTCGCGACCGGCGTGCAGTACGAGGAGTTCGACATCGACGCGGCCGCGGGAGTGACGCACGCCCATGTGATCGGCGTGGACCTGAGCGATCCGGGGGTGCGACTGGAGCTGTTGTATCCGGGAGCGGTGGCCGCGCGGGCCACGGTGTCCCGGCTGGCCACCGCGCAGGGCGCGCTGGCGGGGGTGAACGGCGACTTCTTCAACATCTCGGAGACCCAGCACCCGGGTGTCGAGGCCACCGGCGCGAGTGTGGGCCCGGCGATCGCACAGGGCCGCGCGCTCAAGGCGGCGGTGCCGAAAGGTCAGCGCTTCGGGCCCGCACTGCCGTCCGGCACCAGCACCAAGGACGTGTTCGGCGTGGGCACCGACGGTCTGGCCCGCCTCGACGACCTGGCGCTCGACGGGTCGGTGCGGACGCCCGAGGGACAGCTGCCGCTCGGCGGGCTGAACCAGTACGCGCTGCCGGTGGGCTCGGTCGGGGCGTTCACCTCGGACTGGGGCCGCGCCTCCCGGGTGCGGTCGACCTGCGGGACGGACACGGATCGGGCCGCACCGTGCAGTACGGACACCTACGAGGTGACGGTCCGCGCCGGGAAGGTCGTGTCCACCGCAGACACCCCGGGCAGCGGAGCGATCGCCGCCGGCACCACTGTGCTCGTGGGCCGGGAGGCGGGCGCACAGCGCCTGCGGAAGCTGTCCGTCGGCGCGGCGGTGACGGTGCGGCACCAACTGGTCGCGGCCTCGGCGAAGCTCCCGTACCGCTTCGCGCTCGGTGGCTACCCGGTGCTCGACGACGGCCTCCCGCTTCCCGGCCTCGACGACTCGGCGTCGGCCGTGCGCACGGCCGTGGGTGTCGCGGACGGCGGACGGCGGCTGTATCTCCTCGCCCTGGACGGGGCTCCCGACTATCGCAGTGGGCTGACGATCGCCGAAGTGGCGGAGACCATGCGGACGTTGGGCGCCGTCGACGCTTTCAGCCTGGACGGCGGGGGGTCCACGACCATGGCCGCCCGGATGCCGGGCACGAGCTCCGTCACCGCCCTCAACCACCCCTCCGGCGGCGCCGAGCGGCCCGTACCGAACGGCATCGGGGTCTTCTCCACGGGCTGAGGTCAGGGGCGCAGACTGCTGACGATGTCGGCCGTCGCCGTGAGGCCGCTGTGGATGGTGGGCGCGATGCTCGTGCCGGCGAGCAGGAAGCCGAACAGCGCGCACACCAGCGCGTGGGAGACCTTGAGTCCGCCGCTGCGCAGGAAGATCACCGCCAGGATCAGCAGCAGCACCACTAGAGAAATGGAAATCGCCATGGACAGCCTCCTCCGCCACGCCGCCAGGTCCGTTTTGCGGCGTTCGGCCGTAAGTGTGGCGTAGCGGAGGGTTCGTCCGGGCGGCTGCGGTGTCCGCCGAACGAGTGGTGTCCGTGACTGTCCCGAGGCGCCTATCGGTGGGCGTCCAGGAAGGCCTCCAGGCCGGCCAGGTCGTCGGTGTTGAGGTGGTCGACGCCGGCGGCGCGTAGCTCGGCCCACAGCGCGTCCCGGGCGGGGCCCGCGAGGTCCGGGGTGGCCCAGAACCGCACCTTCTGCCCGCGCGCGTGGGCCTGCTGGACGAGGGTCCGCAGCTTCTGCCGCTCGGCGTCGGGGAAGACTCCCTCGCCGAGCCAGGTGAAGTTGAGCGTCCAGTTGTCGCTGATCAGCGGGATGAGGGAAGCGGGCGCCGAGGTGCCGAGGTCGGTGAGCCGGCCGTCGTAGAACGCCCGGCGCACGGTCTGGGCCTCCATCGGGACACGGGCGGCGCGGTCGCCGGAGACCACGGCGGTCACCGGCCCGGGGACGACCTTGCCGTGCACGTACGTCGTGAACAGGTGCCTGTGGCGCCGCAGATGGCGGTCGAGTTCGAGGTAGGTCGAGGACCCCTCGGTCTTGATGTCGACGAGCAGTTGCAGGGGGCGGCGGTAACCCCGGTACACCGACCCGTGGTTGGCCTTGACGATCCTGGCCAGCGGGTCGAGGTAGAGGGACTCGAGGGTGCGCGTCGGGTCGAGGTCGTCCACGGTGTGGCCGATGAGGAGCTGGTCGCCGACGAGGAAGATGTCGGCCTCGACGCTGCCGAAACGGTGGTCGAGGGCGTCGAGGAGGGGGCGCGGGTGCTCGTAGTCGTTGTGGGCGTGGGCGCGCCACAACGGACGGGGGCGGTGCCTCTGGCTGTCGGCCCATGCGCTGCCGACGGGCGGGGCGAGCGTCGCCGCCACCGTGGCGCCGAGGGTGGTGAGGGCTCTGCGACGAGTGATGAGGGCCATGTTCTGCCTCCCTGTGGGGCGGGTCCAAACCACAGGGAGTATGGGGCACTTCGGCCCTCAATGAACCTGTACATGCCAGGAGTTGGCCGGACTGCCGTCCCTCGTTCACTCCTTCCGCGCGGGCGCACGGAAAAGCCCGCCCCAGGTGGGGCGGGCTTCACCGGCGTTCACCGGGTGACGCTCAAGGTGCCTGGAGGTCGACGAGTTCGGCCAACCGGGCGCGATGCGCGCCCGCCGTGCCGTAGGCGATCGAGTCGGCCTTGGCCCGCTTCAGATACAGGTGCACCGGGTGCTCCCACGTCATGCCGATCCCCGCGTGCAGCTGGAGCGCCTCCTCGGCGGCGTGCACCGCGACGGCCGCCGCGTAGGCCTGCGCGACGGCGACCGCCACGTCGGCGTCCTCGCCCGTCGCGAGCGCGTCGGCCGCGTTCCGGGCGGCGGCACGGAGGTTGACGACCTCCAGCCACAACTGGGCGAGCCGGTGCTTGAGCGCCTGGAACCCGCCGACGGGCCGGTTGAACTGCTTGCGCTCCTTGAGGTAGCGCACCGTCTCGGTCAACGTCCAGTCGGCGAGCCCGAGTTGCTCGGAGGCGAGCAGTCCGGCCCCGGCCCGGAGCGCGCGGTGCACGGCGACTTCGGCGTCGCCCAGCAGGCGGCCCCGCGCCCCGTCGAGGGTGACGGTCGCGAGCGGACGGGTCAGGTCGAAGGAGACCTGCGGAGTGACGGTCGCGGAGGTGGCGTCCACCGCGTACAGCCCGCCGTCGTCCGCGGGCACGAGCAGCACGTCGGCCGCCTGAGCGTCCGCGATCGCCGTCAACTCCCCGTGCAGGGTGCCGCCTTCGTGGCGTACGACCTTGTAGGCGCCGCCCGGAGCGACACTCAGGGAGACGGCGAGGGCGCCGATCTTGCGCCCGGACGCGAGCTCGGAGAGGAGCTCGTCGGCGTCGCAGGCGAGCAGGGCCTCGGTGGCGACGACCGCGCTGGTGAGATAGGGCACAGGAGCGACCGCGCGACCCAACTCCTCCAGGACTACGGCGACTTCGCGGTGCGTGGCGCCCTGACCGCCCTTGTCCTCGGGCACCAGGAGTCCCGCGAGGCCCATGCCGTCGGCGAGGGCCTTCCAGGCCGCGAGGTCGTGCGGGGTGTCCGACTCGGTGCGGGCGATCACACCCGGCGCGTCGCAATGGTCGGCGAGGAGGTCCCGTACGGCGGCCCGCAGCGCCTCTTCCTCCTCCGAGTACAGCAGGTCGGGCTGTGCGCTCATCGGGCCAGGTCCTTCCACGCGACGTCCTTGTCGGTACGCGGCTCGGCCGGCAGGCCCAGGACGCGCTCGGCGACGATGTTCAGCAGGACCTCGGTGGTCCCGCCCTCGATGCTGTTGCCCTTGGAGCGCAGGTAGCGGTAGCCGGCGTCGCGGCCGGTGAAGTCCACCAGCTCCGGGCGTCGCATGGTCCAGTCGTCGTACAACAGGCCCTCTTCGCCGCGTAGTTCGACCTCCAGGCCGCTGATCTCCTGGTTGAGGCGGGCGAAGGCGAGCTTCATGCCGGCACCCTCGGGTCCCGGCTGTCCGGCGACGAGCTGCTGGCGCAGACGCTCGGCGGTGAGGCGGGCGACCTCGGAGTCGACCCAGAGCTTCAGCAGGCGCTGGTGCAGGTCCTGGGTGCGCAGTTCGGGGCGCTCGCGCCAGGTCTTCGAGACCGGGCCGATCATGCCGCCCTCGCGGGGCAGCCGCATGCCGCCGATCGCGACGCGCTCGTTGTTCAGTGTGGTCTGCGCGACCCTCCAGCCGTCGCCGACCTCGCCGAGCCGGCAGCTGTCGGGGATGCGGACGTCGGTGAGGAAGACCTCGTTGAACTCCGCCTCGCCGGTGATCTGGCGCAGCGGCCGCACCTCGACACCCGGGTCGGTCATGTCGCAGAGGAAGTAGGTGATGCCCGCGTGCTTGGGCACGTCCGGGTCGGTGCGGGCGATGAGGATGGCCCAGCGGGAGTTGTGGGCGCCGGACGTCCACACCTTCTGCCCGTTGACCACCCAGCTGTCGCCCTCGCGCACGGCCCGGGTGCCGAGCGCGGCGAGGTCGGATCCGGCGCCGGGCTCGCTGAACAGCTGGCACCAGACCTCCTCCCCCACCCACAGGGGCCGCAGGAAGCGCTCCTTCTGCTCCTCGGTGCCGTACCTGAGGATCGTCGGCGCCGCCATGCCGAGGCCGATGCCGTTGCGCCGCGGGTCGTTGTCGGGAGCGCCCGCGGCCTCCAACTCGGCGTCCACGACAGCCTGGAGGGAGCGGGGCGCGTTCAGTCCGCCGAGGCCCTCCGGATAGTGCACCCAGGCGAGCCCCGCGTCGAAGCGGGCCTTGAGGAAGTCGAGCCGGTCCGTGGCCGCGGGCGATTGTGCGGCCAGCAACTCGGCGGTGCGGCGCTTGAGTTCGGCTGCGTCGGTCATGCCTGTGCTCCCGTGGGTACGACGGCGATCCGGCCGGTGGTCACCCCGTCGCCGAGGCGCTGCACGGCGTCCGCGGCCCCGGCGAGCGGCACCCGCTCGCTGACCAGCGGCTTGATCGCACCCCGGGCGGCCAGTTCGGTGAGCTGCTCGTGGCAGTGCTGGACCAGCTTCGGATTCTTGGTGTTGTACAGGCCCCAGTGCAGGCCCAGGATCGCGTAGTTCTTCACCAGGGCGTGGTTGAGACCGGGGCTGGGGATGGTCCCGCTGGCGAAGCCGACGACCACGATCCGCCCTTCGAAGGCGACGACCTTGGTCGACTGCGTGTAGGCCTCGCCGCCCACGGGGTCGTAGATCACATCCGCGCCCCGGCCCCCGGTGGCCTCCTTCACGACGGCGACGACGTCCTCGCTCCGCCGGTCGACCACCACGTCACAGCCCAGCTCCCGGGCGACGGCCGCCTTCTCGGCACCGCCGACGACACCGATGACGGTGGCCCCGGCCGCCTTCCCGAGCTGCACGGCCGCGCTGCCGACCCCTCCTGCGGCAGCGTGGACGAGCAGCGTCTCACCGGCCTCCAGGCGAGCCCGCCGGTGCAGCCCGAACCAGCCCGTCTGGTAGCCGATGTGCAGGGCGGCGGCCTCGGCGTCGTCCAGCGAGTCGGGCGCGGACAGCAGAGCGGAGGCGTCGGCGACGGCGTACTCGGCGAAACCGCCGTACGGCAGCACGGGGTTGGCGATCACGCGCCGCCCGTCCTCGGTCTCGCCGCAGATCTCCACGCCCGGCGTGAAGGGCAGCGGCGGGCGTACCTGGTAGTGGCCGCGGCACATCAGCACGTCCGGGAAGTTGATGTTCGCGGCGCGCACCTTCAGCAGGACCTGGCCGTCACCGGGAACGGGCTGCGCCACGTCCGCGAGGCGCATCACCTCGCTCGGCTCGCCGTTCTCGTGCACTTGCCAAGCCTGCATGGGGGGCCTCCACGGGACTGCGTCGTCATGCCGGGGTCTGACCGGGGTTCTCCGCATACTAAGCGGTCGCTTGCCGATCAGGGAACAGCCCGCCGGAGAAAGTCTCCGCATACCGATGCAACTGGGAGTCGGTTGCTTCTACAGCCCGAGGTCGAGGGCGAGGCATGAGTAGTACTTCCAGTTGCCCTCGGGACCGCACGACGCGTTCGCCCCGCCACCCGGGGCGGACTCCACGCCTTCCGTCATGTCCTCGAAGCGGATGCGCTCGGGGAGGCTGCCGTAGCGCTGGTGCCGTGCCGCCGCACCGGCGTCCAGGGTGACGTCCTTGCTCATGGCCGTTCTCCACTTCGTCGGAGGACGACCAGCGTGCGCGCGCAGCGCGTCACCTGTCAAGGCGGTGACGCCACGGCCGGCGCCCGTCCGACGCCCTTCAGTGCTCCAGCCGGTGCGGATGCGAGGGATACACGCCCAGAATGCGTACCTCTGTGGAGAAGAACCCCAGTTCGTGCAGGGCGAGGGCGACGTGCTGCTCGTCGGGGTGGCCCTCGATCTCGGCGTAGAAGCGACTGGCGTTCAGCCCCGCGCCGATCTGATAGCTCTCGATCTTCGTGAGGTTCACCCCGCTGGTGGCGAACCCGCCGAGCGCCTTGAAGAGCGCGCTGGGGATGTTGCGCACGGAGAAGAACAGGCTCGTCATCGTCGGTTCCCCGGTGTGCGGGGCCACGGCCGCCTCCCGGGACAGGACGACGAAACGGGTGGTGTTGTCCGGGTCGTCCTCGACCCCGGAGCGCAGCACGTCGAGACCGTACAGCCCGGCCGCGGCGGGCGGGGCGAGCGCCGCGTGCCGCGGATCCGCCAGCTCGGCCACCTCGCGCGCCGCTCCGGCCGTGTCGTCGGTGACGAGGGTGCGCCAGCCCCCCTCCCGCAGCACCTTGCGGCACTGCCCGAGGGCATGCACATGGCTGCGCACGCACTCCACCTGATCCGGTGCCGCCCCGGGCACGCCCATCAGGTCGAAGCGGATGGCGAGAAAGTGCTCGGCGATGATGAACAGCCCCGACTCGGGCAGCAGATGATGGACGTCGGCCACCCGTCCGGCCGCGGAGTTGTCCACCGGGATCACGGCGACGTCGGCGGTGCCGAGCGTCACCGCGTCCAGAGCCTGCTCGAAACTCGTGCAGGGCTGCTCGGCGCACCCGGGGTACAGGGTGTGCGCGGCGGTCGCCGAGTTGGATCCGGGTTCACCTTGGTAAGCGACGGTCGTCACGGGGTTCGTTCTCTTGTCGTCGGGCGGCAGAAGCTCCGTAACGTACCAGGGACGCTCCGTCTCAGATCCAGGTGTCCAGCCACATCCTGGAGTGCCAGTCGGCGTACGGGATCGTCTCCCCGGTGTAGAGCGGGAAGAAGTAGATGAAGTTCCAGACGATGAGCAGGACGAGGGCGCCCGCGGTCACCGCGCCCAGTGCGCGCCGTCTGCGGTCCGCCCCCGGTGGCCCCAGGATCGCGCCCACCGTCATCGCCACGGCCAGGCACAGGTACGGCACGAAGACGACAGCGTAGAAGGAGAAGACCGTACGGTCCTGGTACAGGAACCAGGGCAGGTACCCCGCGCCCACCGCGCACAGGACGGCGCCGGCCCGCCAGTCGCGGCGCAGCGCCCAGCGGAAGAGCAGGTAGAGCAGGGCGCCGCACGCCGCCCACCACAGGAGCGGTGTGCCGAGGGCGAGGACGGTCCGGGAGCAGTCGACCGACGTGGTGCAGCCCTCCTGGCCGGGTTTCGGCGACTGGTAGTCGAACAGCACGGGTCGGCCCTGGACCAGCCAACTCCAGGGGCTCGACTGGTACTTGTGCGGGGTGTGCAGCCCCACGTTGAAGTCGTACACGAGGTACTCGTAGTGCCACAGGCTGCGGAGCGGGGCGGGGATCCATGACCAGGTGCCGCCGCGGCCGTCGGCCCAGTGGCGTCCGTAGCCGTCGTCGGACAGGAACCAGCCGGTCCAGGTGGCCAGATAGGTCGTCAACGCGACCGGGACCAGGGACAGGACCGACGGGCCGAGGTCCTTGCGCAGCACCGCCCGGTAGGGGTCGCCGGCCCCGGCCACGCGGCGGGAGCCGACATCCCACAGCACCGTCAGGAGCACGAAGAAGACCAGCACGTACAGGCCGTTCCACTTGGTGGAGGCCGCCAGCCCGAGGAAGACACCGGCGGCGAGCCGCCAGGGACGCGGGCCGGTTCCGGTGTGCTCGGCGGTGTGCTCGTCCGGGCGCGAGCAGCCGTCCTCGCCGACCGGCAGAGCTGCCGCGAGCCGGCCGCGTGCGTGGTCACGGTCGACCAGCAGGCAGCCGAACGCCGCCAGGACGAAGAACATGACGACGAGGTCCAGCAGGGCGGTACGGCTCATCACCACATGCAGACCGTCCACCGCGAGGAGCGCGCCGGCCAGACAGCCCAGCAGTGTCGAACGGAACAGACGGCGTCCGATGCGGCACAGCATGAGCACCGACAGGGTGCCCAGGGCCGCCGTCATGAAGCGCCAGCCGAACGGGGTGAGACCGAACATCCACTCGCCGAGGGCGATCACCCACTTGCCCGTCGGCGGGTGCGCGACGAACGCCCCCGTGTCGGAGAGCGAGACGACCTGGGGGTGGGCGAGGATCTGCGGGTCGGCGATCTTCCGGTCCGGCCAATTGCCCTCATAGCCGAGGCGCAGCAGGGACCAGGCGTCCTTGGCGTAGTAGGTCTCGTCGAAGACCACGGCCCGCGGCCGGCCGAGGTGCCGAAAACGGATCGCCCCGGCCAGGACGGCGACGAGCACCGGCCCCAGCCAGTCCCACACCGACGGCTTCGGAAAGCGCGGAACGAGACGCTCGCGGAGGTCGGTTCCCGGCCGGGCCGTGTACCCGAATCGGCGGAGGCGCGCCTGCCAGTCGCGGGGCGCTGTCGTCGGACGGGTGCCGACGACGGGGGAACGGGTCACGTCGGTCACCGGGCAGCCTGCCCTGCCGCGGAGTGTGGCCGGGGCGATATCTCGTGCATCCGGTGAACCTACCTGCGTGATCGTCCAGTTGCCCCCGACGAGAGGGAGAACGCCCGCTCACGCCTTCCGGGGACGCGCCCGTACATGCATCCGCTCCCCCTGAGGCCCGAACAGGCTGAGGAACTCGGCCGGCCCCTCCCCCGTCGACCCGAACCAGTGCGGCACCCGGGTGTCGAACTCCGCCGCCTCGCCCGCACTCATGATCACGTCGTGCTCGCCCAGCACCACCCTCAGCCGCCCCGCCAGGACGTACAGCCACTCGTAGCCCTCGTGGGTGCGCAGCTCCGGCTCCTCGTCGCGGCGCGGCACCAGCACCTTGAAGGCCTGAAGGCCGCCTGGCTGCCGGGTGAGCGGCCAGAAGGTGCGTCCGTGCCGTTCGAGCGGTGCGGACCGCACCCGGGGATCGCCGACCGGCGGGGCGCCGACGAGTTCGTCGAGCGGCACCTGGTGGGCCTGGGCGATCGGCAGCAGCAGCTCCAGGCTGGGCTTGCGCAGGCCGGACTCCAGCCGGGAGAGCGTGCTCACGGAGATGCCCGTCGTCTCCGAGAGCGCCGCGAGGGTCACCTCCCGGTCCTTCCGCAGCCGCCTGAGCCTGGGTCCCACTTCGGCGAGAACGTCGTCGGTACTCATACCCGTATTGCAGAATCGGCAAAGTTGTTTGTCAATCCCGCGTCCGCGGAGCGACCGTGGCGGCATGACCGAGACATACGACGAGACATACGAAGTGATCGTGATCGGAGGCGGCGCGGCAGGCCTGTCCGCCGCCCTCGTCCTGGGCCGGGCCCGGCGTCACACCCTGGTCGTCGACGCGGGCGAACCACGCAACTCGCCCGCCGCGCACATGCAGGGCTTTCTCACCCGGGACGGCATGCCGCCCGCCGAGTTCCTGTCGATCGGGCGCGAGGAGATCAAGGGGTACGGCGTCGAGCTGGTCCGGGACCGGGTGGTCGAGGTCGCCCCCGGCTTCGCCGTGACCCTGGCGAGCGGGCGGGTGCTCAGGGCCCGTCGCCTCGTCGTCGCGACCGGCCTCAAGGACGAGCTCCCGGAGGTGCCCGGCGTCGCGGCGCGCTTCGGCAAGGACGTCCTGCACTGCCCCTACTGCCACGGCTGGGAGGTCCGCGACCAGGCCTTCGGCGTGCTCGCCACGACCCCGCTCAGCGTGCACCAGGCGCTGATGGTCTCCCAGTGGTCGAAGGACGTGATCCTCTTCCTGCACACGGTCGCCGAGTCCGAGCTCTCGGACGACGATCTGCGCAGGCTGGCCGCGGCCGGCGTCGGCGTGGTGCCCGGCGAGGTCGCCGAGCTGGTCGTGACGGACGACCGGCTCACCGCCGTACGGCTGGCGGACGGCACGACGCACGCACGCGAGGTCGTCTTCACCGCGCCCCGGGCCGTCCCGCAGAACGGCCTGCTGCAGCGGCTCGGAGCCGAGCTCCAGGAGACGCCTTTCGGCAGCTACCCCGTGGTCGACGGGAACTGGCAGACGACCGTGCCCGGTGTGTACGCCGTGGGCAACGCGGCCGGATTCGGGGAGCAGGTGATCAACGCGGCGAGCGCCGGATACCGGGCGGCGGCCACGATCAACGGGGAGCTCCTGATGAGCGACCTCGACGCGGCCGTAGGGGCATAGTCGGGGTGCGGTCGGGGTGTGGACCCGCCGCCTCCGGTGCAGGATGGCTGCATGCTGCTTGCCCGGCTGGCACACGTGTCCCAGGAGGTCGCCGCCACCTCGGCGCGGTCCCTGAAGATCGCGCTCCTCGCCGA
Organism: Streptomyces doebereineriae; assembly: GCF_031845645.1. Lineage (NCBI taxonomy): Bacteria > Bacillati > Actinomycetota > Actinomycetes > Kitasatosporales > Streptomycetaceae > Streptomyces > Streptomyces doebereineriae. Next base: position 23,682 of record NZ_JAVREZ010000022.1, read on the forward strand.
ACTGTTTCGGGACGCCGAGGCGGACGACGTTCCGATCGTCATCCCGTACCTGGCCGGACGGCTCCCGCAGGGCCGGCTCGGCATCGGCTGGAAGGTGCTCAGCCGCCCGGTCGCCCCGGCCGCCGAGCCGACCCTGACCGTGCGCGAGGTGGACGCGCTGCTCAGCGAGCTGGGCAAGGTCGCGGGCGCGGGCTCGCAGGCCGAACGCGGCCGGCTGGTGGGCGAGTTGATGGGCGCGGCCACCGAGGACGAACAGCGGTTCCTGTTCGGGCTGATCAGCGGAGAGGTCCGGCAGGGGGCGCTGGACGCGGTCGCCACGGAAGGGCTCGCCCAGGCGACGGGGGCACCTCCCGCCGACGTACGCCGTGCCGTGATGCTCGCGGGCTCCCTCCAGACGGTGGCCGAGGCCCTGCTCACCGACGGCCCGCCCGCCCTGGACCGCTTCCGCCTCACCGTCGGCCGCCCGGTCCTGCCGATGCTGGCGCACAGCGCCTCCTCAGTGGCCGAGGCGGTCGAGAAGCTCGGCACCTGCGCGGTCGAGGAGAAGCTGGACGGCATCCGCGTCCAGATCCACCGGGACGGGGATGCCGTACGGCTGTACACGCGCACCCTCGACGACATCACCGACCGGTTGCCCGAGTTGACGGCCGCCGCGCTGGAGTTGAGGGGCGAGCGGTTCATCCTGGACGGCGAGGTGATCGCCTTCGACGAGGACGGTCGGCCCCGTTCCTTCCAGGAGACCGCGGGCCGGGTCGGCTCCCGCGTGGACGTGACGACGGCCGCCGAGGCGGTCCCCGTCTCCCCCGTCTTCTTCGACGCCCTGTCCGTCGACGACCGCGACCTCCTCGACCTGCCCTTCGCCGAACGGCACGCCGAGCTGGCCCGGTTGGTGCCCGAGCCGATGCGGGTCCGGCGCACGCTGGTGTCCGGGCCGCAGGATCTCGGGGCGGCCGAGGAGTTCCTCGCCGAGACGCTGAAGCGCGGCCACGAGGGCGTCGTCGTGAAGTCCCTCGACGCGCCCTACAGCGCGGGCCGGCGCGGCGCCTCCTGGCTGAAGGTCAAACCCGTGCACACCCTCGACCTGGTGGTGCTGGCCGCCGAGTGGGGCCACGGCCGCCGCACCGGCAAGCTCTCCAACCTGCACCTCGGCGCCCGTACGGCGGACGGCGGCTTCGCCATGCTCGGCAAGACCTTCAAGGGCATGACCGACGCGATGCTCACCTGGCAGACCGAACGGCTCCAGGAGCTGGCCGTGGAGAGCACCGGTCACGTGGTGACCGTACGGCCCGAACTCGTCGTCGAGATCGCCTACGACGGCCTCCAGAGGTCGACCCGCTATCCGGCCGGAGTTACCCTCCGCTTCGCGCGCGTGGTCCGCTACCGCGAGGACAAGCGGCCCGAGGAGGCCGACACCGTGGAGACGCTGCTGGCCGCGCATCCCGAGGTGAGGCCGTGAGGACCAGCGCGGGCCTGCTGTTGTTCCGGCACACCGGTGACGGCCTGGAGGTGTTGCTGGGCCATATGGGTGGCCCATTCTTCGCCCGGCGGGACGCCGGAGCGTGGACGGTTCCGAAGGGAGAGTACGAGCCGGACTCGGAGCCGGCCTGGGACGCGGCCCGCCGCGAGTTCCAGGAGGAGCTCGGGCTGCCGCCGCCCGCCGGGGAGGCCGTACCGCTGGGTGAGGTCCGGCAGACGAACGGCAAGGTCGTCACGGCGTGGGCGATCGAGGCGGACCTCGATCCGGCGACCGTGGTCCCGGGCCTGTTCAGCATGGAGTGGCCACCGAAGTCCGGGCAGATGCGGGAGTTCCCCGAGCTGGACCGGGTGGAGTGGTTCGGCCTCGACCGGGCCCGGGCCGTGATCGTCAAGGCGCAGGCCGCGTTTCTCGACCGGCTGGCTGAGCACTCGGCCTGACGTCCACGCGTTGCGGTCGCCCCCGCCGCGCGGGAAGGTCGAAGCACATCAGCTCTTCAGGAGGTCGGTCATGCCCATCGCGACGGTGAACCCGGCGAACGGCGAGACGCTCAAGACGTACGAGGCCATGGGCGAGGAGGAGATCGAACGCCGGCTCCAGCTCGCCGAGGCGACGTTCCGCACCTACCGCACGACGTCCTTCGCGGAGCGCGGCCGTCTCCTGGACCGGGCCGCCGAGCTCCTCGACGACATCCAGCAGGACATCGCCCGGGTCATGACCACCGAGATGGGCAAGCCGGTCAAGCAGGCCCGCGCGGAGGCCGCCAAGTGCGCCAAGGCGATGCGCTGGTACGCCGAGCACGCGGAGTCGCTGCTGGCCGACGAGGAGCCCGCCGAGTACGACGTCAAGGACTCCGGCGCCTCCCGCGCCCTGGTCCGCTACCGGCCACTGGGGCCCGTGCTCGCGGTGATGCCGTGGAACTTCCCGCTGTGGCAGGTGGTCCGCTTCGCCGCGCCCGCACTGATGGCGGGCAACGTCGGCCTGCTCAAGCACGCCTCGAACGTGCCGCAGACCGCGCTGTTCCTGGAGGACCTGTTCCATCAGGCGGGCTTCCCGGAGGGCTGTTTCCAGACCCTGCTCGTCGGGTCCGGCGCGATCGACGACATCCTGCGCGACGAACGCGTCAAGGCGGCCACGCTCACGGGGAGTGAGCCCGCCGGGCGGGCCGTGGCGTCCACCGCCGGGAACATGGTGAAGAAGACGGTGCTGGAGCTCGGCGGCAGCGACCCGTACATCGTCATGCCGTCCGCGGACATCGACCGGGCCGCCGAGATCGCGGTGACCGCGCGGGTGCAGAACAACGGGCAGTCCTGCATCGCCGCCAAGCGGTTCATCGTGCACACGGACGTCTACGACCGTTTCGCCGAGCGGTTCGTCGAGGGCATGAAGGCCCTCAAAGTCGGCGACCCGCTCGAGGAGGACACCGAGGTCGGGCCGCTGTCCAGCGAGCAGGGCCGGGCCGACCTGGAGGAACTCGTCGACGACGCCAGGCGCAGCGGGGCGAGCGTGCTGTGCGGCGGGCAGCGGCCGGACGGGCCCGGCTGGTACTACCCGCCGACCGTCATCGCCGACGTCACCCGCGAGATGCGCATCCACCGCGAGGAGACGTTCGGTCCGGTGGCCACGCTGTACCGGGCGGACGGCCTCGACGAGGCGGTGCTGATCGCGAACGACTCGCCGTTCGGGCTGAGTTCCAACGTGTGGACGCGGGACGAGGCCGAGGTCGACCGGTTCGTACGGGATCTGGAGGCCGGCGGGGTGTACGTCAATGGGATGACCGCCTCGCATCCGGCGTTCCCGTTCGGCGGGGTCAAGCGGTCCGGATACGGGCGTGAGCTGTCCGGGCACGGAATCAGGGAGTTCTGCAACATCACCACGGTTTGGCACGGAGCGTGACGCTTGCGCGGCTAACATCCCGGGTGTGAACCGCGAAGTGACTCTGCCTCTGATCGTCGATGACCGCGGGACCCTGCAGGTGACTGCCGCCGATGTGAGCAAGTTGCTCCGCAGTCTTGGCGGGCGATGGCTGCACCTGGTCGAGGCCGGGGCCGACGGGCTCGACGAGGATACGGTGGCCGCGCTGACGATCGAACTGGCCAAGCTGGCCGATCGGATCGATGTGGCCTGTATCGCGCACAGCAGCGGCAGCGCGCCCTAGGGCTTGCTGGTTCGCTGCCGTGTGCGTCTTCGCCGACCCGGCGGACGAGTCGGCGAAGACGTGCTGTTCGGACTTCGTCAGCGGATGGACATGCCGGACAGGGTCCGGGCGATGACCAGTCGCTGGATCTCGCTCGTGCCCTCGAAGATCGTGTAGATAGCGGCGTCCCGGTGCATGCGCTCCACCGGGTACTCCCGGGTGTAGCCGTTGCCGCCCAGGATCTGGACCGCCTGCGCCGTGACCTTCTTTGCCGTCTCACTCGCGAAGAGCTTCGACATCGAGCCCTCGGCGGCGGTGAACTGCTTTCCGTTGATCGCCATCCAGGAAGCGCGCCACACCAGGAGACGGGCCGCGTCGATGGAGGTGCGCATGTCCGCGAGCTGGAACGCCACGCCCTGGTTGTCGATGATCGGCCGCCCGAACTGCTCACGCGTCTTGGCGTAGTCGAGGGCGACTTCGTAGGCGGCCCGGGCGGTGCCCACGGCCATGGCGCCCACGGCGGGCCGCGACGCCTCGAACGTGGCCATCGCCGCGTTCTTCACCCGCTCCCCGCCGGTCTTCGCCCGCTCCCGGGCCCGCGCGAGGCGCTGGTCCAGCTTCTCCTTGCCACCGAGGAGGCAGGAACCGGGCACCCGGACGTTCTCCAGCACGACCTCGGCCGTGTGCGAGGCACGGATGCCGTGCTTCTTGAACTTCTGGCCCTGGGACAGCCCCGGCGTGTTCGGCGGCACGATGAAGGACGCGTGCCCCTTGGAGCCGAGCTCGGCGTCGACGACCGCGACGACCACGTGGACGTTGGCGATACCGCCGTTGGTCGCCCAGGTCTTGGTGCCGTTGAGCACCCACTCGTCCTTGGCCTCGTCGTACACGGCACGTGTGCGCATGGAGGCCACGTCGGAGCCGGCGTCCGGCTCCGACGAGCAGAACGCGGCGACCTTGACATCGTTCGCGTCGCCGTACATCTGGGGGATCCAGGTACCGATCTGCTCCTCGGTACCGTTGGCGAGAACGCCGACAGCGGCGAGACCGGTGCCTACGATCGACAGGGCGATGCCCGCGTCGCCCCAGAACAGCTCCTCCATCGCCATCGGGATACCGAGCCCGGTGGGATCGAAGTACTGCTGGGCGTAGAAGTCGAGGGAGTAGATGCCTACCTTCGCGGCCTCCTGGATGACCGGCCAGGGAGTCTCCTCACGCTCGTCCCATTCGGCGGCCGCGGGGCGGATGACGTCGGCGGCGAAGCCGTGCAGCCAGTCCCGGACCTCCTTCTGTTCGTCGTTGAGCTCCATGGTGAACTCGGCCATGTCCCCTCCAGCGGCGACGCACGTGCATGTTACTTGCGGTAACCCGAGTCTGTTACCCACGGGTAGGAAAGTCAACTCCCGATGACCAGTCAGCAGCCTGTTCGATGCCTCTCGCCTGCCGGGTGTTAGTTTGCGCAGGCGTTACCGATTCAGTACGGGTGGGGAGAGCTCATGGACACCACACAGCGGACCGATCAGCAGCGGTCCGCCGACCGCCGCCGGCGTGAACTGCTGGAGGCCGCGGACAGAGTGGTGCTGCGCGACGGGCCGCAGGCCTCTATGAACGCGATCGCCGCAGAGGCCGGCATCACCAAGCCGATCCTGTATCGGCACTTCGGTGACAAGGGGGGACTCTACGCTGCCCTCGCCAAGCGGCACACGGATGCGCTGCTGGACTCGCTCCGGGCCGCGCTGGACGCTCCGGCGGAACGGCGTGAGCGGGTCGAGGCGACGCTGGACACGTACCTGGCCGCGATCGAGGCCCGGCCTCAGGTGTACCGGTTCCTGATGCACCCCGCCGAGGGGGGTCAGGTCGGGGAGCAGGGGTTCGATGTCGGTAAGCATTCCGCGCCCTTGCTGCGCAGGATGGGTGAAGAGTTGGGGCAGGTCATCGAGGAACGGCTGGATCTCGGGCCCGGGAGTCAGTTGCTGGCGCGGGTGTGGGGGCACGGGATCGTCGGGATGATGTATGCGGCGGGTGACTGGTGGCTGGGGGAACGGCCTTGCCCGCGGGCGGAGTTGGTGAAGAGTCTGGCGGATCTGTTGTGGGGGCGGCTCGCTGCGGTGGGGGACAAGGTGGGGGGTCCTGGGTTCTGACGGTTGCCGGTCGGCTGCTGGTTCGTGGGGGCTGGTCGCGCAGTTCCCCGCGCCCCTTCAGGCCGGACCAGTCCCCGTGCTCCAAGAGGCCCGCCCTACTTGTCGCATCAGTCTGCGGTGGCGTCGCCCCTTCACGCGGTCCGCGTAGACCTTGCCCTCCAAGTGGTCGCACTCGTGTTGAAGGCACCGAGCGAAAAACCCGGTCCCGTGCACCGTGATCGGCTCTCCGGTCGCGGTGAAACCCTCCACCACCGCATGGTCGTGACGTTCCGTTCCCGCCTCCAGGCCCGGCAACGACAGGCAGCCCTCGGGGCCCCTCAGCACCACACCGTCCGTCGCCACGAGGCGTGGGTTCACCAGATGTCCGAGGTGACGCACCTCCTCGTCGTCCGGGCAGTCGTAGACGAAGACGCGCAACGGCACGCCGATCTGGTTGGCGGCGAGGCCCACGCCCTCGGCCGCGTACATCGTCGCGAACAAGTCCTCCACCAGGGTCGCCAGTTCGGGACCGAAGTCCGTGACGTCCTCGCAGGGTGTGTGCAACACCGGGGTGCCGAGCAGGGTGACCGCGCGGACGCGCCCCCGCGTGCCCGGAATGGAGCCGTTTCGCATGGCCGCAAGGGTACGGCGATTCGGGAGTGCTTACGGATCTCGATAGGCTGAGGTCCACACCACGTGGCCGGAGGCTGTGCGCGGCGCGTACGCAAGGAGGATCGAGATCTGATGACAGGCAACTCGGACCCGCTCTCGCCGCGGGCCAAGCTGGCCGTGACGGCGGGCAAGGCCGTCGCGGCGGCATCCCGAGCCGCGGGTCGCGGCAGCGGTTCGGTCATCGGCGGCCGGGTGGCCCTCAAACTCGACCCCGACCTTCTTGCCCGGCTCGCCCAGAACCTGGACGTCGTCCTCGTCTCGGCGACCAACGGAAAGACCACCACCACCCGGCTGATCGCGGAGGCACTGGGCGCCGCCGGGCCCGTCGTCTCCAACGCCCTCGGCGCCAACATGCCCGCCGGTATCACCTCCGCCCTCGCGGGCGGCTCGGACGCCCGGTACGGCGTCATCGAGGTCGACGAGAAGTACCTCGCGGGCGTGGCTCGCGACACCGACCCCAAGTGCATCGCCCTGCTGAACCTCTCCCGCGACCAGCTCGACCGCGCCGCCGAGACCCGCATGCTCGCGGAGAACTGGCGCGAGGGGCTCGCGGGTTCGAAGGCCGTCGTCGTCGCCAACGCCGACGACCCGCTCGTCGTGTGGGCCGCCTCCTCCTCCCCCAACGTCATCTGGGTCGCCGCCGGACAGATGTGGAAGGACGACGCCTGGTCCTGCCCGTCCTGCGGTGGCGTGATGCAGCGGCCGGGCGACGACTGGTTCTGCGGTGAGTGCGGGTTCCGGCGTCCCACGCCGAGCTGGGCCCTGTCCGGCGACCATGTGCTCGACCCGCACGGCTCCGCCTGGCCCATCCACCTCCAGCTGCCCGGCCGCGCCAACAAGGCCAATGCGGCTTCCTCCGCCGCCGTGGCCGCCGTCTTCGGCGTGCCGCCGCAGGTCGCCCTGGAACGCATGTACCAGGTGCAGGCCGTGGCGGGGCGCTACGACGTCGTCCAGTTCCAGCAGCGCGACCTGCGCCTGCTGCTCGCGAAGAACCCGGCCGGCTGGCTCGAAACGTTCAGCCTGATCGACCCGCCGCCCACCCCGGTGATCCTCTCCGTCAACGCCCGCGGCGCCGACGGCACCGACACCTCCTGGCTGTGGGACGTCGACTACACCCGCCTCACCGGCCACCCGATCTGCGTGATCGGCGACCGTAAGCTGGACCTCGCGGTGCGACTCGAGGTCGCGAACCAGAACTTCCAGGTCTGCGACAACCTCGACCAGGCCGTGCAGATGAGCCCGCACGGCCGTATCGAGGTCATCGCGAACTACACCGCCTTCCAGGACCTGCGCCGCCGCGTCGGCAACTGAGACACAGGGGACTTTTGTGAGCGACAACAGCCTGCGGATCGTCTGGATCTACCCCGACCTGCTCAGCACCTACGGCGACCAGGGCAACGCCCTCGTCATCGAACGCCGGGCCCGCCAGCGGGGCCTCGACGTGGCCCGTCTGGACGTGCGCAGCGACCAGCCGATCCCGACCTCCGGCGACATCTACCTGATCGGCGGCGGCGAGGACCGGCCCCAGCGGCTCGCGGCCGAGCGGCTGCGCCGGGACGGCGGTCTGCACCGGGCCGTCGGCAACGGCGCGATCGTGTTCTCGGTGTGCGCCGGCTACCAGATCCTCGGCCACGAGTTCATCAACGACCTCGGCCAGCGCGAGCCCGGCCTCGGCCTGCTCGACGTGGTCTCCGTGCGCGGTGAGGGCGAGCGCTGCGTCGGTGACGTGCTCGCCGACATCGACCCGCGCCTCGGCCTGCCCCCGCTGACGGGCTTCGAGAACCACCAGGGCGTCACCCACCTCGGCCCCACCGCCCGTCCGTTCGCCAACGTCCGGCTGGGCAAGGGCAATGGCACCGGGGACGGTACGGAGGGGGCGTACAACGACACGGTCTTCGGTACGTACATGCACGGACCCGTGCTCGCGCGCAACCCGCTCATCGCCGACCTGCTGCTGAAGCTCGCGCTCGACGTGAACGCGCTGCCGCCCACCGACGACCGCTGGTACGAGGCCCTGCGCAACGAGCGCATCACAGCTGCTCAGCAGCCCGCCTGAGCAGGAAGTTCACCTAGGTTCCAGACGTCTGTCACCGGCCCGTCTGACGCGGAGTCCGCACAGGTGAGCGGACTCGTCCAGCAGGCGGACGCGTTCTACGGCCCCGCCCCCCTGTGCCGCTAGGGTGGCGGGGTTCGAGCCGGACGACGTGGTCCGGACCCGACCCACGTTGATTCGGTGAGAGGGTTTTTCCGGCTATGCGCATTGGTGTCCTCACGTCCGGCGGCGACTGCCCCGGCCTGAACGCCGTCATCCGGTCCGTCGTGCACCGTGCCGTCGCCGACCACGGCGACGAGGTCATCGGTTTCCGGGACGGCTGGAAGGGCCTCCTGGAGTGCGACTACCTCAAGCTCGACCTCGACGCGGTGGGCGGCATCCTGGCCCGCGGCGGCACGATCCTCGGTTCCTCCCGGGTCCAGCCCTCGCATCTGCGGGACGGCGTGGAGCGGGCCAAGGGGCATGTCGAGGAGCTCGGGCTCGACGCGATCATTCCCATCGGCGGTGAGGGCACGCTCAAGGCGGCCCGGCTCATGTCGGACGCCGGTCTGCCCATCGTGGGTGTGCCCAAGACCATCGACAACGACATCGCGGTCACGGACGTCACCTTCGGCTTCGACACCGCGGTAGGGGTCGCGACGGAGGCCCTCGACCGGCTCAAGACCACCGCCGAGTCCCACCAGCGGGTGCTCGTCGTCGAGGTCATGGGGCGGCACACCGGGTGGATAGCGCTGCATTCCGGGATGGCGGCCGGCGCGCACGCCATCGTCGTACCGGAGCGGCCCTTCGACATCGAGGAGCTGGCTCGCCGGGTCGGGGAGCGGTTCGAGGCGGGGAAGCGGTTCGCGATCGTGGTCGTCGCGGAGGGCGCCAAGCCGGCGCCCGGCTCCATGGCCTTCGACGAGGGCGCCAAGGACATCTACGGGCACGAGCGCTTCGCGGGGATCGCCCGTCAGCTGTCGATCGAGCTGGAGGAGCGGCTGGGGAAGGAAGCCCGGCCGGTCATCCTGGGCCATGTGCAGCGGGGTGGTACGCCGACCGCGTACGACCGCGTCCTTGCCACCCGGTTCGGATGGCATGCGGTGGAGGCCGTGCACCGTGAGGAGTTCGGCCACATGACGGCTCTGCGAGGGACCGACATCGTGATGGTGCCGCTCGCGGAGGCCGTCGAGACGCTGAAGACGGTGCCGGAGGACCGGTACGCCGAGGCGGAGTGCGTGCTTTAGGTCGTACGGCGGTTGTGTGCCCCCGGTCCAGGACGTGACCGGGGGCAGTCTTAGTCTGGGGCGGACAGACTCGCACAACCCCCACGAATCAGGAGCCGCCGCGATGGACCACAGCGGGCACGGCATGACCCACGACTTGGCGCCGTTCACGCTGGGACGAGGGCTTCAGTGGTCGGCCGACCCCTTCTTCCTCGTCGCCTGCCTCCTTGCGCTCGGTCTGTACACATGGGGAGTCGTGCGGCTGCGGCGCAGGGGGGACGCGTGGTCCGTGGGGCGGACCATTTCCTACGTGGCCGGTGTGCTGTCCATCGGGCTGATGATGTGCACCGGGCTGAACGACTACGGCATGGTCATGTTCAGCGTGCACATGGTGCAGCACATGGTGATCAGCATGCTGTCGCCGATCCTCATCCTGCTCGGCGCCCCGGTGACCCTGGCTCTGCGGGCCCTGCCCGTCACGGGCAAGGGGCGCAAGGGACCCCGTGAGCTGCTGCTGGCGCTGCTGCACAGCCGGTACATGCGGATCATCACGCACCCGGCGTTCACCATTCCGCTGTTCATCGCGAGCCTGTACGCGCTGTACTTCACGCCGATCTTCGACTTCCTGATGGGGTCGAAGACCGGCCACATCGCGATGATGGTGCACTTCCTCGCCGTCGGTGTCGTCTTCTTCTGGCCGATCATCGGCGTCGACCCGGGACCGCAGCGGCCCGGGTATCTGATGCGGATGCTGGAGCTGTTCGCCGGGATGCCGTTCCACGCCTTCTTCGGCATCGCGCTGATGATGGCGTCCGAGCCCATGGTGGAGACGTTCAAGAACCCGCCCGCCTCGCTCGGCATCGACGCGCTCTCGGACCAGAACTACGCCGGCGGTATCGCCTGGGCGTTCAGCGAGATTCCCTCCGTACTGGTGCTGATCGCACTGCTGTTCCAGTGGTACGGCTCCGAACAGCGGCAGGCCAAGCGCACGGATCGGGCCGCCGACCGCGACGGCGACAAGGATCTCGAGGCGTACAACGCGTATTTGGCCTCATTGAACGCACGGGGGCACTGAAAGGCTTCGTCTTTCCGAAGCATTCAGTAGCATGAAGCGCGTTGGGGGAACCGCCGCCGGGGGGAGCGGTCATGACACTTCGCGCATTTATGCACAGGATCGCCGTCCTGGCGATTTTCTCACTGCTGCTGAGCGGTTGTGAGAAGGGAAATCCACTGACGGTGGTCAAGGCAGTCGCCGTCGGCGTGCCCTCGCTCGCCCCGTTCTTCGAGGAGAACAGCGGGCTGGGCAGGGACGCCACCACCGTGCGGTCGCAGCCCGTCCAGGGAAGTCTCCAGCAGGGGGACACTCCAGGTCTGTACGGCGGCAGCAAGCAGCCGACCATCTGTGACGTCGCCACACTCGAACGATTCCTCACCGATCCCAGGAATCACCAAAAGGCACAGGCGTGGGCCGGCGTGCTGAACATCGGCACGGAAGAGATACCGGAATACCTGGATCGACTCACACCGGTTCTGCTGCGTCACGACACTCTCGTCAAGAACCACGACTACAAGAAGGAAAAGGCCGTCCCGTACAACTCCTTGCTCCAGGCGGGAATCTCGATTCTCGTCGATGAACAAGGGCTTCCGGCTGTGAAGTGCTCGTGTGGAAATCCACTGCGGCCCTTCGAGGGTGACACCGGCCGGATTTCCGTCCAGTTCGAGGACGGCAACAAGAAGTGGGCGGGATACCAGCGGGAGTCGGTGGTGGCCGTGAAGCCCGCTCCGCGGAAACTGGCTCGGATCGCTCTCGTCGACGTCCAGGAGCCGGCCCGCGGCATCAACCGTCCGGTCGGCAGCACCGGTGAGAAGGACACCACCTTCAACACGAAGAAGCGGCGCACGGTGCCGGACCTGGCCGGGACGACCTTCGCCCGGGCCAGTCGGGAGCTGATCGACGCCGGTCTGGCGGCCGGGTACGCCGGGCAGGGGGTGCCGTCCGACGGCGCGAAGGTCACGGCGACCGACCCGCCCGCGGGGACGGAGCTGCCGTTCGGGCAGTACGTGATGCTGACCGTGGCCGGGGGCGGCACGAGCACCTCCGGCGGGGAGACCGGGCCCACGACCACTCCCCCGCCGCCCTCCTCGGGGGCGAAGACACCGCCGAAGAGCACCCCGCCGAAGTCGGGATCCTCGGGATCGTCCGGCGGACGGCCCGGGGAGTCCTCCTCGCCACCTCCGTCCTCGTCGAGCGGCAGGCCCGGGGCGTCCTCGTCACCGCCGTCGTCGAGTACGGCTCCCGGCTCGCCGTCGCCCGAGAAGTCGAGCAGTCCGCCGAGCCCGCCGCCCTCGACCGGTTCACCGCCGACCGGCGCCCCGGTCACCAGCAGCGCGCCGCCACCACCACCGGCGACGACCAGCGCGCCCGCCACCAGGGAGCCGCCCAGCAGCGCTCCCTCGACCACCAGGCCGGCCACCTCGCCACCCGCCACGAGCGAACCCGCGACCACTGAGCCCGTGACCACTGAGCCCGCCACCACTGGGCCCGTATCCGAAGGGCCGAGCAGCACGGTCGCCGCGTAGCACCCCCGAAGAACCCGAGGAACCCGCAGAACCGGAGAGTCACCGGATGTCTTCAGGATCACCGACGTCGGGAGTGGGCCGGATCATCGCCGGCCGCTATCTGTTGCTCAACCCGCTCGGCAGCGGCGGCATGGGCCATGTGTGGCTCGCCCACGACGAGAGACTCGACTGTGCGGTCGCGCTCAAGGAGATCGTGTTCCGTGACGCGGTGGAGGCGGACCACGAGCGGGAGGCCCGGGTGGCACGGGCCCGCGCGGAGGCCCGGCACGCGGCGGGGCTGCGTGGCCATCCGCACGTGGTGACCGTGCACGACGTGCTGGAGCACGAGGGGCTGCCGTGGATCGTCATGGAGTACGTGGCGGACGCGGTGGACCTGCGTGACCTGGTCGACTCCCGCGGACCGCTCGCCCCGGCGGAGTGCGCCCGGATCGGCCTCGCCGTGCTGGACGCGCTGACCGCCGGGCATCAGCGGGGCGTGATGCACCGGGACGTCAAGCCGGCGAACATCCTGCTGGCGCCGGACCGCGCGGGATCGCCGTACGGACGCGTCCTGCTGACCGACTACGGCATCTCCGTGCAGCCGGACGCCGGGGAGACCCGGTACACGCTGGCGTCGGTGCTGGTGGGCACGTCGGGCTATCTGGCGCCCGAGCGGGCGACGGGCGGAGCGCCCACGCCGGCCGCCGACCTGTTCTCGCTGGGCTGCACGCTCTACCACGCCGTGGAGGGCATGGGTGCCTTCGAGCGGGAGTCGCATCTCGCCGAGGTGACCGCGGTGGTCATGGAGGAGCCGCGGCCCGCCGTGCGCGCCGGTGCGCTGGGTCCCGTACTGCAGGCGCTGCTCGCCAAGGACCCCGGGCAGCGATGGTCGGCGGCGGAGGCGGAGGCCGCGCTGTCGCGGATCGTGACGCCGCAGGCCGAGCCGTACGTCCGCACGCAGACCGACCTCGGTTCCCAGCCGCCCTGGGCCGGGGTGCAGGTGCCGCCGCCCGGGCCGCCGCCGAACGGACACCGGCCCCGCACCGAGGGCGAGCCGCCCTTCGTGCTCCCGCCTCCGCCGCCGCAGGGCGGCCGTCGGCGGCGGGAGCGCTCGCACGCCCTGCGGGCCGTCCTCGCCTGCGGTCTCGGGCTGCTGCTGGCCCTGGGCGGTGTCTGGTACGCCATGGCCGACCGGTCGTCGGACGGCGGGGGCGGACAACAGGGCTCCCGGCAGCCGTACGGCGAGACGGTCGGGCTCACGAAACCGCTGCGGGACGGCGACTGCGTCATCGCCGACTGGCCGGGCTCGGAGCGTTTCCGGGGCACACCTCGGCTGCGGCTGGATCCCACCTGCGGGACGGCCCTGGACGGCCAGGTGATGGCGTTCGTGACGACCTCGTCGGCCGACGAGGCGCGGCGGGCGGGGGCGGCGGGGTGCGAGGAGCGGACGCGGGAGATCCGGGACCGGCTCGCGGACGTCCGCAGCCAGGCCGTCGTGCCGACCGACGGGGGCTTCGCGGCGGCGGGCCGACGCACGGCGTGTCTGGTGCTGGGCGGGAACGGGCCGGTGTACGGGCCGATCGGGACCCATCGCAGGCTGGGCTCGGGGTTCGCGGACACGGCGACCATGCAGCGGCGGGACTGTCTGGACGTGCGCACCAACCGGGACGCCCGGCTGGTCTCCTGCGAGGGCTCCCACGACGAGCAGGTGCTCGGATTCACCCGTCTGGACCCCGATGTCACGCTGTCCGAGGCGCGCACCGAGTCGGACACCGCGTGCGCGCGTGACGTGCCGCCGGGCGACTACGGCTTCGATCCGTCCGTCTACACCGCGGGCTCCTGGACCAGTGCGGGCCCCTGGAAGAACGGCACACATTTCGTCGTGTGCACCGTCCGCAGGCAGAACGGGGGCACCATGGAGGGGGACGAATCCTGAGGAGGGTGTTGCGATGCCCGGTACCGGTTCCACGGATGGCTCGACCCGAACGATGGGGGTGCTCACCGTCGGCGGTCTCGTCGCGGTGACCGCCTACACGGTGGCGCTCGGCAGCAACGGCTGGCTGTGGTTCGGCTGGGTCGTGCTGGGCCTGATCACCCTGGGGATGGTGGCCACCCGCAGCACCTGACGTCAGCCGTCCGTGAGACGGCCCGCCGAGTGCACGCCCGGCTGGTACTTGGGCAGCCGGGCGGTGATCTTCATGCCCGCGCCGACGGCGGTCTCGATGACGAGGCCGTAGGAGTCGCCGTACACCTGGCGGAGCCGGTCGTCGACGTTGGACAGCCCGATGCCGCCCGAGGGGCTGACCTCGCCCGCGAGGATACGGCGGAGCAGGACCGGGTCCATTCCTGCGCCGTCGTCCTCGATGACGACCAGTGCCTCGGCGCCGGTGTCCTGGGCGGTGATCTGCAGGTGGCACTTCTCGGTCTTGCCCTCCAGGCCGTGCTTGATGGCGTTCTCGACCAGCGGCTGCAGGCACAGGAACGGCAGGGCGACCGGCAGCACCTCCGGGGCGATCTGCAGGGTGACGGAGAGGCGGTCGCCGAAGCGTGCCCGCACCAGCGCCAAGTAGTGGTCGATGGCGTGGAGTTCGTCGGCGAGGGTGGTGAAGTCGCCGTGCCTGCGGAACGAGTAGCGGGTGAAGTCGGCGAATTCGAGGAGCAGTTCGCGGGCGCGTTCGGGGTCGGTGCGGACGAAGCTGGCGATCACCGCGAGCGAGTTGAAGATGAAGTGCGGGGAGATCTGGGCCCGAAGTGCCTTGATCTCGGCCTCGATCAGACGGGTCCGGGACTGGTCCAGGTCCGCCAACTCCAGTTGGACGCTCACCCAGCGGGCGACCTCCCCGGCCGCGCGGACCAGGACGGCCGACTCGCGGGGCGCGCAGGCGACCAGGGCGCCGTGGACGCGGTCGTCGACGGTGAGCGGGGCGACGACCGCCCAGCGGACCGGGCAGTCGGGGGCGTCGCAGGTGAGCGGGAAGGCCTCGCCGCGGCCGGTCTCCAGCGGGCCCGCGAGGCGTTCCATGATCTCGGTGCGGTGGTGGCTGCCCACGCCGTCCCAGACCAGGACCTGTTTCTGGTCGGTGAGGCACAGCGCGTCCGTGCCGAGCAGTGAGCGCAGTCTGCGGGCCGACTTGCGGGCGGTCTCCTCCGTCAGCCCCGCCCGCAGCGGGGGCGCAGCCAGGGAGGCGGTGTGCAGGGTCTCGAAGGTGGCGTGTTCGACGGGGGTGCCGAGGCCGCCCAGGGTCTGCGCCCGGGCCGTACGCCGGCCGAGCCAGAACCCGGCTGCCAGCAGCGGGAGGATGGCCACGCACAATCCGGCGAGGAATCCGCTCATGCCTTCACCTCCGCCCGCAGTTCCTCCGGCAGGTGGAAGCGGGCCAGGATCGCCGCCGTGCCCGCCGGTACCCGGCTCGCGGTGGCCAGGGACACCAGCACCATGGTGAGGAAGCCGAGCGGCACCGACCAGAGCGCGGGCCAGGCGAGCAGGGCGTGCAGCGGGCCGCCGGCCGGGAAGCCGGCCATGGTCGCGGCGACGGCGAGGAACGCGGAGCCGCCCCCGACCAGCATGCCCGCGGCGGCACCGGGCGGGGTCAGCCGCCGCCACCAGATGCCGAGCACGAGCAGCGGGCAGAAGGAGGACGCGGAGACGGCGAAGGCGAGCCCGACCGCGTCGGCCACCGGCAGGCCGCCGACCAGGACGCTCGCGGCCAGCGGGACGCACATCGCGAGGACCGTGCCGAGCCGGAAGTGCCGTACGCCGCGCGAGGGCAGGACGTCCTGGGTGAGCACGCCCGCCACGGCCATGGTGAGTCCGGAGGCCGTCGACAGGAACGCGGCGAAGGCCCCGCCCGCCACCAGCGCGCCGAGCAGGTCGCCGCCGAGGCCGCCGATCATCCGCTCCGGGAGCAGCAGGACGGCGGCGTCGGCGTCCCCGGTGAGGGTGAGTTCGGGGGCGTACAGGCGGCCGAGGGCGCCGTAGACCGGGGGCAGGAGGTAGAAGCAGCCGATCAGGCCGAGGACGGCGACCGTGGTGCGGCGGGCGGCGACGCCGTGCGGGCTGGTGTAGAAGCGGACGACGACATGCGGCAGGCCCATGGTGCCGAGGAAGGTCGCGAGGATCAGTCCGTACGTGGCGTACAGGGGCCGTTCCTCGCGGCCCGCGGCGAGGGAGGTCGACATGCCGTCGCTGGTGCCTCGGTCGGCGGCGGGGACGGTGGTGCCCTTGGCGAAGGTGAGCTCGGTGCCCCGGTCGATGTGGTGGGTGCCTGCGGGGAGTTGGAGCTGTTGGTCCTCGTGGCGTCGGCCGTCGACCGTGCCGGTGACCGTGACGGTCAGGGGGGTCTCCAGCTTGAGGTCGAGGGTGGAGTCGACGCGGACCACCCGCTGTTCGCGGAAGGTCGCCGGTTCCTCGAAGGCGTGGCTGGGGGCGCCGTCGCCCTGCCAGGCGAGGATGAGGAAGAGGGCGGGGACGAGCAGGGCGGTGAGCTTGAGCCAGTACTGGAAGGCCTGCACGAAGGTGATGCTGCGCATGCCGCCCGCGGCGACGGTGGCGACCACGACGGCCGCGACGATCACTCCGCCGAGCCACTGCGGCGCCCCGGTCAGGACGGTCAGCGTCAGTCCGGCGCCCTGGAGTTGGGGCAGCAGGTAGAGCCAGCCGACGCCGACCACGAAGGCGCCCGCGAGCCGTCGCACGGCCTGGGAGGCGAGCCGTGCCTCGGCGAAGTCGGGCAGCGTGTAGGCGCCGGAGCGGCGCAGGGGGGCGGCGACGAACAGGAGCAGGACGAGATAGCCGGCCGTGTAGCCGACGGGGTACCAGAGCATGTCGGGGCCCTGGACGAGGACCAGGCCCGCGATGCCCAGGAAGGACGCGGCGGAGAGGTACTCGCCGCTGATGGCGGCCGCGTTCAGGCGGGGGCCGACGGTGCGGGAGGCGACGTAGAAGTCGGACGTGGTGCGGGAGATGCGCAGGCCGAACGCGCCGACGAGGACGGTGGCCACCACGACGAGCGCGACGGCGGGGACCGAGTAGCTGGAGTTCATCGGTCCTCGACCAGCCGCACGAAGTCCCGTTCGTTGCGTTCGGCGCGGCGTACGTACCAGCGGGCCAGCAGGACCATCGGGACGTAGAGGCCGAAGCCGAGGACGCCCCATTCGAGGCGGTGGGCGTCCGGCATGGCCGCGAAGAGCAGCGGGAGCGGCCCTATGAGGAGTCCCAGGAAGGCGAACACCGCGAGGGCGGCGCGCAGTTGCGTGCGCATCAGGGAGCGGACGTAGGTGTGACCGAGGGTGGTCTGTTCGTCGATCTCGGTGCGCGGCCGGTAGTAGCCGGAGGCGGGGCGGCTGCGTCGGGGCGGGCCGGTGACGACGACGCGCCGCTCGACGGGGTCCTGCGGCATGACTACGGCCTCCTCATCAGCAGGTCCCGCAGCTCACGCGCGTGGCGGCGGCTGACCTGGAGTTCCTCGCCGCCGACGACGACGCTCACCGTGCCCGCGTCCAGGCGCAGTTCGCCGACGTGGCGCAGGGCGACCAGGTGGCGGCGGTGGATGCGGACGAAGCCTCGGGAGCGCCAGCGTTCCTCCAGGGTGGACAGCGGGATCCGGACGAGGTGGCTGCCCTTGTCGGTGTGGAGGCGGGCGTAGTCGCCCTGGGCCTCGACATGGGTGATGTCGTCGACGGCGACGAACCGGGTCACTCCGCCGAGTTCGACGGGTATGTGGTCGGGGTCGGGTTCGTGCACGGGGATCCGGGGCGCGCTGCCGAGGCGTTCGGCGGCGCGGCGGACGGCCTCCGCGAGGCGTTCCTTGCGCACCGGTTTGAGCACGTAGTCGACGGCCTTGAGGTCGAAGGCCTGGACGGCGAAGTCCTCGTGGGCGGTGACGAACACGACGAGCGGCGGGGTGGCGAACCCGGTCAGCAGCCGGGCGAGGTCGAGGCCGTCGAGGCCGGGCATGTTGATGTCGAGGAAGACGACATCGATCGCCTCGGGCCCGCCGGGTCCCGACTCCAGAGCGCGGTTGATGCGGCGCAGCGCCTCGGTGGCGTCACCGGCGCCCTCCACACTGCCGATCCGGGGGTCGGCGCTCAGGAGATAGAGAAGTTCCTCCAGCGAGGGGCGTTCGTCGTCGACAGCCAGGGCGCGCAGCATGAACCCGGAGTGTAGGAGTAATTCGTACGACTGGACACGTGCGGAGGTGTGGACGCCCCCGCTGGATACAGTGCCGACATGAGCAGCAGGACCGTCGCCTTCGACGAGCTGGACCGGAAGATCATCACCGCGCTGATGGCGAACGCGCGGACGTCCTTCGCGGAGATCGGTTCGGCGATCGGGCTGTCGTCCACGGCGGTGAAGCGGCGGGTCGACCGGCTGCGCGAGACCGGGGTCATCACCGGGTTCACGGCCACGGTGGAGCCGTCGGCGCTGGGCTGGCGTACGGAGGCGTACGTCGAGGTGTACTGCGAGGGCGCGGCCCCGCCGCGGCGGCTCGCGGAGGTGGTCCGCAACCATCCGGAGATCACCGCGGCGATGACGGTGACCGGCGGCGCTGACGCCCTGCTCCATGTACGGGCGAGGGACGTGGAGCACTTCGAGGAGGTGCTGGAACGCATTCGCGTGGAGCCGTTCATCCGGAAGACGATCAGCGTGATGGTGCTGTCCCATCTCCTCCCGGAAAGCCCCGAGGCGGGTGCGACCCAGCCTGCACCGGAGGCGTAGCCGCTAAACGCACCAACCGTGCGTTTCACCGGAGGAACACGCAGCATTCCTGCACAGACACGCAATTCTTGTTGCTTGTCGGGCCTGCCACTCGTTTTCTACCTTGGTGTCAACCCTCAGTCGACACCGCAGGAAGCGGAGGAACCCCTCTGTGACCGACTCCCGTGTGCCGCGCCGACGGCGTTTCCTCGTCTGCGAACCCAGACACTTCGCCGTGCAGTACGCGATCAATCCCTGGATGCATCCCGACACCCATGTCGACGTGGACCTGGCGCAGGAGCAGTGGCGGACGCTGATCCGCGCCTATGAGGCCCACGGTCACGACGTCGCGGCCGTGGAACCGGTCCCCGGTCTCCCGGACATGGTCTTCGCCGCGAACTCGGCGGTCGTCGTCGGCGGCCGCGTCTTCGGCTCCCTCTTCCACGCGCCCCAGCGGCGCCCCGAGTCCACGCACTACGACCTGTGGTTCAAGACGGCGGGCTACGACGTCCACCGCCCCGCCGCCGTCTGCGAGGGCGAGGGCGACCTCGTCTGGACGGGCCGGTACGTGCTGGCCGGAACCGGGTTCCGCACCGCCCGGGACGCGCACCGCGAGGTGCAGGAGTTCTTCGGCCACCCGGTGATCAGCCTGACGCTGGTGGACCCGCACTTCTACCACCTGGACACCGCGCTGTTCGTTCTCGACGACGCCAACATCGTGTATTACCCGGAGGCCTTTTCGCCGGGCAGTCGCGAGGTACTCGCACGGCTGTACCCGGACGCGGTGCTCGCGACCCGTGACGACGCGATGGCGTTCGGCCTGAACTCCGTGTCCGACGGCCGGCACGTCTTCATCGCCCCGCAGGCCGAGGCCCTCGCCGTGCGCCTCGACGACCACGGCTATGTCCCCGTCCCCGTCGACCTCTCCGAGTTCCACAAGGCCGGCGGCGGCATCAAGTGCTGCACCCAGGAGATCCGCTCATGACCGCACCCGTAAGCACGCGTTCCTCCGCCGATCTCATCCGTGCCGAGGAGCCGGTCCTCGCGCACAACTACCACCCGCTGCCCGTGGTCGTCGCCCGTGCCGAGGGCACCTGGGTGCAGGACGTGGAGGGCCGCCGCTACCTCGACATGCTGGCCGGCTACTCCGCCCTCAACTTCGGCCACCGCCACCCGGCGCTGATCGAGGCGGCGCACCAGCAGCTGGACCGGCTGACGCTGACGTCCAGGGCCTTCCACAACGACCGGCTCGCCGAGTTCGCGGAGCGCCTGGCCGAGCTGACGGGCCTGGACATGGTGCTGCCGATGAACACCGGCGCGGAGGCGGTGGAGAGCGGCATCAAGGTGGCACGCAAGTGGGCGTACGAGGTCAAGGGCGTCCCGGCCGACCGGGCCACGATCGTGGTGGCGGCGGAGAACTTCCACGGCCGTACGACGACGATCGTGTCGTTCTCCACGGACGAGACGGCCAGGGCGGGCTTCGGCCCCTTCACGCCGGGCTTCCGGATCGTGCCGTACAACGACCTGGCGGCGCTGGAGGCGGCGGTCGACGAGACCACGGCCGCGGTGCTCCTCGAGCCCATCCAGGGCGAGGCGGGCGTGGTCATCCCGGACGACGGCTACCTGACCGGCGTCCGCGAGTTGACCCGCCGCACGGGCTGCCTCTTCATCGCGGACGAGATCCAGTCGGGTCTCGGCCGCACGGGCCGCACCCTCGCCGTGGAGCACGAGGGAGTCGTCCCCGACGTCCTGCTCCTGGGCAAGGCACTGGGCGGCGGCATCGTCCCGGTCTCGGCAGTGGTCGCCCGCCGTGACGTCCTCGCCGTACTGCGCCCGGGCGAACACGGCTCGACGTTCGGCGGCAACCCGCTGGCGGCGGCGGTGGGCACGGCGGTGGTCGAACTCCTGGAAACGGGCGAGTTCCAGCGCCGGGCGGCCGAGCTGGGCACCGTCCTGCGGGACGGCCTGGCGGACCTGGTCGGCAAGGGGGTCGTCGGCTTCCGTGCGCGGGGTCTGTGGGCCGGTGTCGACATCGACCCGTCCCTCGGCACGGGGCGCGAGGTGAGCAAGCTGCTGATGGGCGAGGGCGTCCTGGTCAAGGACACCCACGGCTCGACGATCAGGCTGGCACCGCCACTGACGATCACGGCGGAGGAACTGCAATCGGCACTGGGAGTACTGGAAAAGGTACTCAGTCGCTGACCTACGCAGGGGAGGCACACTCCCGACGTACCGGGTGAAGATGATGCGAAGAGGTGATAGACCACTCTCAGCGACAGAGAGGTCGGCCGTGGGCGCTCAGGAGGAGCACGACACCGCGCGGCACCGGTTCGACGTGGCCGATGCCGCGCCCCTGCTGCTCGACGCCCACGGCACGGTGACCGGCTGGACCAAGGACGCCGAGCGCCTGCTGGACTACCCCGCCACCGAAGCCGTGGGACAGAGCGTCGCAGCCCTTCTCGCCCCCGAGGACGCCCGCCGACTGCCGGAGATCACGGCGCGCTGCCGGACCGACGGCAGCTGGGCGGGGCTGCTGACCGCCCTGCACAGACACGGCCGACCGGTCCCGGTCATGGTCCGGATCACGGTGGCCGACGACTCCGACAACGCGGAACGCTGGCTGGTGCTGCTGTCCGAGATGGCGGAGGCTCCCGGCTGGGACATGAGCCGCCAGGTACTGGAACAGATGGTCACCCGCTCGCCCATCGGCATCGCGATCGTGGACACGGACCTGCGCTGTGTGTGGTCCAACCCGGCCCTGGAACAGTTCGGCAGCGCCCCGGCCCAGCAACGGCTGGGACTGCGGTTCGCGGAGATCCAGCCTGGCCTGGACTCCGAGGCGATAGAGGCGCAGATGCGGCGCGTACTGGAGACCGGTGAACCGGTCGTGGAGTACGAACACGTCGGCCGGGTCCGCTCCGCCCCGCACCGCGAGACCGCGCACACGATGTCGTTCACCCGGATCGACGACGACCGGGGGCACCCGATCGGCGTCTACTACACGGTCGTCGACATCACCGAGCGGCACCGGGCCCGGCAGCGCCTCGCCCTGCTCGACCGGGCCGGCGAGTACATCGGCCGCAGCCTGGACATCCGGCGCACCGCGCAGGAGCTGGCCGACGTGGCCGTACCCGCGCTGGCCGACTACGTCACCGTGGACCTGCTGGAGTCGGTGCTGCGGGGAGCGGAGCCCACCACGCACGTGCCGCTGCTGCGGTCCGGGCAGCAGTCGGTGAACGACGGTGTTCCGGAGGCCGTCGTCGAGGTCGGTGACGTGGCCGCCTACCGGCCCGGGTCGCCCCCGCTGCGCTGTCTCGACTCGGGCGAGCCCTGGCGGGAGGCGCGCCTGGACCCGCTGGCCGCGGAGTGGGCGACCGACATCCCCGGCGGGCGGCAGGCCACCTTTCTGGATCTGGGCCTGCACAGCGTGCTGGTGGTGCCGATCCGCGCCCGGGGCGTCACCCTGGGCGTCACGACCTTCTTCCGCCGGCGCCGCCAGGAACCCTTCGACGCGGACGACCTGAACCTCGCCGAGGATCTCGTCTCGCGGGCGGCCGTCTGCGTGGACAACGCCCGGCGTTACACCCGCGAGCGCGAGGCCGCGCTGGTCCTGCAACGCAGTCTGCTCCCCCACCGGCTGTCCGAGCAGGACGCCGTGGAGGTGAGCGCCTGCTACCGGCCCGCCGACGAGCTGACGGGCCTGGGCGGCGACTGGTACGACCTCATCCAGCTCTCCGGCGCGCGGGTCGCCCTCGTGGTCGGCGAGGTGCCCGGGCACGGCATCGGCGCCGCCGCCTCGATGGGCCGGCTGCGGACCGCCGTACGGACGCTGGCGGCGCTGGATCTGCCGCCCGAGGAGGTGCTGGGTCACCTCGACGACCTGGTCGCCCGGGCGGCGCGCGAGGAGGGTGTGGGGCCGGGGACGGAGGACACCGACAGCGCCCAGGGCTCCGGATGTGTGTACGTCGTCTACGACCCGGTCGACGGGCAGTGCACGATGGCCGCCGCCGGCCATCCCGCGCCCGCCGTGATCCTTCCCGACGGCACGGTCGCCTTCGTGGACCTTCCGCAGGGGCCGTCGCTCGGCGTCGGCGGTCCCCCCTTCGAGTCGGTCGAGATGGCCCTGGCGGCGGGCAGCACGCTCGCACTGCACACCGACGGGCTGCTCGCCCACGGCGAGGAGTGGGCCGTGGACGCGGGCCGGGACCGGCTGCGCCAGGCTCTGGAGAGGTCCGCGCCCACGCTCGACCTGCGCTGCCGGGCCGTGGTCGACGCCCTGGCCCCCGACCGGCCGCACGACGACGTGGCCCTGCTCATGGCCCGCACCCGGCTACTGGGGCCCGACCAGGTCGCGGACTGGGACGTGCCCGTCGACCCGTCACTGGTCGCCGAGGCCCGCAAGACGGCGTCCCGGCAGCTGACGGACTGGGGCCTGGAGGAGTTCGCCTTCACCACGGAACTGGTCGTCAGCGAACTCGTCACCAACGCCATCCGGTACGCGGTCGGCCCGATCCGGCTCCGGCTGATCCGGGGGCGGTCCCTGGTCTGCGAGGTGTTCGACAGCGGCGCCACGGCGCCCCATCTGCGCCACCCGCGCACCACCGACGAGGGCGGCCGGGGGCTGCTGCTGGTCTCCCAGTTCGCCCGGCGCTGGGGCACCCGGTTCGCGCCCGAAGGGAAGATCATCTGGGCCGAGCAGTCCCTCGAGGAACCACCGGACTAACTCCCGACCCGTGCATACCGTGGGAAAATGGTGCGATCCAGGCGGTGAGGCGGCAGCCATGAGCGACAGACCCGGCGACACCGACGCCATCGACTACTCGGCCGTGTTCCAGGCGCTGCCCGGCATGGTCGCGCTGCTCACGCCCGACCTGGTGTACGCCGACGTCAACGAGGAGTTCCTGCGCATGGCCGGGCGCCGGCGCGAGGAGATCGTGGGCCGCTATCTCTTCGACGTCTTCCCGGACAACCCGAACGACCCCGCGGCGACCGGTATGCGCAATCTGGCCGCCTCCCTGCGCCGAGTACTGGAGACCGGAGAGCGCGACTCCATGGCCCTTCAGAGGTACGACGTCGAGGCACCCGATCGGCCGGGGGAATGGGAGGAGCGGTACTGGAGCCCCTGCAACGCCCCCCTCCTCGGCACGGACGGCAAGGTCGAGCTGCTCGTGCACCGGGTCGAGGAGGTCACCGAGCTGATCCGGGCCCGCGGCGGCCCGAGCGCCGACCGGAACCGGGTCCTGGAGGCCGAGCTGTACACCCGCGCCCGTGAACTCCAGGAGGTCAACGAACGGTTGCGGACGGCTCACGCCCGTGACCGCGAGGTCGCGCTGACGCTCCAGGAGGCCATGCTGCCCGCCGGCCGGCAGACGTTGCACCACAGGGCCGCCGTGCGCTACCGGCCCGCGGTCGGCACGCTGAACGTGTGCGGGGACTGGTACGACCTCGTCGACCTGGTGGGCGGCCACCGCGTCGGTGTCTCGGTCGGTGACGTGGTGGGCCACGGGCTTTCGGCCGCCGGGGTGATGGGCCAGCTGCGCAGCGCCCTGAGCGCGGCCTCCCGGGTGGCCGGGGGCCCGGCCGAGGCCCTGGACGTGCTGGGCCGGTACGCCCACGTCGTGGACGGCGCCGAGTCGGCGACCGCGGTCACCACGTTCATCGACCTCGACCACGGCACCCTCACCTACAGCAGCGCCGGGCATCCACCGCCGATGCTGGTGCACCCCGACGGCCGGGTGGAGTGTCTGGACAAGGCGACCGACCCACCGCTCGACGCCTTTCCCGACCCGATGCCCCGGGTGCAGGCCGCGACCACCTTCACCAGCGGCGCCACCCTCGCTCTGTACACCGACGGCCTGGTGGAGCGGCGCCGCGAGGACATCGACACCGGGCTCGCCCGGCTCGCCGACTCCCTCGCCCGGCACCGCGAGGAGGACCCCGAGACCCTCGCGGACGCGGTTCTGCTGGAGCTGCTCCCGCCCGGCGGCGCCACGGACGACACGGCGCTGGTCATCGTACGGCTTTGAACGCGACAGGATCCCGCTCGGGAATCAAGAGCGGCCCGTTGGCCGACCACCCCCGCGGTTCACGCCACAGCTCCTGGTCGGGTTGCCGCGCTCCGCCCGCCGGCACCAAGCTGGTCCGGCGTTCGGCACTGTTCCGGCCGTCGTGCCCTGCGCCTACACTGACAGCCCCGCCTCACGCCGGTTGACCAGCCAGAACGCGGAGTTGAGCCGTCCGCCCGACCGAGGAGCGCCCCCTCTTGTTCTACTACCTGCTCAAATACGTGCTGTTGGGGCCGTTGCTGAGACTGGTCTTCCGGCCCCGAATTGAGGGTCTTGAGCACATCCCGGAGTCAGGTGCGGCCATCGTCGCCGGCAATCACCTGTCCTTCTCCGACCACTTCCTGATGCCCGCGGTGCTCAAGCGGCGCATCACCTTCCTGGCGAAGGCCGAGTACTTCACCGGCCCCGGCATCAAGGGCCGGCTGACTGCCTTCTTCTTCCGCAGCGCCGGGCAGATCCCGGTCGACCGCTCCGGCAAGGAAGCAGGCCAGGCCGCCATCCGCGAGGGTCTCGGCGTACTGCGCAAGGACGAACTGCTCGGCATCTACCCGGAGGGCACCCGCTCCCACGACGGCCGCCTCTACAAGGGCAAGGTCGGCGTCGCGGTGATGGCGCTCAAGGCCCAGGTGCCGGTGATCCCCTGCGCGATGATCGGCACCTTCGAGGCGCAGCCGCCCGGCAAGGTCATCCCCAACGTTCACCCGGTGGTGATCCGCTTCGGCAAGCCGTTGGACTTCTCCCGCTACGCCGGGATGGAGAACGAGAAGGCGATCCTGCGGGCCATCACCGACGAGATCATGTACGCCATCCTCAAGCTGTCCGACCAGGAGTACGTCGACCAGTACGCGGCCGTGGTGAAGGCGGAGGAGACCGCCGCGCGCCGGGAGAAGGAGCGCAAGTTCCCCCGGATTCCGCTGAGCTGAGGTCTGCCGTCGGCAG
Organism: Streptomyces doebereineriae; assembly: GCF_031845645.1. Lineage (NCBI taxonomy): Bacteria > Bacillati > Actinomycetota > Actinomycetes > Kitasatosporales > Streptomycetaceae > Streptomyces > Streptomyces doebereineriae. Next base: position 49,603 of record NZ_JAVREZ010000022.1, read on the forward strand.
AACCCCCTGGAGGAACCGGAGTTGACCGCCGTACGGTCGCCGCATGACACGACGTGCTGTGGTGATCGGAGCGACGGGACAGATCGGGCGGGTGGCCGTGGGCGCGCTGGCCCGGGACGGCTGGGAGGTGACGGCCGTCTCCCGGGGCGGCGGACGGGACGAGAGCTGGCCCGCGCAGGTGCGTACCGCGCGGGCCGACCGGGCGGACGACTCGGCCCTGGCCGCCGCGGTGGGCGACGGCTGCGAGGTCCTGGTGGACATGGTCGCCTACGGACCCGCACACGCAGGGCAGTTGGTGTCGCTGGCCGACCGGGTGGGCTCGGCGGTGGTGATCTCCAGCGTGTCGGTGTACGAGGACGACAAGGGCCGCAGCTTCGACACCCAGGGCGAGCCGGAGGGCTTCCCCGAGTTCCCGGTGCGGGCGACGGAGGACCAGCGGACGATCGCGCCCGGCGAGGCCTCCTACAGCACCCGCAAGGCCGGCCTGGAGGGTGAACTCCTCGCCGCGGGCGACCGGTTGCCCACGACACTGCTGCGTGCCGGAGCGATCCACGGACCGCACTGCCAGACCCCGCGCGAGCTGTACTTCGTCAAACGCAACCTGGACGGCCGGCCTCGGCGGCTCCTGCCGTACGGTGGCATGAGCCGCTTTCACCCGGCGAACGTCCACAACATCGCCGAACTCGTCCGGCTGGCCGCCGCGAAGCCCGGCAGCAGGGCCCTGAACGCCGTGGACCCGGACGCCCCGACGGTGGCGGAGATCGCCGCCGCGATCGACTCGGTGATGGGCGTCGAGACGGAGAGCGTGCTGATCGACGGTCCACCGCCCTCGCCGACCGTGGGGGACACGCCGTGGTCGGTGCCGGTGCCGGTCGTCTTCGACATGTCCGCCGCCGAACGGGAGTTGGGGTACCGACCAGTGGTGGCGCGGTACGCGGACCGGCTGCCGGAGACCGTCGCCTGGATCGAGCGGCAGCTGGCCGGCAAGGACTGGCGGGAGGCGTACCCGAAAATGTTCCAGACCTACGGCGACCTCTTCGACTACGCGGCGGAGGACGCGTATCTCGACTCGCTCGGCGCATGAGAATCGGCGCATGAGAAAAGGCGGCCGGTGGCTCCGGCCGCCTTGTCCCGTGGTACGTGCTACGGCTTGGGCGTGGCGTGCGGGGTGCACGTCACGTCGGCCTTGTCCAGCTTGCCGGTGAGCAGGTAGGCGTCGACCCGCGGGTTGATGCACGGGTTGACCAGACCGGTCACGCCGTGGGAGCCCGCGTCCTTCTCGGTGATCAGGCGGGAGCCCTTGAAGCGCTTGTGCAGTTCGACGCCGCCCTCGTACGGGGTGGCCGCGTCACGCTCGGACTGCACGATGAGCACGCCCGGCAGGCCCTTGCCGGTGCGGACCTCGACCGGGGTCTGCTGCTTGACCGGCCAGGTGGCGCACGGCAGGTTCAGCCAGGCGTTGGCCCAGGTCATGAACGGGTACTTCTTGTTGAGCGCGGTGTTGTCCTGGTCCCACTTCGTCCAGCTGGTGGGCCACTTGGCGTCGGTGCACTCGACGGCCGTGTAGACGGCGTTGCCGTTCTCCGAGGAGATGTTGCCCGCGGTGTCCGACAGGTCCGGCGCGGCCGCGTCGACGAGCGCCTGGGTGTCACCGGCGACGTACTTGCTGAACACCGTCGCGACCGGCACCCACGAGGAGTCGTAGTACGGGGCGCTCTGGAAGAAGCCGATCAGTTCGGCCGGGCCGACGACCCCGCCGATGGGGTTCTTCTTGGCGGTGGCGCGCAGTTCGAGCCACTTCGCCTCGACCGCGGCCCGGGTGGTGCCGAGGTGGAAGGCGGCGTCGTTGGCGGCGACCCAGTCCTCCCAGTCCTTCCAGCGGCCCTCGAAGGCGATGTCCTGGTCGAGGTTGGCCTCGTACCAGATCTTCTGCCGGGACGGGTTGACGACGCTGTCGACGACCATGCGGCGGACGTGACCTGGGTACATCGTGCCGTAGACGGCGCCGATGTAGGTGCCGTAGGAGACGCCCAGGTAGTTGAGCTTCTTCTCGCCGAGTGCGGCGCGGATGACGTCCAGGTCGCGCACGGTGTTGGGCGTGGTCATCTGCGCGAGCATCGCCTTGCCGGTGCGCTCGGCGCAGCCCTCGGCGTACTCACGGGCCAGCTTGCGCTGGGCGCGCTTGTCGGCCTCGGAGTCCGGCACCGGGTCCATCTTGGGCGCCTTCACGAACTCCTGCGGGTCCATGCAGGAGATGGGCGCGGAGTGGCCGACACCGCGCGGGTCGAAGCCCACGAAGTCGTACGCCTTGGCCGCGTTGGCCCAGATCGGGTTCTTGGTCGTGACGCGGAGCGGGAAGCGCATGCCGGAGCCACCGGGTCCGCCCGGGTTGTAGACGAGGGCGCCCTGACGCTCCGCCGTGGTGCCGGTGTTGCCGATGTGGTCGACGGCGAGCTTGATCTGCTTGCCGTTCGGCTTGGTGTAGTCCAGCGGCACGCTGACCCAGCCGCACTGCACGGGCTTCGCGATCCCCCAGTCGGCGGGGCAGTCGGCCCAGTCGATCCCGGCCTTCGCAGCACGGGCGGCGGCGATCGCGGCACCGATGGACGCACGGTCCTGTCCGTGCCGGCTCGCGCCGGCCTGCGTGTTGGCGCCGGACGCGGGTGCCGCGACGGCACCGGATATGAGTGTGGCCGTGATGAGCACTCCGGCCGAACCGAGTGCGGTCGTCCGCCACTTCGGTCTCGTCTCCCTCAAGAGGGATCCCTCCCCGTACGTCGTTTCGATTCGTACGGGGATCCTCCTGGCTATGGAGACTCTGTGAACAGGGGATGCGCCTCTTCTTTGCCAATCCGATAAACGGAAGGGGTCGTTCGCTGGGCGGACTAGGCGTTAAGGGCCGCCAGCGCCTCGTCCAGCACCCGGCGCAGCAGCAGGGCGTCCGGGGCCACGGCGGTGACGAGCGCGGCGGGACCTGCCAACGGTACGACGATGGCGCCCTGGCCGAGCACCTGTGCCGTCACCGGCTCCTCGGCGAACTCCGGTCGTACGACGAGAAGTTGACCGACGGCTCGATGTCCCGCGAGCACGGCCGGCCCGTCCCAGCCACCCGGCGCCCCGGGCCCGCAGGCCAGCTCCTGATCGAGCACGGTGCGTCCCACGACACGCAGCACGAGCCGGCTGCTGAGCCTCCCGGGCTCCTCCCCCGCCCGCCCGAGGACCTGCTCCTCGCGCAGCACGAGCCGACTCGTCGCCCCGAGGTCGATCCGCGTGGTCACACACAGATCGCTGCCACCGGCGGAGATCAACTGCTCGGGCAGCCAGTGAAGTTCGCCCCCGTCGGCGACGGTGAGCCGGACGTCGTAGCGGGCCTCGCCCTTGGTCTGCCCCGGCAGGGCGATGGTGGCCGCGGCCGATCCGAGGCGCAGTCGCGCGCCTTCCCGGATGTCGGCCTCCACGGTGAAGTGGTCGCCGCCGAGGGGTCCGCTCATCGCGCCGACGAGCATGACCCGCGTCTCGGCACCGCTCCCCCGGGTCCGCCGCAGCGCCAGCGGCCCGTCGCTCTCCAGCACGGGCAGGGCCGTACCGCCGCGCCCGTCGTCCCGCGCGACGATCCGCGCGGTGGCGCGTACCCCGGCCCCGGGCGGGGTCATGCCGTCCACGCGGCGAGTTGTGCCCGGACCCAGTCGGCGACGTCCGTGACGCCGGCCTCGCTGCGCAGCGACTGGAGGACGACCGGTAGTTCGGCCCGCTGGGCCTTGGCGTCGGCGGCCATCCGCGCGAGGTCGGAGCCGACGTACGGGGCCAGGTCGGTCTTGTTGACGATGAGCAGGTCGGCGGTGGTGACGCCGGGGCCGCCCTTCCTCGGGATGTCGTCTCCTCCCGCCACGTCGATGACGAAGATCTGCGCGTCGACGAGCCCCTTGGAGAAGGTGGCGGTGAGGTTGTCGCCGCCGCTCTCCACGAGGATGAGGTCAAGGGGGCCGACCTCGTCCTCCAGGTCCTCGACGGCTTCGAGGTTGGCGGAGATGTCGTCCCGGATCGCGGTGTGCGGACAGGCGCCGGTCTCCACCGCGGTGATCCGCTCGGGCGGCAGCACGGCTTCCCTCAGCAGGAACTCTGCGTCCTCACGGGTGTAGATGTCGTTGGTGACGACGGCGAGGGACAGTTCGTCGCGCAGGGCACGGCAGAGGGCGGCGACGGTGGCGGTCTTGCCGGAGCCGACGGGGCCGCCCAAGCCGATACGCAGGGCTCGGTGGGAGCCGTCCGGGCGGTGGGCGTCGGCGCTCACTGCGGCGGGGCCGTCATGGGGATGGTCGAGGTGCATGTGCGGCTCCTAGGGGGTTCGTGGTCGGGTGCGGGTGCGTGGGGGCTGGTCGCGCAGTTCCCCGCGCCCCTGAAAGCAGTGGGTCTCGTCAGCCCTCTATGACGCGAACAGGCGTACTGGCCATGCCGCGTGTAGCTCCGCCCCGATCTCCAGCAGTGGTGCCGAGGCCGCGGGCAACGCGTCGGCCCCCTCGTCGACGGCTCTGCGAGCGGCTTCCACCGCCTGGTCCGCGACGCGGTCCAACTCCGGTGCCAGCCGGGCCAGTGCACCCGTCGCATCGAAGGGATCGAGACTCAGCAGCCTCACCGTCGCCGACGCCGGCCCGCTCACGCTCTCGTACGCCGCGCAGTACGCCGCGTCCACGGCCTCGAGGCCCGCCGCCCGAGCGGTCAGCCCCAGCACGACGGGCTGGTGGGCACCCTTGGGGAACTCCCGTGCCACCGCGTCGAGTTCAGCGGACGGCCAGGTCGCCCGGGCGGCCCGCATCAGCTGCCGCCCCAGCTTCCGCGCGGCGACCCGCAGTGCGGGCGACGGCGTACGCGCGTCCGCGGCCGCGTCCAGCTCCGAGGGAGACACGCCGAGCACGGCCGCCGCGGCCAGCGCGGCCGACACCAGCCCCGTCGTGTGCAGCCGCCCCCGGCAGAAGGACTCCAGACTCTCCGCCCCGGTGATCCGCCCCGCCTTGACGGCCGCCTCGGCCCCGCCGGAGTGTGCGTGTCCTCCGGCGGGGAACCGGCCGTCGGCCAGGACCAGAAGTGCAGCCCTGGACATCAGAAGAGGAAGTAACGCTGGGCCATGGGCAGTTCGGCTGCCGGCGTGGCCTCCACCAGTTCCCCGTCGATGTGTACGGCGAAGCTGTCGGGGTCGACCCGTACGTCGGGCCGCGCGTCGTTCTCCCGCATGTCGGCCTTGGTGACCCCGCGCGTCGACTCGATGGCCACGAACCGCTTCCCGAGCTGGAGCCGCTCCGGCAGCCCGTCCTCGATGGCGAGGGGCGCCACGAAGTTGAAGGAGTTGGACGCGGGAGCCCGCCCGATCGCCCCGTACATCGGCCGGGGAAGGATCGGCTGCGGGGTCGGAATCGAAGCGTTCGCGTCGCCCATCTGAGCGTAGGCGATCTGCCCGCCCTTGATCACCAGATGCGGCTTGACGCCGAAGAACGCGGGCTCCCACAGCACCAGGTCGGCCAGCTTGCCCGTCTCCACCGAGCCCACCTCGTGAGCGAGCCCCTGAGCGACGGCGGGGTTGATCGTGTACTTGGCGACATAGCGCCGTACGCGATGGTTGTCGGCGCGCCCGTCCCCAGGCAGCGCACCCCGGCGCCGCTTCATGACGTGCGCGGTCTGCCAGGTCCGCATGATGACCTCACCCACCCGCCCCATGGCCTGGGCGTCGGAGGAGATGATCGAGATGGCGCCCAGGTCGTGCAGGATGTCCTCGGCGCCGATGGTCGTGGGCCGGATGCGGGACTCGGCGAAGGCCAGGTCCTCGGGCACCGCCGCGTTGAGGTGGTGGCACACCATCAGCATGTCGAGGTGTTCCTCGGCGGTGTTGACGGTGAAGGGGCGGGTGGGGTTCGTCGAGCTGGGCAGCACGTGCGGCTGGGAGACCACGGTCATGATGTCCGGAGCGTGCCCGCCGCCCGCGCCCTCGGTGTGGTAGGCGTGGATGCCCCGCCCGGCGATCGCGGCGAGTGTGTCGCCCACGAAACCGGCCTCGTTGAGGGTGTCCGTGTGGATGGCGACCTGGATGCCGGTCCGCTCGGCGACGGTCAGCGAGGCGTCGATGACGGCGGGGGTCGATCCCCAGTCCTCGTGCAGCTTCAGGCCGAGGGCGCCCCCGCGGATCTGCGACAGCATCGCCTCGTGCGAGACGGTGTTGCCCTTGCCGAGGAAGCCGATGTTGAGCGGGTACTGCTCCATCGCCTCCAGCATCCGGGCGAGGTGCCAAGGGCCGGGGGTGACGGTGGTGGCCTTGGAGCCCTCGGCGGGGCCGGTGCCGCCGCCGACCAGGGTGGTCACCCCGGACGCCAGCGCCTCGTCGGCGATCTGCGGGCAGATGAAGTGGACGTGCGCGTCGATGGCGCCTGCGGTCAGGATCCGGCCGTTGCCCGCGATGATCTCGGTCTCCGGGCCGATCACCAGGTCCGGGTGGACCCCGTCCATGGTGTCGGGGTTGCCCGCCTTGCCGATGCCGGTGATCCGGCCGTCGCGGATGCCGACGTCGGCCTTCACCACACCCCAGTGGTCGACGACGACCGCACCCGTGATGACGGTGTCCGGGGTGCCTTCCGCGCGCGTGGCACGCGACTGGCCCATCGACTCGCGGATGACCTTGCCGCCGCCGAACACGGCCTCGTCACCGGCGAGTCCGGGACCGCCGGAACGATCCTCCTCGACCTCGATCAGCAGCTCGGTGTCGGCGAGCCGGATGCGGTCGCCGGTGGTCGGGCCGAACAGGTCGGCGTAGGCGGCACGAGAGATCTCAGGCATCGAGGGCACCTCCGGTCTCCCCGCGCAGCCCCGGCACCACGCGGGCGCCGGTGAGCGGGACGAGTTCCACCTCGGCAGGGATGCCGGGCTCGAAGCGCACGGCGGTGCCGGCGGCGACGTTCAGCCGCTTGCCGCGCGCGGCGCCGTGGTCGAACTCCAGGCCCGGGTTGGCCTCGGCGAAGTGGTAGTGGGAACCGACCTGGACAGGACGGTCGGCGGCGTTGAGGACGGTCAGCCGGGTGACCTCGCGGCCCTCGTTGTAGGCGATCGGCCCGTCGGCGAAGAGGATCTCTCCGGGAATCATCGGGGCCCCTCAGACGATCGGGTCGTGGACGGTGACGAGCTTGGTGCCGTCCGGGAAGGTCGCCTCGACCTGGACGTCATGGATCATCTCGGGGATGCCCTCCATGACGTCGTCCCGGGTGAGCAGCTTGCGCCCGGAGGCCATGAGCTCGGCGACGGTACGGCCGTCACGCGCGCCTTCGAGGATGTGCGACGTGATGAGGGCGACCGCCTCGGGGTGGTTGAGCCTGAGCCCGCGGGCCCGGCGCTTTTCGGCCACGTCGGCCGCCACATGGATCAGCAGCCTCTCTTGCTCGTGCGGGGTCAGTTGCACGTCCCACCTCACAGTCCTCGCTCCGGACCGTGCGGGGTCCGGCTGCCGCAGCCCCGGGGCAAAGTCCCTGGTGGCGTGGATCCGCAGGCTAGTTGGATCCGGTTTCAGGCACGTTAACCAAGCTGTGATCCCGCATACTCATCAACGCCCGTAGACCGTCCCCCAGGGCCTTGGCGGGCGTCGGTCCGAACAGGGCCTGCTGGGCGAGGAAGCCCATCGCGGCCGCCATCATCGTGCGCGCCACGTCCTCCGGGGCCACGTCCGGCCGCATGATTCCGGCCTCCTGATACGCCCCGACGATCCGCGTCCAGGTCTCGCGCACGGCGCCGTAGCCCTCGCGCAGGAGGGCCGCGAGCTCGTCGTTGCGGAGGGTCTCGGTCCACACCTGGACCACCAGCCGCGGGAACGCCGGCCGCCCGTCCACGGTCAGGGACTCCTTGGTGGCGAGGACGCGGCTGAGCACGGACGCCACCAGGAGGTCCGGAGGCGGGGGCGGGCTGCTGCGGGTCGCCTCCTCGAACCCCTCGTGGACCTGTCCGAGCACCTCCCCGACGATCGCGCCGATGAGCTCCTCCTTGCCGCTGAAGTAGCGGTACACGGCCCCGGCCGAGAGGTCGACCTCCTTCAGGACGTCCTGCATGGACGTGGCGTGGAAGCCGTTGCGGGCGAAGCAGACCGCGGCGCCGTCGAGGATCTGCCGGCGCCGGGCGTCGAGGTGTGCCTGGGATACGCGAGCCATGGCGACAAACTAAAACGAACATTCCTTCTTGACAAGGCGCGGCAACGGCGGGACGGTGTGGACCGAAGCCAAAACGAACGATCCTTCTTTTTAACGGGACCACCAGGTTCCGGAGAGGACCCTCATGTCCACCCGTCGCACGATCGCGGTCGTCGTCCTCGTGCCGCTGCTCGCCGCCCTGGCACTGTGGGCCTTCGCCTGGCCCGCCGCCCGCACCGCCCCTCGCGACCTGCCGCTCGGCGTGGCCGGGCCGGCCGCCGCGACCGCGCAGACGGAGAAGCAGCTGCGGCAGCACGAGGGAGCGTTCGAGATCCATCACTACGCCGACGAGGCGGCCGCGCGGGCGGCGATCGAGGACCGGACCGTATACGGCGCGGTCGTCGTGACCGCGCAGGGCCCGGAGCTCCTCACGGCGTCGGCCGCGAGCCCGGTCGTGGCCCAGCTCCTCCAGCAGGCCGTGGGCCGGCAGGCCGTCGCGAGCGGCGCCGAGGTGAGGACGGTGGACGTCGTCCCCGCCCCGGCGTCCGACCCGAGGGGGGCGGCTCTGAACAGCTCCGTGCTGCCGCTGACCCTCGCCGGGATCATCGCGGGCGCCATGGTGACGTTTCTCGGGCTGCGCGGATTCCGCGCGGTGACCGCGCTGGTCGTCAGCGCCGGGCTGGTGGGCGTCCTGGCGGCCGCACTGGCCCACAGCTGGCTCGGCGTCCTGACCGGGAACTGGTGGGCGGAGGCCGGGACGTTCGCGCTGTCGAGCCTGGCGGTGAGCGCGGCCGTGGCGGGACTCGCCGCCCTCGTCGGTCCCGCGGGGATCGGCGTGGTCGCGTTCCTGGTGATGTTCCTCGGCAACCCGTTCTCGGGTGCCGCCACGGCCCCGCAGCTGCTGCCCGACCCTGTCGGCACGATCGGCCAGTGGCTGCCCCCGGGCGCGAGCGCGGCCCTGCTGCGCTCGGTGTCGTTCTTCGACGGGGCCGCGGCGGTCGGGCCCGTCCTGACCCTCACCTGGTGGGCGGCGCTGGGCCTGGGCGCCGTGATCCTCGGGAACGCACTGAAGGCGCGGGCGAAGGGCACCACGCCTGCCACCCAGCGCGAACTCACCTCCGTCGGCTGACCGACCCCGCTCTTCCGCGCCCGCGTCGCTACGAGGCGCCGGTCCCCCGGTGATGCGCCGCGATACCGAACCGCTGCTGTTCGCGGGGAGCGGACGCGACCTCCCGCACGGTCGAGACCGCGCTGACCACCTGCTCCTCGACGGGCTCCTGGAGCCCCTCCAGCTGTTCGAGGTCGGCCGCGGAGACCAGGGCGACCAGCGGCTTTCCATGCCGCGTGACGACGACGCGCTCACCGCCGTACACCACCCGGTTGATCAGGTCGGCGAGTTCAGCCCTGGCTTGCGTCACCGGAATCTCGTAGGCCATACCCCCATCATAACGTCACGTACGTCCTGTACATTTTTTACAGACAGCCTGCCGCGAGGAGGGGTACGCCATGACCCGACCGACCGCCCGTTACGTGCTGCCGGAATTCCACGAGCGCACGAGTTCCGGGCAGAAGACGATGGATCCGTACTCGAAGCTGCTGGAGGAGCGGATCGTCTTCCTCGGGACCCGGATCGACGACATCTCGGCGAACGATCTGATGGCGCAGTTCATGTACCTCGAGTACCAGGACCCGGACCGGGACATCTCGCTGTACATCAACTCCCCCGGCGGCTCGTTCAGCGCGATGTCGGCGCTCTACGACACGATGCAGTACGTCAGTTGTGACGTGGAGACGACGTGCCTCGGGCAGGCCGGTTCCTCCGCGGCCGTGCTGCTGGCCGCCGGCACCCCCGGCAAGCGTTCCGTGCTGCCGGGCGCGCGGGTGGTGATCCACCAGCCCGCGCTGAGCGAGCCGGTGCAGGGGCAGGCCAGCGATCTGGCCATCCAGGCCGACGAACTGACCCGGGTGCGGGCCTGCCTGGAGGAGATGCTCGTCCGGCACACCGGGCGCAGCGCCGAGCAGGTGAGCGTGGACATCGAGCGGGACAAGATCCTGGACGCGCAGGGCGCCCTGGACTACGGCCTCGCGGACGCGATCGTCCCGAGCCGCAAGTCCTCGCGCACCACGCCGGACGCGAGGTGAGCCGTAGATGGTGCCGGACCTTCCACCGCTGCCCGCGCTCACACGCGCCGAGGGCGAGCTGATCGACCGTTATCTCGACGTGGTCGACCTGCTGGGCCGGATCAACCCGGCCCGGCGCGAGGACACCTATGGCGGACTGCGCGCGGCGCAGGCGCTGGTGAGCAGGGCGACCGAGCTGCGCGACGCGCTCGTGCTGATGCACGGCCGTGGTGAGCGCGAGCTGCACGCCGCGACGCTGGCACGAGCTCTTCGGGTTCTGGACGGAGAGCGGCGCACGTCCCGGGTCACCGTGCCCCCCGAATCCGGCAATTGACGCACCGACAGCATTTCCGGGCGTCCCGCGGTCTGACGGGACGTCCGGAGGGCCTTTGAAACGGACCAAACGACGTACCACCATTTGCAGGAGGCGCGGCTCCTTTTTCAGGACCCCCGGAGTTGCACAACGCGCGTAGTACGGGAGCGGAATGAGGAGTTCCTGTGCTGGTCCGGGGGCCTTCGGGGCCCTCGACACCCCTTCGTTCGAAGACGTGTCCACCCGAACGGGTGAGTGGTGAGTAACAACACAAACCCCCGGTTCCGTTGGGTTTTTGGGACATCCGTGCGCCAAGATCCCTGACTGACGACAAGCCCCCGCCGCAGCGGCGGGGCGGTCCGGGCGGACGCCGAGTCCTGCCGCCGCCCGGATGACCGGTCGACAGAAGTGGATCGGCAGGAGTGGAGGACCCAGGCACGACGGGTCGCCGGAACGGTCACGCCATGACCGGGCCGAGCAGCCCTTGGGGTGAAGCCGCGTCAGCGGCCGGGCAACTTCGCCAGCCCGAATCCGACAGGTCATCCTTCACAGGCGGCTGACGAAGGGTTGCGCATGACTGCGCTCAATCGTGTCCCGTCGCTGATGGTCCGGGCCGGTACGGCCTCGGCCTTCGCCATCGCCGCCGTGGGCGGCTCCGTCGTGGTCCCGGGTGTCGCAGCCGACGCCGCCGCCGCGACGCCGGCGACGAAGGCACTCAAGGTCGCGGCTTCCAAGAAGGGCTCGCCGTACAAGTACGGCGCCACGGGGCCCCGCCGCTTCGACTGCTCAGGGCTCACGCTGTACTCGTTCAAGAAGGCGGGCAAGAAGCTCCCTCGTACGGCGGCCCAGCAGTACAACAAGACCCGCCACATCGGCGCCGGCAGCCGTAAGGCCGGCGACCTGGTGTTCTTCCACTCGGGTTCGAGCGTCTACCACGTCGGCATCTACGCCGGGAAGGGAAAGATCTGGCACGCCCCGAAGACCGGGGACGTGGTGAGGCTGCAGAAGATCTGGACGAAGAGCGTCTGGTACGGCCGGGTCAAGTGACGCCCCGAGGGGGTGGTGGCGACCTGACCTCCCGCCGCCCCCTCGGGTCCCCCGGCACGCGTGACACGGGCTCAGGTGGTTACCCGTGGCGTCATGGCCGACCACCGCCCGTGCACCGCCCGCAACGAGACGCCGCTGGAGCGCGCCGACCGCAACTTCGGCGAGCTGCTCCAGGAACTGCGCGTCACCCAGACCGGGGTGCAGATCCTCTTCGCCTTCCTGCTGACCCTGGCCTTCACCCAGCGCTTCCCGTCCCTCGACACCTTCCAGCGCGCCACGTACGTCACCACGCTGCTCCTCGCGGTACTCGCGGCGGCCCTGTTCACCGCGCCCGCCGCCCTGCACCGCTCGCTCTTCCAACGCGGCGCCAAGGCCCGCATCGTGCAGGTCTCCTCCCGGCTGGCCACGGTCGGCATGGGGGTTCTGGTGCTCGCGTTCACCGGGTCGGTACTGCTCGTGGTGGACGTGACGACGGGCCGGGCCGGCGGAGTGGCCGCGGGCGCGGCGACCCTGCTGGTGTGCCTGGGCCTGTGGGGACTGCTCCCCCGGCTGGTCCGGCGGGCGGGACTCGCCGAGGAACGCAGGACGGCACAGCCGCACCCGGCGCCTCCGTCCGCGAAGCGCGAGGTGGTCAGGCCGCGAGCAGCGGCTCGGCCAGGAGCATCACCCCGAGAACCGTCAACGCGCCTGCGGTGACCCCGGCGACGGCCCGGGCCGCCCGCGGCCGGCGCAGCCACCGCCCCAGCCGGTCCACGAGCACGGCCACCGCCGGGAACCACACCAGCGCGAGAACGACCACGATCAGCGCGAGCGGCAGCGTCCCGGGCAGCGCGGAGCTTCCCTGGGGCACGAACTGCGGCAGCAGACTGAGGAAGGTGATGGGGACCTTGGGATTGAGTGCGTTGGTGACGAACCCCTGCCGCAGGGGGTGTACCGCCGCGCCGGCCTCGACGACGGTCTCCGTGCGTGTCCGCCGCAGGTCCAGCAAGGTCCGTACGCCCAGGTACAACACATAACCCCCGCCCAGCAGTTGAAGCGCCCGGAACAGCGCGGGCACGGCCGTGAGCACCGCGGCGACGCCGGCCACCGCGAGCGCCGTGTGGACCAGTAGCCCGCCCACGACGCCGAGCGCGCAGGCGACCCCGGCCCGGCGGGAGACCAGGGCGTTGCGTACGACGACGGTGAAGTCGGCGCCCGGCATGGCGACCATGCCGGCGGCGACCCCGGTGAAGGCGATGATCTGTCCGTCCATGCGGACCAGCCTGCCGCGAGAGAGCCTTCAGCAGGTATGTCGAATAACCTGGGTTTCCCTTAAGCACTCCTTTAGGCAGGCCTCGGTATGTACGACCCGGTCCGGCTCGCCGCCCTGGTCGCCGTCGCGGAGGCGGGCTCGATCACCCGGGCCGCCGAACGCCTCGGCTACACCCCGCCCGCGCTCTCCCAGCAGCTGGCCAAGCTGGAGCGGGAGGCGGGTACCGCTCTTCTCGTACGGCATCACCGCGGCGCGCGGCTCACCGGTGCGGGTGAGTTGCTGGTGGCGCGGGCCCGGCGGGTGCTGGACGAGCTGGACCGGGCCCGGCATGAGCTCGCCCGGCTGACCGGCCTGGCGGGCGGCACGCTCAGGCTGGGCACCTTCCAGACGGCGGGCATTCAGCTGCTGCCGCCGGTGCTGAGCACGTTCCGCCGGACGTACCCGGACGTGGAGCTGTCGGTCGCCTTCCACGAACCCACGGCCGGGATCACCGCGGTGGCGGCCGGCGAGATCGACCTGGCGCTGACGCACGCCTACGAGCCGGGCGAGCCCCCCTCCCTCCCGGCCACCCTGAGCTCGGAGCCGCTGCTGACCGAGGAGCTGGTCCTCGTGACGGCCCCCGGACATGCCCTCGCGGGCGGCTCGACGCGGCTGCCGCTGGCGGAGCTCGCTGGTGAGCCGCTGATCAGCATGGCGCCGGATCATCCGGCCCGGCGGGAGGTGGAAGCGGTGCTGGCCCGGTCCGGGGCCACGCCGTCGGTGCTGGTGGCGACCCCGGGATACGCCCTGGTGTGCGCGCTGGCCAGCGCGGGGCTCGGGGTCGGGGTGGTGCCGGAGATGGTGGCCCGGACGGCGGCCACTCCGGTGGGCACGCGACTGCTGGAGGCCGGCGCGTTGCGCCGTACGATCTCGGTCGTCCACCGGACCGGCGAGGCGGCACCTGCGGCGGACGCCTTCCGGGCGCTGCTGCGGGGGGCGTTCGGCCGCGCGCGGCCGGTATGAGCTCTGCTACGGCTCCTGCTGCCCCGCCGCCGTGACCGGCTGCACCGGTACCGTCCACGGGAGTTCGATGGAGACGGTCTTGCCGCCTTCCCTGGTGGGCCTGACTCTCAGCTTGCCGCCGCACTCGGCGGCGAGCCAGCGGATGATCACCATCCCCCGTCCGTTGTCCTGCTGGACCGCGGCCGGAAGGCGCTTGGGGAAGCGGGGGTGGCTGTCGGTCACCCCGATGCGCAGGTGTTCGTCACGGTCCAGCTCGATGTCCACCGTGAAGGTGGGTGACTGACCGAAGGTGTGCTGTACGGCGTTGGTGGTGAGTTCGGAGACGATGAGCCGGACGGTCTCGGCGGCGTCCGTGGTGGACGGCAGCCCCCACTCCGCCAGTGTGCTCAGGACATAGGTGCGGGCCGCGGAGACCGAAGCGGGTTCGCTCGGCAGGGTGACGGATGCTTCCAGGTGGTCTGCCATGGCGACGTCGTCCCTTTCCCACGGGACCGAAGCCCGACACGGTGCGGAGGGTTCGAGTACGGTCCCGGACTGGTGGTTCTTCGTCAGAGTGCCATTACCGAGGCCGTGACGAGTGCCGATCCACCAAGATGTGCATATATCTGTCGCTCAAAGCGGTGAACTCTGCGACGCGAGACCGTATTTGGGCGGCTCGTAAGGAGTAAGGAGTAACCCATGCAGCACGGTCCCGCGGTGCGCCGCCGGAAACTGGGCGCCGAACTGCGCGCGCTGCGCACGAGTGCGGGGCTCACCAGCGGTGAGGCGGCCCGGCTCGTGGGCTGGCACCAGTCGAAGGTGAGCCGCATCGAGACCGGAGCCAGCGGGGTGAAACCGGCCGATGTGCGATTACTCCTCGACGCCTACCGCGTGGGGGACGCGAATCTGCGGGAACTGCTGCTGGTATTGGCGGGCTCCGACGAGACCGGTGGCCGGCACCACTGGTGGCACGCGTACCGCGGTGTCCTGCCGCCGACCTACCGGGACTTCATCAGCCTGGAGTCCCAGGCGAGCGCGATGCGCACGCTGGAGACCTCGGTCGTGCCCGGGCTGCTCCAGACGCCCGAGTACGCCCGAGCGGTGACCCGGGCCGCGGTGGACGGCCTCGACGACGAACGTCTCGACGCGCTGGTCGAGGTCCGGCTGGCCCGGCAGGACATCCTCCGTGCGCAGCCGCCACTGGAGTTGAGCGCCGTACTCGACGAGGCGGTGCTGCGGCGGGAGGTCGGCGGTCCCGAGGTGATGGGCCGGCAGCTGAAGAGACTCCTGGAGGCGGCGCGGCTGCCCCAAGTGCGGCTGCAGGTACTGCCGTTCACGGCCGGGGCGCATGTGGGCATCACCGGGCCTTTCGTAATCTTCTCATTTTCGCGCACTTCTGATCTGGATGTGGTTGTTCTCGACCACTTGACGAGTAGCCTCTATCTCGAGCGGAAAGAAGACCTCCAGGCCTACACCGAGGCCTTCAACACCCTTCAGATCCACGCCCTTTCGCCCGAGGACTCGTTGGATTACCTCGCCGGGATGGGTGACGGCGCGTAAGGAGGCACCATGTCTGCACCGCCTCGGAACGTAATCTCCAGTACCGAACTGCCCGAGGTGCGCTGGCTGCGCAGCAGCTACAGCACCGGAGCGAACAACTGCGTCGAGACGGCGAGGCCGTCGGCCGGGCCATGTGCCGGGCTGCTCGCCGTACGCGACTCCAAGAATCCGGACGGACCCGCGCTGCTCTTCTCCCCCGAGAGCTGGGCGGGCTTCACGGCCGGGTTCTGACCGTCAGTCCACCAGGAGCACGGCCGTGTCACGCCGACTCATGGTCGTGTTTCGCCGATCACACGCACAGCGCGTTCGATCTGCTCCTCGGAGAGGTCCGCGCGGGCGGTCAGCCTGAGCCGTGAGATGCCGTCGGGCACGGAAGGGGGCCGGAAACAGCCCACGAAGAGCCCGGCGGCACGGCAGTCGGCCGACCACTGAACGGCCTCCTCCGGGGAGGGTGCGCGCACCGAGACCACCGCGGCGTCCGGACGTACCGCTTCCAGACCCGCGGCGGTCAGGCGTGCGTGCAGTCCGGTCGCCACCTCGCGCGCGCGTGCGGCCCGCTCGGGCTCACGGCCGAGCAGCCGCAGGGCAGCGAGGGCGGCTCCCGCCGACGCGGGGGCCAGGCCGGTGTCGAAGATGAACGTCCGCGCCGCGTTGACCAGGTGCTCGACGACCCGTGCGGGGCCGAGGACGGCACCGCCCTGGCTGCCGAGCGACTTGGACAGCGTGACCGTGACGACCACGTCGTCGGCGCCCGCGAGTCCCGCGGCGTACGGGGCCCCGCGGCCGCCGGCGCCGAGCACCCCCAGGCCGTGGGCGTCGTCGACGACCAGGCCCGCGCCGTACTCCCGGCACGCCCCGGCGAGACCGGCCAGGGGCGCCGCGTCGCCGTCGACCGAGAAGACCGTGTCGGACACGGCGACGGCGGGCCCTTCGTGCGTACCGAGCGCCTTGCGCACCGCGTCCGGGTCGGCGTGCGCGACGACCTGCGTCGTACCGCGGGCCAGCCGGCAGCCGTCGATGAGTGAGGCGTGGTTGCCCGCGTCGGAGACGATCAGCGAGCCGTGCGGCGCGAGCGCGGTGACGGCGGCCAGGTTCGCCGCGTATCCGGAGGAGAAGACGAGCGCCGCCTCGAAGCCGCAGAAGTCGGCCAGCTCGCGTTCGAGTTCGGCGTGCAGCTCGGTGGTGCCGGTGACGAGCCGGGACCCGGTCGCACCGCCGCCCCAGGTCCGCGCGGCGGCCGCGGCGCCCTCGACGACCTCGGGATGGCGGGCCAGGCCCAGGTAGTCGTTGCTCGCGAGATCGAGCAGCGGCGAGTCGGCCGGACGCGGCCGCAGTGTCCGCACGAGTCCGGCCCGCCGACGCGCCGCCGCCTGCTCGTCGATCCAGCCGAACGCCATGGGGTCCTCCGGGGCCTTTGTAGACAACGGACAGACCCTAGCGGCAGCAAACGCTACCCACGGTGTGGCAATACCCACACGTCACAGCGGGTGTGTTGTGCGATCCCTACCTTGGCCCGAGGCGGGTCCGTAGGACAGGATCGGCTCTCATGGACCTGCTGAACACGCTGGTGGACAAGGGGCTTCGGCGCGAGCTGCCGACCCGCGAGGAGGCGCTGGCCGTGCTGGCCACGTCCGACGACGAGCTGCTCGATGTGGTGGCCGCGGCCGGGAAGGTGCGCCGGCACTGGTTCGGACGGCGGGTGAAACTCAACTATCTCGTCAACCTGAAGTCCGGGCTGTGCCCCGAGGACTGCTCCTACTGCTCTCAGCGGCTCGGCTCCTCGACCGGCATCCTGAAGTACACCTGGCTCAAGCCGGACGAGGCCTCCAAGGCCGCGGCGGCCGGCCTCGCGGGCGGCGCCAAGCGGGTCTGTCTGGTGGCCTCGGGCCGCGGTCCGACCGACCGGGACGTGGACCGGGTCGCGGGCACCATCAAGGCCATCAAGGACCAGAACGAGGGCGTCGAGGTGTGCGCCTGTCTCGGACTGCTCTCCGACGGCCAGGCCGAGCGGCTGCGCGAGGCCGGCGCGGACGCCTACAACCACAACCTCAACACATCCGAGTCGACCTACGGCGACATCACGACCACGCACACCTACGCCGACCGGGTCGACACCGTGACCAAGGCGCACGCGGCCGGTCTGTCCGCCTGCTCGGGCCTGATCGCCGGCATGGGCGAGAGCGACGAGGACCTGGTCGACGTCGTCTACTCGCTGCGTGAGCTGGACCCCGACTCCGTTCCGGTGAACTTCCTGATCCCGGTCGAGGGCACCCCGCTGGCCAAGGAGTGGAACCTCACCCCGCAGCGCTGCCTGCGCATTCTCGCGATGGTCCGCTTCGTCTGCCCGGACGTCGAGGTACGCATCGCAGGCGGCCGCGAGGTCCATCTGCGCACCATGCAGCCCCTCGCCCTCAACCTCGCCAACTCGATCTTCCTCGGCGACTACCTCACCACCGAGGGCCAGGCCGGCAAGGCCGACCTGGAGATGATCGCGGACGCCGGGTTCGAAGTGGAGGGCGCGGGCGAGGTGACGCTGCCGGAGCACCGGGCGGCGGGCGGCTGCGGGTCCCATGAATCCGCGGGCTGCGGCTCTCACGAGGGCGCGGGGTGCGGATCGCACGAGAGCGCGGGAGTCTGCGGTACGGCGGTCCCGGCCACCGCCGCCAACGAGGCGCGGACGGATCTGGTCGCCGTACGCCGACGGGGCGCAGGAACGGATCTCGCGCCCAATGCCTGATCTGCCCGGCCTGCCGGTGACGGAGCTGCTGGCGCTCGACCGGCGGCACGTGTGGCATCCGTACGGTCCGATGCCCGGCCGGGTCGACCCGCTCGTCGTGGAGTCGGCGAGCGGGGTGCGGCTGAAGCTCGCCGAGGGCCCGGAGCTGGTCGACGGGATGTCCTCCTGGTGGTCGGCCATCCACGGCTACAACCACCCGGTGCTGAACGAGGCGGCGCGGGAGCAGCTCGGGCGGATGAGCCATGTGATGTTCGGCGGGCTCACCCACGAGCCCGCCGTCCGGCTCGCGAAGCTCCTTGTCGACATGTCTCCCGACGGCCTCGAGCATGTCTTCCTCGCCGACTCGGGGTCGGTGTCGGTCGAGGTCGCGGTGAAGATGTGTCTGCAGTACTGGCGCTCGCTGGGCCGTACGCGCAAGCAGCGCCTGCTGACCTGGCGCGGCGGCTACCACGGTGACACCTGGCAGCCCATGTCGGTGTGCGACCCCGAGGGCGGGATGCACGAGCTGTGGTCCGGGGTCCTGCCCCGCCAGGTGTTCGTGGAGGCTCCTCCGGCCGAGTACGAGGAGTCGTACGCCGACGAGCTGCGCGCGGCGATCGGGCGGCACGCCGACGAGCTGGCCGCGGTGATCGTGGAGCCGGTGGTGCAGGGTGCGGGCGGGATGCGGTTCCACTCCCCCGCGTATCTGCGGGTGCTGCGCGAGGCGTGCGACGCGCACGACGTGCTCCTGGTGTTCGACGAGATCGCGACCGGATTCGGGCGCACGGGCGCCCTGTTCGCCGCGGAGCACGCCGCGGTCACGCCGGACGTGATGTGTGTCGGCAAGGCGCTGACCGGCGGCTATATGACGATGGCGGCGACCCTGTGCACGCCTCGCGTGGCCGACGGCATCTCGCGGGGCGAGGTGCCGGTACTGGCCCACGGCCCCACCTTCATGGGCAACCCGCTCGCCGCGTCGGTGGCCTGCGCCTCGATCGGGCTGCTGCTCGGGCAGGACTGGCTCGCGGAGGTCAAGCGGATCGAGGCGGGGCTGCGGGAGGGGCTGGAGCCGGCGCGTGAGTTGCCGGGCGTGCGGGACGTACGGGTTCTGGGCGCCATCGGGGTCGTACAGCTGGACCACGAGGTCGACATGAGGGCCGCGACGGAGGCCGCCGTACGCGAGGGCGTATGGCTGCGGCCGTTCCGCGACCTCGTGTACACGATGCCGCCGTACGTCACGGGAGACGAGGACGTGGCACGGATCGCGCGTGCGGTGTGCGCCGCCGCTCTGGAGGGATGACATGCCGGTACTGGTGATCACGGGGACGGGCACGGAGGTCGGCAAGACCGTCGCGACGGCCGCTGTCGCCGCCGCGGCGCTCGCCGCCGGACGGACGGTCGCCGTCCTCAAGGCCGCGCAGACCGGCGTACGGCCGGACGAGCCCGGGGACGCCGACGAGGTGGAGCGGCTCGCGGGTGCCGTGACGAAGGCCGAAGTCGCCCGCTATCCCGAGCCGTTGGCCCCGGCCACGGCCGCTCGGCGGGCCGGTCTGACGCCGGTGCGCCCTCATGAGGTCGCCGAGGCCGCTGCCAAACTGGCCACCGAGCACGACCTGGTGCTCGTGGAGGGGGCCGGCGGACTGCTCGTCCGCTTCGACCATGAGGGCGGGACACTGGCCCACGTGGCGGAGCTGCTGCGGGCGCCGGTCCTGGTCGTGGCGTCGGCGGGCCTGGGCACGCTGAACACCACGGAGCTGACGGCCCGTGAACTGCGCCGCCGGAAGCTGGACCTGGCGGGCGTGGTGATCGGCAGCTGGCCCGACTCCCCCGATCTCGCCTCACGTTGCAACCTCGCGGACCTGCCGGACGTGTCCGGGGCTCCGCTGCTCGGCGCCCTGCCGGCCGGCGCCGGCCGGCTGGCCCCTGCCGACTTCCGTGCGGCGGCGCCGGGTTGGCTGGCACCGCGCCTGGACGGGACGTGGGACGCGGAGGAGTTCGGGGTGCGTGAGGCTCCCTCGAACACGCCCGCTGAGCTCTAGGACGCCTCGCTCTCCGCGATCAGCCGCACCAGTTCGATGCGGGAGCGGATGCCCAACCGGGTGAAGACGCCCCGCAGATGGTGGTCGATCGTGCGCGGGCTGAGGGCCAGGCGGGCGGCGATCTCGCGGTTGGTGGCCCCCTCGGCGACCATGCGGGCGACCAGCAACTGCTGGGCCGTGAGACGGGCGGTGGGATTCACGGCGTGCCTCGGGGCGGCGGGGGCGCCCAGGGCGCGGAGTTCGGCGCGGGCCCGGACCGCGCAGTGCGGGGCTCCGAAGTGTTCGAAGGCTTCAAGGGCGCTGTGCAGGCGGTCGCGTGCCTCCGTGCGGCGGCGCAGCCGGCGCAGGGCGCTGCCGAACAGCAACTCTGTGCGGGCGCGTTCGAAGTCGCGGGTGCCGCGCGCGTGCAGGTCGAGGGCGGTGCGGTAGTGCTCCACCGCCTCCTCGCCGGGGGCCAGCAGGGCACGGCAGCGGGCGCTCAGGGCGAGGTCGTCGGGGCTGTGCACGGCCGTGGCCCAGCGGTGGTAGTCGGCGTGGGCGCCGCGGGCGATCCTGGTGTCGTCGGTGCGGACGGCGGCCTCGACGTAGTGCGGGGTGGCCAGGTGCCGGATGGCCCGATGACCGTGGCCGGGGCCGAATCCGGCGAGGGCACGCAGCCGGGCCGCCGCTCCCGCGAAGCGTCCGTCGGTGAGATCAAGGAAGGCGAGCGCCCACTGGGCGAGGGCGGCGGGCAGGCCGAGGCCCCGGGCGAGGGCGTACGACCGTGCGGCGGCGGCACGCTCGCGGCAGCCGTCGGCGTCTCCCGTGATCGCCGCGAACATGGCGAGGGCGGCTTGGAGATGACAGGCGCCGTTGTCCTGACCGGTGGCGTGCGCCTGGTGCAGGGCCTCCGTCGCCGCGGCCTGACCGGCCTGTGGACGACCGGTCCAGAAGTCGGCGTAGGCGCGGAACTCCATGGCCTGTGCCACGACGGCCGTCGCGCCCCGGGCGCGGGCGGAGGCAGCGGCGCGGAGGGTCGCGGTGGCGGCGCGGGTGTGGTCGCCGAGCATCAGGGCGGCGATGCCGGCGTGGACCAGGAGGGTGGGGTCGCCGCCGGGACCGCAGCGCCCGGCCGCCGCCCGGAGGAGGTCGCGGGCATCCTCGTAGCGCCCCTCGAAGGCGGCCGCGAGTCCGCCGAGTGTGCCGGGCGGCTCGATCCCGAGCCGTGCCGCCACTCTCGCGGCCTCCCGGCAGCGGCGCAGGTCGCCGGTGTAGACGGCGGCCTCGGTGGCGCGGGCGAGGAGGTGGGTGACGGACTCGGCCTGCTCACGTCCACCTGAAGAACCGTTCCCTCTCACCGGGTGGGACGGTCTCGCTCGGTGCGTCACCGCCGTCAGCAACCCGTCGAACGCCTCCGTCGCGTTCCCCGCGCGCAACGCGATCAGCCCGCCGAGGGCGTCGTCGGCCGCGCCGCTCGCCGCGAGGCGGCGCGCCCGGTCGCCGTCGCCCGCGTTCCAGGCGTCCACGGCGGCGCGCGTGAGAAGGCGGGACCGGTCCGAAGGGTCCGGGCTGAGGGCGGCGGAACGCTCCAGCAGAGCCCGCGCCAGGGCGAGTTGGCCGGTGCGGCGGGCCTTGTCCGCGGATCCGCGCAGCTCCGCCGCGAGCCGTCCGCTCGGGCCGAGCGCCCCCGCGCCCCGGTGCCAGGACCGGCGAGCGGTCTCGCCGTCGCCGTGCAGCACACGGGCCAGCAGCCGGTGGACGTCACGGCGGTCGGCCGGCGAGCCCGACTCGTACGCGGCGATCCTCGTCCAGGCGTCCCGGAAGACGACGCCGCCCGCCCCCGCGTGCGCCACACCGGCCGCTTCCGCGGTCTCCAGCGGGCGGGTGTCGAGGCGGGCCGCGGTGACGGCACGGAGGAAAGCCTGGGTGGCCACCGGGTACTGGTCGGCGGCCGCGAGGAGCAGAAGGAGGCGGGTGTCGTCGGGCAGGGCCCGGATCTGCGCGCGGAGCACGCGCAGCAGTGCGGGGGCGAGGTCGGCGGGTTCGGTCGGGAGCGGGTCCAGGCCGGCCGACTGACGGTCGGTCAGCAGCGTCACGAGTTCGGCGGCGGCGCGCGGATCGCCGTGAACGGAATGCAGCAGCCGTACCCTGACGCCCTCCGGAAGCGCCGAGATCACGCGCTGCGGTGGCGAAGTGCGGGTCTGATGCGGAGGGTTCACCGGAGTCACCACGTCATTCACGTTACTGGCGAGTTAATTGACCCGTAAAGACCGGCGACTTCGCCGATGCGGCGCGCGTAGACCCGCCCGACACTCCTGACAACCCCACCCGTTTCAGGAGGCATCATGCAGCGCTTCGGGCGTCGCATCGCCGCGGCCGGCACGGCCGTGGTCACTTCTCTCCTTCTGGCACTCTCCTTCACCGCGGTCCCCGCACACGCGGCGACCCACAACCCCGTCGTCTTCGTACACGGTCTCAGCAGCGACGCGAGCAGCTGGGACGACTGGATCGCCGACTTCGAGGCCGACGGCTACCAGGCCTCCGAGCTGGACGCCTGGTCGTACAGCTGGTCGCAGTCGAACGTGACCACCGCCCAGCAGCTGGCCACCGAGATCAAGAGAGTGCTCGCCGCCACCGGCGCCTCGAAGGTCGACCTGGTCACCCACTCGATGGGCGCGCTCAGCGCCCGCTACTACCTGAAGAACCTCGGCGGTACGGCGTACGTGGACGACTTCGTCTCGGCCGCCGGCGTCAACCATGGGACCACGACGGCCTCTTGGTGCTCCTGGCTCTACACGTCGTGCGCGGAGATGTCCACCGGCAGTTCCTTCCTCACCGCCCTCAACTCCGGTGACGAGACGCCGGGCAGCGTCGCGTACGCCAGTTACTGGTCCAACTGCGACGACGCGCTCACCCCGGACACCACGGCGATCCTGAGCGGCGCCACCAACGTCGAGGTCGGCTGTGTCTCGCACACCGACATGAACAACGACCACGGCGTCTACGAGCAGGTGCGCGACTTCGTGGAGTGACCGTCCGCAGGGGTGCGACGGGGTTCCGCGGGGGACAATTGCGGTGAGGTCAGTCCTGTCCGGTGAGGGAGGCTGCCATGGCGCCGCGGTCCGCCGGTTCCGGCAAGGTGTCCCGGGACCCCGTCCACCATCCGCTGTTCGCCCGGTACTACGCCCGGGTCAGTGTCACCGCCGAGAGCAGATGGGGCATGGCCCGGGTGCGGGATCGGCTGCTCACCGGGCTGTGGGGGCGGGTGATCGAGATCGGCGCGGGCAACGGCCTGAACTTCTCGCACTATCCCGGCACGGTCTCCGAGGTCGTGGCGATCGAGCCGGAGCGCCGGCTCAGGCAGCTCGCGGTGGAGGCCGCCCTGCGCTGCGAGGTGCCGGTCGACGTGGTGCCCGGCGCCGCGGAGGCGCTGCCCGTCAAGAGCGAGGCCTTCGACGCCGTGGTGATCTCTCTGGTGCTGTGCAGTGTGCGCGATGTGCCGCGCGCGCTCGGCGAGGTGCGCCGGGTGCTGCGGCCCGGCGGGACCGTGCGGTTCTTCGAGCACGGCAGGGGCGGCGGCCCGGCGATGCGCTTCACCCAGCGCGCCCTCGACCGCACGGTGTGGCCTCCGCTGAGCGGCGGCTGTCATCTCGCCCGCGACCCGGTCGCCGCGCTGCGGGACGCCGGGTTCGAACTCGGCCCCTACCGACGGGTGCTGATGCCGGAGAAGGGGCCCGCGTTGCCTACGTCCTTCTGCGTGCTGGGCACCGCCTGGCGACCACCGGCGACGGACAGCTGATCACAGGGTCCACCTCTGCAGCTCGCGCGCGATGTCGTGCAACGAGGCGTCGCCCTTCTTGGCCACCTTGGCGAGGTCACGGACGAGCTCGGGCGAGGTGACCACCCTGAGTCCGCTCGCGACGAGATAGGCGTACCCGACCGCGCACGCGAAGAGCGCGTTGGTGCGCTCCAACGCCGGGACGTGGATGAGCAGTTGCAGCAGTGCGGCGGCGCGCAGGTGCGGGCTGTCGTAGACGGGGATGTCGAATATCTCGGCCTGGTGCCGGGCCACGGCGGCTACCAGGGCGCCCCAGTCGATGACCTGGGGATCGCCCGGGGTCTTCTGCTCGGCGAGCATCAGAAGCCAGGCGAGATCGATGTGCAGATCGCTCAACGAGTCTCGTGATCCTTGCCGAACTCCTCCGCGAAGACGGATTCGTACTGCTTCATGAAGTCGGCCGCGGCCTCCACGAAGGCCTGGCCCGCTTCACCGGTGTCCTTCATGACCAGCTCCTCGATGTAGCGGTTGACGCTCACGCCACGGGCGAGGGCACGTTCACGGGCGGCACGGGCGGTGCCCTCGTCCACCCGCACGTTCAACTGAGTCTTCGCCATGGTTCGAAGCTAGCGCCGAAACGCTAGCAGCCGCAAGGGGGTCCACCCACAGGTGGAATGTGCCCCTTACATCGGTATCGGGGGCCCGACCTGGGGTGGAGACCGTCTCGACCGCACGGGGGATATCCGGTGTGGGGTGGATCACATTACGCTCGGCCGGATGGGGACCACCCGGTCCGCGAGCGCTGTCCACGAGCGAGGAGAGAGCCTTGTCCACAGCTGCTGCCGAGCACGCTCCCGGTGCCGTTCCGGCCGACGGGATCGCGGCCCGCGCCCGCGGTCTGACCAAGGCGTACGGCTCGGGCGAGACGGCCGTGCTCGCCCTGGACGCGGTGGACGTGGACATCGCGCGCGGCCGCTTCACCGCGGTCATGGGGCCTTCGGGCTCGGGGAAGTCCACGTTGATGCACTGCCTGGCGGGGCTCGACACCGTGTCGGCCGGTCAGGTGTGGCTCGGCGACACCGAGATCACCGGGCTGAAGGAGCGCGAGCTGACCAGGCTGCGCCGGGACCGGATCGGGTTCATGTTCCAGTCGTTCAACCTGATCCCGACGCTGAACGCGGCGGAGAACATCACCCTGCCCATGGACATCGCGGGCAAGAAGCCCGACGAGAAGTGGCTGGACCAGGTCATCGACACCCTGGGGCTGCGGGACCGGCTGGGGCACCGGCCGTCGCAGCTCTCGGGCGGTCAACAGCAGCGCGTCGCATGTGCCCGCGCGCTCGCCTCCCGGCCCGAGTTGATCTTCGCCGACGAGCCGACCGGCAACCTCGACTCACGGGCGGGACTGGAGGTCCTCGGATTCCTGCGCGAGGCCGTCGACCAGCTCGGGCAGACGGTCGTCATGGTCACCCACGACCCGGGCGCCGCGGCCCACTCGGACGTGGTGCTGTTCCTGGGGGACGGGCGGGTCGTGGACCGCATGGAGCAGCCCACCGCGGAGGCCGTACTGGAACGCATGAAGCGATTCGACGTGATCCGCAGTCAGTACCAAGAGGCACCCGAGGCCGGGGAGGCCTGACGCCGTGCTGAAGGCGACGCTCCGCAGTTTCCTCGCGCACAAGGGACGGCTGGTGCTCTCCGCGCTGGCCGTGGTGCTGTCCGTGGCGTTCGTCTCGGGCAGCCTGATCTTCTCCGACACGCTGAGCCACACCTTCGACCGGCTCTTCGCCTCGACCGCGCCCGACCTCACAGTCAGCCCCAAGGAGGACCTGAGCGAGGCCATCCCGTCCGGGACGACGGCCACCCTGCCGGCCGCGCTCGCGGACCGCGTGTCCCGGGTCGAGGGGGTCGCCGCCGCGCGCTTCGACGCCGAGGACGACGGGATCACCGTCGCCGACTCCAAGAACGAGTCGGTGGGCTCGACCACCGGCGCCCCCACCATCGGCACCGACTGGAACCCGACCTCGCGCAGCCCCGTGAAGCTCACCTCGGGCCACGCCCCGCACGGCCCGACCGAGGCGCTGCTCGACTCGGAGACCGCCGACCGCAAGAACCTGCACATCGGCGACCCGCTCACCGTGATCGCGGCGCCGGGCTCCTTCAAGGTCCGGATCGTCGGCATCGTCACGTTCACCACCACCAACCCCGGTGCCACACTGCTGTTCCTGGATCCACCGACCGCGCAGGCCAAGCTGCTCGGTTCCCCGAAGGCCGCCACCAGCATCTCGATCGACGCGGCGGAGGGCGTCGGCAACGACCAGCTCAAGCAGCGCGTGGCCGCCGCGCTCGGGACGGGCACCTACGAGTACCGGACCGCCGAAGAGCAGGCGAAGTCGGACGTCGACCAACTGGGCGGATTCCTCGACGTCATCAAGTACGTCATGTTGGGATTCGCGGGCATCGCCGTCCTGGTCGGCGTCTTCCTGATCGTCAACACCTTCTCGATGCTGATCGCCCAGCGCACCCGCGAACTGGGCCTGTTGCGCGCACTGGGTGCCGACCGTCGCCAGGTCCGCCGCTCGGTGCTCACCGAGGCCACCCTGCTCGGACTCGTCGGCTCCACGGTCGGGCTCGGCACGGGAATCGGGCTGGCCGTCGGGCTCATCTCGCTGATGAACGCCTTCGGCATGAACATCCGGACGAGCGAGATGGTCATCGGCTGGGGAACACCCGTGGCGGCATACGTCGTCGGGGTGGGCGTCACCTTCGTCGCGGCCTATCTCCCGGCCCGGCGCGCGGCCGGCGTCTCCCCCATGGCGGCCCTCGCGGACGCCGAGATCGCCGGGATCGGAAAGCCGCTGCGCATGCGGGCGATCGTGGGCGGGGTCGTCGGCGCGGCGGGCGCGGCCGCGCTGGTGGGCTGTGTCACCTCGTCGAAGACGGCGTCCGCGGCCTCCCTGCTGGGCCTCGGCGTCGTCCTGACGCTCCTCGCCACCGTCATCGCGGGCCCGCTGCTGGTGCGGCCGGTGATCCGGGTACTGGGCGGCGCCTTCCCCGCCCTCTTCGGCTCGGTCGGGCGGATGAGCCAGCGCAACGCCCTGCGCAATCCCCGGCGTACCGGCGCCACCGCGGCCGCCCTGATGGTGGGCCTCGCCCTGGTCGGCGGGATGTCCGTGGCCAGCGCCTCGATGTCCAAGTCCTTCGACGACCAGATCGACAAGACACTGGGTGCCGATTTCGTCGTGCAGAACGGCAACTTCCTGCCGTTCCCGCAGGAGGTCACGGAGGCGGTGCGCGGGACCGAGGGCGCCGGGCTCGTCGTACGGTCGAGGTTCGCACCCGTCGCCGTACGGCTGCCGGACGGCAAGCGCGTCGAGACCACCGCCGCGGGGTACGACCCGCAGCTCGACGAGGTCGCCCACATCACCTACGCGCAGGGCGACACCGCGGCCGCGCTCGCGTCCGGGCACCTGGCCATGGACCTGGACTTCGCGCGCGACCACGACGTGAAGGTCGGCAGCAGGGTCCCGGTCGAGTTCCAGGGCGGCCGCCGGACCGAACTGACCGTGGGCGCCCTCACCGACCAGGACTCCGCGGACGGGTTCGGGACGCAGGGCGGCATCTACTTCGGCCTGTCCACCCTGGAGCGGTTCGCGCCGGGCGGCCAGGACTCCGCGCTGTATGTGAACGCCGCCTCCGGGGCCGGCGCCGACCGGCTGCGCGCAGCCCTGGAGAAGACACTCGACCCGTATCCGCAGGTCCAGGTGCGCGATCTCGCCGACTACAAGGACCTGGTCCACGACCAGATCGCCGTCCTGCTCTACCTCGTCTACGCGCTGCTCGGGCTCGCGATCGTCATCGCCGTGCTCGGCGTGGTCAACACCCTCGCCCTGTCGGTTGTGGAGCGCACCCGGGAGATCGGGTTGTTGCGCGCCATCGGGCTCGCCCGGCGTCAGCTGCGCCGGATGATCCGGCTGGAGTCGGTGGTGATCGCCGTGTTCGGCGCGGTCCTCGGGCTCGCGCTCGGGCTGGTGTGGGGCGTGTGCACCCAGCAGGTGCTGGCGCTTCAGGGCATGAACGCGCTGGCGATCCCCTGGGGCACGATCGTCGCGGTCGTCGTCGGCTCGGCGGTGGTGGGCATCGTGGCGGCGCTGCTGCCGGCATTGCGTGCCTCGCGCATGAACGTACTGGCGGCGATCGCGCACGAATGAGGGAATCGCGGGGCAGAAAACTCAAGTCGCTTACCGCTGAGGAGAGTTCATGCCCCGCCCGTTTCGCTTCGCCGTCAACCTGACCGCCGCCGCCACCGACGAGGACTGGCGCGCCAAGTGCCGACAGGCCGAGGAACTCGGTTACGACGTGATCCTGGTCCCCGACCATCTCGGCAAGGTCGCGCCCTTCCCCGCGCTGGTCGCGGCGGCGCAGGTCACCGAGCGACCGCGCCTCGGCACGTTCGTCCTCAACGCGGGCTTCTGGAACCCGGCGCTGCTCGCCCGCGAGGTCGCCACGGTGGACACCCTCACCGGCGGCCGCCTCGAACTCGGCCTGGGCACCGGCTATGTGCAGTCCGAGCACGACCAGGCGGGGCTGCCCTTCGGTTCGGCGGGCGAGCGGGTGGACCATCTCCGGCGCACGGTCGAGGAGTTGGAGCGGCTGTTGTCCTCCGAGGACCATGTGCCCCAGCCGGTGCAGCGGCCCCGGGTGCCCCTGCTGATCGGCGGCATAGGCAACCGGATGCTGAAACTGTCCGCCCAGCACGCCGACATAGCGGCCTTCACCGGGGCGACCCTGGTGCCGGGGGACACGACCGGCAAGCTGACCCCGACCACCGCCGAGCAACTCGACGAGCGGGTCGGGCGCTATCTGCAACTGGCCGAGGGGCGCAAGGAGCCGGCCGAACTGAACCTGCTCATCCAGATGGTGGTGGTCACCGACGACCGCGAGGCGGTGGCCACGCCGTTCCTGCACCGGGTGCCGGACCTGACCCTGCAGCAGGCGCTGGATCTGCCCATCATGCTGATCGGCACGGTCGAGGAGATCGTCGCTCAGGTGCTGGCGCAGCGCGAGCGGTACGGCTTCACCTATCTGACGGTGCTGGAGGCCTTCATGGAGGCGTTCGCACCGGTGATGGCGCGGCTGCGCGGCCGTTAGCCGTCCGGATCCTGGAATTTCCCGTCCCGGGCGGGGCCGGCGTGATGGGATCGCCACATGACCGACCTGCGGATACGGGCCGCGACGCCCGACGACCTCGACACCGTGCTGGCCTTCTGGAAACAGGCCGCCGAGGGGACGAGCATCAGCGACGACCGCGACGGCGTGGAGCGGCTCGTCATCCGGGACCCCGAGGCGCTGATCCTCGCCGAGCTCGACGGCGAACTGGTCGGCACGGTGATCGCGGGCTTCGACGGCTGGCGGTGTCATCTGTACCGGCTCGCCGTACACCCGGAGCGCCGGCGTCGGGGCATCGGATCGGCGCTGCTCACGGCCGCCGAGGAGCGGTTCGTACGGCTCGGCGGGCGGCGCGGGGACGCGATGGTGCTGGTGCGCAACGAAACGGCACAGCACGCGTGGCGCGCGGCTGGGTATGCGCCCGAGGAAAAGTGGCGGCGATGGGTGAAACCCTTCGCCGGGTAGGACGGGCGATCCTGGGGACCCTGTCCGATCATGGGACGGAGGTGACCCGATGACCGAAGTGCTCCTCCTGCTGGTGGCGATCCTGCTCTCGCTGGCCTGCGGTGCCTTCGTGGCGGCGGAGTTCTCGCTGACCACGGTGGAGCGCGGGCAGCTGGAGCGGGCGGTGGAGCGCGGCGAGCGGGGCGCGTCCGGCGCCCTGAAGGCCGTACGGCATCTGACGTTCCAGCTGTCCGGGGCGCAGCTCGGGATCACCGTCACCAACCTGGTCGTCGGCATGCTCGCCGAACCGTCGATCGCGGCGCTGATCGCGGGGCCCCTGGAGTCGCTCGGGGTCTCGCCGTCCACCTCCCGGTCGCTGGCGCTGGTGCTGGGCACCGCGCTGTCGACGGTGTTCCTGATGGTGGTCGGCGAGCTGGTGCCCAAGAACTGGGCGATCTCCTCGCCGTTGGCCATGGCCAAGCGGGTGGGCACCGCGCAGAGCTGGTTCAGTGCGGCCTTCCGCCCGTTCATCACGCACCTCAACAACATGGCCAACCGGGTGGTGCGCCGCTTCGGTCTTGAGCCCGCCGAGGAGCTGGCCTCGGCACGCGGGCCGCAGGAGCTGGCCGCGCTGGCCCGGCACTCCGCCCGGGCGGGCGCGCTGGAGGCGGACACCGCCGAGCTGTTCGTGCGGACGCTGAATCTCGCCGACCTGACCGCGGAGAACGTGATGACCCCGCGGGTGCAGGTGATCGCCCTGGACGTGCAGGCGACCTGCGAGGACGTGGCGAACGCGACGCGCGCGACGGGGCTGTCCCGGTTCCCCGTCTACCGCGGCGGCCTCGACTCGGTCGTCGGCATCGCGCACATCAAGGACGTCCTGGCGGTACCGGCCGAACGCCGGCCCCGCGCCTCGGTGGCCGAGCTGCTGCGGGAGCCGCTGCTGGTGCCCGAGTCGCTCACCGTGGACCGGCTCCTGGACCGGCTGTCCGGCAAGCGCACGATGGCGGTCGTCATCGACGAGTACGGCGGCACGGCGGGCGTGGCCACGCTGGAGGACATCGTCGAGGAGGTCGTCGGCGAGGTACGCGACGAGCACGATCCCCACGAGACGTCCGACCTGGCCGCCGCGGGCACCGACGAGGAGGGCAGGGAGCTCTTCCGGGCCGACGGTTCGGCACGCATGGACCAGCTCGCGCGCGTGGGCCTGCGGGCGCCCGAGGGCCCGTACGAGACGCTGGCCGGACTACTGGCGACGGAGCTCGGCCGGATTCCGGCCGTCGGCGACTCGGTACAGGTCGCCGGCTGGCAGCTCGACGTGCTGGACGCACAGGGCCGCCGGGCCGCGCGAGTGCTGCTGCACGCGCCCTTGACCGGGGAGGCGACCGAGTCATGACCGTCGTGCAGTTGTTGATCGGGCTGGCGTCTCTCGTCGTCAACGCCTTCTTCGTGGGTGCCGAGTTCGCGCTGATCTCGGTGCGGCGCAGCCAGATCGAGCCCTACGCCGATCAGGGCGACCGGCGTGCGAAGAGCGTGCTGTGGGGGCTGGAGCACGTCTCCGCGCTGATGGCGGCGGCGCAGCTCGGGATCACGTTGTGCACTCTGGTCCTGGGTGTGGTCGCGGAGCCGGCGATCGCGCATCTGCTGGAGCCGGTGTTCCATGCGGTGGGGGTGCCGAAGGGCGCGGGGCACGCGGTGTCCTTCGTGATCGCGCTGACCCTGGCGACCTATCTGCACATGCTGCTCGGCGAGATGGTCCCGAAGAACATCGCCCTCGCGGAGCCGGTGCGCAGCGCGCTGCTGCTCGGGCCGCCGCTCGTCACGCTGGCCCGCGGGCTGCGTCCGGTGATCTTCGCGATCAACGCCTTCGCGAACGCCCTGCTGAAACTGCTGCGCGTGGAGACCAAGGACGAGGTCACGGCGTCCTTCTCGGACGCCGAGCTGGCCCGGATCGTACGGGATTCCGGCGAGGCGGGCCTGATCGACGAGCGGGCGCGGGAGCGGCTGCACGACGCGCTGGAACTGGGGCGACGGCCCGTGCGGGACGTGGTGCTGCCCCTGGAAGAGGTCGTCTACGCGCGCGTGGGCGTCACGCCGGAACAGCTGGAGGCGCTGTCGAACGAGTCCGGGTTCTCACGGTTCCCCGTGGTGGACGAGGTGCGGCGGATCGTCGGCTACCTCCACGTCAAGGACGCGCTGGACGCCTCGCCGCGGGATCTGCCGTTCCCGGTGCGGGACATGCGGCCGATCGCGCGGATCCGGGAGAGCACACCGCTGGACGACGTACTGACGGCGATGCGCCGCAGCCGTACCCATCTGGCGGCGGTGCTCGGCGAGGACGGTCGGCTGGCGGGGCTGGTGACGATGGAGGACGTGCTGCGGGAGCTGTTCGGACGGCAGGTGTGAGGAGCGGTTCGGGCGGGCGGCGGGCCTGAGTGGCCGTTCGGGGCCCCAGGGTGACCGACCGCCGGGTATGTGCAGCGGTTACCATTTCTTCCGCCATGCAGACTAATCCCACTTACTCCAGCCTCGTCGCGGTAGGCGACTCCTTCACCGAAGGCATGTCGGACCTGCTGCCGGACGGCTCCTACCGGGGCTGGGCCGACCTTCTCGCCGGCCGGATGGCCGCCGTGACGCCCGGCTTCCGGTACGCCAACCTCGCGGTGCGCGGCAAGCTGATCCAGCAGATCGTCGACGAGCAGGTCGACGTGGCGGCGGCGATGCAGGCGGACGTGATCACGCTGGTGGGCGGGCTCAACGACACCCTGCGGCCCAAGTGCGACATGGTCCAGGTCCGCGACCTGCTGACGGAGGCCGTGGAGCGGCTGGCCCCGTCCTGCAAGCAACTGGTGCTGATGCGCAGCCCCGGCCGCCAGGGCCCGGTCCTGGAGCGGTTCCGGCCGCGCATGGAGGAACTGTTCACGGTCGTCGACGAGCTCGCGGCACGGCACGGCGCGGTGGTCGTCGACCTGTACGGCGCCCCCTCGCTCTCCGACCCGCGCCTGTGGGACGTGGACCGGCTGCATCTGACGGCCGAAGGCCACCGCCGCGTCGCCGAGGCGGTGTGGCAGACCCTCGGCTACGACCCCGAGGACACGGAGTGGCGTACGCCGGTCCCGGCGACGGTCCCACCGAGGTGGGTCGCGCGGCGCGTCGCGGACGCCCGCTTCGCCAGGCAGCACCTGCTGCCGTGGATCGGCCGGCGGCTGACGGGGCGCTCGTCGGGCGACGGCCTGCCGCCGAAGCGGCCCGACCTGCGGTCCTACGAGCCCTAGGACGTCGTGCACACGCGGGTGGTCAACGTCAGGGGCCGAATCCACGAGTACGGCCCCCGCCTCGAGCACGCGCCCACCGACCTCGTCTACGTCGGCCGACGCTGGACCATGGGCGGCTGGGACCTGCCGAAGCACCCGCTGTACAACCCCTTCGCCTACGACACCCCCTCGCGCCGCCGGGACGGCACGCGGGCCGAGGTCATGGCGAAGTACCGGGCGTATCTGCTGCAGCGACCGGATCTGCTCGCTCTGGTCCCCGGCCTTCGCGGCAGGGCCCTGGCCTGCTGGTGCGCGCCCGAACCGTGTCACGCCGATGTGCTGGCGGAGCTCGCGGAAGACCTCTCGTAGGTTCCCACGAACGGGGCCCGGGCGCTGGCCTGCACGAATCGCCAGTAGAATCCGTACACGTGACTTCCGCTCCCGCCAAGCCCCGCATCCCCAACGTCCTCGCCGGACGCTACGCCTCCGCCGAGCTCGCCACGCTCTGGTCGCCCGAGCAGAAGGTGAAGCTCGAGCGTCAGCTCTGGCTCGCCGTGCTGCGGGCCCAGAAGGACCTCGGGATCGAGGTGCCCGATGAGGCGCTCGCCGACTACGAGCGGGTCCTGGACACCGTCGACCTGGCCTCCATCGCCGAGCGCGAGAAGGTCACGCGGCACGACGTGAAGGCGCGGATCGAGGAGTTCAACGACCTCGCCGGGCACGAGCAGGTCCACAAGGGCATGACCTCCCGGGACCTCACGGAGAACGTCGAGCAGCTCCAGATCCGGCTTTCCCTGGAACTGATCCGCGACCGCAGCGTGGCCGTCCTGGCGCGTCTCGGCAAGCTGGCCGGCGAGTACGGCGAGCTGGTCATGGCCGGCCGCTCCCACAACGTGGCCGCGCAGGCCACCACCCTCGGCAAGCGTTTCGCGACCGCGGCGGACGAGCTGCTCGTGGCCCACGGCCGGGTCGAGGAGCTTCTCGCCCGCTACCCGCTGCGCGGCATCAAGGGCCCCGTCGGTACCGCGCAGGACATGCTGGACCTGCTGGGCGGGGACGCCTCGAAGCTGGCGGACCTGGAGCAGCGGATCGCCGGTCACCTGGGCTTCTCGCAGGCGTTCACCTCGGTCGGCCAGGTCTACCCGCGCTCCCTGGACTACGAGGTCGTCACCGCGCTGGTGCAGGTGGCGGCGGCCCCGTCGTCGCTGGCGAAGACGATCCGGCTGATGGCCGGGCACGAGCTGGTGACCGAGGGGTTCAAGCCGGGCCAGGTCGGCTCCTCCGCGATGCCGCACAAGATGAACACGCGGTCCTGCGAGCGCGTCAACGGCCTGATGGTCATCCTGCGCGGCTACGCCTCGATGACCGGCGAGCTGGCGGGCGACCAGTGGAACGAGGGCGACGTGTCCTGCTCGGTGGTGCGCCGGGTCGCGCTGCCGGACGCGTTCTTCGCTCTCGACGGTCTCCTGGAGACCTTCCTGACTGTCCTCGACGAGTTCGGCGCCTTCCCGGCCGTCGTCGCGCGCGAGCTGGACCGCTACCTGCCCTTCCTCGCCACCACCAAGGTGCTGATGGGCGCGGTGCGCGCGGGTGTCGGCCGTGAGGTCGCACACGAGGCGATCAAGGAGAACGCCGTCGCCTCCGCCCTCGCGATGCGCGAGCAGGGCGCCGAGCGCAATGAACTCCTCGACAAGCTGGCCGCGGACGAGCGCATTCCGCTCGACCGGGCCGGGCTGGACGCGCTGATGGCCGACAAGTTGTCCTTCACGGGCGCCGCGGCCGACCAGGTCGCCGCGGTCGTGGGCCGGATCGAGGAAATCGTGAAGCAGCACCCGGAGGCGGCGGGCTACACCCCCGGAGCGATCCTCTGACCCGCTTCACCCCAGAGGAGTTGGAGGCCGCCCGCGACCGTCTCGTACCGGACGTGATCGCGGATGGTCTCCATGTGCTGTTCTGCGGCATCAACCCCGGTCTGATGACGGCCGCGACGGGCCATCACTTCGCCCGGCCCGGCAACCGGTTCTGGCCGGTGCTCCATCTGTCCGGCTTCACCCCGAGGCTCCTGAAGCCGTCGGAGCAGCAGGAGTTGCTGTCGTACGGGCTCGGGATCACCAATGTCGTCGCCCGGGCGTCCGCGCGGGCGGACGAGCTGAGCGCCGCGGAGTACCGCGAGGGCGGGCGGCTGCTGGCGGAGAAGGTGGCGCGGCTCAAGCCCCGCTGGCTGGCCGTGGTGGGGGTCACCGCCTATCGGGCGGCTTTCGACGACAGGAAGGCGAAAGTCGGGCCGCAGGAGCGGAGGATCGGGGAGACGCGCGTGTGGGTGCTGCCGAATCCGAGTGGCCTCAACGCGCACTGGACGGCGGCGACGATGGCGGAGGAGTTCGCCCGGCTCCGGGTGGCGGCGGGGGACGGCTAGCGGGTCAGACCGGGTCGATGTCCGAGGCCACGGCCAGGACGTGGACCTCGTCGGTACTGTCCCGGTACCCCACGCCGAGGGCGATCCAGCGGTCCGAGCCCGGGGGCTGCCACAGGTCCAGGTCGTCCGCCACGGAGCTCGTGGTGGCCCAGGGTTCGGGTATCTCCTCGCCCCGCTCGCCGTGCACCCGGAGCGTTCCCATCCCCCAGAGCGGCCGCTGCTTGCCCCAGCGGTCGTCCAACTGCTGCGCTATGTAGCTCTTCAGGGCATAGAAGTCCTCCACGGTCGCCATGCGCCGCGCCGCGTCACCGGTCCGCATCCCATGGCTCACCTCTAACGACTCGATGCGGTAACCGGGTCCCGCCCCGTAGGGCACCGGCTCGCCGTCCGCCGCGCTCAGGTCGCGGGCGCACAGCGAGTCGATCGCGGCGAGGTACTTCGCACTGTCCATGTGATCCAGTAAACCGGCCACCACTGACATTTGGCGGGGCGTCAAGTGACTCGGGGGTCGGGCGTCCCGGGGACGGGGCGGTCGTGGGGTCGGGCGTCGCGGTCACGGACCCGCCGGGGGCAGTCCTCCGGTCCACGGACCAGCCGGGGCCCCGCGTCCCGGCAACAGATCGGTCGTGGGGGTCGGCGTCCCCGGCGACGGACCGGTCGTGGGGCCGGACATCCCGGCCACGAACCCGCCATGGAGGCAGGCCCCACAACCACGGACCGCTCGTGGGCTGGGGCATCCCGGCGACGGGCCCACCGCGGAGTCACGTGCCACGGCACAGACCAGTCACGGGCTCCGACACCCCAGCCACGAACCCGCCATGGAGGCAGGCCCCACAACCACGGACCCGCTGATGGGGGGGTCGGGTACCCCAGCCACGGGCCCACCGGGGCCGCTCGTTCCGGCGACGGACGAGTCGTGGGGGTCGGCGTCCCCGGGACCGGACCAGTCGTGGGGACGGGCCCCAGTCCCGAACCCACCGGAGAGTCGCGCGCCACGGCCACGGACCCACCCCAGGGTCAGGCATCCCGGCGACGCAGGCTCCACGTGCCCGCCGTGACGGCTGCCGCTGTCCACAGGGCGGTGACGCCGAGTCCGGGCCACGGGCCCAGAGTCCGGTCGGGGGTCTCGTACAGGACGGCCTGTCCGGCCCTGTCGGGCAGGAAGTCGGCGACGCCCGCCCCGGCCGCGTCCCCGATCACGAACGACACGACGAGGATGAACGGGATGATCAGGGAGAGCGCGCCCACACCACTGCGCAACAGGGCCGCGACTCCCGCCGCGAACAAGGCCATCAGCGTGAGGTAGACCGCACTGCCGACGACACCGCGAGTCTGCTCTCCCGTGGAGAGGCCGCTCGCCGCGTCCCCGAGCCCGGCCCGTCCCACGACGAGCGCCGCGAACGCGGTGACCAGCCCGACGGCCAGCGTCGGCACGCCGATCGCGAGCAGCTTCGCCGCGAACCACCGCCCCCGCCGCGGCACCGCGGCCAGCGACAGCCGGAGCCCACCCCCGTGGAACTCCGACGACACCGCCATCGCTCCGAAGGAGATGGCCGCGATCTGGCCCGGCCCGACCCCGGACAGCGCCATGAACAGCGGATCGAATTCGGGGTCCGAGGTCTCGGAGACCCCGGCGATCGCGGAGAACGCGGTGGTCGCCGCGAACAGGGCGAGCAGCGCGCCGAGGAGCGAGCGCAGCGTACGGATCTTCAGCCACTCGGAGCGGAGGACCGGGGTGAAGGAGCGGGGGGTGGCTGGGGACGACATGTCAGGCCTCCTGCGGCTGTGCGGTGAACTCTGTCTCGGTCGCGGTCAGATCCAGGTAGGCCTGTTCCAACGTGGCTTCCTGTGTGGCCAGTTCGAGGAGCGGCACGCGCGCGGCGGAGACGATGGCGCCGATCTCGTCCACGCGCGCGTGCTGCACGGTCCAGTGCCCGTCCTCGTGCTCCACGGCGTCGTGACCGTGCCGGGCGAGGGCGCTCTTGAGGGCGGTGGGGTCCGTCGTGCGGATGCGGACGCCGGGCCGCACGCGTGCGTGGATGAACTCCCGCATCGGTGTGTCGGCGAGCAGCCGCCCCCGGCCCAGGACGACGAGGTGGTCGGCGAAGGACGCGGTCTCGTTCATGAGGTGGCTGGAGACCAGCACCGTGCGACCCTCGCCGGCCAGCCGGCGCAGCAACTCGCGGATCCAGATGATGCCTTCGGGGTCGAGGCCGTTCGACGGCTCGTCGAGCATGACCACGCCGGGGTCGCCGAGCAGGGCGGCCGCGATGCCGAGCCGCTGCCGCATGCCCAGGGAGTAGGTCTTGACCCGGCGCCTTGCGACCGAGGCCAGCCCCGTCTGCTCCAGCACCTCCTCGACCCGGCGGTCGGGGATGCGGTTGCTCGCCGCCAGTGTGCGCAGGTGGTCGCGGCCGGAGCGCGAGCCGTGCGCGGCCTGGGCGTCGAGCAGGGCGCCCACATGCCGCAGGGGTTCGTCGAGTGTGACGTAGGCACGGCCGCCGATCGTGGCCGTCCCGGAAGTCGGACGGTCGAGGCCGAGGACGAGTCGCATGGTGGTGGACTTTCCGGCGCCGTTGGGCCCGAGGAAACCGGTGACACGGCCGGGCAGGACACGGAAGGTGACGTCGTCCACGGCTCGTCGGGTGCCGAACTCCTTGGTGAGGGCTTGGACTTCGATGCTGGTCATGGCAGCAGCCTGACCGGTGCCGCCGGGGCGGGACCTCCCCCGCGTGTGGAGATCGTGTCCCCCGTGCGGGGGAGGCTCGTTGTCGGTGGCGGCTGGCACGATGACCACATGGTCCGCTTGCTGCGCCCGTTCGGTCGGGCGGTGACGTACACACGATGGCTGCATCTGTTCATCGCCGTCGTGTGGCCGGCCATGTGGATGTTCGTCGAGGAAGCGTGGTGGATCTGGCTGGTGGCGGCCGTGACGCTCGCGCCCGCGGGGCTGGTGCCCGCGATGCGCACCGTGGAGGGGCTGCAGGCGAGGCTGCTGCTGACGGGGCACCGGCACAACAGCGAGAGCATCGACATCGTCGTCGCGCCGTCGGCGTCCTGGAGCGACCGGGGGCGGCTGGTCGTGTGGCTGGAGGCGCGTCTGCTGCTCGGCTACGCGACGGGGATGCTCAGCATGCAACTGCTGATCAGCTCGGTGGACCTGGTGGCGTCGGCCTTCGGCGGTGACGTCGACGAGGGCGTGCTGATCCTCCTCGACGGCCACCGGTGGTGGCACGTCATGCTCGCGCCCCTGTCGCTGGCCGCGCTGGCGGCGACCGTGGTCGGCTCGGGCCGTCTGATCACCGCGCTCGCGCTGCGGCTGCTCGGCCCCTCCCCCGCCGAGCGCCTGGCCGCCATGGAGGAGCGCACCGAGCAGCTCCTGGAGCGCACCCGTATCGCGCGTGAGCTGCATGACTCCATCGGGCACGCTCTGACCGTCGCCGTCGTCCAGGCGGGCGCCGCGCGGGCGGCCGGCGATCCGGCCTTCACCGACCGTGCCCTGGACGCCATCGAGGAGACCGGCCGGGCCGCGCTGGAGGACCTGGAGCGTGTCCTCGGCATCCTGCGCGAGTCCGACCGGCCGGTGAGCAGCCGCCCGACGCTGACGGACGCCGACCGGCTCCTGGAGTCCGCGCGCGCGTCCGGCGCCAAGGTGGACGCCGAACTGACCGGGCCGGTGGACACCGTGCCCGGGCCGGTATCCCGGGAGGGTTACCGGATCCTCCAGGAGTCGCTGACCAATGTGCTGCGGCACGCGGGGGCCGTCCCGGTCCGGATCCGTATCGAGGTCACGGACGTGGCCCTCGCCCTGGAGGTCCGCAATCCGCTGACGGCCGACATACCCGGCCCCGGGCGGGGCAGCGGGCTGCGCGGGATACGCGAACGGGCTGCCCTGCTCGGCGGCCGCGCGCACACCGGCCCCGACCGGGGTGACTGGCAGGTGCATGCCGAGCTGCCGCTCCGCTGATCTACGCTGACGGGATGCCGGTCACCGTTCTCCTCGTCGACGACGAACCCCTCGTACGCGCCGGTCTGCGGGCGGTGCTCGAGGCGCAGCCCGACATCGAGGTCGTCGGCGAGGCGGCCGACGGGGCGGCGGTGATCCCCCTCGTACGGCAGCTGCGGCCCGACGTGGTCGCCATGGACGTACGGATGCCTCTGCTGGACGGCATCGAGGCCACGCGCGCGGTGCTGCGGACGGTCGCGGAGCCGCCGAAGATCCTCGTGGTGACGACGTTCGAGAACGACGAGTACGTGTACGAGGCACTGCGGGCCGGTGCCGACGGGTTTCTGCTGAAGCGGGCCCGGCCGGCCGAGATCGTGCACGCGGTGCGGCTGGTCGCCGAGGGTGAGTCACTGCTGTTCCCGGCCTCGGTACGACAGCTGGCCGCCCAGTACGGCGAGGAGGGCGGCAACCGTGCCGCCCGGGCCGCGATGGAGCGGGCCCAGCTGACCGAGCGGGAGGCCGAGGTGCTGCGGCTGATGGCGCACGGTCTGTCCAACGCGGAGATCGCCGCGCGGTTGATCGTCGGCACGGAGACCGTGAAGTCGCACGTCAGCGCCGTCCTGGCGAAGCTGGGGGCGCGGGACCGAACGCAGGCGGTGATCGCGGCGTACGAATCGGGGTTCGTGGCGCCGGGGTGAAAGGTGAATCGGCCGGCAGGGCGCCAGGGCGGCGGAGCGACCTGTACCATCCGCCCCACACGCGCACGAGCTGGGAGGACGGACGTTGGGGCGACTGACCGGCGGGGATCCCTCGCTCCTGCGAAGAATCAATTCCGCGGTGGTGCTGCACGCGCTGCGCGCCACGGACTGCGCGACGCTGACCGAGGTCACCCGGGTGACGGGTCTGTCCCGGCCGACGGTCGAGGGGGTCGTCGAGGGGCTCATCGAGAGCGGCCTGGTGGTCGAGAAGGCGGCGGACGAGAGCGTCGCCCGGCGGCAGGGACGGCCCGCGCGGCGGTTCCGGTTCCGGGCCGAGGCCGGGCACCTGCTGGGCCTGGACATCGGGCCCCACAGGGTCGCCGCGCTCCTGTCCGACCTCGACGGCCGGGTACTCGGCGCCGTGGCCAAGGACGTCGACGAGACGGCATCCGCCGACGAACGTCTGGAGCGGCTGCGCACCGCGGTCGCCGAACTGCTGCGCCGGGCCGGGGTCGCGCGCGACTCCCTGTGGGCCGTGGGGGTCGCCTCGCCGGGCATCGTGGAGGCGGACGGGACCATACGGCTGTGCGCGGCGCTGCCCGAGTGGACGGGGCTGCGTCTCGGCGAGCGGCTGAGCCGTTCCTTCAAGTGCCCGGTCCTGGTGGAGAACGACGCCAACGCGGCCGCGGTCGCCGAGCACTGGAAGGGCTCCGCCACCGAGTCCGACGACGTGGTGTTCGTGCTGGCCGGGCTGAGTCCGGGGGCCGGTTCGCTGATCGGCGGGCGGTTGCACCGTGGGTACGGCGGGGCGGCCGGGGAAATCGGCGCGTTGCATCTGCTGGGGCGCGAGGTCACCCCCGAGACGCTGCTGTCCACCACGGACGAGCCCTTGCACCCGCTCGACGAGCAGGCGGTCGCCGAGGTCTTCGCCCAGGCCCGGAAGGGCGACCAGCGGGCCCGGGCGGCCGTGGACCGGTTCATCCAGCGGCTCGTCCACGACGTGGCGGCGCTGGTCCTGGCCCTCGACCCGGAACTCGTCGTGGTCGGCGGCTGGGCGGCCGGCCTGGACGGCGTACTGGAGCCGCTGCGGCGCGAGTTGGACCGCTACTGTCTGCGGCCGCCGAAGGTGACCCTGTCGCTCCTGGGCGAGGCGGCCGTGGCGACGGGCGCGCTGCGACTGGCTCTCGACCATGTGGAGGAGCAGCTGTTCGCGGTGGAGGGCACGGTCACGGCGCGGCGGTGAGCCGTCCGGTGCCGTGCGGCGGGCCGACGACATGCGGCGGGTGGGCCCCCCCGCCGCAGTGCTCAGGAGGCCCGGCGTTCCGGGCCCTCGTGGATCTCCACCGCGCCGGAGTCCCCGAAGGTCAGCCTGCAGGTGTCCGCACGGTAGGTGGCCACCGAGACGGCGGCGGTGCGGCCCCCCGCCAGGTAGCGGGTGGTGACGACGAGGACCGGGGCCCCGGGCAGGCGGTCCAGCTCCTTCGCGTCGTCCGCGCGGGCCGAGCCGAGTTCGACGGCGTTCTCACGGCTCTCCAGCTCCAAGCGCTGCAGTTCGCGCAACACGGCACGCGCGCGTGCCGCCCCGGACGGCGTGTCTATGGCGGAGAGTTCCGGCACCGAGGCCTCGGGGATGTACAGCAGCTCGGCGGCGACGGGCTGGCCGTGGGTCATGCGGGAGCGGCGCACGGTGTGCACCGGCTGCTCGCGGTCGGTCCCGAGGGCGTCCGCGACGGCCGCGGGCGGCACCGCGGCGGCGCAGTCGACGGTCTGCCAGTCGTCGCCGGCCGCACCGGGCCAAGCGTGCTGTTCGGTGCCGACGGCCACGCCCACGCGAGGCGGCGCGACGGTCGTACCGACACCGCGGCGGCGTTGCAGCCTGCCTTCCAGCTCCAGTTGCTCCAGAGCCTGGCGGAGCGTGGCGCGGGCGACGCCGAAACGGGCGGCGAGATCGCGCTCGTTCGGCAGGATCTCGCCCACGGAGAATTCGGAGTCCAGTGCCTCACTGAGCACCGTCTTGAGATGCCAGTACTTCGGTTCCGGCACCGTTTCGAGCTGCGTGGTGGTCCCCACCCTGTCCTCCGCAATCGCCGTGGTCCGGCGGCGTTTTAGCGCCCTTGTTTATTAAAGGTTGTTGCACTTCTCTGCGACCATAGGGCGGCCCCCACCCTTGGTCAAGACCAATCCTCGATCCCTCAGGCAGCAGACAGGGCGCGCAGCTTGTCGGGGTTGCGGATGATGTAGACGGACTGGATGCGGCCGTCCAGGATGTCGAGTTGGAAGACGGAGTCGGGCTTTCCGCCCGACAGGACGAGCACCGCCGGTCCACCGTTGAGCTCCAGGAAGCGCCACGTGATGTCCGTGACGCCCCTTTCGGCGATGCCGACGAGGAAACGGCCCACGTGGTCGGCCGACTCCAGGACCCGCAGCGGCGCCTTGGTCTTGCCGCCGCTGTCCCCGACGAGCCGGACGTCCGGGGCGAGCAGCGACATCAGCCCCTGCAGGTCCCCTCCGCCCGCGGCAGCGAGGAAACGCTCCGTCAGATCGCGGCGCCGGGCCGGGTCGACCTCGTAGCGCGGCCGTCGTTCCTCGACGTGCCTGCGGGCCCGCCCCGCGAGCTGCCGCACGGCGGGTTCGCCGCGGTCGAGCATGGCGGCGATGTCGGCGTACGGGTAGCCGAAGGCCTCCCTGAGGACGAACACCGCCCGCTCCAGCGGTGACAGCGACTCCATGACGACGAGGACCGCGAGGGAGACCGAGTCGGCGAGGACGGCCTGTTCGGCGGTGTCGGGCACGGTGTCCCCGAAGTCGGTCTCGTACGGCTCGGGCAGCCAGGGGCCGACGTACGTCTCGCCGCGCGCCTTGACCTGGCGCAACCGGTCGATCGCCAGGCGCGTGGTGACGCGGACCAGGTAGGCGCGCGGTTCGCGCACCTCGCTCCGGTCGGCCGCCGACCAGCGCAGCCAGGCTTCCTGCACCACGTCCTCGGCGTCGGTGACGCGCCCGAGCATGCGGTAGGCGACGCCCATGAGGACGGGACGGTGTTCTTCGAAGACATCGGTCTCGGTGTCAGTGGCCACGGGTTCATCCCAACCCAGACGCCGGTTCGTGTCCAGGCGATATCGGCGGGCGGCGGGCCCCGAAGGATCCGAGGGTCTACCCGCCAGTAGCAATTGCTGACAAGCTGTCTACAGCGCGTCCGCCGTGCGCCTGCCTCAGCCCGTGAGTCGCCGTCAAGGAGCCCTCATGTCCACCACCGTCTCCTTCAAAGTCCCCTCCGCCCAGGGGCCGCAGCCCGTGACCGTCTCCTACGCGCGCGTGGGCCGCGGCGAGCCGCTGCTCCTGCTGCACGGCATAGGTCACCACCGGCAGGCCTGGGACCCGGTGGTGGACATCCTGGCGACCGAGCGCGACGTGATCGCCGTGGACCTGCCCGGGTTCGGCGCGTCGCCCGGGCTGCCCGAGGGGCTGTCGTACGACCTGGCCACGACGACGTCCGTGTTCGGGGCGCTCTGCGAGGCCCTGGAGCTGGACCGCCCGCACGTGGCGGGCAACTCCCTCGGCGGTCTGCTGGCCCTGGAACTCGGCCGCGAGCAGCTCGTACGGTCCGTCACCGCGCTGTCCCCCGCCGGGTTCTGGTCGCGGGCCGAGCGGCGCTACGCGTTCGGGGTACTGCTCGCGATGCGGCACATCTCCCGGCGGCTGCCGCTGCCGCTGGTCGAGCAGTTGTCGCGCAGCGCGGCCGGCCGCACGATGCTCACGAGCACCATCTATGCGCGCCCGGGCCTGCGTTCACCCGAGGCCGTGGTCGCCGAGACGCTCGCCCTGGCGCAGGCCACGGGGTTCGACGCGACCCTGCGGGCCGGTGCCGCCGTCCAGTTCGGCGACGACGTCCCGGGGCTGCCGGTCACGGTGGCCTGGGGCACCAGGGACATGCTGCTCATGCGCCGGCAGGGGGTGCGGGCCAAGCAGATCATTCCCCGGGCCCGGCTCGTGCGGCTGCCCGGCTGCGGCCACTGCCCGATGAACGACGACCCCGCTCTGGTTGCGCGCGTCATCCTCGACGGCAGCCGCTGAGTCCTTCCGCCGCCGGCTCAACGCCCCTGATCCCAGGGCGACTCCGGCGCCGACCAGAGCACTGCCGACGGCCTGGGCGGCGCCGTACGAGCCCGTTCCGACAAGGGGCGCGGTAAAGGCGGCCGCGACCGGGATGAGCCCGGAGAACAGCGTGGCGCGCTCCGCGCCGATCCGCTGCATGCCCATGTACCAGCACACGAACCCGACGACGGTGACGACCGCCGCCTGCCACAGCAGCGCGGCGGCCTCGGCGGTGTCGGGGCGGCGCAGCCACGCGGTGCCGTCCAGGAGCAGTCCGACCGCCGCGGCCTCGACGGCGGCGACCGCGCAGACGACGGCGGACAACAGCCGTGGCCCCAGGGGCCGCAGCACGGGTACGGCGAGCACCGCGAAACCGACCTCACCGGCCAGCGCGCACACGGAGAAGGCGATGCCCGTGCCGTCCGTGCGGCCCCAGCCCTGCACGGCGAAGGCTCCCAGGGCTACGAGCGATGCGCCCCGCAGTACGCGGGACCGGGGTCGGCGTCCGTCGAGCAGCGGCACGAGAACGGCCACCAGCACGGGGGCGCAGCCCACGAAGACGCCCGGGACGGCCGGTTCCGCGGTGCGTTCGGCGGCGATGACGGCGAGGTTGAAGCCGACCATCCCCACGGCGGCGAGAAGTGCGAGACGGGTCCATTGGCGGGGCCCGAGTGCCCGCAAGCGTGACGTGGCGCCCCTCGCGGCCGGCGGAACGAGCAACAGCGCGGCGAGGCCGTAGCGCAGGAACTGGCCGCCCGCGTACGGGTAGTCGCCGAGCAGGCTGTTGGCGGTGAAGGACGCTCCGACGAGGACGCAGGCGAACGCGGCGAGCAGGGAACCGCGCGTGGTGGTGTTCATGGCAGTGAC
This sequence comes from Streptomyces doebereineriae, assembly GCF_031845645.1. NCBI lineage: Bacteria > Bacillati > Actinomycetota > Actinomycetes > Kitasatosporales > Streptomycetaceae > Streptomyces > Streptomyces doebereineriae. The sequence goes on from NZ_JAVREZ010000022.1 coordinate 94,431, forward strand.
GCTAGGAAGGGTGGCGGTCCGGTTTAAGGTCCATTCCCATGACGTCATCGGGGACCAATCCGCAGGGGCGGCCCGCCGTATCGGAATCCGCCGGGTCGCCCGCCTGGGAGCTGCTCCTGCCCGCCGTCTCCGCGCCGGCACGCACGCGTGGCCGTTCCCTGCAGGAGGCGCTGCGGGAGGCGGTGCGGTCCGGACGGCTCGTGCCGGGGACGCGGCTGCCGTCGAGCCGGGATCTGGCGGCCGACCTCGGTGTGTCGCGTGGGCTGGTCACCGAGGCGTACGAGCAGCTGACGGCGGAGGGTTATCTGCGCAGCGGCCGGGGTGCGGGCACCTGGGTCGGCGGTGCCGTGCGGGCCGCCCACCCACGCGCGCGTGACCTGGCCCCGCGCACTCCGGGCAGCCGCGCGGACTTCGTGGCCGGGACGCCCGACCTGTCATTGTTTCCCCGCACCGCCTGGGCCACGGCACACCGCGGCGTGCTGGCGGAACTGCCGCACCAGGACCTCGGTTATCCCGACCCGCGCGGGCTGCCCCGGCTGCGCGCCGCCCTGGCCGAGTTGCTGGCCCGCCGCCGGGGCGTGGTCGCGGATCCGGAGCGGCTCGTGGTCGTCTCCGGCGTGGCGCAGGCGACGACGCTGCTCGGATTCGCGCTCCACGCGCACGGGTTGCCGACGGTCGGCGTGGAGGATCCCGGGAGCCCGCAGCACGACGACCTGTACGCGGCGGCGGGCGTCACCACCGTTCCCGTACCGCTGGACGAGGACGGAATCTCCCTCGGTCCCCTGCGCGACTCGGGCGTGCGTGCCGTGGTCACGACGCCCTCCCACCAGTTCCCCACCGGCATCGCCTACTCCGCGCGGCGCCGCGCGGAACTGCTCGACTGGGCGCGGTCCGTCGACGGCTTCGTCCTGGAGGACGACTACGACGGCGACTTCCGCTACGACCGGGCCCCCGTCGGCGCGCTCCAGGGGCTCGACCCGGATCGGGTCGCCTACGCGGGATCGGTCAGCAAGTCCCTCGCTCCCGGACTGCGGCTCGGCTGGCTGCTGGTGCCGGAAGCGCTGGCCGACGAGGTCGTCGAGCGGAAGCGGACCATGGACCTCGGCCATCCCACGATCGACCAGGCGCTGTTCGCCCGGTTCGTGGAGCGCGGCGACTACGACCGCCAACTGCGCCGCTGCCAGCGCGCCTACCGGGAGCGGCGCGACGCGCTGGTCTCCGCGCTGGACGAGCACCTCCCCGGCACGGAGGTGTCCGGCATCGCCGCCGGGCTGCACGTCATCGCCACGCTGCCGCCCCGGTACGGCCCCCAGGCGAGGTTCCTCGCGCGCCTGGCGGCGGCCGGTGTGACCGTCCGCCCGCTGACGGACTACGCACACGCGCGTGCCGAGCCCGACGAGAAGCGGGGTGTGCGGCTGGTCCTCGGCTACGCGCACCTGCCTGAGACACGGATCCGGGACGGCGTACGCCTGATGGCCGAGGCAGCCAGCGACTGACCCGCCCATTTCGCACGCGGTTTCCCTTGTGCCCGCGGCCAGTTGTTCACCTGTGGTTTGCGTGTGCGCTGCGGTGCCCCAGTAGTTGTGGCATCGCACACCGGCCGGATCCCGTCCTTGGAGGCGCATCCATGTCACACCGTCCGTTCCCCGGCCGCCGCAGCGTGCTGCGCGGCTCCCTGGCCGCGTCGGCCGCCCTCACCCTGCCCGCGGTGTCCGGAGCCGCACCGGCCTTCGCCCTCTCCGGGCGCCCCGGGGCGGGCTGGGGGGTGCAGACGGGAGACGTGACCTCCGACTCCGGCCTGGTGTGGGTGCGTTCCGACCGTCCGGCCCGGATGATCGTGGAGACGTCGGCGACCGAGTCGTTCCGCAACCCCCGCAGATGGCACGGCCCGCTGCTCGGCGCGGACACCGACTTCACCGGTACGACCCGGCTGCGCGGTCTGCCGTCGGGCGAGCAGATCCACTACCGCGTGCTGCTGGCCGACCCGGACGACCCGCGCCGCACCGGCGAGCCGGTCGCCGCCACCTTCCGCACGGTGTCCCCCAAGCGCCGTGACGGGGTGCGGTTCCTGTGGTCCGGCGACCTTGCCGGGCAGGGCTGGGGCATCAACCCGGACTTCGGCGGCTACACGATCTACCGGGCGATGGCCGAGCTCGACCCGGACTTCTTCCTGTGCAGCGGCGACAACATCTACGCCGACGGCCCGATCTCGGCGACCGCCGCCCTGCCCGACGGCAGCACCTGGCGGAACATCACCACCGAGGAGAAGTCCAAGGTCGCCGAGACCCTGGCCGAGTTCCGCGGCAACTTCCGCTACAACCTGCTCGACCACAACCTCCGGGCCTTCAACGCCCAGGTGCCGTCCGTCATCCAGTGGGACGACCACGAGGTGCGCAACAACTGGTACCCGGGCCAGACGATCCTCGACTCCGACGCCCGCTACACCGAGAAGAGCGTCGACGTCCTCGCGGGCCGGGCCCGGCGCGCGTTCAGCGAGTACTTCCCGGTCTCCACGCTGCGGCCGGGTGCGCGGGACGGCCGGGTGTACCGGGTGCTGCGCCAGGGTCCGCTGCTCGACGTGTTCGTGCTGGACATGCGCACGTACCGCAACGCCAACTCGCCCGACGACCAGACCGTGGACCCGCAGGGCATCCTCGGCCGGGAGCAGCTGGAATGGCTCAAGCGGGAGCTGTCGCGCTCGAGGGCGGTGTGGAAGGTGATCGCCTCCGACATGCCTCTCGGCCTGGTCGTGCCCGACACCACGGAGGGCAGGGCGAACATGGAGGCGGTGGCGCAGGGCGACCCGGGCGCCCCGCTCGGGCGGGAGCTGCAGATCGCCGAGCTGCTGCGGTACATCAAGCACCGGCGGATCACCGGCACGGTGTGGCTGACCGCCGACGTCCACCACACCTCTGCCCAGCACTACCAGCCGTCACGGGCCGCGTTCACCGACTTCGAGCCGTTCTGGGAGTTCGTCTCGGGTCCGCTGAACGCGGGTGCCTTCCCGGCCGGCGCGCTCGACGGCACCTTCGGCCCGGAGCAGGTGTTCGTGAAGGCGCCGACCGCCTCGAACGTCTCCCCCGCGGGCGGCTACCAGTTCTTCGGCGAGGTCGACATCGACGGCCACAGCGGCGAGCTGACGGTGCGTCTGCGCGAGCAGGACGGCACGGTGCTGTTCACGCGGGTGCTCCAGCCGGGCCGGGTGGGTCAGTGACCTCCCGCCGACATCACTCATGACCGAACGGTTGAAAAAGGCACAAAAAAGTACAGAACCACGCTTTACCGATCAGTCACAATGCGTTCGTGATCACGCAACACCGTTCCTCCACAGTGGCTGTATGACTCGAGACATGTCAGATGTGACCCGTGCCAAACACGGTCGCCCCGTGCACCACTGGCGGCGCGACGTGATCGAACTCGCGGCCCTGTTCACGGCCGTCGCGGTGGCCGACACCGTGGCGAACCTGATCGGGCACGGCCCCGACGGTACCGCGCTGCTGGTGATCTCGGCGGTGGCCCTGCTCGCCACGGCCGGATTCCACACATGGTGGGCACGCCGCCACGGTCACGCACCCCCGACGGGTGATACCGGCACCCGGCCGCTGCCCCAGGGGGAGCAGGCCGGGCCGTCCGATCAGCCGTCGCGCACCTCGGACCCCGTGGCCGCGGAGAGCACGCTGTGGCGGATGCGCACCACGGTGAAGGACGAACCGGGCTCGCTCGCCGCCCTCTGCACGGCCCTCGCCGCGCACCGGGTCGACATCCTCAGCCTGCAGACCCACCCACTTGCCGAGGGCACGGTCGACGAGTTCCTGCTGCGTGCCCCCGGTGCGCTGGAGGGCTCCGAGATCACCCGCGCCGTCGCGCTGGCCGGCGGCTCCGACACCTGGATCGAGCGGGCCGACACGCACGATCTGGTGGACGCCCCGACCCGGGTGCTGGGCCTCGCCACCCGGACCGCGATGGACGCGGCGGAACTGCCGCTGGCGTTGCGGCAGTTGCTGGGCCGGTGCACGATCCGCTCCTTGCCGGCCGTTCCGGTGGGAGGCGGTCGAGGCTCGGAGAGTGTGCCCGTGGAAGGAGCTCTGGAGGACACCGTGATGCGGTTGCGGGCGCCGGAAGGCGGAGTGATCACCGTGGAACGGCCGTATCTGCCGTTCACGCCGACGGAGTTCGCCCGGGCCCGGGCCCTGGTCGAGCTGGACGCCCGGCTGGGCCCGCGGGTGCCCCGCAGCCAGGACGCACTGACGCTGCCGGAAGGCCATGACATCACCGTGCGCCGGGCCGACACCGGGGACCTGGACGCCGCGGTGGCGATGCACGAGCGGTGCTCGTCGCGGACGTTGACCATGCGCTACCACGGGCCCGTCGGTGACGCCGACCGCTATCTCAACCACCTGCTCAGTCCGCGGTTCGGCCGCACCCTCGCCGTGCAGACCGCGTCGGGGCGGATCGTGGGGCTCGGGCATCTGCTGTGGGACGGTGACGAGACCGAGGTGGCGCTCCTCGTCGAGGACGCGTGGCAGCGGCGGGGGATCGGCGCGGAGCTGCTGGAGCGGCTGGTGGCGCTGGCTGTCGAGGCCGGGTGCGAGAGCGTGTACGCCGTGACCCAGTCCTCCAACACGGGAATGGTCGCCGCGATGCGGGGGCTGGGGCTCCCCCTCGACTATCAGATCGAGGAGGGGACCCTGGTGATCACCGCGCGTATCGCTCCGCAGGGGGAGCCGGAGCCTGCTGTGGGAGTGGCGGAGCCGCAGGTCAATACAGGCCCGCGGCCCTGACCGAGCGCTCCAGTGCTGTGTCCAGATCCGTCCACAGGTCCTCTACGTCCTCCAGGCCCACCGACAGCCGGAGCAATCGGTCACTCACGCCCGCGCCCCTGCGGTCCTCCGCGTCCACGATGCGGTGGCTGATCGACGCCGGGTGCTGGATGAGGGTGTCCACACTGCCCAGGCTCACCGCCGGGGTGATCAGGCGAACCCGCTCGATCACCTCGTGCGGGTCGCCGTCGACCTCGAAGGCGATCATCGCGCCGCCGATGCGCGGGTAGTGGACTCGGGTGACGCGGGGGTCGGCTGCCAGGCGCTGGGCGAGTTCGGCGGCGTTCGCGGAGGCGGCCCGCACCCGTACGGGAAGCGTCGCTAGGCCTCGCAACAGCAGGTAGCCGGCCAGGGGGTGCAGGACGCCGCCCGTTGCGAAGCGGACCTGCCGCAAGTGGCCGGCGAACTCCTCGTCGCAGGCCACCACGCCCGCCATCACGTCCCCGTGGCCGCCGAGGTACTTGGTGGCGCTGTGCAGCACCAGGCGGGCGCCTTGTTCCGCGGGGCGCTGGAGGACCGGTGTGGCGAAGGTGTTGTCCGCGAGGAGGGGCACGGAGCCGCAGGAGTGGGCCAGGGCCCGCAGGTCGATCTCGGCGAGGGTGGGGTTGGCCGGGGACTCGACCAGGACCAGGCCCGTGTCCGGACGCAGGGCGTCGGCGACGCCCGCCGGGTCGGTCCAGGTGACCTCCGTGCCGAGGAGTCCCGCGGCCAGGAGGTGGTCGCTGCAGCCGTACAGGGGGCGTACGGCGACGACGTGGCGCAGGCCCAGGGAGGCCCGTACGAGAAGGACGGCCGTGAGCGCGGCCATGCCGCTGGCGAAGGCGACCGCGGCCTCGGCCTTCTCCAGCCGGGCCAGGGCGGTCTCGAAGCGGGCGACCGTGGGGTTGCCGAGGCGTCCGTACACGGGCGGGCCGTCCGGCTCGGCGCCGGTCGCTGCGAAGGCGTCGATGCGGGCGGCCTCGCCGCGGCTGTCGTAGGACGGGTAGGTCGTCGACAGGTCGATGGGCGGGGCGTGCAGTCCCTGCCGGGCGAGGTCGTCGCGGCCGGCGTGGACGGCCTCGGTGGCCAGTGCTCTGAGCGGCGTACGAGAGGCGGTGGCGATGCGCGCTGAGTCCATGCCCGCAAGAGTGAACACCGACCGGCGTTCTCGTGCCGGACCCCGTGCTACGTTCGGCCGATGGCCGAATCTGTCGTACTGGACCCGGTGGACCTGCATCTGCTGCGGCTGTTGCAGAACGACGCCCGGACCACCTACCGCGACCTCGCCGCGCAGGTCGGTGTCGCGCCGTCGACCTGTCTGGACCGGGTGACCCGGCTGCGCCGCTCGGGCGTCATCCTCGGTCATCAGCTGCGGCTGGATCCGGGGAAGCTGGGCCGGGGCCTGGAAGCTCTGCTGTCGGTGCAGGTCAGGCCGCATCGGCGGGAGCTGGTGGGGCCGTTCGTGGAGCGCATCAGGGCGCTGCCCGAGTCGCGGACCGTCTTCCATCTGACCGGCCCCGACGACTATCTCGTGCATGTGGCCGTGGCGGACATGACAGATCTGCAGCGGCTGGTGCTGGACGAGTTCACGTCCCGGCGTGAGGTGGCCCGGGTGGAGACCCGGTTGATCTTCCAGCAGTGGGAGTGCGGACCCCTCCTGCCGCCTGCCACGCCGACAGCGGAATCGGGGTGACGCCCGCGAGGTCCCCGTATGAGGATGGACCGCATGTCTGAGACTCAGAGCCCGCTGCCCCGTCAGGTCGCCGACGCCTACGTCGACGAGCTCATCGCCCTCGATCCGATCACCGGCACCTACCTGGGTGTGAAGGAGAGTTCGAGCAAGCTTCCCGATACCTCGCCGGCGGGCCAGGAGGCGCTGGCGGAGCTCCAGCGGGCCACGCTCGCGAAGCTCGACGAGGCCGAGCGGCAGCCCGGCGCGGACAGTGACATCGAGCGCCGGTGCGGCCGGCTGCTGCGGGAGCGCCTGACGGCCGAACTCGCCGTGCACGAGGCCGATGAGGGTCTGCGCGCGGTCGGCAACATGGCCACGCCGGCCCACTCGATCCGCGAGGTCTTCTCCGTCACCCCGACGGAGACGGAGGAGGACTGGGCTGCGATCGCTGAGCGGCTGCGGTCGGTACCGACGGCGTACGCGGGCTACCGCGAGTCCCTCGCGCTCGGTCTGGAGCGCAAGCTGTACGCGGCGCCGCGTCCGACCGCCACCTTCGTCGAGCAGCTCACCGAGTGGGCGGACACCGACGGCAACGGCCGTGGCTGGTTCGAGGACTTCGTCTCGGCGGGCCCCGAGGCGCTGCGCGCGGAGCTGGACGAGGCCGCCCGCGCGGCGACCGCCTCCGTGGTGGAGCTGCGCGACTGGATGCGGGAGGTGTACGCGCCGACGATCGAGGGCGCCTCGAACACGGTGGGCCGGGAGCGGTACGCCCGCTGGGCGCGCTACTTCAACGGCACGGACCTCGACCTGGACGAGGCGTACGCGTACGGCTGGTCCGAGTACCACCGGCTGCTCGCCGAGATGAAGCGGGAGGCCGAGAAGATCCTGCCCGGCGCCGGGACGCCCTGGGTGGCGCTCGCCCACCTCGACGAGCACGGCAAGCACATCGAGGGTGTCGACGAGGTCCGCGACTGGCTCCAGGGCCTGATGGACCAGGCGATCGACTCGCTCGACGGCACCCACTTCGAACTCGCCGAGCGGGTAAGGAAGGTGGAGTCCTGCATCGCGCCGCCCGGTGGTGCGGCGGCCCCGTACTACACGCCCCCGTCGGAGGACTTCTCGCGTCCCGGCCGCACCTGGCTGCCGACCATGGGCCAGACCCGTTTCCCGGTCTACGACCTCGTCTCCACCTGGTACCACGAGGGCGTCCCCGGCCATCACCTCCAGCTCGCCCAGTGGGCCCATGTCGCGGAGAACCTCTCGCGCTACCAGGCGGCGGTGGGCGGGGTCAGCGCCAACGCCGAGGGCTGGGCGCTGTACGCGGAGCGGCTGATGGACGAGCTGGGCTTCCTCACGGACCCGGAGCAGCGGCTCGGCTATCTCGACGCGCAGATGATGCGGGCCGCCCGTGTCATCGTCGACATCGGCATGCATCTGGAGCTGGAGATCCCGGCGGACTCCCCCTTCCACCCGGGCGAGCGCTGGACCCCCGAGCTGGCGCAGGAGTTCTTCGGCGGGCACAGCAGCCGTCCGGCGGACTTCGTGGAGAGCGAACTGACCCGCTATCTCACGATCCCCGGCCAGGCGATCGGCTACAAGCTCGGCGAGCGGGCCTGGCTGCTGGGCAGGGAGAAGGCCCGCGCACGGCACGGCGACGCCTTCGACCTGAAGGCCTGGCACATGGCGGCGCTGTCGCAGGGCTCGCTGGGACTGGACGACCTGGTGGACGAACTGGCGCGGCTCTGACGCTCGGGATCAGGTGACCGACTCGCACGCATGCTCCGAGTCGGTCACCGGCCGCAGCCGTCACCCGCCGGCGTCGCGCACGTGAACGGCCCTCAGTCCGGGAGCCGACGCAGCTGGACGAGACCCAGCCAGGTCTCCGGTCCGGGCCGCACGTTGGCGGCGCGCACCGCGTACCGGCCGGGAGCGAGCGAGACCTTCAAGTGGTCGGTGTTCACGGAGTCGTTGCCGGGCCAGGCCGCGTCGAAGAGGACGACCGGGCCGGGTACCGACCACTTCACCTCGTCCTCCCAGACGGCCGTGGCGAGCGCGGCGGGGACTTCGGCGAGGAGTTCGTCCTCGGAGTCGGCGGCGCACCACCGTACGAAAGTGCCGTGGTCGGGGAGGTAGGAGGTCGAGGCGGGCTCGTCCCCGAGGACCAGGGCGGCGGCGTCGCCGACCGGCAACAGGCCCACACAGCCGTCCACTTCACAGGCCCGGTCGTAGTCGGAGGCCGTCTCGTCGCCGTCGGCGCCCGCCCAGAACGGCAGCACCGTCTCCGGCACCGCTATGAGCGGGCCGCCGCCCGACTCCACCCACTCCACCGCGCCCGGCTCCGCGTATCGCACCATGCGCCAGAACCTACACGCACAGGAACCTCAAGGTTGCACCTGCACAGGAACCCCACCGGAATCGCCAGGACTCAGCAGCCGCAGTCCTCCGAGCCGGCCGGCGCGGTCAACGGGTCGGCGGTGCGCCGCTCGCGGCCCTCCCAGGTCTCGAACTCGAAGCCCTCGCGCACCCAGTACTCGAAGCCGCCGAGCATCTCCTTGACCTGGTAACCGAGTTCGGCGAGAGCGAGCGCGGCGCGGGTGGCGCCGTTGCAGCCCGGGCCCCAGCAGTACGTCACGACGGGCACGGACCGGTCGAGGAGTTGTCCTGCCTGCCCCGGGATGAGGGCGGTGGGCAGGTGGACCGCACCCGGGACGTGGCCCTGGTCCCAGGCGGCGGTGGAGCGGGAGTCGAGGACGACGAAGCCGGGGTCGCCGTCGGCGGCGAGCGCGGCGGCGACGTCGGACACGTCGGCGTGGAAGACGAGACTGGCCCGGAAGTAGGCGGCGGCCTCGGCCGGGGCGGCGGGGGCGACGCGCAGAACGGGGTTCGGGGTGAGCGAGTCGGTTGTCGTCATGGCCAGAAATCTACGGTTGGCGATCAACAACCTGAAGGGGAATTCCACGGCGTGTACCTTGCTCGGCCGGGGATTCCCCTGGTATTCCTCGGGCATGACCGCGTATTCCCCGGACGCCACCGACTGGCGCATCCTCGACGTCCTCCAGCGGGAGGGCCGGGCCAGTTTCACCGAGCTCGCCCGCGCCGTATCGATGTCCGCGAGCGCGGTCACCGAGCGGGTGCGGCGGCTGGAGGAGGCGGGGGTCATCCAGGGGTACGCCGCCGTCGTCGACCCCGACCGGCTGGGCCTGCCGATCCTGGCGTTCGTCCGCCTGCGCTACCCCAACGGCAACTACAAGCCCTTCCACGACCTGGTCGCCGTGACGCCCGAGATCCTGGAGGCGCATCACGTGACCGGCGACGACTGCTTCGTCATCAAGGTGGCCGCCCGCTCGATGCGCCACCTGGAGGAGGTGTCGGGCAAGATCGGCACACTGGGCTCGGTGACCACGAGCGTCGTCTACTCCTCCCCGCTCCCCCGGCGGCCCCTGGGGCGCTGACCTCAGCCTCCGCCCCGCTGTTTCAGCACCGACCCCGAGCGCCCCTTCACGACCTCCAGCTGGGCGTGGATCCGTCGGCGCAGGTCGGCCACATGGCTCACGATGCCCACACTGCGGTCGCGTTCCCGCAGTGAGTCCAGGACGTCGAGGACCTCGTCCAGGGTCTGGTCGTCGAGACTGCCGAAGCCCTCGTCGATGAAGAGGGTGTCGAGCCGGACCCCGCCGGCCTCGTCGGTGACGACGTCCGCGAGGCCGAGGGCCAGGGCGAGGGAGGCGAAGAAGGTCTCCCCGCCCGAGAGGGTCGCGGTGTCCCGCTCGCGTCCGGTCCAGGCGTCGACGACGTGCAGCCCGAGTCCGCTGCGGCCGCGTCCGGTGCGGTCGTCGGAGTGGACGAGGGTGTAGCGGCCGGAGGACATGCGTTGCAGGCGCGCGGTCGCGGCGGCCGCCACCTGCTCCAGGCGCGCCGCGAGCACATAGGCCTCCAGCCGCATCTTGCGTTCGTTGTCCGCGGAGGTGCCCGCGGCGAGCGCGGACAGCCGGGCCACCCGGTCGTACTCCTCGCGCAGCGGCGCCAGCCGCCTGAGGCCGGTGGCCGAGCGGGCGGAGAGCCGGTCGAGTTCGGCGCAGCGCCGGTCGGCCGCGTCGCGCGCGGAGGCGGCCTCGCGGACCCGGCGGCCCGCGTCGGCGGCGGCCCGCTCCGCCCGCGCCACGTCGGCGGGCGGCTGCTGGGCGGCGTCGGCGGTGTCGGCCTCGGCGAGTACGGCTCGTACGGCGGCCTCCTCGGCCTGCCAGGCGTCCAGCCGGTGCTGCAGGTCGCGGTGGGCCGTCTCGTCGAGGAGGGCGGCGGCCGCGGCCTGCGGGGTGTCGAAGCCGGCCCGGAAGGCGGCGTCGGCGAGCCGGGCGTCGGCGTCCTTGAGCCGCTGGGCGGTGTCCTCGGCGACGCGCGCGGTGTCGGCGGCGTCGGTGAGCAGTGCGGCTTGCCGCTCCAGCTGGGCGGCGCGGGCGGCCACGCTGTCGGCGGCACCGCGCGCCTCGGTCAACTCCGCTTCCAGGGTGGTGCGTTCCCGGTCCAGGGCGTCCCGGCGGGCGCTTCGGGACGCGGTGCGCACGGCGGCGTCCTGCTGGGCCGACAGCCGCTGTTCGCGCTCCCGCTCGGCCTGCCGCAGCTGTTCCGTCGCTGTGTGGAGAGCCGAGGCGGCGCTGCGGGCCTGCGCGTATTCGCGCTCCAACTCGTCGGCCTGGACGGCGAGTTCCTCGGTGGAGGTGTCGCCGGCCTCGCCCTGGGCGGCGGCCAGGGCCCGCTGGACGAAGGCGAGGCGTCGCTCGGCCTCGGCGCGCTGTTCGTCGGCGTGCTGCGAGGTGGCGAGCGCGCGCTCCTCTGTCTCCCGGTCGACGTGTCCGGCGTCCTTGCGAGCGGGGGCGGGGTGCTCGGTGGCGCCGCAGACCGCGCAGGGCTCGCCGGCGGTGAGCTGTGCGGCCAGCTCGGCGGCGATGCCGTTCAGCCGCTGCTCCTTGACGTCCAGCCAGTCGGCGCGGGCCTTCAGCGCGCGGTCCGTCGCCTCGATGACCTGCTGCTGGGCGTCGTCGGTGTCCCGGGCGAACTGGTCGCGCTGGCGTGCGGCGGCGAGCCGCTTGCGGGCGGGCTCCCGCTGCACGGCCAGCTGTTCGGCGCGGGTGGCCGCCTCCTGGGCGGACTCGACGCCGTGCAGAAGACCCGCGCGGGCCTCCTCCCACCCGGCCAGCCATGCCTCGGCCTCCTGGAGAACCTCCTCGTCGGAGCGCTCCTGGCGGTCCAGGTCGGCGCGTTCCGCGACGAGTTCGGCCAGGCGCTGCTCGGCGCGCCGGGCCGAGTCCAGGCCGCCCAGCTCCTCGGCCGCGCGGCGTGCGGAGGCGGCGAGTCCGGCGGCGCCCGCCCCCGCGAAGGTGTCCGGCAGCAGTCCACGCGCGCGTGCCTCGGCCACGGCCGCCCGGCGGTGCTCCGCCTCTGCCTCTTCCCGCAGCTCCAGTGCGGGCGCCACCGCCTCCGCCTTGCGGGACCGCTCCATCCTGGCCTGCGCCTGGTGGTAGCCGTCGGCGCGATCCTCGAGCAGTGCGGCCCGCTCGTGCGCCTGGGCGAACCGGCGTTGCAGCCGGTCGACTTCGCGTACGTCGGCCAGGACGCGCTCGGCGGCGGCCTGGGCGGACTCCGCGGCACCGAGTCCGCAATGGGCGATCGTCAGCTGGTCACGGGCGGTGCTGCGGGCCACGGCAGCCGCGCTCAGGACGGCCTCGGCCAGCCCCGGCTCACCGGGCGCCAGCTCGGGCAGCTCCATTGCGTCACCGGCCGCCTGCTGCATGCGGTGCGCGTCGGCCAGCAGCGCGGCATCGCCCTCACGGACCTGCGCCTCGGCGGCACGGCGCCGCTCGGCCAGGCGCTTCTCGACCTCGGCGAACCGATGGGTGTCGAAGAGCCGGCCCAGCAGCTTGCCGCGCGCTTCGGCGTCGGCCCGCAGGAAGCGCGCGAAGTCGCCCTGGGGCAACAGCACGACCTGGCAGAACTGCTCGCGGCTCATGCCGAGCAGCTGGGTGATCTCCTCACCGATCTCCTGGTGGGACCGGCTCAGGTCCTTCCACGCCCCCACGGCCCCGTCGTACTCGCGCAGCCAGCTCTGCGCTTTGTCGAGCGTCGTACCGGAACCGCGCTTCTTGGGGCGCTCCCACGGCGGTTGCCGGGTGATCTCCAACCGGCGCCCGGCGACGGTGAGTTCGAGGCGGATCTCGGTGCGGGTGCTCGCAGCGGCATGATCGCTCCGCAGAGTCATGCCCTGTCCGCTCTGCCGGGCCCCCGGCACGGCGCCGTACAGCGCGTAGCACACGGCGTCCAGCACCGACGTCTTGCCCGCCCCCGTCGGCCCGTGCAGCAGGAACAGCCCCGCCGCCGACAGCTCGTCGAAGTCGACCGTCTGGGAGCCGCCGAACGGCCCGAAGGCCGTGATGTCCAGCCGGTGCAGCCTCACCGCGCCACCTCCCGCACGGTCTCGTCCGCGCGCACGGCGTCGAACGCGTCCCGCAGCACGGTCTGTTCACGCTCGTCGGGCCCGGCGCCGCGCACATGTGCCACGAAGTCCTCGGCGATCTCCTGGTCGCTGCGCCCGGCCAGCCGCCGGGCGTACGACACATCGGGGTCGTCCGGGGTCCGCTCGGGGTCGAACACGAGGCTGAGCGTGTGCGGGAAGCGCTCACAGAGCCGGGCCATGGGTTCCGCCGGGCGGACCGGGTCGGTGAGGGTCGCCTCGACCCACGCCTCCTCCTGAGGCACGAGCAGCGGGTCGGCGAGGAGCTCCTCCAGCGTCCCCCGGATGCGGGCCAGCGCCCGCGGCACCGGGCAGTCGACGCGCTCGGCGGTGACCGCGCCCTCCTCGTCCAGGTCGACCAGCCACATGCTCTTGCGGTGGTCGGTCTCCGAGAAGGAGTACGGCAGCGGGGAGCCGGAGTAGCGCACGCGCTCGGTGATGGTCTGGCTGCCGTGCAGATGCCCGAGGGCCGCGTAGTCGACCCCGTCGAAGACCCCGGCGGGCACGGCGGCCACCCCACCGACGGTGATGTCCCGCTCGCTGTCGCTGGCCTCGCCGCCGGTGACGAAGGCATGGGCGAGGACGACGGACCGCGTCCCCCGCGCGCGCGTCGCGAGATCGGCGCGGACGCGGTCCATGGCGGCGGCGAGCACCGCCTCGTGGCCCGCCTTCTCCACGCCGAACTCGTCCTTCACCAAGGCTGGTTCGAGATACGGCAGCCCGTAGAAGGCCACGTCACCCTGGACGTCGGAGAGGACCACGGGAGTCCCGCACGCCGCCGGTTCGGTCCGCAGATGGATGCCGGCGCGTCCGATCAGCCCCGCGCCGACACCCAGGCGGCGGGCGGAGTCGTGATTCCCGGAGATCATCACCGTCGGCACGCCGAGGTCGGCGAGCCGGTGCAGGGCGGCGTCGAACAACTCGACCGCGGCGAGCGGCGGCACCGCCCGGTCGTACACGTCTCCCGACACGACCACCGCGTCCACCCCGTGCTCCCGCACGGTCGTCACGAGGTGACCGATGAACTCGGCCTGGGCCCCGAGCATGTTGACCCGGTGGAACGCCCGGCCGAGATGCCAGTCGGAAGTGTGCAGCAGCCTCATGATCCCCGAGACTAACGGCCGGGTCTGACATCACGGGCGGTTACTCCCGTAATCGTCCGCCACCGCGCTCTTTGTACCCGCCCACCGCATTCAGGCCAACTCGCCTGCCTGGGCAAACCCTTGGTGGAACGGGCTTCGCGTGCCGGACCGGGAAAGGGTTCGGCGACTTTCGGCCGATGTGAAAAGAAGCACCACCGGCCCCGCGCTGCTCCCCTACCTTGACACGCCTGTTCAGCGGGAAATTCGGGCGATATCGACACGGCGGGGCAGGAGGCGGGCCGGTCCGGCCGGGCCGGCGGTACGCGGCTGGCCACCGGCTGGGAACCTCCCTGTCGAGACCGGCGTCCTCGCGCCCCGGCACGTCCGGTACGTCGACCCGGCGCACCAGTACTGCGTCGAGCGGCACCCGGCCACGCACCGAGGAAGGCGTGTTCGTCCCGCTGCCGCGCCCGCCGCCGATCTACGCACCGCATCCCCGGCCAGTCGGCTACGAGGCCCGCAACGGCCCCTACCGGTACGAGAGATACACGGCAAGGTCGTGACCATCCACCAGTCGGGCACCCAGAGGCGAGGAGGATCCGACTCACGCGTCCCCGTAGGCCTCCCCGCCCAGCTCGAACCCCGCCGTCCCCGCGGTGGCGTCGGCGAGCCACCCCCGGAAGGCGTCCACGTCGGCGTCCGGCAACCCGATCTCGATGGTGACGGCCTCGCCGTACCGCACGTCCCGCACCTCGCGTCCGGTCGAGCGCAGGTCGTTGTGCACCTTGCCGGCGCGCTGGTGGTCGACGGTCACCGTGGCGAGGCGGAACCGGCGGCGGGTGAGGGTGCCCACCGCGTCCAGGGCCTCGCCGACCGCGCCGCCGTACGCCCTGATCAGTCCGCCCGCGCCGAGCTTGACGCCGCCGTAGTAGCGGGTGACGACGGCGACGACGTACCGCATGTCGCGGCGCAGCAGCATCTGGAGCATGGGGACGCCTGCGGTACCGCCGGGTTCGCCGTCGTCGCTCGCCTTCTGGACCGCGGCGTCGGCGCCGATGACGTACGCGTAGCAGTTGTGGGTGGCGTCGGCGTGCTCCTTGCGGACGGACGCAATGAAGTCCTGGGCCTCCTTCTCGGTGGCCGCCGGGGCGAGGGCGCACAGGAAGCGGGAGCGGTTGACCTCGGTCTCGTGCACCCCCGCGTGGGCCACTGTGCGGTACTCGTCCTGCATCCGGTCAGCCTAATCCGTCGGTCAGGGCGTCCCGACGGGCCAGCTCATCGCATCCTGCCCCGCGGCACCATCACGGACGTGAGCAGCGCCGTCCCCGGCTCCAGGGCCTGCCAGGAGGTGCCGTGCCAGGTCAGCACCGCGATCGCCGAGGTCGGGAACTTCACCCGCACCTCGTCCAGCGCGTCGTCGAGGCTGTCCCCGGCCAGCGTGAGGACGAGTTCCTCCAGACCGGGGTTGTGTCCGACGAGGAGCAGCGTCACGACCTCGGGAGGTGTCTCGTGCACGGCCGCCAGCAGCTCCGGTACGTCGGCCCCGTACAGCTTCGGGTCGAGACGCACCGTCGGTGGGGTGCCCCACTGGGCGGACGCCAGCTCCCAGGTCTGCCTGGCGCGTACGGCGGTGGAGCACAGGGCGAGGTCGGGGAGCAGGTCGGAGGCGGCGAGGGTGCGGCCCGCCTCGGGCGCGTCCCGGCGGCCGCGGGGTCCCAGTGGGCGGTCGTGGTCGGCGACGCCCTCGGGCCAGGCGGACTTGGCGTGCCTCAGCACGACCAGGCGGCGCAGCGGGCCCGCTCCGGTGCGCGCCGTCATGCCGGGGATCCCAGGTCGCGAGTGAGGTCGAGGCCGAGCAGCCGGTCCGCGTGAGCGTACGTCTCGAAGCGGGCGCCCTCCGGCAGGTCCGACTCCTCGACCCACCGCAGCACCCTCAACACCTCGGGTACGTCCAGATCGTCCTCCCAGGCGGTACGGAGCCGTCCGCGCACCTTGTCGGGGACGGGCCGTGACGGATGCCGTGCCCAGGCGGCGACGGCCCGGCGCCAGCGCCCTAGGGTGCCGTGGGCCTCGCCCAGGATCGCCTCGTCGAGCCGTGCGGGCGTGCTCCGGGGCGCGACGAGCAGAGCGAGCCGGACCACGGCGGGGTCGGCACCCTCCGGAAGGTCCGGCGTCTCGACGGGCGCGACGGCGACCCGTACGCCGTCCGGGGCCGCACCGCCCTCTCCCACCACATGGACGACCTGGGACTCGCCCCACCCCGGGCCGACGTCCCGGCGGTCCTCGAAGGGCCGGATGCCCAGTGCGGCGGCGCCCGCGTGCAGCTCCGCCTGTTCGCGGTCGCCGGTGAGCAGCGCCCACACGGGCGTGCCGCCGATTTCCAGGGCCCTGACGAGGAGATCGGCGACGAGCAGGACTCGGAGGGCGGAGATGTCGTAGCCCCGTACATGGGCTTCGACTCGGGTCAGGCCCCTGCGGGCGAGGACGGCGTCTACGGGCAGGCCGGTTCGGGCGTCGGTGATGCGCAGCACGGGGCGAGCGTAGGCGGACGGAGGGCTCGGCGCAGGTGACTGACCGGTATTCCGGACACGGGTACGGGATTCAACCAACGGCGCCCACTCCCGTGCCCCTGCTGCTCGCCCTGTCCACCGCCCTGCATCTCGCCGTCGCCCTCCCGTCCCCGCCGCCCGGAATCAACCGCGCCCGCGGGCTGTTTCCGAGCACAACAGTCCTGGCATCCAGAGCAAGGAGCCGAGCGTGTACGGCGACTCAGCAATTGTCCGCAGGATCCTCACCGAGCTCGGCGACACCTGGGCGATCGTGGGCCTGTCGTCGAACCAGCGGCGCGCGGCCTACGGGGTTGCCGAGGTGCTCCAGCGCCACGGCAAGCGGATCGTGCCGGTCCACCCCAAGGCGGAGACCGTGCACGGCGAGCAGGGGTACGCCTCCCTCGCGGAGATCCCCTTCGACGTGGACGTGGTCGACGTGTTCGTGAACAGCGACCTCGCGGGAGCGGTCGCCGACGAGGCCGTGGCCAAGGGCGCGAAGGGCGTCTGGTTCCAGTTGGACGTCATCGACGAGGCGGCCTACGACCGCACCCGCGCGGCCGGCCTCGACATGGTCATGGACCGGTGCCCGGCGATCGAGATCCCCCGCCTGTCCTGATGTCCTTCCCGAATTCCTGAAACACTCGCAAGGAATTCCCCGCCAAGAAGTCAAATATGCGACAACCGCCTTTAACCCAAAGGCGGTTGATTCGTAATCTGGGGCCGCTCACACAGCAAATGTAGGTAATTCGTGAGAGGCCCCTTAATTTATGGTAAGCGTCGATTCAGCACCTGAGACAAAGGGGAGGCCGGGCGGCGGCCTGCGGCGGGACGTGGGGCTGATCGGGCTCATGTGGGCCTCGGTGGGGTCCATCATCGGCTCCGGCTGGCTCTACGGCGCCGAAAAGGCGGTCGTCATGGCCGGCCCCGCGGCGATCATCTCGTGGATCATCGGCGCGGTCGCCATTGTCCTGCTGGCCCTGGTGCACGCCGAACTCGGCGGCATGTTCCCGGTGGCGGGCGGTACCGCACGCTATCCGCACTACGCTTTCGGCGGCCTGGCCGGAATGTCCTTCGGCTGGTTCTCCTGGCTCCAGGCGGCGACCGTGGCGCCGATCGAGGTCGAGGCCATGATCGGATACGCCGGACACTGGAGCTGGGCGAAGGGCTTCCAGCACGCCGACGGCACACTCACCGCCAGTGGTCTCGCGGTCGCCGTGTTCCTCATGGCCGTGTTCGTCGCCGTCAACTTCCTCGGCGTCCGGGTGCTCGCGTTCACCAACAGCGCGGCCACCTGGTGGAAGATCGCGGTGCCGCTGGCCGCCATCTTCCTCATCGCGGTCGGCAACTTCCATCCGGGCAACTTCACTTCGGAGGGCTTCGCGCCGTTCGGCGCCAAGGGCGTGCTGAGCGCGATCAGTTCCAGCGGCATCATCTTCGCGCTGCTGGGCTTCGAACAGGCGATCCAGCTCGCCGGCGAGAGCCGTGACCCGAAGCGGGACCTGCCCCGGGCGACCCTCGGCTCGGTCGCGATCGGCGCCGTCATCTACGTCCTGCTCCAGCTGGTGTTCATCGCCGCCCTCCCGCACTCCACGTTCGCCCACGGCTGGGCCAAGCTGCACTACGAGGGCATCAGCGGGCCCTGGGCCGGCCTCGCGACCCTGGTGGGCCTCGGCTGGCTGAGCCTGGTGCTGTACCTCGACGCAGTGGTCTCCCCCGGCGGCACCGGCTTGATCTACACGACTGCGACCTCCCGCGTCTCCTTCGGTCTGGCCAAGAACGGCTACCTGCCGAAGGTGTTCGCCCGTACCGACCGGAGGGGCGTGCCGTGGTTCGGACTGATCATGTCCTTCGTGACGGGCGTGGTCTGCTTCCTGCCCTTCCCCAGCTGGCAGGAGCTGGTCGGTTTCATCACCTCGGCGAGCGTCCTCATGTACGCCGGCGCGCCGCTCGCGTACGGCGTGTTCGCCGAGCGGCTGCCCCACCTGGAGCGCCCGTACCGGCTCCCCGCCGGCAAGGTGCTCGCCCCGCTGTCCTTCGTGGTGGCCAACCTGATCATCTACTGGGCTGGTTGGGACACCCTGTGGCGGCTCGGAGTGGCCATCGTCCTCGGCTACCTGCTGCTCGGCGCGTACGCCTGGTACGCCGTGGCCGCCGGACTGCCCGACGCGCCCCGGCTCGACTGGAAGGCCGCACAGTGGCTGCCGGTCTACCTGCTGGGTCTCGGCCTGATCTCCTGGCAGGGCGGCTTCGGCGGCCAGGGACACCTGGCCCTGTGGTGGGACATGCTGGTCGTCACCGCCTTCTCCCTGGTGATCTACTACTGGGCCAAGGCGACCGCCTCCCGACCCGAGGACATCGAGCGGAGCATCGACGAGGTCGTCGTCACCGAGGCGCCCGCGCACTGAGGAAAACAGTCCGGACGGGGCGCCTCCGCGTGTGGAGGCGCCCCGGCACCACTCCCGCCCTCCACAGGGCACCGACATAATGTTGCGGTGACCTCCGCCTCCCCCTCCAACTCCGGTTCCCCACAACGCTTTCCGGTCGTCATCGTCGGCGCCGGACCCGCCGGACTCACCATCGGCAACATCCTGCGAGCCGAGGGTGTGGACTGCCTCGTGCTGGAGGTGGAGACCCGAGAGTTCATCGAGCAGCGGCCCCGGGCGGGCGTCATCGAGGAGTGGGCCGTACGCGGTCTCCAGCGGCGCGGCCTCGCCGACACCCTGCTGGAGCGCGCCCAGTTGCACACCGAGTGCGAGTTCCGCTTCGCCGGCGACCGCTTCCGCTTCGCCTACGGAGAGCTGACGGGACAGCACCACTTCGTGTATCCGCAACCGCTGTTGGTGACGGACCTGGTGCGCGAGTACGCCGACGTACGGGGCGGCGAGATCCGCTTCGGCGTGCAGGACATCCAGTTGCACGACCTTGAGACGCCCCGGCCGTCGGTGTCGTACACCGATGCCGGCACAGGCGAACGACAGCTGGTCAGTTGCGAGTTCGTGGCGGGCTGCGACGGGGCCCGCGGGGTGACCCGCACCGTCCTCCCCGCGACCACGAACATCGCCCGGCACGACTACGGCATCGGCTGGCTGGCGCTGCTCGCCGAGGCGCCGCCGTCCTCCGACTGCGTCCTGTTCGGCATCCACCCGAGCGGCTTCGCCGGGCACATGGCCCGCAGCCCCGAGGTCACCCGCTACTACCTGGAGTGCCCGCCCGGCGACGACCCCGAGAACTGGTCCCACGACCGCGTCTGGGCCGAACTCCAGCAGCGGTTGGGCGCGGACGGCACCCCGCCGCTCACCGAGGGCCGGCTGATCGAGAAGCGCGTCCTGGACATGCACAACTACGTGGTCGAGCCCATGACGTTCGGCAGGCTCTTCCTCGCCGGGGACTCCGCCCATCTCACCGCGCCCATAGCGGCGAAGGGCATGAACCTCGCCCTGCACGACGCCTTCCTGCTCGGTGACGCGCTCGTCGCCTACCTCGGCAAGGGCGACGGCAGCGGCCTGGACGGCTACTCGGAGGCCTGTCTGCGGCGCGTGTGGGACTACCAGGAGTTCTCGCAGTGGCTCTCCGAGGTCTACCACGGCACTTCTTCGGGCGACGAGTACCGCGCGGGCACCACCTTCGCCCGCCTCCGCCGCCTGTTCACCTCACCTGCCGCCGCCGCGGCCTTCGCGGAGCAGTATCTCGGTACGGCGGCCACGTACTGACCTCTCAGTCATGCACCGGCCGGTCACTGAGCCGGTGGTCGGCCACGTTCAGGGCCTCGTCGACGAGGCGGCGCAGGTGCCCGTCACGCAGTGCGTAGATCACCCGGCGCCCCTCCTTGCGCGTGTTCACCAGCCCGGCCAGCCTGAGCCGCGCCAGGTGCTGGCTGACGGCCGGCCGGGCGGCCCCGCACGCCTCCGTGAGGGTCGTGACGTCGGCCTCTCCTCCGGCCAGGGCGTGGAGAAGGGTGAGTCGGGTGCGGTCGCCGAGCAGGGCGAGGATCTCGGCGGCCAGGGCGAACTGTTCCTCGCCGGGGGTGCGCGGGTGCGCATCGTGCGCAGTTGATAGGTGCATGCGTGCGCTCATACGCACATAATGGCTCCGTGGGCGCGGTACGTCCACCATCGCGCGCACCGGAAGGGGTACGACGTGAGCCACCACGAGCACGGTCACGGTCATGACCACGGTCACGACCATCCGCATGGGCATGGGCATGGGCATGCGCACGAGCACGGACGCCACGGCCTCCGCCATCGCCTGGCGCACGTCCTCACCCCCCATTCCCACGAGACCGCCGACAAACTCGACTCCGCCCTGGAGTCCTCCGCCCGTGGCATGCGCGCCCTGTGGGTCTCGCTGGCGGTGCTGGGTGTCACGGCCCTGATGCAGACGGTCGTCGTGGCCGTGTCCGGGTCCGTCGCGCTGCTCGGCGACACGGTGCACAACGCGGCGGACGCGCTGACCGCCGTACCGCTGGGCATCGCCTTCGTACTGGGCCGGCGCGCGGCCACCCGCCGCTTCACGTACGGCTACGGCCGTGCCGAGGATCTCGCGGGCATCGTGATCGTGCTGACGATCGCCGCGAGCGCGGCCTTCGCGGGGTGGGCGGCGATCGACCGGCTGCTCGATCCGCGTCCCGTGGCGCACGTCCCGGCGGTCGCCGCGGCCGCGCTGGTGGGCTTCGCGGGCAACGAGTGGGTCGCCCGCTACCGCATCCGGGTGGGCCGGGACATCGGATCGGCCGCACTGGTGGCGGACGGACTGCACGCCCGCACCGACGGGTTCACCTCACTGGCCGTGCTCATCGGGGCCGGCGGCTCGGCCCTGGGCTGGCAACTCGCCGACCCGATCGTGGGCCTGGCGATCACGGCCGCGATCACACTGGTGCTGCGGGACGCGGCACGTGAGGTGTTCCGGCGCGTGCTGGACGCCGTCGACCCGGAGCTGGTGGACCGGGCCGAGAGCGCGCTGCGCGAGGTCGAAGGGGTGCGCGGGGTGGGCGAGTTGAGGCTGCGCTGGATCGGGCACCGGCTGCGGGCCGAGGTGGCGGTCGTGGTGGACGGGGAGATGACGGTGCGCCAGTCGCACGCGGTCGCCGTCGAGGCCGAACATGCCCTGTTGCACGCGGTGCCCCGCCTCACGGCAGCCCTGGTGCACGCCGACCCGGCCCCGGTCCCGGGCGAGACGGACCCCCATCACGCCCTGGCCCACCACGCGCCGGCCTGAGAGCAGGGGCATTCCGGCCTGGGGCCAGGATCCTCCGGCCCGAGGTCGGGGCCCCCGGTCCGAGATCAGGTGTCCAGCCCGAGATCAGGCCCCTCAGGCGCTGACCAGGCCCCTCGGGCGCGAGCCCAAGATCCTCCGGCCTGGCCACGACCCCTCCGGCCCGAGGCCAGGACCCCTCCAGCGTGGCCGCCGCCGAGCACTCCACCGCGGCACCCGGCGCACACCTCGCGCAGGCACCCGATGCCAGGACTCCCCGACCCCGAGGCCAGGACCCTCAACCCCCAGATCAGAACCCCACCGGCCCCAGGCCAGCACCCCCGGCCCGAGGTCAGGACGCTCGACCTGGTCAGGCGATGCCGAGTCCCTCCAGTACCACCGCGCCGGGCAGTTCCGCGAACGCCTTCCCCGGTACCAGCAGCTTCCCCCGTCGCCGCCCGCTGCCGACCAGGACGTACGGGAGGTCGACCACGGCCGAGTCGACCAGCAGCGGCCAGTCGCCGGGGAGTCCGATCGGGGTGATGCCGCCGTACTCCATGCCGGTCTCCCCCGTAGCCGTGTCCATCGAGGCGAACGAGGCCTTGCGGGCGCCGAGTTGGCGGCGGACGACCCCGTTGACGTCGACCCGGGTGGTGGAGAGCACCACGCACGCGGCGAGGGTGCTCTCGCCACCGCGCTTGCCCGCGACGACCACACAGTTCGCCGACCGCTCGAGGAGCTCCCGGCCGTAGTGCTCGACGAAGACCGCGGTGTCGGCCCACTGCGGGTCGGTCTCGACGTACACGATCTGCTCGGCGGGGACGCTGCCGCTCCATTGGCGTACGGCGTCGGCGACCGGGCGGGTCAGCTCGTCGAGGGCGGCGGGGGCGGGGGTGGCGTGGTCGAAGTGTCCGATGGGTGCGTCCATGGCGGCACGCTAACAGCCGCTCACGGCACGGCCGGCACCGAGACGGCCAGCATCCACTGCGCGGGAACCTCGCCCTGATTGGCGTACACATGCTCGGCGTTGGCCTCGAAGGTCACGCTCGCCCCGGCGGGGACCCGGTGCTCGACGCCGTCGACGGTCAGGGTCATCTCGCCCTCCGTGACATGCAGGATCTCCACCGTCCCGGCGGGGTGCGGATCCGACCGGCTGCTCTCGCCCGGCATCATCCGCCACTCCCACATCTCCAGCGGGCCGGGCGCCTCCGCGCCCGCGAGCAGCCGGCTCCAGCTGCCCGCGTCCGTGCTCCACAGCCGCACCACCTGCTCCGGCGGGACGATCCGCACCTTCGGCCCCTGCTCGTAGTCGAGCAGCGTGGTGATGCTGATGCCGAGCGCGTCGCCGATCTTCACGACCGTGCCGAGGCTGGGGTTGGTCCGGGCCTGCTCGATCTGGATCAGCATGCCGCGGCTGACCCCAGCTCGGGCGGCGAGCGCGTCCAGGGTGAAGCCGCGCTCGGTCCGCCAGCGCTTGACGTTGCGCGCCAGGGACTGGGTCAGCAGGTCGAGGTCCGACACTTCACGTCCAATATTCTGTATGACACAGTGCAACTGAATGAACTACGGTGGGGTGTACCCGATCGTTCACCGAACTGTACTGCGAGGCGACCCGTGACAGCATTCTTCGCCCTGGCCACCAGCCTGTTGTGGGGCCTGGCCGACTTCGGCGGCGGCGTGCTGACCCGACGGCTCCCGGCGCTCACGGTGGTGGTGGTCTCGCAGGCGATCGCCGCCGCCGTGCTCGGTGCGATCGTGGTGGCGACCGGCGGCTGGAGCGAGGCGGGACCCCGGCTGTGGTTCGCGTTCGCCGCCGGTCTGGCCGGACCGGTCGCCCTGATCTGCTTCTACAAGGCGCTCGCGATGGGGCCGATGGGTGTCGTCTCCCCGCTGGGCACGCTGAGCGTGGCGGTCCCGGTCGGCGTGGGTCTCTTCCTCGGCGAGCGTCCCGGGCTCACGCAGGCCGCGGGCATCGCGGTGGCCGTCACCGGAGTGATCCTGGCGGGCGGGCCCCAGTTGCGCGGCGCCCCGGTGCAACGCCGGGCGATCGTCCTCACCCTGATCGCGGCCCTCGGCTTCGGTACGGTGTTCGCCCTGATCGCGGAGGCGTCCGCGACCGTCACCGGCCTGTTCCTCGCCCTGTTCGTGCAGCGCCTGGTCAACGTGGCGGTGGGCGGTGCGGCGTTGTACGTCTCGGTGAAACGGGGCACGCCCGCGCTCCCGACGACCGGCTTCTCCTGGTCTTCCCTCCCCGCGCTCGCCTTCATCGGCCTCGCGGACGTGGCGGCGAACGGCACGTACTCGGTGGCCGCCCAGCACGGCCCGGTCACGGTGGCCGCCGTCCTGGCCTCGCTCTACCCGGTGGTCACGGCCCTGGCCGCCCGCGGCTTCCTCAGCGAACGCCTCCGCACCCTCCAGGCAACGGGCGCGGGCCTGGCCCTGCTCGGCACCCTGCTCCTGGCGACAGGCTGAACTCGTCCCGCCTACCGGTGGTCACACCCCACACCCGGCACGGCTCACGAACACCCCCGCACCCCCAAGCAGCGGGTAGGGACCTGCCCCCGGCCGACACCCTGCTCCTCGCGACGGCCTGACCCGACGCAGGTTCGGCCCCGGCCAACAAGACCCGCTACGCAGCAGCACCCCTCAGCCACCCGACTCAGCGAGCTCCCCGCCAATCGGCCCAGCCGACACCCATCGGCCAACCCGGCACACCTTCAGCCCAAGCCGCCCGCCCGCCAAGCCCCGCGACGCCCCGCCCCTCAGTCCAGCCCGGCGAGTCGCCCCGCCGCATCCTCGTCCAACTCAGCGAGTTTCGCCGCCGTCTCCTCGTCCAGCCCGGCCAGCGCGTTGAGCTGTTCCGCCGTGGCTCCCTCGGGTATCGGTACCGGCGCCGGTGTCCTGAGCGGCGGCTGCCAGCCGTCCTCGGCGGTCCAGCGCCGTACGACCCGGGCGGGTGCCCCCGCCACCACCGCGTGGTCCGGCACCACACCCCGCACCACGGCCCCGGCGGCCACGACGACGTTCCGCCCGATCCGCGCACCGGGCAGGATCACCGCCCCGGTCCCGATCCAGCACCCCGGCCCGATCGCCACCGGCTCCATCCGCGGCCACTGCTTGCCGATGGGCTCGTGGGGATCGTCGTACGAGTGATTGGTGGACGTGACATAGACGTACGGCCCGAAGTAGCAGTCGCTGCCGATGGTGACCGTGGTGTCGGCGATGACATGGCTGCCGCGCCCCAGCACGACCCCGTCGCCGATGCGCAGGATCGGCTCCGGACCGAGGTCCAGGTCGGGCATCAGGCCGGCGGTCAGAGTGACCTGTTCGCCGACGATGCAGTGGGACCCGACATGGATCCACGGTTCACCGAAGACCGTGCCGAGCGGAAAGGCCAGCCGGGTGTGCACACCGAGCGCGCCGAAGCGGAAGCGCCCCGGGCGCTCGGCGGTGACGGAGCCCGTGCGCTGCACCCAGGCCCAGCCCGCGTGAACAGCACGCTGGACGAGACGACCCCGCCAGGATGAGAACGTGTTCTTACTCTTCGGCACGAGCTCACCGTACTGAGCGCACGGCACACAGATGAGACGGCGGGCTTGTGATCTTCGCCCCACCCGGGTGGCGTACGGTTCGGGATATCACGAACCAGGAGGCGAAATGGCGCACGAGGCGTTGATCACGGGCATCGGCGGCAAGGAACCGAAGATCGACGGGGAGGCCTTCGTGGCGCCCACCGCGTCGGTGATCGGTGACGTGACGCTGCAGGCGGGGGCGAGCCTCTGGTACGGCGCGGTGGCCCGCGGCGACGTAGAACGCATCTCAGTCGGCGCCCGGAGCAACATCCAGGACAACTGCACCCTGCACGCCGACCCCGGCTTCCCGGTGACGATCGGCGAGCGCGTCTCGGTGGGCCACAACGCCGTGGTCCACGGAGCGACGGTCGAGGACGACTGCCTGATCGGCATGGGCGCGACGGTACTGAACGGCGCGGTGATCGGGGCGGGTTCCCTCGTGGCTGCCCAGGCGCTGGTACCGCAGGGGATGCGAGTACCGCCGGGTTCGCTGGTGGCGGGCGTGCCGGCGAAGGTGCGGCGGGAGCTGACGGAGGAGGAGCGCCAGGGAGTCACCCTGAACGGAACGCTCTACGCGGACCTGGCCCAGGCCCACAGTGAGGTGCACGACAAGCCGTGAGCCTCAGTCGGCGGCCGGAACGGTCTCCGGTTCGGCCGCCTGCATCTGGGCCGTCGCCTTCGCCGCCCGGCGCTTGAGCACGAGCATCGAAGTGAGCCCGATCAGCACGGCGAGCACGAGTCCGAGCCACGAGAACCGCTTCAGCCACGACTCGGCGACGATCCCCACGTAGTAGATGACCGCGGTCGTCCCGCCCGCCCAGATGATCCCGCCCAGCACGTTGGCGATCAGGAACTTCCAGTACGGCATCCGCAGCACACCGGCGAGCGGTCCGGCGAAGATCCTCAGCAGCGCGACGAAACGGCCGAAGAACACCGCCCACATGCCCCACTTCTCGAAGGACCGCTCCGCCGTGGCGACATGGCCCTCACTGAAGTGCCTCGGGAACTTGTTGCCGAGCCAGGTGAGCAGCGGCCGTCCGCCCTTGCGCCCGATCGCATAGCCGATGGAGTCGCCGACGACCGCCCCGACGCTGGCGCACGCACCGAGCACCACGGGATTGATCCCGGCGTGCTGCGAGGACAGCAGCGCGGCGGAGACCAGGATGATCTCGCCGGGCAGCGGAATGCCCAGGCTCTCCAGGCCGATGACCAGGCCCACCAGGGCGTAGACGGCGGCCGGGGGCACGGTGTCGAGCCATTCCTGGACGTGCAACGCCGGTTCCTCCTGAGTCGCGTTCCCGGCGTGCGCCAAGTACCGACGCACGCCGTGGCAGCCTACCGGTTCACGAGAACCGACGTCCGGAGCAACAGCTCACCCTTGGTCTACGGCAGTGCGTTGCCGAGCGTCGACGCGAGGGGCGCCGTCACCGAGGTCGCGGTGTCCACGACCGCACTCACCACCGCCGCGGCCCCCTTGGCCGGAGGGGTCGGAGTGGTCGGCTCGGAGTGGGTGTCGTCGACCTGGGCGACCCGTGTCCCGTACTGCGGCGGCGGTGTTCCGTGCTGGTCCGAGGGCTGACCGGGGCGCTGTTCGGGTCCGCTGTCGGGGTGTTCGCCGGAACCTGAGGGCGGGGCGGGGGCGAGGTGGGGTGCGACCGGATCCTCGTCCGGTCCCCCGGAGGGCCGGCCCGTCTCCGCGTCCTCGGGCGACTGCGTGCCCTGTTGTGCCGGCGCGCTCTCGTCGGTGAACTCCAGCAGCCACCTCTGCCCCTGCGAGCCGTTCCGCTCGGTGACGACGACGGTCTCCCCCTTGCCGGGCGCGACCAGGAGCCCCTTCCCGCGCCGCAGCAGCAGTTCGCCGCGCACGGTGAGGTCGTAGCGGACCTCTCCCGCGTGGGTCAGGCAGTCGGCGATCACGACCGACCGCTTCTCGGTGTCCGAGTCGAGGCAGAGCCTGGGATCGGCCGCGCTGCGCAGCAGTCCGTCCTCCTGGTACGACCACTGCTGGGATCCGGCGGAGGAGCACTCCGCCAGCACGGCCTTCGTACCGGCCGTGGTCCGTGCGTGGTGGGCGTCTTGTGTGTCCTGGGTGTCGAGGCAGAGGCCGGCGTCGGCGTTGCGGAGCCTGCCGTGGCCGACCTCCACGGGGTTGCCCATAGAGGCCGTGGACGGGGAGCCGGCGTCCTGGGAGACCGTCGTCGGACTCGGCCGTACGGTGTTCCCGCTCACCGCGCCCCAGGTGGCGTCGGGAGTGGCAACACCGCCGTCGTCGGACCAGCCCTTGGCCACAAGTACCGTGGCGAGCAGGGCCAGGGAGGTCAGACCGGCGCCGACGAGAACGGCACGGGCGCTTTTGCGCGGCTGGGTGAGGAGACCGGCGGGAGCGGGGCGGTGGCGGCCGCCGGGTTTTGGGCGGGCCGCGCCGGGCGCGGGCGGGGCCGGACGCTCGGCGGACCGCGCGGGCCGGGAGTCGAGATAGCGGTGGGCGCCCCAGCCGAGCACCGTCTCGGCGAGCAGCACCTCCAGACCGCCCTCGAAATGGCTGAGCTGTTCGGCGGCGTGACGACAATACCGGCAATCCGTCAGATGTTTACGGACATCGGGCAGAAGGTCACCGCCCCGACGAATCGGGACATCCAGCAGTCGATTGTAGAAGCGGCATTCACTGGTGGGTGCGAGTTCCCGGTGAGCACGGACACAGCCGGTGCGGAATTGCTCGCGTGCCTGATCGAGGGCGGCCGCCGCACGGGACGCGTCCACACCCAGCAGACCGGCCGGTACGGATATGGGTTCGGCCTCGACCTCACTGTGCCACAGCAGGCATTGGGAGGCGCCGGGAAGGGCCCTGAATGCGCGCTCGGCGAGTTGTCTTCTTTCGGGAGTGACGGGCCTCGCCGCGCGTAGACCACGGCCGCCGATCGTCTTGCGAAGTTCCGGCAGTACGGCGGAGATTTCGTCGTCCGCGGCCCACTCCTTGACGAACTCCCTCACCGCAACGAGAAGTTGGGGGCGCAGCGCGCCGTCACCCGCCCGGCCGAGCACCCGGTGAAATGCCGCCGCGGCCGCCATCGAGGCAGAACCCGACCAGGAGGCAAGACAGATGACCGAGTATTCGTAGGTCGCCTGCCAGTGACGCGCCATCAACAGCGCGACGGCATGACCGTCCACGCTGTTCTCTCCCAGCCGGGCCAGAAGATTGCGGTCGGACTCCGCCGGACTCGATCCTGGGCGTGGGGGGTAAGGGGGTCGTGGGGGGTAAGCGGATTGCACGGGACCAATTCCTTCCAAGCCGCAGGACGGCATGGGATATGCGCGTCCTCGGAAAGCAGGCGCCTGATTGGTGCATACCTATGCCGCATCAGATGCGACCCGGTTCATCCCGGGGGGCGCTCACCTTCGCACAATTGATGTACAGCAAACAAGAAGGTGGAGTGACGCATGTTCAAAAAGAGGCGAGTTCAGAAATGTTACCGCCGGTATCCGCACCCGCATTCGAAAATTAAGCGGGACGCGGGACTCAAGTTGTGTACGCGGCCGGATGCTTGGCACACGAAATCTCCCACTCCGGCCGGGTCCACAGCAGGCTCCCAGGCGTCTCCCGGTGGGCTCTCATCCGGGTGACGCAGCATGATTCGCATGATCGTCCCCCACACGACCGACACCACCGTCCCCACCCGCACGGTCCGCAAGGCAGTCGTCCCGGCCGCCGGGCTCGGGACCCGATTCCTGCCGGCGACCAAGGCGACGCCGAAGGAGATGCTCCCGGTCGTCGACAAGCCGGCCATCCAGTACGTCGTCGAGGAAGCCGCAGCGGCCGGGCTCGACGACGTCCTGATGGTCACCGGCCGCCACAAACGGGCCATCGAGGACCACTTCGACAACGCCTTCGAGTTGGAGCAGGCCCTCGCGGCCAAGGGCGACGCGGTACGCCTCGACGCCGTGCGCGATCCCGCGCGCCTGGCCGGCATCCACCACATCCGCCAGGGTGAGCCGCTCGGCCTCGGCCACGCGGTGCTCTGTGCCCGCCGCCACGTCGGCGACCAGCCCTTCGCCGTCCTCCTCGGTGACGACCTGATCGACCCGCGCGAGACCCTGCTCAGCACGATGCTCGACGTCCGCGACCGGTACGCCGGGAGCGTGGTCGCCCTCATGGAGGTACCGCGCGAGCAGATCCACCTCTACGGCTGCGCGGCCGTGACGCCCACGGAGGAGAAGGGCCTGGTCCGCGTGACCGGCCTGATCGAGAAGCCCTCCCCCGAGAACGCGCCGAGCGCCTACGCGGTCATCGGCCGTTACGTCCTCGACCCCGAGGTCTTCGACGTCCTGGACGGCACCCCACCGGGTCGCGGCGGCGAGATCCAGCTCACCGACGCCCTCCAGAACCTCGCGACCGACGGCACGGTCCACGGCGTCGTCTTCAACGGCCTCCGCTACGACACCGGCGACAAGGCGGACTACCTCCGCACGGTGGTACGCCTGGCCTGCGACCGCGACGACCTGGGCCCGGAGTTCATCGACTGGCTCAAGGGGTTCGTGGCGGAGTGGAAAAGCGGCGCGGGGGTGGAGCGGAGGCGGTCGGCGGCCTGACAACCGGACCGCTCACCCCACGCCCGGCCGGCCCCGCGCTCAGCCGTTCGGCCGCAGTGTCCACACCACCGTCATCTCGCCCGTGACCGCCCCGTCCGCGCGGCGGATCTCGATGGTGACCGGAAACTCGGGGCGTTCCCCGGCGTCGAGTTGGGCGACGACCTCGGAGGCCGGGCGGCCCAGGGTGGCCGTGGCGGTCACCGGGCCCATCGCGAGCTTGCGGTAGGCGATCTCAGCGTTGACTGCGAGCGGTACCGCGCGCGAGAGCTGGTCACCGAACGCGGCCAGCACGACCGCCCCGCTGGCCGACTCGGCGAGCGTGAACATCGCCCCGGCGTGCGGTCCGCCCACGTGGTTGTGGAACTCGCCCTGGTCGGGCAGGGCGACCACGACCTTTTCCGGGCCGGTCTCCAGGAACTCGAGGTTCAGGGTCCGCACCATGGGCACGGTGGCGGCGAGCATCTCGCCGACGGACATCTGGTCTGCGCTCATGCCCGGGATGTTACCCACGAGTAAATCGCGCTGACCAGGCCCGGCGCCAGTGATCGGCGTCTCCTTCCGGACATGGCCGCATCCCAATCTGTCCTGCAAAGGGTTTGGCAAGGCAGCACCCCGGCGGCGATAGTCGGCCGGTGACCCCCTCCGCCGCCTCCTCCCGCCGCGCCCGCAGACCCGCCTGGGCGAGCCGCAACTACGGCCTGCTGACCGCCGCCGCGTTCGTGACCAACCTCGGCAGCAACGGCGCCCTGATCGCCGCCGCGTTCGCCGTACTGGAGGCGGGTGGCGACAGCGGCGACGTCGGCCTGGTGGCCGCCGCGCGCACCCTTCCGCTGGTGGTGTTCCTGCTGATCGGCGGCGCGGTGGCGGACCGCCTGCCCCGGCACCGGGTGATGGTCGCGGCCAACACCCTCAACTGCCTCTCCCAGGGCGCGTTCGCCCTTCTGGTCCTGACCGGCGAGCCCCGGCTCTGGCAGATGATGCTGCTGACCGCGCTCGGCGGCACAGGCCACGCGTTCTTCAGCCCGGCGGCCGAGGGCATGCTGCTGTCCTCGGTGAGCGGCGAACAGGCCGGCCGTGCCTTCGCGGTGTTCCGGATGGCGATGCAGGGCGCGGCGCTGGGCGGTGCCGCGCTCGGCGGTGCGTTGGTCGCCGCGGTCGGCCCCGGCTGGGTGCTCGCGGCGGACGCGGCGGCCTTCGCGGTCGCCGGTTCGCTCCGCGCCTTCCTCGACGTCAGTCACATCCCGGCGCGCGAACCGGGTGCCGGCATGCTCGCCGATCTGCGCGAAGGCTGGCGGGAGGTCGCGGGGCGGCCCTGGCTGTGGGGCATCGTCGTCCAGTTCTCCGTGGCCAACGCGGTGCTGGGCGCCGCCGACGCGGTCTACGGCCCGCTGGTCGCCCAGGACGACCTGGGCGGGGCGGCCCCCTGGGGTGTGGCCCTCGGCTTCTTCGGCGCGGGCACGGTCGTCGGCGCTCTCCTCATGACCCGCTGGAAGCCGCACCGGCTGCTCTTCGTGGGCATCCTCTGCGTGTTCCCGATGACGCTGCCGTCCGCCGCACTGGCCGTACCGGTGTCGGTACCCCTCCTGTGCACGGCGATGTTCGTGGCCGGCGCGACCGTCGAGGTGTTCGGCGTCTCCTGGATGACCGCCCTGCACCAGGAGATACCGGAGGACAAGCTCTCCCGGGTGTCGGCCTACGACTGGTTCGGCTCGGTCGCCCTCATGCCACTCGCGGCGGCGCTGGCGGGCCCGGCGGAGTCGGCGTTCGGACGCACCGCGGCCCTGTGGGGCTGCGCGGGCCTGATCGCGGCGGTCACGGCGGCCGTCCTGTGCGTACCGGACGTCCGCAACCTGCGCCGGAAGACCAAGCAGGTCACCCAGGTCGCCACAAACGATTCAGCCGATGCCGAACGCCCCGTCGGGGGGCTCGGGTGACGGCACCGCCTCCTCGTCCCGCACCGGCCGCGCCGCCCCGATGAACTTCCGCAGCCCGGCGCCGTGTTCGACCCGCGCGGGAAAGGCGTCGGCCGCGGTGCGCCGGGCCAGGGCCGGCGTGTCGAGAGGCAGCTGCGCGGCGACGAGCACCGCGTTCCCGAACCGCCGCCCCCGCAGTACCGCCGGCTCGGCGATCAGCACGAGTTCCTCGAAGACCTCGGCGAAATTGGCGAGTTGGGACCGCAGAAACGCGAAGGGCGCGGCGTCGGCGAGATTCGCGAGATAGACCCCGCCGCTCCTGAGCACGCGCGCCGCCTCACGGGCGTACTCCAGGGACGTGAGATGGGCAGGAACCCGCGACCCTCCGAAGACATCGGCGAGCAGCACATCGGCCGAGGCCGCCGGGGCGCTTTCCAGCCATCCCCGCGCATCGGCCGCGTGCAACGCGATCCCCGCCCCCTCCGGAAGCGGCAGATGCTCGACGACCAGCTCCAGCAGAGCCCGGTCGGCCTCGACGACGTCCTGCCGGGAGCCCGGCCGGGTGACCGCCAGATACCGCGGCAACGTCAGAGCACCCCCACCGAGATGGACGACGTCCAGCGGCCGCCCCGCCTCCCCGATGGAATCCAGCACATGCCCGAGCCGCTGCGCGTACTCGAACTCCAGATGCGTCGGCTCGTCGAGATCGACGTACGACTGCGGAGCCCCGTCCACGGTCAACAACCAGGCCCGCTCCCGATCGACATCGGGCATCAGCTTGGCGAACCCGTGATCAACGGCACGGGCGACGGGCAGGGACTCGGTCATCCGGTCATTGTGCCTCGGCGAGAGGGCCCCGATAGGGGCGCGGGGCTGTATCGATCTGCGGCTCCGCCGCGCAGGCGCGACCAGCCACAACAGCCCCGCAGCCCCCACGAACCGAAACCCCCCTCACACAAGGGCAGTAACAGTCCCCGCCCCGACGGTCCGGCCACCCTCACGGATGGCGAATCCGAGACCTGGCTCAAGCGGCACGTCCCGCCCCAGTTCAACGGTCATCACGACACGATCCCCAGGCCGAGCAACGGCCACCTCGCCGAGGTCGACATCCCCCACGACATCCGCCGTGCGGATGTAGAACTGCGGCCGATACCCGGTGGCGACAGGCGTCGTACGCCCGCCCTCCCGCGCCGACAGCACATACACCTGCGCGGTGAAGCGACGGCTCGGCACCACACTGCCGGGCGCGGCCACGACATGGCCCCGCCGGACCGCGTCCCGGGGGACGCCCCGCAACAGCAACGCCACGTTGTCCCCGGCCTGCGCCTCCTCCATCGGCTTGCCGAAGGTCTCGACCCCGGTCACCACCGTCTCCACGGCGGCCCCGAGCACGTCGACCCGGTCACCCACCCGTACGGTGCCCCGCTCGACCGCGCCGGTCACCACGGTCCCCCGGCCGGTGATGGTCAGCACGTTCTCGACGGGCATCAGGAACGGCGCGTCCAGATACCGCTCGGGGATGGGCACATAGGTGTCCACCGCGTCGAGCAGCGCCTCGATCGACGCCGTCCAACGCGGGTCCCCCTCCAGGGCCCTCAGCCCCGAGACCCGAACGACGGGCACGGCGTCGCCGCCGTAGCCGTGCGCGGTCAGCAGCTCACGGACCTCCAGCTCGACGAGCTCGACCAGTTCCTCGTCGGCCGCGTCCGCCTTGTTGAGGGCGACCACCACGTGGTCGACGCCCACCTGCCGCGCGAGCAGCACGTGTTCGGCGGTCTGCGGCATGATCCCGTCGAGCGCGGAGACGACGAGGATCGCCCCGTCGAGCTGCGCGGCCCCGGTGACCATGTTCTTGACGTAGTCGGCGTGGCCCGGCATGTCCACGTGGGCGTAGTGGCGGGTGTCGGTCTCGTACTCGACGTGCGCGATGTTGATGGTGATCCCGCGCGCGGCCTCCTCCGGGGCCCGGTCGATGCGGTCGAACGGCACGAAGGTGCCGCTGCCGCGCTCGGACAGGACCTTGGTGATGGCGGCGGTCAGGGTGGTCTTGCCGTGGTCGACGTGACCCATCGTGCCGATGTTCAGGTGCGGCTTGGTGCGCACATAAGCGGTCTTGGACATGGCTGTACCTCGAAGCCTCTTCGTGTTCGTGGAAGAACGGGACCCCAAGGACTCGCCGACCCTCCCCCTGCGGGGTCCGCCGGACTGTCCGGGAAGGGTCAGCTTCGGGCGCCGTCTGCGGCGGCCAGGAACACGGGAACGGCAGC
Organism: Streptomyces doebereineriae; assembly: GCF_031845645.1. Taxonomy (NCBI): domain Bacteria; kingdom Bacillati; phylum Actinomycetota; class Actinomycetes; order Kitasatosporales; family Streptomycetaceae; genus Streptomyces; species Streptomyces doebereineriae. The sequence continues at coordinate 128,567 of NZ_JAVREZ010000022.1, forward strand.
CTTCGGCGCATCCGCGACTGCGGATGCTGCGAGAGCGAAGGCGTACCGGAACATGACGCAGATCATGTCCCACGCGTCGTCCCACGTCGAACGGTTTTTGTCGCCGCCCGCCCGCGCGATCGACGGCACCCATACGGCGATCACACATCCATGTCGGTTACCGTCACTGGATGCTCGATGCCACCACCCGCTCTGGGGGCACCGCCACGGCCACTCCCCCGGCCATCGCCACGGAGCTCGCTCTCCCCGTCCCCGCTCCGGTGGGTCTCACCTCCCGTTGCACGAGAGTGCTGCTGTCGCCGTGGTCCCGGTTGTCCCTGCTCGTCGCGCTGCTCGCGGGCGCCGCGTCCACGGTCCTGCTCTTCGAGCCACAGAGACTGCTCTCCGACGGCTGGCCGCCCCAGCTCGGCGGGGTCGCGGCCGCGGTCGTGTTCGGGGTGGCGTACGGGCTGTGCACCGTGGCGTTCGTGCCGCGGCCCCTGCTGAATCTCGCCGCCGGAGCACTCTTCGGTTCGCAGCTCGGACTCGCGTCGGCCCTCGCCGGCACGGTGCTCGGGGCAGGGATCGCCTTCGGCCTGGGCCGCATACTCGGGCAGGACGCCCTGCGGCCGCTGCTGCGGGGGCGGTGGCTGAAGGCGGCGGACGGGCAGCTCAGTCGGCATGGGTTCCGGTCGATGCTGGCGGCCCGGCTGTTCCCCGGAGTCCCGTTCTGGGCGGCGAACTACTGTGCCGCGGTCTCCCGGATGAGGTACGTCCCGTTCCTCGTCGCGACGGCGCTCGGGTCGATCCCGAACACCGCCGCGTACGTGGTCGCCGGGGCGCGGGCTTCGGCGCCGACTTCGCCCGCTTTTCTGATCGCCATGGCGGCGATTGCCCTGCCGGGGCTGGCGGGGGCGATCGTGGCGTGGCGCAAGCGGCATCACCTGCGCCGTCGTTGAGCGCTTGACGGGGTGGGGCTGAGCGCGCCGCTAAGGGGCGCTCGTCACACCCTCTCCAAAATCATCGCGTTGGCCAGTCCACCCGCCTCGCACATCGTCTGCAGGGCGTAGCGGGCCCCGTGTTCCCGCATCGCGTGCACCAGCGTCGTCGTCAGACGGGTGCCGCTCGCACCCAGGGGGTGGCCTATCGCTATCGCGCCACCGTGGACGTTGACCTTGGACAGATCCGCACCCGTCTCCTGCTGCCAGGCCAGGACCACGCTGGAGAACGCCTCGTTGACCTCGAAGAGGTCGATGTCGTCGAGGGTGAGGTGGGCTCGGCGCAGGACCTTCTCCGTGGCGGGAATGACTCCGGTGAGCATGAGGATCGGGTCGGAGCCGGTGACGGCGAAGCTGTGGAGGCGGGCCAGCGGGCGCAGGCCCAGCCGTTCGGCCGTCTCGCTCGACGTGATGAGGACGGCCGAGGCGCCGTCGTTGATCGGGCTCGCGTTGCCCGCGGTCACGTTCCACTCGATCTGCGGGAAGCGTTCGGCGAAGTTCGGGTCGTAGTAGGCGGGCCTCAGGCCGGCGAGGGTCTCGGGGGTGCTGCCCGGGCGTACGCACTCGTCGCGCGAGACACCGTCCAGCGGCGCGACCTCGGCGTCGAAGAGGCCCTTCTCCCAGGCTGCGGCCGCCTTCTGGTGCGAGGAGACGGCGAACGCGTCCATCCGCTCGCGCGTGATCGACCACTTGGCGGCGATGAGTTCGGCACTGATGCCCTGCGGGACGAGGCCTTCCTTGTAGCGCTCGGCGACCCCGGGACCGAAGGGGTCCTTGCCCTCGGGAACGTTCGACCACATCGGCACCCGGCTCATCGATTCGACCCCGCAGGCGACGACGAGGTCGTACGCGCCCGCGATCACCCCCTGCGCGGCGAAGTGCACGGCCTGCTGGGAGGAGCCGCACTGTCGGTCCACGGTGGTCGCCGGGACCGTCTCCGGGAAGCCGGCTGACAGTGCCGCGTAGCGGGTGGTGTTCATGGCCTGCTCGCCGACCTGGTCGACGGTGCCGCCGATGACGTCGTCGATGAGCGCCGGGTCGACGCCGGAGCGCTCGACGAGGGTGCGCAGGGTGTGGGCGAGGAGTTCGACGGGATGCACGTGCGCGAGGGCGCCGTTGGGCTTGCCCTTGCCTATGGGGGTGCGTACGGCTTCGACGATGACTGCGTCACGCATGGTGCGGGCCTCCATCAATGAGGGCGATTACCAGTGAGTAGGGAATCCAAACTCACCATAGCCTTGCGGGTTGGAAAATCAAACCCTTGAGTTGGAGAACCAAACCCTCCCCTAGACTGGGCATCATGGCCGCCACCCGAGACCCGCGCCCCTGTTCGATCGCCGATGCCCTGGCCCTCGTCGGCGAGAAGTACTCCCTGCTCGTGCTGCGGGAGGTCTGCCTGGGCAACGGCCGCTTCGACCAGCTCGTGCGCAACATCGGGGCCCCGCGAGACATCCTGGCCACCCGGCTGCGCCGGCTCGTCGGCGCCGGGATCCTGACCAAGCGGGTCTACAGCGAGCGACCTCAGCGCTTCGAGTACCGGCCCACACAGGCAGGGCTCGAACTGGAGCCGGTGCTGCTGACACTCATGGCGTGGGGTGACCGGCACCTGCGCGAGGACGAGGACCGGCCCATGGTCGTGGAGCACAGCTGCGGCCATGAACTGACGCCCGTCGTCGCCTGCGCGGCCTGCGGCGGCACGGTGGTGCACGAGGACCTGACGTCCCATCCGCAGTCCCCCGGCTGGACGGTGAAGGGCCCGACGGCCGCGTAAGCGCGCACCCGCCCCTGTGGCCGGGCCGTCACCGCGGGGCGCTACGCTGCCCTCGCACCCCGATCACCGCGCCCGGTGATGTGGCACGCCCGACTCCCCTCACACGACCAGCACTTGGACGCCGTAACTTCATGTCTTGGTTTGAATCACTCGTCCTCGGACTCGTCCAGGGGCTGACAGAGTTCCTTCCCGTCTCCTCCAGTGCGCATCTGCGCCTGACGGCGGCCTTCTCGGGCTGGAAGGACCCAGGGGCGGCTTTCACCGCGATCACCCAGATCGGCACCGAGGCCGCCGTACTGATCTACTTCCGCAAGGACATCGGGCGGATCATCTCGACGTGGAGCCGTTCCCTGGTCAAGAAGGAGCTGCGCAGCGACCACGACGCCCAGATGGGCTGGCTGGTGATCGTCGGCTCCATCCCCATCGGTGTGCTGGGACTGCTGTTCAAGGACCAGATCGAGGGGCCGTTCCGGGACCTGCGCATCACCGCCACGATGTTGATCGTCGTCGGCATCGTCATAGGCGTCGCGGACCGGCTGGCGGCACGCGACGAGCACGGCGGGCGGCACCGCGCGCCCAAGCAGCGCAAGGGCCTTGAGGACCTCGGCGTCAAGGACGGCCTGATCTTCGGCCTCTGCCAGTCCATGGCCCTCGTCCCCGGCGTCTCCCGTTCCGGCGCGACGATCAGTGGCGGCCTGTTCATGGGGTACAAGCGCGAGTCCGCCGCGCGCTACTCCTTCCTTCTCGCCATCCCCGCCGTACTGGCCTCCGGCCTCTTCGAGTTGAAGGACGCAATGGAGAGCGACCACGTCTCCTGGGGCCCCACGATCTTCGCCACGGTGATCGCCTTCGTCGTGGGTTACGCGGTCATCGCCTGGTTCATGAAGTTCATCTCGACCAAGAGCTTCATGCCCTTCGTCTGGTACCGCATCGCCCTGGGCATCGTCATCATCGCCCTGGTCACGATGGGCGCCCTGAGCCCGCACGCGGCGGAGTCCGCGGGCTGACACACGCCGCCGCGGGCTGGGCGGTGTGGGGCCCGTCCGCCACTGCCCCGGGCACGGTGGCTGCCCTGCTCGAACGCGCGGTCTCCGGCGACCCGGACGGCGATGTCGGCGTGGGCGCCCTGCTCGCGGACCTGTCGGCCTCCTCCGCCGAGGCCGCGGCCGTGTGCGGCTTCGGCCCGGGGTTCGTCGGCGACGTGCGCCCACCTGGTCGAACACCTGGCTGCGATGCGGCAGTTCTACCGCGCGGCCGCCCATCGCGGTCGGTGTGTGGTCGTCTGGGTCGGCTGACCCGGCCCCGGCACCGGGGCGCGCGCCCCGGAATCCGTGACCAATCGCATATGTTCTGCGTAGCCGTCCGGTAGCGGACTGTCAGTGCTTGCGCCTAGGCTTGTGCGCATGTCCCCCGATTCTCTGACCCGTGGTTCCGCGCGGTCTGCTGCCGAGGTGAACGAGCAGATCCGGGCGCTCTGGATGCGCGCCGGCGGCACGCTGTCGTCGCAGGAGCGCGCGGAGTACGAGCTGTTGGTGGTCGAGTGGGCGGCCGCGATCCGCAATGCCGTCATCGAGGCCGCCTGAGCCCACGTCCGCCGAGCCGCCGGTACGACCGTCGAAGTGAGGTCATGCCATGAGAGCGATCGTCGTGGGCGCGGGCATCGGAGGACTGACCGTGACACTGAGCCTGCGCCGGGCAGGACATGAGGTGACGCTCGTCGAGCAGTCGCGCCAGCTCACCGAGATCGGCGCCGGTATCCAGCTCGCCCCCAACGCCACGCGCGTACTACGCCGCCTTGATCTGCTCGACGCCGTGGCGGAACAGTCCACGCGCCCGGCCCACGTGAGCTTCCGCACCTGGTCCGACGGCTCCGAGATCTGCCGCTATGTCATCGGCCGTGCGGCCGAGGAGGAGTTCGGGGCGCCGTACCTCCAGGTCCACCGCGCCGATCTCCAACAGGCCCTGGCCGCCGCCGTACCACCCGAGTCGCTGCGCCTTGCCACCGCCGTCGTGGGGATCGACCAGGACGACACCGCGGCCCACGTGACCACGTCGAGCGGTGAACGTCTGGACGCCGACCTCGTCGTCGCCGCCGACGGCATCCGCTCAGCCGCCCGCCAGTGGCTCTTCGGCGCGGACGAGGCGGTGTTCTCGCACACGGTCGCATACCGGGCCCTGCTCCCCGCCGCCGACGTCGCCGACCTGGATCTCCCGGAGTACGCCGGCTGGCTCGGCCCGGGCCGCCACGTCGTCCACTACTGGCTGCGCCGCGGCGAACTGCTCAACGTCGTCGCCGTGTTCGTGACGGACCACGCGGCGCAGGAGTCGTGGACCGCCCGGGCGGAACCCGGCGAGCAGTTGCGCACGTTCTCCGGCTGGGACCCCCGGCTGCTGACCGTCCTCGACCGCGCGGGCCAGGTCCTGCGCTACGGCATCTACACGCGCGCCCCGCTCACCCGCTGGCACGTCGGCCGAGTGACCCTGCTCGGCGACAGCGCGCACGCGATGGTGCCGTTCCAGGCCCAGGGCGCGGCCCAGGCCATCATGGACGCGGCCGTGCTCGGCGACTGCCTCACCGGCACGGCACCCGACGAGGTGCCCGAAGCGCTCGACCGGTACGTCCGCAGGCGGGTCCCGGCCGCCACGTCCGTGCAGGCCAGTTCCGCTCGCGCGGGCCACGACTACCACTTGCCGGACGGCCCCGAGGCCGAGGCGCGCAACGCCCGGCTGGTCGCCCTCGCGGCCGAGAACAGGTTCGGCCCGCACTCGGCCGCCTGGCCGGTGGACGTCGTGGCCGACGGCTGACCACCCGCCCTCGACCAATCCCGTCCCCCGATCACCCCCGGCCCGCCGTCCGAATGTCACCGCACGCCCCTTGGCTCGGCCCGCCCCATGCCCAACACTGAGCCGATGACGCAGCGTGTGGAGCTCGCGACCGTGATGGACCGGCTGGCCGTGGACGCACTCGTCACCGACTACGCCGTGGCCGTGGACGACGGCGACTGGGAGGCCTACCGAGGACTGTTCACCTCCGACGGGCGGGCCGACTACCGCTCGGCGGGCGGGGTCGAGGGAGACGCGCGCAAGGTCGCCGCATGGCTCGCGGAGAGCCTGCGGCTGTTCTCGATGCGCCAGCATCTGATCGTCAACCGCCGCGTCCGGTTCGGCACCCTGGACCAGGACACCGGCGACACGGCCCGCGTCCAGGCCGACTACATCAACCCGATGCGCCTCGCCGACGACGGCACCGCCTCCACCGCCCCCGACTTCGTCTGCGGCGGCCGGTACGCGTTCACCGCGCTGCGCACGGACGACGGCTGGCGGCTGCGCGAGGTCGTCGTACAGGAGAAGTGGCGGCGACTGCCGAACCCTCGGCCCTCACCTGTGATCAACTGAGCCGACACCCTCGGGGTGGTCCACCACACGCACACTGGAGTCACCCACGGGGTAGGAGGCGCCGTATGAACACGTTCGGCCACTGGCTCGCCTCCCCGTGGCGGCGCTCGATCGTCGCCGCGGTGGCAGGCGCTCTCCCCGTCCTCGCGTTCCCGGCACCGTCCCTGTGGTGGTTCGCCTACATCGCCCTCGTGCCCTGGATCGTGCTGATCCGTTCGGCTCCCACGGCGAAACGGGCGGCGTACGACGGCTGGGCCGGGGGGTTCGGGTTCATGGTGGGGATGCACCACTGGCTGCTGCCGAGCCTGAGTGTGTTCATCTTCGTCATCGGCGCCCTGCTCGGCGCGCTGTGGGCGCCGTGGGGCGCGCTGCTGCGGCACTTCCTGGCCGGGACGCCCTCGCGGGGCCGGATCGCGGCGGCGCTCGCCGTGCTGCCGTCCGGCTGGCTCGGTATCGAACTCGTCCGCTCCTGGCAGGGGCTCGGCGGCCCGTGGGGCGTACTCGGCTCCAGCCAGTGGGAGGTGGAACCGGCGCTGCGGCTGGCCTCGGTGGGTGGGGTGTGGCTGCTCAGCTTCCTGATCGTGGCCGTCAATGTGGCGGTCGCCGTGTTGGTGACGGTCCGTGAGTCCAGGGTCCCGGCGGTGGCCGGTCTTGTCGCTACGGCCGCCGTGACCTCGGCGGCCTGGATGTGGTCACCGCGCCCCGACACCGGGGGCACGACACGGATCGCGGTCGTCCAGCCCGGTGTCATCGACGGCCCCGACCGGCGCTTCGCCCGCGAGGAACAGCTGACCCGCGACCTCGCCGCGCAGGACGTCGACCTGATCGTGTGGGGCGAGAGCAGTGTCGGTTTCGACCTCGGGGACCGGCCCGACCTGGCGAAGCGGATCGCGGCGCTCTCCGAGGAGACCGGCGCCGACATCCTCGTCAACGTGGACGCCCGCCGCTCCGACAAGCCCGGCATCTACAAGAGTTCGGTGCTCGTGGGCCCCGGCGGACTCACCGGCGACCGCTACGACAAGATGCGGCTCGTCCCCTTCGGCGAGTACATCCCGGCCCGCTCGCTGCTCGGCTGGGTCACCTCGGTCGGCAAGGCGGCGGGCGAGAACCGCAGGCACGGTTCCGAGCAGGTCGTGATGGACGTCGGTCACGGGCTGAAGGTCGGGCCGATGGTGTGCTTCGAGTCGGCGTTCCCCGACATGAGCCGCCATCTCGCCGAGGACGGCGCCCAGTTGCTGATCGCCCAGTCGGCGACCTCGTCCTTCCAGCAGAGCTGGGCCCCCGAGCAGCACGCCTCGCTCGCCGCCCTGCGCGCCGCCGAGACGGGCCGCCCGATGGTGCACTCGACCCTGACGGGCGTCTCCGCCGTCTACGACGCGAGCGGACAGCGCGTCGGCCGGTGGATCGGCACCGACTCCAGCACCTCGCGCGTGTACGACGTACCGCTGGCGACCGGGACGACGCCGTACGTCCGCTTCGGCGACTGGCCGGTGCACGCGGCCCTGCTGATCCTCGCCGTGTGGTGCGCCGCCCAGCTGGGCCGGCGGTTCAGGCGGACCGCTCCTGAACCGCGTGTACCACCCGCTCGCACAGCTCATGGGTCGCCAGCGCGTCCCGGGCGCTGAGCACCTTTCCAGCACGCACGGCGTCGAGGAAGGCGAGCACCGCCTGCTCGATGCCGCGCTGCCGGGCCACCGGCACCCAGTCGCCGCGCCGCCGCACGGTCGGCTGGCCCTTGTGGTCGATCACCTCGGCGAGATTGAGGACCTGCCGCTTGGTGTCCTGCCCGGACACCTCCAGGATCTCCTCGGCCGAGCCGCTGAGCCGGTTCATCACCCCGAGCGCGGTGAAGCCGTCCCCGGCGAGCTGGAGCACGACGTGGTGCAGCAGTCCGTCCTGCACGCGCGCGCGTACCGTCACGTCGTCGACCGGCCCCGGCACCAGGAACCGCAGGGTGTCGACGACGTGGATGAAGTCGTCCAGGATCATCGTGCGCGGGTCCTCCGGGAGCCCGATCCGGTTCTTCTGCATGAGGATCAGCTCGCGCGGATGATCGGCGCACTGCGTGTACCCAGGAGCGAAACGCCGGTTGAACCCGACGGCCAGACTCACGTTGCTCTGTTCGGCGAGCGCCACCAGCCGTTCGGAGTCGGCGAGTTCGTAGGCGAGCGGCTTGTCGACGTATGTCGGTACGCCCGCCTCCAGCAGCCGCGCGACGATGTCGGGGTGCACGCTCGTCGGCGCGTGCACGAAGGCGGCGTCGAGGTCCTGGGCGAGCAGCGAGTCGAGGTCCTGGTGCCGTTGGCCGTCGGGAAGGTGGAGACCGTCGGCGACCCGGGTCAGCGTCGCCGGCGTCCGCGTCTGCACGTGCAGTTCGACGCCGGGCCGGCCGCCGAGCACCGGCAGATACGCCTTCTGCGCGATGTCACCGAGTCCGATGCAGCCGACCTTCACGAGGACTCCTCCAGGTTGTCCGGCCAGGGCCTTGCCGGAAGCATACGGCGGCTGCGGCGGGCCCCGGCCGACGGCCGGGAATTCGCTGGTGGTGAGGGGTGAGCTGGGTCAGGATGCGAGTATGACGACTCAGCGCGCCGAACCCGCGACCACCGCCGACGAACGCAGCATGCTGGAGGGCTGGCTGGACTACCACCGGCAGACCCTCGCCTGGAAGTGCGAAGGCCTGACCGACGCCCAGCTCAGGACCGCCGCGGTGGAGCCGTCCACGCTCTCCCTGATGGGCCTGGTGCGGCACATGGCGGAGGTGGAGCGCAGCTGGTTCCGCCGGGTCCTGACCGACGAGGACGCGGCGCCGATCTACTACACCGAGGCCGACCCGGACGGCGAGTTCCGTCTCACGGAGGCCGACACCTGGCAGGAGGCGCACGGCACCTGGCAGGCCGAGATCGACAAGGCCCGGCAGAACGCGGCCCGCTTCGGCCTGGACGACATCACCGTGGGCAAGCACCGCCGGACCGGAGAGCGGTTCAACCTGCGCTGGCTCTACACCCACATGATCGAGGAGTACGCCCGCCACAACGGCCATGCCGACCTGATCCGCGAGCGCATCGACGGCGTCACCGGCGATTGACGTCAGCACCGGGAGGCTTGAGCACACCGTACGGGGGCGGAGATCACTCGTGCGGGGCAACCTCCGCTCGTCCGCTGTCGCCGCGGTCGCCCGAACCAGCAGAGTGGCGCGGGTGCATCGAACCACGACTACCGCAACGCTCCTGGTCACCGTGGCTGTCTCGGCCCTCACCGGCTGTGTGACGGTCCAGCGTCCACCTGTGTCCGGGCCGCCGCCGACGACGGCACCGTCACGGCTGCCGGGACCGGGTGACGCCCACCCGGACGGTGAGGCGCAGCCGCAGATCGTGCAGGCCCCGGCCCAGGAGGCACTGTCCATGATCGATCCGTCCCGGTCGGCGAAGCCGGAGGGAGCCGCGCCGCGCGACAGTGCCCCGGGGACCGCGGCGGTTCCCGCGCAGCCGCAGCCCCGACAGCCCGCACAGGCGCGTCCGGGACATCCACGGCATCCCGGACATCCGGCACATCCTGCGCCTCGGCACCCGGACGTCCGGCACTACCGGCCGCCCCGGGTCGAGATCCCGGACGTGGCCAAGTCGGTCCCCAAGGGTCCGAAGGACGTCTGTGCGCTCGGCAGGAAGTACGGCGGCTGGCCGGAGGGCAGCCCCGAGTCGGTCATCTGCGACCAGACATACGGGCGTTGAGGTACCCCGGTCTCAGGGCCGCTGCCTCGGCGGACCCCACCGTCCGTCAGCGGCGGATCCACCCTCGCCGAGCCGTAGCTCCAGCCTGTTGATCGCCGCCCGCACACCGTCGCTGTAGCTGTCCTCCCCCAGAGCGTCCGCCGCTCTGCGGGCCCGGCGCAGATGGGTGCGGGCGGCGTCCGTGCGGGCGAGCCGCACATAGTCGGCGGCCAGGTTGAGGTGCAAGGAGGGGTAGAGGGCGCGCACGGCGAGAGCGCCCTCGTGCCGGGCCGGCCGGTCCTCGGTGAGATCCTCGGCGGCCGTCAACGCCCTGAGGTCCCAGGCGAGTTCGTCGCAGGGGTCGTCCTGGGCGTCGGCCATGTAGTGCGCCAGGGTGCAGCGGTGCAACGGGTCGCCGTCCTCGCCGATCTCCGCCCACAGGGCCAGGAATCGGTGCCGGGCCTCCTCGCGGTCCCCCGCGTGACACAGCATGACGACCTGCCCGATCCGGGTCATCACGGTGTCCGGCGCCGCCTGCTCCTGTCGCTCCGTCAAAGCGTCCTCCGGGCCCTTGTCGGCTGTCGTCCCCTGTCCCTGCCGACGCTAGCCGCCGCCACCGACAATCGAGGTCAGGCGGGACCGGGCCGGGGCCGTGCGGCACCGGCCCGGCGGACGGGTCAGCCGAGGTTCGGGATCGTCCAGTCGATGGGCTGGTGGCCCTGCCGGGCGACCGCCTCGTCGATCTGCGTGAACGGGCGGGAGCCGAAGAACTTCTTCGCCGACAGCGGGGAGGGGTGCGCGCCCTTGACCACGACGTGCCGGCTCTCGTCGATCAGGGGGAGCTTCTTCTGCGCGTAGTTGCCCCACAGCACGAAGACGGCCGGATCGGGCCGCTCGGCCACCGCGCGGATCACCGCGTCGGTGAACTTCTCCCAGCCCTTGCCCTTGTGCGAGTTGGCCTCGCCGGAGCGGACCGTGAGCACCGCGTTGAGCAGCAGGACGCCCTGCTGGGCCCAGGGCATGAGGTAGCCGTTGTCCGGGATCTCCAGGCCCAGCTCCTCCTTCATCTCCTTGTAGATGTTCCGCAGGGAGGGCGGGGTCCTGACGCCGGGGCGGACCGAGAAGCACAGGCCGTGGCCCTGGCCCTCGCCGTGGTACGGGTCCTGACCGAGGATCAGGACCTTCACCTGGTCGTACGGCGTCGCGTCGAGGGCGGCGAAGACCTCCTCGCGCGGCGGGTAGACGGGACCCTTCGCCCGCTCGTCCTCGACGAACTCCGTCAGCTCCTTGAAGTACGGCTGCTGCAGTTCGTCGCCCAGAACCCCGCGCCAGGACTCGGGCAGCATGGCGGTGTCGGTCACGTCAACGTCCTCACGATGTGCGGTCACTTGCAGGCTCAAGAACCTACAGGCGACCACTGACAGCGCGCCGCTACCAGCTGGTCTTCCAGTACAGCTCCCACATCGTCATCATGGTCGCCGGGTCGATGACCTTCTCGAGACCGGCGATCTCCTCGTTCGCGGCCACGTACTGCTTGCCCTGCCACAGCGGCACCAGCCGGGTGTCGTCCACGAAGACCTGCTGGGCTTCCTCGATCTGCGGCCCCACGGCCCCGCGGTCGCTCTCCGCGCGCGACTCGGGCAGCAGCTTGCCGGTGATCTCGGGGGCGTCGTACGGGGTGCCGAGCGCGTTCTGCTGACCCACGAAGGGCGCGATGAAGTTGTCGGCGTCGTGGAAGTCGGGGAACCAGCCGCGCCCGAACACCGGGTACTCGCCCTTCTGGTAGCCCTCGACGTAGGTCTTCCACGGGCGGCTCTTGAGGGTGATCTTGAAGAGCCCGGAGGCCTCCAGCTGCCGCTTCAGCTCCTGGAAGGCGGGCTTGGTCGTCGAGCCGTAGCGGTCGCTGGTGTACCAGAGGGTCAGCGGGACGCGCTCGGTGATCCCCGCCTCCCTGAGGAACCGCTTGGCCTTGGCCACGCTGGGGTCCCCGAAGTCGTCGAAGAAACCCGTGGTGTGGCCGGTGAGACCGGCCGGGACCATCGAGTACAGCGGCTCGACGGTGTCCTTGTAGACGAAGTGCACGAGCGCCGGGCGGTCGACGACCTGGGCGACGGCCTTGCGGACCGCGGGCTTCGCGGACCACGGGTCGCTGGGGTTGAACACCAGGTAACTGATCTCGGTGGTGGGGTTCTCCACAAGCTGGAGCCCCTCCTTCTGCTGGTTGGTCTCGATGTCGACGGTGTCGGAGGCCCCGAGACCGCGGTACACGACCGAGATCTCCTTGTCCTTGAGGGCCTTGACCATCTCGTCCGACCGCTGGAAGTAGCGGATGGTGACGGCGTCGTTCTTGAGGTCCGCTATGCCCTTGTAGTTGTCGTTGCGGACGAGCTCGGCCTTCTCGCCCTCCTTGAAGGAGTCGAGGCTGTAGGGCCCCGAGCCGCTGATCTTCCCGTCCTTGCGGATCGCGGTCGCGGAGTACTCCTCGGGGTCCACGATCGACATGGCCGGCGTGGTGAGCACCAGGGGGAAGGTGGCGTCGGGCTGGCTGAGGTGGAAGACGACCTCGCGGTCACCCTTCACCTGCACTCGGGAGAGCGTTCCCAGCAGGCCGGCGGGGCCGCCGTTGAGGTTGATCTTCTTGATCCGGTCGATGGAGTACTTGACGGCCTTGGCGTCCAGTGTGTGCCCGTCGGAGAACTTCAGACCCTCGCGCAGGGTGCAGCTGTACACGGTGCTCGACGTGTCCGTGAACTCACAGCTCTCGGCCGCGTCGGGTTCGGGGTCGGAGGCACCGGGGGAGTAGTTCAGGAGCGTCTGATAGACGTTGCGGAACAGTTCCCAGGAGTTGTCCCAGGAGGCCGCGGGGTCCAGCGTGGCCGGGGCACTGGTGGTCCCCACGATGATCGCTTTCCCGCCGTCGGAGGAGTCCGAGGAGAACACCCCACATCCGGCCACCGTGGATATGGACACGAGGGCCGCGAGGGGCGGCAGGTATCGGTTCCGCTTGAACACGCGCTTGCTCCTCGAAATGCCGTGCCGAGAGTCGGCAAAACATACCGCAGCGCCACGCACACTCAACCGGTTCGTTCACAGGGAGCTTGATCACCTCAGCGTGATGACCCTGTAAATCCCCTGTGAGGCTTTTGTGCGTTCGACACGGGCGCCGACGGTGTCAACGGGCGCCCGTGCCGAGACGACGAGGGTCAGCTCACTCCCGCGTTGAGGAAGATGCCGCCGTCGACGACGAGCGTCTGGCCGGTGACCCAGTCGGACTGCGCCGAGGTGAGGAAGGCCGCGGCGCCGCCGATGTCGGAGGGCACGCCGAGCCGGGCCAGCGGGTAGGACGCGGCCGCCTCCGCCTCCCGGCCCTCGTACAGGGCCGACGCGAACTTGGTCTTCACGACGGCGGGGGCGATCGCGTTGACCCGCACCCCCGGCGCGAACTCGTGCGCGAGCTGCTGGGTGAGGTTGATCAGCGCGGCCTTGCTGACGCCGTACGCGGCGATGAAGGGCGAGGGCGCGATACCCGCGACGGAGGCGATGTTGACGATCGCGCCGCCGTTGTCCTTCTGCCAGGCGTACCAGGTCTTCTGGGCGAAGCCGAGCGCGGAGATCACGTTGGTCTCGAAGACCTTGCGCGCCACATTCAGGTCGAGGTCGGCGATCGGCCCGAACACCGGGTTGGTACCGGCGTTGTTGACCAGGTAGTCGACGCGCCCGAAGGCCTCCATGGCGCGCTCGACGGCGGCGGTCTGGTGCGCCTCGTCGTGCGCTTTGCCCGCCACGTAGACGGCACGCTCGGCGCCGAGTTGCTCGACGGCCTCCTTGAGGGAGTCCTCGGTGCGGCCGGTGATGACCACCCGGTCACCGCGTGCGACGAGCGCCTCGGCGATGCCGTAGCCGATGCCGCGGCTGGCGCCCGTGATGAGCGCGACCTTGCCCGAAAGCTCGGGGAGCTGCGAAGTCATGATCCCGTTTCCCTAGTCGAGCGGTCCGCCGGCGACGTACAGCACCTGGCCGGAGACGAATCCGGCCGCCTCGCCCGTGAAGAAGGCGATGGCGTTGGCGATGTCGTCGGGCTCGCCCACGCGCGCGACCGGGATCTGAGTGGCGGCCGCGGCCTTGAACTCGTCGAAGCCCATGCCGACGCGCTCGGCGGTCGCGGCGGTCATGTCGGTGGCGATGAAGCCGGGGGCGACGGCGTTGGCGGTGATGCCGAACTTGCCGAGCTCGATGGCGAGCGTCTTGGTGAAGCCCTGGAGACCGGCCTTGGCGGCGGAGTAGTTGGCCTGGCCGCGGTTGCCGAGGGCGGAGGACGAGGACAGGTTGACGATCCGGCCGAAGCCCGCGTCCACCATGTGCTTCTGGATGGCCTTGGTGACCAGGAACGAGCCCCTGAGGTGCACGTTCAGGACGGTGTCCCAGTCGGAGACGCTCATCTTGAACAGCAGGTTGTCGCGCAGCACGCCCGCGTTGTTCACGAGGATCGTCGGCGCGCCGAGCTCCTCGGCCACGCGCGCGATGGCGGCCTGCACCTGGGCCTCGTCGGAGACGTCCGCGCCGACCGCGATCGCCCGGCCTCCGGCCGCGGTGATCTTCTCCACGGTGTCCTTGCAGGCGGCCTCGTCGAGATCGATCACGGCGACCGCGCGCCCCTCGGCCGCCAGTCGTACGGCGGTGGCGGCGCCGATGCCGCGTGCGGCACCCGTGACCACGGCTACCCGCTGCTCTGTGGTGGACATTGCTGGTTCTCCTCGCCCTTGAGAAATCGACCTGGGGAAATCGACCTGAGAATGTACGGCCCATTCGGTGAGCGACCGCTTAGTACCTTCAGCAGACGTGACGCTAGAAGCGATGGCACGCGGTGTCAACGTCCCACGAGCCGGGTGTGATCCATTACCTGACCAGCAGGTCGAGCAGACGCTCCGGTTCGGCGGCCGGATCGGTGGTGAGCCCGGTGTGCACGGGGCCCGGCTGGACCACGGTGGAGCGGGGCGCGATCAGCCAGCGGAAGCGCCGGCCGGCGTCGTCGCGGGCGGCCTGCCCGGCCCCCTCACCGCCGGCGCAGACCCCCTCGACGGCGTGGAGCGCGGCCCGGACACCGGCCACGTCCGCCTCCGGGTCGAGCGCCCGCAGCCGGGCCTCGTCGAGGTGGGTGCGCACGCCGACGTAGGCCTTGGCGCGGCAGTACACGAGCACCCCGGCGTTGATGCACTCGCCGCGCTCGACGCGGGGCACCACCCGCAGCAGGGCGTACTCGAAGACCTCGCGGTCGTCGCTGCGGCCGCCCCTGATGATGTGGCGCTCGGTCACTTGATCCCCTCGATCCGCTCATGGACGACGGCCGCGCGCGCGAGCAGTGGCCGTGCGTAGGTCCGCCGGAGGTCGTCCGGCGACTCGAAGCCGGGTTCGCCGGCCAGCCAGGCGTCCGGGATCTCGGCGGTGACCTCGGCGAGGAGGTCCTCGGTGACCCGGGGGGCCAGTTCGGCGGCGGCCGCGGCGACATCCGGTGCGAAGGGCTTCAGAACGTGGTCCGAGGCGTCGTAGGGACGGGCGGCGGACTTCTCGGCGCCGGGCCAGTTGTGCTGCCAGATCATGGTCGCGCCGTGGTCGATGAGCCACACCTCGCCCCGCCACCACAGCAAGTTGGGGTTGCGCCAGGAGCGGTCGACGTTGTTGACCAGCGCGTCGAACCAGACGATCCGGCCGGCCTCCTCCGGGCCGACCGAAAAGGCGAGCGGGTCGAAGCCGAGCGCTCCGGAGAGGAAGTCCATGCCGAGATTGGTGCCGCCGCTGGACTTCAGCAGCTCCTGCACCCGCTCGTCGGGCTCGCCGAGCCCCAGGTCCGGGTCGAGGTCGAGCGTCACGAGCTGCGGCACCCGGAAGCCGAGCCTGCGGGCGAGCTCCCCGGCCACCACCTCGGCGACCAGGGTTTTACGGCCCTGACCTGCGCCGGTGAACTTGATGACGTACGTCCCGCGGTCGTCGGCCTCGACGAGCCCCGGCAGCGAGCCGCCCTCGCGCAGAGGCGTGATGTAGCGGGTCGCGATGGCTTCCTTGAGCATCGCCCCAGGTTACTGGGGGGTGTCTGAACAACGGGCACTCCGGGGCCGTACCTCAGGGCAGTTCAAAGATTCCGTGGAAGGGGACGTCAGCATGGCCAGCGATTCGATTCATCCCTCATCGGCCCCCAGTCGCCGGGTCGTCGTGGCGGCGGTCGGCGCGGCAGGACTCGCCCTCACCCTGAACGCGTGCGGGTCGGAGGACGACTCCTCCTCCTCGTCCTCGTCGTCGGACACTGCCGCCGCCGGCAGTGTCCTCGGGAAGACCTCGGACATCCCCGAGGGCGGCGGCAAGATCTTCAAGGACTCGGGCGTGGTGGTCACCCAGCCCACGGCGGGCGAGTTCAAGGCGTTCTCGTCGAAGTGCACCCACCAGGGGTGTGCGGTGACGGGCATCACCAACGGGGTCATCACCTGTCCGTGCCACAAGAGCGAGTTCTCGGTGACGGACGGCAGCGTGAAGAAGGGGCCGGCGACCCAGCCGCTGCCCGAGGAGAAGATCACCGTCAGCGGCGACTCGATCTCACTCGCATGAGATGTCAGACGCGCCCGGGCCGGCGGGGTCGTCCCAGACAGGTCAGCATCTCGTCCGTGGTGGCGAGGGTGGCCACGAGGGCGAGCGTGTGACGGATCATCGCCGGGGTGTAGTCGGAGGGCACCCCGGCGATGGCGTCCGTCACCACCACGGCGGTGTAGCCGCGGTTCACGGCGTCGAAGACGGCGTTCGGGACGGCCACGTTGGCGGAGACTCCGGTCACCACCAGTGTGCGGCAGCCGAGGTTGCGCAGGAGCGCGTCGACCTCGGTGCCCTGGATCGGCGACAGGCCGTGCAGCCGTCGTACGACGAAGTCCTCCTCGCTCACCTCGATCGGGGCCGCCACCCGCACCGCGGTGGTCCCGGCCAGCTGCTGGACGGGCAGGCGTTCGGCGGCACGGAAGAGGCGGGCGTTATGGTTGGCGCCGCGCCCGTCCGGACGGCGTTCGGCGATCGCGTGGATCACCTGGACCCCGTTCCCGTGCGCGGCGTCGACCAGGCGGGCGACGTTGGCGAGGGCACCCGAGGTCCGCGCCTCACGGGCGAGTTCGGGCAGCGCGCTCTCCGGTCCGACGACGCCCTGCTGGCATTCGACGGTGAGCAGGACAGTGCTCTCGGGAGCGAGGAGTTCGCTGAGTTGTTCGTACGACGGCACGGTTCCCCCTGGTCGCCGACGGCCCGGAGCCGGTGACAGTAGCCACCATTGCGTCGGGACGGAAGACGACCCATCCTTTTCTGACGTGATGTCAGAGGATCTCTCCTCTGACACGACGTGGGAGAAAGAGGGGGATGCATGACCGTCACTCAGCGCCGCGGCCGGAAGATCATGATGACGCCGGGCGAGCTGGACGAGTTCCTGACCAGCCAGCGCACCTGCCGGGTCGCCACGGTCTCCGCCGATGGCGCTCCGCATGTGAGCACGCTCTGGTTCGCCTGGGACGGCACCTCGTTGTGGCTGTACTCCGTCGTGCGCAGCAAGCGCTGGACCGATCTGCGCCGCGATCCACGGGTCGCGATCGTGGTCGACACGGGTGAGGAGTACGACGAGCTGCAGGGCGTGGAGTTGTCCGGGACGGTGGACTTCGTGGGCGAGGCTCCGCGCACCGGAGAGCTGCGCGCGGAACTCGACGTCCCGGAGACGCTGTTCGCCCGCAAGAACTTCCGCCTGGAGGAGATGCCGCACGACGGCCGGCACGCCTGGATACGGTTGACCCCCGAGAAGATCGTCTCCTGGGACTTCCGCAAGCTGGGCCCGGCGTAGGGCTGTCCGGCGGACGAGACCGACTGCGAGGAACAGCGCCTCACCGGACGCCTTGCCGCCGGCCCGGTCCGCCATTCGGGACCAGCCTCAAACGGCCTTCACCGCCGCCGACTTCAGAGCCTCGACCGCCGCCCGGATCGACGGGCGGCGGTCGGCGTCCGCGCGCCACACGGCGTAGATGTGCCGGCTGACCGACTGCCGTACGGGCACGGTCCGCACGCCCTCCGGGATCGGCCCGCGCCCGAGCCGGGGCGCCACGCACACACCGAGCCCGGCGCCGACCAGGGCGATTTGGGTCGGATGCTCTTCCGCGCGGTGCGCGACGCGGGGCTCGATGCCCTTGGAGCGGAGGGTGTGCATCAGCCACTCGTGACAGAACTCGCTCTCTCCCCAGGTGACCCAGTCGTCGTCCGCGAAGTCCTCCAGGTCGACCTCGCTCCGGTGCGCGTGACGGTGGGTCGCGGGCATCGCCACGTCGGCCGTGTCGTCGACGATCGAGGCCTTCACCAGCCCGTCGGGCATGGGCAGCGGCTTGTTGTACCAGTCCAGGACGACCGCGAGGTCGTAGTCACCGCGGATCACGGCGAGGACCGACGATTCCGGCTCCATCTCGCTCGAGCTGATCCGCAGGCCCGGATGCGCCGAGCGCAGGCCCGCGAGCGCGGCAGGGAACAGGCCGCGTGCGGCGGTCGGGAACGCGGCGATCCTCAAATCCCCCACCACCTGGCCGCGTTGGGCCTCCAGGTCGGACTGGGCGAGTTCCACCTGGGACAGGATGCGTGCCGCGTGGTCGGCGAGGAGCCGACCGGCGTCGGTGAGCCGCACCCCCCGGCCGTTCTTGGCGAGGAGCTGCTGGCCGACCTCGCGCTCCAGCTTGGACATCTGCTGCGAGACGGCCGAGGTCGTGATGTGCAGGCCCTCGGCGGCGCCGCTGACCGAGCCGTGCCGGGCGAGGGCGTCGAGGGTGCGCAGGCGCTCCAGGTTCAACATGTAAGCAATACTACGAGATATCTCGCTCAAAAACTCGCTTGTGCTACGAGATCATGTGCCGGATCGTGGTCGGCATGACCACCGCGACCGTCACCGAAGCCCCACCGCGGACCACCCGCCGCCCCGCCCTCGACTGGCGCCTGCGCTTCGGCGTGCTCTCGCTGATCTGGGGGTTCAGCTTTCTGCTCATCAAGGTGGGCACCGAGGGCTATGCGCCCTTCCAGGTCACGCTCGGGCGGCTGGTGTTCGGGACGCTGGTGCTCGCGGCGGCGATGACGGTGCGGCGGGAGCGGCTCCCTCGCGGGGTGCGGACGTGGGGTCATCTGGCGGTCGCGGGGTTCCTGATCAACGCACTGCCGTTCTCCCTCTTCGCCTACGCGGAGTTGACGATCCCGTCCACGCTGGCGGGGATCTGCAACGCGACCTCGCCCCTGTGGGGGATGGCTCTGTCCGTCGTCGCACTGTCCGAGGACCGGCCCACGCGCGTGCGGGTCGCCGGGCTCGGGCTCGGGTTCCTGGGGGTGCTGACGGTTCTCGGGGCCTGGCAGGGGTTCAGCGGGCTGGACGGCAGGGGGACGGCGATGGCCCTGCTCGCCTCGCTCAGCTATCCGATCGGGTGGATCTACGTTCGTCGCACTCTGGCCGGTGTGGGGTACTCCCACATATCCCTGATGGGGGCGCAGTTGCTGTTGGCCACGGTGCAACTGGCGGTCGTCACTTCGCTGTTCTCCGGGATTCCTACCCATGTCGATGTGCTGCCCCTGCTTGCGATAGCGGCGCTGGGTGCGCTGGGGACGGGGCTGGCGCTGCTGGTTCAGTACGGACTGGTCGCCGAAGTGGGGCCGACCACCGCGCAGATGGTCACGTACTTCATTCCGGTCATCGCCACGGGGGCGGGAGTCGCGGTGCTCGGCGAGTCGTTGAGCTGGTCGACACCGGTGGGTGCGGTGATCGTGCTCGCCGGGGCAGCGCTCAGTCAGGTGCGGCGAGGCGCCTGATGGGGCGGGGTGGGTGGATTGTCGGTGGGCGCGGGCGCGGGCGCAGGTGACGGTCGCGCGGTTCCCCGGCCCCGACCCTGAAAGCAGCTCACCTTCCCCTCACACATGGTTCCGGGTCGGCGACGGGCTCAAGGCCCTCGCGATCGCGTCCGCCAAGTGGGGCACCTCCGTCGTCGCCAACGTCGATACCGTCACGCGGATCCCCTGCGGTGCGCTCATTCTGAAGCGGGCGCCCGGGGACACGGCCCAACCCGCGTGCAGGAGGCGGGACACCGCGCCCGTCTCGTCCGGGACCGGGATCCATACGTTGAGGCCGCTGCGGCCGTGCGCCCCGACTCCGCGTTCCGCGAGTGCGCCGATCAGCCGGTCGCGGCGCTCGCGGTACGCCGCCGCCACCTCCACCGTGTCCAGTACGCCCTCGGCCCACAGGTGCACCACCGCCCGCTGGGTGATGCGGCTGACCCAGCCGGGGCCCAGGCGGTGGCGACCGTGGACGCGGTCGACGGTCACCTCGTCGCCGGTGAGGACGGCCAGACGCAGATCGGGGCCGTAGGCCTTGGCCACCGAGCGGACGAAGGCCCAGCGGCGGGTGACTCCGGCCAGGGGGTGCAGGGGCAGGTCGACGATGCCGTGGCCGTGGTCGTCCTCGATGAGGAGGATGTCGGGGTGATCCTCGAGGACGGCGCGCAGGGCACGCGCACGCGTGGCGGTCACCGAGGCACCGGTCGGGTTCTGGGCCCGGTCGGTGATGATCAGGGCACGGGCGCCGGACTCCAGGGCCTTGCGTACGTCGTCGGCGCGCGGGCCCTCGTCGTCCACACCCACCGGGGCGATGCGCAGGCCGAGTGCCGGGACCAGGTCGAGGAGGCTGCCCCAGCCGGGGTCCTCCACGGCGACCGTGTCGCCCGGCTTGAGGTGGGCGGCCAGGACGCGCTCGATCATGTCCAGGGAGCCGGAGGCGACGGCGAGAGGGCCCTGCGGAACGCCGTCCGCATCCAGCGACTCTCGCGCCAGGCGCGCCAGCTCCGGGTCCACGGTCGCCTCTCCGTACAGGACCGGCTCCCGGTCGCCCTGTTCGGCGGCGGCGGCGAAGGCCGGCGCCAGCGGGGGCAGCAGCGCCGGGTCCGGGTTGCCGTTCGCCACGTTCCGCACGCCCTCCGGGACCTCCACCCGGATGTACTCGCGTCCCGTGGTGGCCGGCTTCGACCGCACCCGGCTGCCCCTTCGCCCGGCGGTCTCGATGACCCCGCGCTCGCGCAGGGTGCGGTAGGCGGCCGCGACCGTATTGGGATTCACCCCGAGATCCACCGCCAACTCCCTCATGGGAGGCAGTAGTTGCCCAGGCGCCAGCTCTCCGGCACCCACCGCGCTCTCGACGCTCGCCGCAATCTCCGATGCGCGTCGGCCTTCGATCCGATATTCTCCTAGCACAAAGCAGATTATGCACTAGTGCAATGGAGAACGCAATGCAGGGGACCACCGCGACCACGCCGGAGCCGACCGCCTACGCGCCGACCGACCGCACCGTCCCGACACGCTCACCCAACCGGGCCTCGTACGACAGGGAACTGGTGCACTCGATACTCGACGAGGGCTACGTCTGCCACCTCGGCTTCGTCCGGGACGGCGCCCCGGTGGTCCTGCCCACGCTGTACGGCCGGGTGGGCGAGCGGCTCTACGTCCACGGCTCGACGGGTTCGCGCCCGCTGCGGATGACCGGCCAGGCCGACCCGGGCCTGCCGGTCTGCCTGACGGTGACGCACGTCGACGCGCTGATCCTGGCCCGGTCCGCCTTCCACCACTCGATCAACTACCGGTCCGTGGTGGTGCACGGACTCGCGTACGACGTCACGGACCCCGAGGAGAAGCGCCTCGCCCTCGACGCGCTGGTCGACCATGTGGTGCCGGGTCGCGCTCTCGACTCCCGCCCCGCCAACAAGAAGGAACTGGCCGCCACCGCCGTCATCCGCCTCGACCTGGACGAGGTCTCGGCCAAGCTCCGCACCGGCGGGGTCAACGACGAGCCCGAGGACCTCGCCCTCCCCCACTGGGCCGGTGTGGTCCCGCTGCGCAAGGGCTACGGCACCCCGGTCGCCGACGGCGGCCTGGCCCCCGGCACCGAGGTCCCGGACTACCTGGCGGTGCTGTGATGCTGATCCATCCCTGGGACGCGGCCCGCGACGACGCCGAGTGGCAGCAGTGGCTGTCCGTCCACGACTTCGGGCAGCTCGCCGTCAACGGCCCTGTCGGCGAGCCCCCGTTCGTCCAGCCGCTGCACTTCGCCTACGACCCCTCGCGGGGCGAGGCCCTGACACACCTCGCGCGGCCCAACCCGCTGTGGGGCGCACTGGAGGCGTGCCCCGACGTCGTACTGAGCGTGGTCGACGACTACGCGTACGTCCCGGGCCCGTGGCAGGCCGACCCGGACGTACCGTCCGAGCACGGCACGCCCACGAGCCTCTACGCGGCGGTCCAACTGCGCTGCCGAGCCCACGTGGTGGACGACCCGGACGAGAAGGCCGTACTCCTGAACCATCAGGTCGGTCACTTCCAGCCGGAGGGCGGCACCGCGCGGGTGGCGGCGGACGAGGTGCCGTTCGGGAGGCAGCTGCCGGGGATTCGCGGACTGCGGCTCGAAGTGACCGGTGTGCGGGCGAAGTTCAAGTACGCCGGCAAGCGCACGGTTCAGGTGCAGGACCGGATCGCGGACGGGCTGGCGGAGCGGGACGGCCCCGGGGACGCGGCGGCGCGCGAGCACCTGCTTCGGCGGCGGGCCTGAGCGAAGGGGCCCTTCGGGCAGAAGGGCCCCTTCGGTTCGTCATGCGGGCACACGTGCCTCCGTCACCGCGAGCCCCGCGACCGCGCCCAGCATCAGCAAGGTGCCGACGACGGTGGTCGGAGTGAGGCGCTCGCCGAACAGCACCACGGCCAGCACCGCCGCACTCACCGGTTCGAGCAGCATGATCACGGAGACGGTGGTGGAGCGGACGACCGCGGCGGCAGCGAAGTAGAGGGCGTAGGCGAGAGCCGTGGGGACGGTCGCCAAGTAGACCAACAGGACCAGGAGCAGAGCCGGTTGGGCCGTGTGCGGGACCAGGCCCTCGGCCTGCGCCAGGGGCAGCAGGCAGAGACTGGTGACCGCGAACACCCCCACGGACGTCCCGGCGGACTCCGCCCGGGCCGCGCGCGTGATCAGGGTCATCACACAGCAGCCGGCCGCCGAGAGCAGCCCGAGCAGCACGCCCATGGGGCGTACGGAAGCCTCCGCGCCGCCCAGCGTCAGCACCGCGAGTCCGGCGAGGGCTCCGGTGACGGCGACGACTCCGCTGCGCCCGAGCCGCTCCCCCAGGGCGAGGCGTGCCCCGAGCGCGATGAGCACGGGGCAGGCGCCGAGGGTGACGACGGTGGCCACGGCGAGCCCGGTGGACCGTACGGCGGCGAAGTAGGCGGTCTGGAACACCGCGAGACAGACGCCTGACGCACCGACCCGCAGGGCTTTGCGGCCGAGCGGTTCCGAGACGGCCGTACGCGCGCGTGGCCGTACGGGACGGACGGCGAGCAGCACCGCCAGTCCGGCCGTGCAGCGCCAGAAGGACAGGGACACCGGGCCCAGGTCGCTGGTCCGGTAGGCCAGCGAGGCGACCGCTCCCGCAGTGCCCCAGGTGGTACCGGCGACGATCAGATAGATGAGGCCTCGCCCGACGGGCAGGCCTGAAGAAGCATGCGACACGTGTTCTCTCCGCAGATGCGCCGAGGCGCGGAAGTTCGGAAGAGGACGCCCGCTCGGTGGCGGGGTCCGCGGACTTCGTCTGCGGGCAGCACCGTTCAGCCCGGCGGCATGGCCGGGCGTGGTCTCCGGAGGGCCCGCCTCAGACGGCCGGCGGAGAAACGATGAACGTGCGCGTGTGCATGGGCCGGGAGCCTAGGCGGCGTTCTCCCGGGCGGGCAACCGACTTTCGGCGCCACCGGTCGCGACCGGTTCCAAGGAACCCTTGGCCGGGGTCGAGGACTGAGCGATGAAGGCGCCGAGCAGGACGACCGCGCCGCCCACGATCTGCGGTGCCGACAGGTGTTCGCCGAGCAGCACCCAGGCGAGGACGGTCGCGACGACCGCTTCGAGACAGGCCACGACCCCGGCTATCGCCGGTGAGAGCCTGCGCACCGACACCACGCCGGTGACGTAGGCGAGGACGGTGGCGATCAGCACGATCCAGCCGAGCAGCAGACCGGCCGCGACCGGGGTGCCGTTCATGTCGGCGCGCTGCGCGAGGACGGAGAAGTCCATGGTCCAGGGGCGGGCCACGACGGTCAGGACGGCGGTACCGACGAGAAGGCCGTAGGCGATCACGCCGAGCGGGTCGGGGACCTCGCCGGAGTCGCTGCCCTGGTCGGACAGGACGAAGTAGCCGACCTGGCAACAGGCGGCGCCGAGCGCGAGGAGCAGTCCGAGGGCGTCGAAGCTCAGACCCGACCAGACCTCGACGACACACGCGAGCCCGCCGACGGCGAGGACCACGCCGAGCGCGGCGGCGCGGGTGACGGGCCGTCGCTGCACGAACCGCACCCAGCCGAGCACCAGGGCGGGGGCGAGGTACTCGACGAGCAGGGCGACACCGACGGGGATGCGGGAGATCGAGGCGAAGTAGAAGGCCTGCACGCCGGCCACGCCGAGCAGCCCGAAGCCGGCGAGCAGGGCGGGACGGCTGCGCAGCAGCGCGCGGTGGCGGACGGCGAGCGGCAGCATCACCAGGGCGGCGCCCGCCACCCTCAGCCACACCACGTGCAGCGGATCGAGGCCCGCCTCGATCAACGGCTTGGCCGCCACCCCGGATCCGCCGAAGGCGAGCGCGGACACCAGCGCGAGACCGAGTCCGACGCCCTTGCCCTCACTGGCCCTGCTGCTCTCAGACGTATGCACCGGCCCATGATGACAGGGCAGGACATGAGCGTCACCCCCGATGACTCCTGTCTCAGCGGCTGGACCGTGGCGGGCCGCCCCACAGCCCTCCGGGCAGACGGTCGTCGATCCGCGCTGACACGGCACGGGCGTCGATTCCCGCCCGGGTCAGCACCTCGACGGCCCGGGACTCGGGGTCCACCAGGATCGCCGCGAGCAGATCGATCCCGCGGGCGGGTCCGTCGGCGCGGTGCTCGGCCCGGGCGCAGGCGTATTCCATCGCGCCCGCGGCGAGCGGTGAGAGGCCCTCGGTCGTCGTGACGA
Source organism: Streptomyces doebereineriae (assembly GCF_031845645.1). Taxonomy (NCBI): domain Bacteria; kingdom Bacillati; phylum Actinomycetota; class Actinomycetes; order Kitasatosporales; family Streptomycetaceae; genus Streptomyces; species Streptomyces doebereineriae. Next base: position 153,488 of record NZ_JAVREZ010000022.1, read on the forward strand.
CGGGGACGGCGCCGGAGTCCTCGATGCTGCCCTGCCAGCGCAGTCCGTAGCCGATGCTGCGCTGCACCAGATAACCGAGGAGCCGCGGCAACTGCGGTTCCGCGTCGAAGACGGCGTACGCCTCGGCGTCGGCGTCCAGCAGTGAGTGCAGCAGATGGGCCGTGTCGATCTGCCGGTCCCCGTCCCTCAGCGCGCGCCTGCGGGCACCGGACACCACCGCTGTCAGGTCCGCGCTGAGCCTGACATCGCCGTCCGGACTGACCGGCGGCGGGCCGCTCTGTTCGCGGGCCGACTGCCGGGGGATACGGGGGTGCACATCCCCCACCTCATCAGCCCCACCGCATCGGGTCATCCCCGAGGGGAAGCATCTTTGCGTCCCACGGAGAGCGGACCCCCGAGCCGGAATCTCCTCCTTACGGATGAGATCAAGGCTTTCCGCCCCGGTAGGCGTACGTCAGGTGGGCTGAATGCACCTCCACGCTTTCTGACGGTTCATCAGTATTGAATGTTGCGCCCCCTGCGGCTACTTTCCGCGACACCACAGCCCGACACGAAGAGGTGGCCGCATGGCGGAAATCAGCGCGGAGGCACGCATCTCTGCACCCGCGGAGAAGGTCTGGGCCCAGCTCACCGACTGGTCCGCGTACGGGGAGTGGAACGCGACCCACACCAGTTTCCCCAAGGGCGGCCCGACGGTTCTGGAACCGGGCGGAACCTTCCAGGAGAACATGAAGCTGATGGGCTTCCCCGCCGAGGTCGAGTGGACGATCGACCAGGTGGAGCCGGCCCGGCTGTTCGCCATCCGGGGCAAGGGTCCGATGGCGGTGAGCGTCGCCACGCGCTACACCCTGACCCCCGACGGCGACGCCACCACGGTCCGCATCGACGGCGAGTTCACGGGCGCCGCCGTCTCGCTGATGGCCGGCAAGCTGAAGGACTCGGGGACGGCCGCGCTGAACGAGTCGCTGCGGAAGCTGGCCGGACTGGTGGAGTGAGCACCGCACAAGTGAGCGCTGCACATGTGCGCCGCCACAGGAAGGCGCCCCGCGGATCGCTCCACGGGGCGCCTTCTGATCGCCGTACGACTGCCCGGCCTCGGCTCAGTCCTCGTCGGCGAGGATGAGGTACAGCTTCTTGCGGGCCTCGTTGATGACGGCCAGCGCCTTCTCGCGCTGTTCCTTGCTGCCGGTCTTCCAGACCTGGCCGAAGGCCTCCATCAGACCGAAGCCGGCCTGCCGGATCTCGCCGAGCGCCTCGAAGTCGATGCCACGGGAGGCTTCCTCCCATGGGGCGTCGGGGCCCTCGTCGGCCGCGGTACGGCCGGCCTCGGTGAGGGCGAACAGCTTCTTGCCGCCCTCGCTCTCACTGGCGATCAGCCCCTCGTCCTCCAGCAACTGGAGGGTGGGGTACACCGAGCCGGGGCTGGGCTTCCACGCCCCGCCGCTGCGCTCGGCGATCTCCTGGATCATCTCGTAACCGTGCATGGGCCGGTCCTTGAGCAGGGCCAGGATCGAGGCCCGCACGTCTCCGCGCCGCGCCCTCCCCCTGGGTCCACCCCGCCCCCTCGGCCCCCAGGGCCCGGGGCCGAAGCCCGGCCCTCCGAAGCCGGGGCCACCGGGACCGCCCGGACCGAAGGGCCCGAAGGCACCTCGCAGGCTCTCGGGACCACCACGGCCCCTACGACCGGCTCCACCATGTCCACGCTCGAATCCGTGGGAACGCATCACAATCACTCCATTCCATCGTTGATCTGTCGCGATGCTTCAACGATATATCGGAACCGATCGCATGGCAAGACCCGTCGGTGAACCGAGTTGAGACTCTCAGCGAGAGTTGTCACTTTTCAGCGCCACTCGGCACCGAGAGTTGACGACAGTTACTAGGTGTGGCCATTGCTGTCATCGGTGCCCTGCACAGCGCCGTGCTCAGGCAGTCGGCGACGGCATCATCAAGGTCAACCCCGCCGACCCACGCGGCCTCGCCCTACCCGACTGGGAGACCCTCGTCCGACTGGCCGACGCACTCGTGGCCGCCACCCACGACGACTACCGCGGATGGGGAGACGTCTTCCTCTTCGCCGCGGGCACCGCCGCCCGGATCGGCGAGGCGTCCGGATGCCGCGTCGGTGACATCGACGCCGGCCAGTGGATCTGGACCGTGCGGCGTCAGACCACACCCGCACCCGGCGGACTCACCGACAAGGGCACCAAGGCAAGCACGCCCGCAATGTTCCCATCGTCGAGGAGATCCGCCCCCTCGTCGCCCAGCGCATCCTGTGCGCAGGCCCCGATCCCGATGCCCGACTCTTCACTGGCCCGCGCGGCGGACGCATCTCCACCGCCGTCCTGCGCGAAGCCACCCATTGGGACGCCGTGGTCACCAAGCTCGGCTACGAGCACCTGCGCCGCCACGACCTCCGTCACACGGGACTGACCTGGTTTGCCGACGCGGGAGTGCAGGTCCATGTCCTACGTCGGATCGCTGGCCACGGCTCGCTGACCACCACGCAGCGCTATCCGCGCACCTCAGCGTGCTCCGCGCCCCACACTCCCTGCCAGCCCGATCGTCATGACCCAGTCGGGACGGCGCGCAACGGCTTCACAAGTCTTCAAACGAAAATCGTGCACTTGACACTCGTCGCGGCGGGCGCGAAAAGCGAGCTGTACCTCCTCGACGGCTACCGCCACGGGTTCATCAACGCCGCCCGGCGCGGCGACCTGGCGGCGGACGCCCTCCTGGACGGTGGGCGCCTCGCCGGGCAGGGCACCGCTGCGGCTCGGCACTACAGGGACGCCACGGGCCATGGAGTACAAGCCGAATTCGGATTCGGCGACATGGCCTCCTTCTTCGCCGGACACCTCCCCGTACCCCATCAGCGCACATAGGAATTCCGCCCAAGGCTTCCTCATCCGGAATCAGGGAAAGTGCCAGTCGCCGACTGGACGCGCCAAGCGGCTGGGGACGTCCAGGAGATGAGGGCACTCCTGTGTGGCAGCGAAACGCAGGAGGTCATCCTGATCCGTACGGTCCGCCATGTGAACATCGATCAGCCAGCGACCACCCCGCGTCACCGCAAGGAAGTCAGGGACGCGTTGCCGCATGCCGCCCTCAGCCTGGAACCGTTCTGTGACAACTAGGCTCGCCACTGAAACTCTTGTCCGGCTCCCTGCTCACGACCGTCCTTGGGTGACAACTCTCCCTGCAGGTCTCAGAACGTCTGAAGCGGCGCTACCGGCAGCCGCGGTGACGCGATCGGCAGGGGCCTCACACAGCGAAGCGCCACCGACGCCGACGGTCTGCCGGCCGAGGGCGAAACGGATGTGATCGGCTGCCGTCAGCGGCTTCGAGTCGAAGTAATCCCTCCTCGGCAAACAGCTCCCGAGCACTCCACGTCCGCAATGGACCGATCACGCGAGCCCGCGACTACATGGACGGCTCAGGAGTCGCCCGTGCCAGAGCCCGAAAAGGACGGGAAGGTCACCTCAAGGCATCACGCAACGCGGTGGCCATCAGGTCGATGGCCTCCTTACCGGCCGCTGCCGGGCCGGTGTGGGTGAAGTAGTGGTCGACGCCCTCGAAGACGCGGTGGGTGACCGGGACGCCGGCGGCCTCCAGAGCCTTGGCGTAGGCGTCCCCCTCGTCGCGCAGGCGGTCGTTCTCCGCGGTGATGACCAGGGCGGGAGGAAGACCCGCGAGGTCGTCGGCGAGGCCGGGCGAGGCGAGGGGGCGGGCGCGGTCGGCGGGATCGGGGACATAGGCGGCGGTGAAGATCCGCATGATCTGCGGAGTGAGCAGCGGCTTGTCGATGAGGGACCGCTTGGTGGCCGGATCAGCCACCTGGTCCAGCGGCGCCGAGTCGAGGATCTGAAGCCGGGGCGAGAAGGTGCCGCTTTCCCTGGCCAGGCGGCAAACCGCGGCGGTCAGGTTGGCCCCGGCACTGTGTCCGCCCACGGCGAGCCGCGAACCGTCCCAGCCACCGGCGGCGCCGTTCTCGGCGACCCACGCGGTGACGTCGTAGGCCTGGGTGACGGGTGTGGGGAACGGCCGCTGCGGCGAGACCGCGTAGTCGACGTTGATCACGACGCAACCGGCCGTGGCGGCTATGTAGCGGCAGATGTGGTCGTCCTGCTCGGGCCGGGCGACCACGAACCCGCCGCCGTGGAAGTTGACGTACACGGGGGCGGGGGTGTCCGTGGCGACCGGCGGACGGTAGACGGTGCACGTCACCGGTCCGGCACCGGTCTCCACCCGAAGGCTCTCGGTGCGCGCCGGGACGTCGGTGAAGCGCAGGTCCTTGTGTACGCGGGACATCACGCGACCGAGCAGGAGCTGGATCCCTCTGGCCTGGATTCGGGGGCTGAACGCCATGACTGAACACCCATCGCTGCAAGGTTAAACTAACAGGATTCCTGATAATGGATGCTCGCCGCCGAGAGCGCAATGGGCAGGGGGCGACTCCCACGTTCTCCGGGTTGCGGACCCCGCGATGAAGCAGGTCAGGACGACATCCGGGCGAGCACGCCGAGCAGTGGCCGACCGTGCCGCCGCTCGCCGGCGTCACGCTGCGCCCAGCCGCGTCGATCCGGGCCGCCTCGACGCCCGCGCAGCCGCGGGCCGCCGATCACGAGGACCTCGGTGTTCGCACGGAAAACGGTCCAGTGACCCCGGATTGGCCTTGTCCAGGCCGCAAGATCGTCTCGTACCGTCGGGCCATGCGCATCCGAATCGTCGACGCCTTCACCGCCCGCCCCTTCACCGGCAACCCGGCGGGCGTCCTGCTCCTGGACAACGCCTTCCCGGACGACAACCGGCTCCAGAACATCGCACTGGAGGTCAACCACGCCGAGACGGCCTTCGCCCACCGGCTCCCCGGGGACGGCGAGGCCGACTGGGCGCTGCGTTGGTTCACGCCCGCCACCGAGGTGAACATGTGCGGCCACGCGACGCTCGCCACGGCCCACGTCCTGTACAGCACGGGTGCGCACGAGGGCCCGGTGCGGTTCGCCACCCGCAGCGGTGTCCTCATCGCGACACCGGGCGAGGACGGCTCGATCACCCTGGACTTCCCGACGGCCCCGCTGACCCCGGTCGAACTTCCCGAGGGGGTCGCCGAGGCGCTGGGCGCCGAGCCGCTCACCGCCTTCGACACCGGCCCGAACATCGGTGACCTGCTGCTTGAACTGGCCGACGAGAAGACCGTCCACGCCCTGCGCCCCGACCTCAAGGCCCTGGCCGCCTATTCGGAGCGCGGCGTCATCGCCACCGCCCGCGCCGAGAACCCGGACCTGGGCTACGACTTCGTCTCCCGCTGCTTCTTCCCGAACGTCGGCATCGACGAGGACCCGGTCACCGGCAGCGCCCACACCGCTCTGGCCCCCTACTGGTCGGAGCGTCTCGGCCGTACGGATCTCACCGGGCTGCAGGCCTCGCCCCGGTCCGGCCGGGTCCGCACCGGGCTGCGCGGCGGGCGCACGCTGCTGACGGGCAGTGCGGTCACGGTCATCGAGGGCGAGCTGCTCGCCTGATCACGCGGTCGGCAGCCAGCCCACCTTCCCCGCGAGGAGGGCGTAGCCCACGAACGCCCCGATGTCGAGCAGGGAATGCGCCACCACCAGGGGGCCCACGCGCCCCCACCGGCGGTACAGGTAGACGAACACCACGCCCATCACCATGTTGCCGATGAAGCCGCCGATGCCCTGGTAGAGGTGGTAGCTGCCACGCAGCACGGAACTGGCCACCAGCGCGGTGCCCGGGGTCCAGCCCAACTGGTGGAGCCGGCGCAGCAGATAGCCGACGACGATCACCTCTTCGAGGATCGCGTTCTGCATCGCCGAGAGGATCAGCACGGGGTACTTCCACCACACGTCGGGCAACGCCTCGGGCACCACGGTGAGGTTGAAGCCCAGACCACGCGCGGCCAGGTAGAAGGCGATACCGGTGCTGCCGATCACGGCCGCGATCCCGGCCCCGCGGGCGAGGTCGAGCCCGGGCCGGGTGCGGTCGAAGCCGAGGGTCCTCAGGCTCTGCCCCTCGCGCAGCAGGAGGTGCGCGACGAGCAGTACCGGCACCAGGGCCGACGCGATCCCGAAGAGCTGCCAGGCGAGATCCAGCCAGGGACGGCCCGGCGCGGCCGAGGCGTTGAGGGTCGCCGCCTGATCCTTGAGACCCCCTGGTTTGGTGACCGATCCGACAAAACTGATCAGCGCGGACACACCACTCGCACCGAGCGAAAGCCCCAGAACGAGCAGCGTCTCATCACGGAAAAACCTCCGTGAGAGCGCCTTCTGCGGAAAAGAATCGGCCACTGCCCCTTCCTCCGCCTGCACACCTGCCTCCAGTTGAGTAATCCAGCCTCATCCGTATCCCCGCCCCGCTAGGGTCCTTCGAAAGAAGTGACGAAGATCGTGCGCAAGGCCGTCGGGGGGACGGACGCCGTACGGGGGCGTGCCTCCCTCTTTCCTGCCATACACGGCCGTGTCGGCACGGAGATCGACAGGGGAGGGCACCACCGCCATGGGACGTCACAGCTTGCCCGATCAGTATGGGGCGGGCGGCAGCGACCCCCGCCCACGCGCGCGCCGCCGTACCGTGGCCATCGCGACGGTGCTCGTCCTGACCGTCGCCGGCGGGACGGCCGCCGCCGTCCAGGGCGGTCTGCTCTCCTTCGGCTCCTCCTGCCGGGACGATGCGGTACGGCTCGAGCTCGCCGCCTCCCCCGACGTCGCCCCCGCCCTGCGCAGCGCTGCCGAGCGGGCCCACGACGAGAACCTCACCTCCGACGGACGCTGCGTCGACATCACGGTGACCGCGCGCGAGTCGTACAAGGTCAGGGACACGCTCGCGGCCGGCAAGGACCCCGGTGTGCAGGTGTGGGTGCCGGACTCGGACGTGTGGGTGGAGCAGATCTCCGCCGACGGCGACGCGACGGAGGTGGCCCGTGTCGGCAACGTGGCCTCCAGCCCGGTCGGGATGGCGATGGTGCCGACCGCCGCGAAGTCGCTGGGCTGGCCGAAGAAGACGTACGCCTGGCTCGAACTGGCGGGCGCCACCCTGCAGGACGACTCCCTCAAGCTGGGCGCCGCCGACCCCGCGCGCAGCGCGACCGGGCTGCTCGCCCTCACCCGGCTCACGAGTGCGGCGGGGCAGACCGCGGGTGGGGAGACGCGGGCCGCGGCCATGATGAAGGCGCTCTCGCAGCGCATCTCCGACAGCGACGGCCAGCTCGTGGAGACGCTGCCGCGGGACGCCTCGGGCACCGAGCAGGGCAATCCGAAGCGCAATCAGGCGCTGGTTCTGTCCGAGCAGGCGGCCTTCGCCCACAACTCCTCTGCGGAGTCCGGGGACGGTCTGGACTTCTTCTATCCCAAGGACGGCTCACCGCGGCTGGACTACCCCTACGCGCTGGTCGACGAGACACGGCTGACCACCGACGAGAGCCGTGCGGCGATCCGCTTCATGACGTACCTGCGCAAGCCCGAGCAGGAACAGCTGCTGACGGACCGGGGATTCCGCACCTCCGACGACCAGGTGTCGAAGACGCTGGTCGCGAAGGCCGGTGGCGAGGTGCCGCAGCCGTATACGGAACCCGCCGGCGAGCCCGCCTCGGCGGCGGCGCTCCAGGAGGCCCTCGGCACCTGGACGATCACCGTGCAGAGTGCGCGGATCACCACGGTCGTGGACGCGTCCTCCTCCATGTCGGAGGCCGTGCCGGGCACCGGCCGCTCCCGGATGGACGTCACCAAGGCGTCCCTCCTCCAGGCCCTCGCGACCTTCACCCAGGAGGACGAGATCGGCCTGTGGGAGTTCTCCACCAAGCTCGACGGCGACAAGGACTACAAGGTCCTGGTACCGACGGAGCGTCTGGGCGACAGCGCGGACGGGGCCGGCACCCAACGAGAGCGGCTGTCGGCGGCGTTCGGCGGCCTGGAGCCGGTGCCGGGCGGAGCGACGGGGTTGTACGACACCACGCTCGCCGCGTACAAGGCGGCGACCTCCTCCTACGCCGAGGGCAAGTTCAACGCGCTGGTCGTCCTGACCGACGGCGTCAACCAGGACCCCGGCAGCATCTCGCGCGGGGCGCTGGTCTCCGAACTGGAGAAACTCTCCAGCCCCGAACGCCCGGTCCCCCTGATCGTGATCGCGGTGGGCCCCGACGCCGACCGCGCGGAGGCCGAGCAGCTCGCCGAGGCCACCGGCGGCTCCGGCCAACAGGTCAACAACCCCGCCCAGATCCACACGGTGATCCTGAACGCGATCGTGGCCGCGGGCGCCCAGGGCGGCAGCGTCAGCGACTGACCCCGCGCGTCCCCCAGGCCCTCACCCCAGCGGCACCGGCTCCGGCAACCCCACCGGCCAGGTGTGCACCGGCTCTCCCAGATGCATCAGCTCGCCATACCGCCGCGTCGTGGCCGCCAGCGCCGCATCGCGCGACAGTCCCGCCTCCAGTGCCCGGTGGAACGTCGCCGCCTGCCAGGACGCCCCGTTGGCCCGGCGTCGGCACCGCTCCTCGATCACCCCGAGGTAGAGCTCCCGGTCGGCGGGCTCGACGCCCCACCCGGCGAGGCCCGCGTCGGCGAGCGGCAGCAGTTCGTCGCGTACGAGGGTGACCGCGTCGACCTCGACCGTGCCGCCGTGACGACCGCGCCGGGGCCAGACCATGCGCGCGTCGATGCCGTACCGGCAGGCCGCGTCGAAGTTGGCCGCGGCCGCCTCGAAGGGCAGCCTGGTCCACACCGGCCGCGGCTCCTCGGCGAGGGCGCGGACGAGGCCGTAATAGAAGGCCGCGTTGGCGATGACGTCCGTGATGGTGGGGCCGGCTGGCAGCACGCGGTTCTCGACGCGCAGGTGCGGGACGCCGTCGGCGATGCCGTAGACGGGCCGGTTCCAGCGGTACACCGTGCCGTTGTGCAGGACGAGCTCGGCGAGGGAGGGCACCCCGCCCTGGTCGAGGACCTCCAGCGGGTCCTCCTCGTCGCAGATCGGCAGTAGGGCCGGGAAGTAGCGCAGGTTCTCCTCGAACAGGTCGTACGCCGAGGAGATCCACCGCTCCCCGAACCAGGTGCGCGGCCGCACCCCCTGGGCCTGCAGCTCCGGCGGACGGGTGTCCGTGGACTGCTGGAAGAGCGGCGGACGGGACTCGCACCACAGCTCACGCCCGAAGAGGAAGGGCGAGTTGGCGCCGACGGCTATCTGCACGCCGGCCACCGCCTGCGCGGCGTTCCACACGTCGGCGAAGCGTCCCGGCGTGACCTGGAGGTGCAGCTGCACAGAGGTGCAGGCGGCCTCCGGGGCGATCGACTTCGAGGTGCAGGTGAGGCGTTCCACCCCGTCGATGTCGAGGACGAAGTCCTCACCGCGGGCGGCCACGATCTGGTCGTTGAGCAGCGTGTAGCGGTCGACGTCGGACAGGTTGGAGGAGACCAGGTCGTCCCGGTCCAGGGTAGGCAGAATGCCGATCATCACGATTCCCGCGTCGACCTCGCCCGCTTTGCGGTCGGCATACGCCAGCGAGGTCCGCAGTTCCTCGGCGAGCCGGTCGAATACCCTGCCGCCCAGCCTGTGTGGGGCTATGTTGACTTCCAGGTTGAACATGGCGAGTTCTGTTTGGAAATCTCGGCTTGCGATGCGTTCGAGGACCTCTCCATTCAGCATTCTCGGCATACCGTCGGTGCCGACCAGATTCAATTCGATCTCCAGCCCCATCAGGTTCTGGGGACGATCGAACCGCTGCTCCGCCAGGAGCCGCTCCAGCCCCGTCAGGCACCTGCGGAGCTTGTCGCGGTAGCGCTGGCGATCGGACAGGTCGAACCGGCCTGCCACGACCTTCTCCCCCATCGAAGGGTCCCTCCTCGATGCGTCATGAGTCAGGTGGGATGATGCCCAGCCGGAACGATCGGTAACGTCCCGCGTCGGCCCCGAGCGCGCTACCCTGTCGGAAGTGACCGGTGGCACATTCACTCGGCATGGAGCACTCAGCAGTTTCGAGTGCCCCGAAGAACTCGTGAAAAACGCCGACGAGAATTGGCCGACCACTTCCCGCACATTTCCCGAGGTCACCGCCGCGAAGAGTCACGGTATCGGGATCATTTTCGCGTATCGCCGACCGAATGGCCCCTTGCCCCGTGCGATGGAAGCGGCTAGACGAAACACTGTCTGAACACATGTCGTATAAACTTCGCGAACAAGGCAGAGAGTTGGCACCCGCGGTCCTGGATCCTGCCGTCAGGTGACGTACCGCAGTCCTCACCCGCACCCGCGTCACCGGACCCCGGCCCCCGCCTCTCTGACCTTCGTGAGCTGACAGCGCCGTCCGCCCCCGCCCTCGCGCCACCGTGCCTGTCGAATGAGAGGCGACCCACCATGCCGCTGCATGTCCCCCCGGCTCCCGCCCCAGCACTTCGCTCCGTCCTCACCGCACTCGCCTCGCCCACCGCGGTCCGCGAGGCCCGGACTCCCTCCCTGCTCCGCGCCCAGGGACCCGTCACACCCGAGCTCCCCCTACCCGTACACGTCCTGGACGGCACCGCCACCCGGCTGACCGGGTGGCGTTTCCTGGTCCGCTGCGGCGATCGCTCGGTGGCCGCGGCCGAGACCATGCTGACCCCGGACGGCTGGGCGTTCTCGCACTTCTTCGAGGGCCCCTACATCGCGTCCACCGAGCGGGCACTGCGTCAGGCGGAGGTGATGCAGCAGCCGTATCAGCCGCGTCTGCTGTCGATCCCGGGCCTGTACATGCTCGCGCTGTGGCTGCACGGCGACTGCGCGGCGGACGCCGCCACGGGCCGCCTCGCCGCCACCGACCTGCTCGTCCCACTGGCACCGGCTCCGCCCGGCATCGCCGCCCACCGTCCGCACCGGGCAGCGGAACTGCTCCCGGTACTGGCCCATCGGGTGACTCCGGCCCCACTGCTGGGCTCGCCCGCCTGAATCCTCGTCCGCACGCATCGCCCACCACCCCCGTACCCCGCCCCGAATTCCGGGTAGCGGGGTACGACTCCGTTTCCGGTGCCATTAGGGTCGTACAAAATCCCCAGGGATCACACAGAAGACCATTTGCTCGTACGAGCGCACAATTGCTCGGACGAGCCGAACTCGGGTCTGACTCCAGGTGGACTAGCCCTATCCGGCCACTGCGAACCATCCGAAGGGACAGTGCAGTTGGGATGAACCGTCCGGCCGGGTGACGCGTCTCCAACCTGTGAAGAAGTGGTGATGCGAAATACCTGCGGATTGACGCCCGTAGGGCAACACTGGGTTCCGACTGAGTTATCGCAACGGGGGACGTCATGACCACAACACAGCGAAAGATCCCACCAATGTGCCAGCACCAGCCACCGTGTCCCACCGCCGCCTCCGCCGACCGGGAGTCCGCCCGCCTCGTGGCGCACCACCCGGAGCAGGGCTGGAGCCTGCTGTGCAACGGCGTTCTGCTCTTCGAGGACACCGGTGAGCTCCTGCCCGACGGCCGGGTCATCGCCCCGCACCGCCCGCTCGCGGTGGCAGCCGCCTGAAAACGCCCGGGCGGCCGCCGTACCGTCCGGAGACCTGAGGGGCCGGCTCGCAGCGACTGTCTGCGCACCGGCCCCGACGTATGTCCCACGGCGATCACTCCCTGTGACGCCTTGTGTATGACCCTACTTTTCCGGAAGACTCCTGGAAGTTTCGAGGCTTTGACGCGGAGGTGGGCAAGTGACAGCAGGCAAGGCCGACGCCGAGCCCCGGGGCAGGGTCACCATCACGGAGATCGCCCGGCAGGCCGGGGTCTCGGTGCCGACGGTGTCCCGAGTGGTCAACGGCCGGTCGGACGTGTCCCCGCACACCCGCGCCCGCGTCGAGGAGCTGCTCCAGCAGTACGGCTACCGCAAGCGCCCCGCGGCCCCCGGCACCCGCGCCGCCCTGCTCGACCTGGTCTTCAACGACCTCGACAGCCCCTGGGCCGTGGAGATCATTCGCGGTGTCGAGGAGGTCGCCCACGCGGAGGGCGTCGGCACCGTCGTCTCCGCGATCCACGGCCGCTCGGGCGACGCACGCGAATGGATGCGCAACCTGCGCGCCCGCGCCTCGGACGGGGTCGTCCTCGTCACCTCGGCGCTGGACACGGTTCTCCACGACGAACTGCGCGCCCTGGGCGTCCCGCTCGTGGTCGTCGACCCGGCCGGCTCCCCCGCACTGGACGCCCCCACCATCGGCGCCGCCAACTGGTCGGGAGGGCTCGCGGCCACCGAGCACCTGCTGTCGCTGGGCCACCGCAGGATCGGGCTGATCGCGGGGCCGCCCCGGCTGCTGTGCTCGCGGGCCCGCTACGACGGCTACCGCGCCGCTCTCGAGGGCGCCGGGCTCACCCTCGACGAGTCCCTCGTCGTACCCGGCGACTTCCACCCGGAGTCCGGCTTCGCCGGCTGCGAGAAGCTCCTCGAGCTGCCCGAGCCGCCGACCGCCCTCTTCGCGGCCAGCGACCAGATGGCCCTCGGCGCGATCGAGGCGCTGAGGAGACGCGGGCTGAGGGTGCCGGAGGACATGAGCGTGGTGGGTTTCGACGACCTTCCGGAAGTCCGCTGGTCGGCGCCCCCGCTGACCACCGTGCGCCAGCCGCTCGCCGACATGGGCAAGCTGGCCGTCCGCACGGTCCTCAAACTGGCCCGCGGCGAACGCCCGGACTCACCGCGCGTGGAGCTGGGCACGGAGTTGGTGGTGCGATCAAGCACCGCACCACCGGCCATCCGCTGACGGATCACGGCCCGTCCGGTGGATCGGGCCGCCATCCCGGCAGACACGAGCACGCGCGCCGGGCCCGCACCACCGACAGGACCCGCGAGCAGGCCCTCCCTCGGGCGCACCACCCGAGGCCACCCGCGCCCCTGGCGACGCGGCCCCCGTCTCGGAGAGACGCCCCCAGAGAGCCGACCCGGGAACTCGGCCCACCGCCACCCGGTCGACGCGGCCCCCGTCTCGGAGAGACGCCTCCAGAGAGCCGACCCGGGAACTCGGCCCACCACCACCCGGTCGACGCGGCCCGCATCTCGGAGAGACGCCTCCAGGAAGCCGGCCCGGAAACTCGGCCCACCACCACCCACGGCCCGGCGACGTGGCCCCCGTCTCGGAGAGACGCCCCAGGAAGCCGGCCCGCAAGCTCGGCCCAGCACCCGCGCGCCCCGGCAACGCGACCCCCATCTCGGAGAGACGCCCCCAGAGAGCCGACCCGCGAGCTCGGCCCACCGCCACCCACGTCGGCGGCGGCCGGCGTCCCGGTGGCCGGCCCACCGCGGCCCCGGCAGGCGGCGGCCGAGCGGCCCGAACCGGCCACCGGGGCGGCCGATCCGAGCCGCCCGGAGCGGGCTTCTCCCGTCAGGGCCCGGCGGCAGCGCGCGCCGACGAGCCGACGGGCGTCGCCGCAGTCCCCGCCGCCCCCTACTTCAGCGCCGCCCGGATCGCGTAGTACGCCGGCTTCGGCTGGAGCTGCTCGTCCCAGGGCAGCGCGGCCCCCTGGCCCTCGAAGAAGGCGGGTATCCAGCTGTACTTGTCGGTGTAGTCCCAGATGGTGATGCCGACACACCGCCGCACCGCAAGGCAGGCATCGGTCAAGTCGGCGTACCACTGGGCCTGTTGGGCCAGCTTCTCCTCGGTCGCGGGCAGGATCATCCGGATGTCGACCTCGGTGAGCGCGGTGTCGAGGCCCAGCTTGGAGAAGCGGCGGAGGTTGTCCTCCAGCGTGGTCGGATAGCCGTACTGGAGCGCCAGGTGGGCCTGGAGACCGATGCCGTCGAGCGGAACGCCCTGCGCCTTCAGCTCCTTGGCCAGGGTGTAGTAGGCATCGCTCTTCGCCCCGATCCCCTCGATGTTGTAGTCGTTGAGGTAGAGCTTGACCTTGGGGTCGGCCTGGCGGGCCCAGCGCAGGGCGTCGGCGATGTAGCCGGGGCCGAGGGTCTTGTAGAAGACGGTCTCGCGGTAGGTGCCGTCCTCGTTGAAGGCCTCGTTGACGACGTCCCAGGCGAAGACCTTGCCCCGGTAGTGCCGTACCTCGGTCTGGATGTGCTTCTTCAGTACGGGCCTCAGCTCGGCCGCCGTCCACTCGCGCGAGGTGATCCAGTCGGGCAACTGGCTGTGCCACACGAGGGTGTGGCCGCGCACCTTCTGGTGGTTCGCGCGGGCGAGGTTCACGATCTCGTCGCCGTTGGTCCAGTCGAAGACCCCCTGCTCGGGTTCGGTGGCGTACCACTTCATGCCGTTGCCCGGCGTGATCTGGTCGAACTCGCTGCCGAGGATCTTCTTGTACGGCCCGTCGACGAGTTCGGGGTTGTCGGTGGCGCTGCCGAAGTAGCGGCCGTGGCGCTGGGCGAGGTCGGCGAGGGTGGACGGTTTGCCGTGGGCCTGTGCGGTGGGAGCGGCGGCCGCGACCACCACTGCGGCCAGGACTCCGGCGAGTCTGAGACGGTTCTTGCGCATGGTGCGACTCCTCACGTGCGGGCGGGGTGAGCCGTACTTTTCGAAGCGCCGGGGTCAGCCCTTCGTGGCACCGGCGGTGAGGCCGCCGACGAGCTGGCGCTCGGCGACCGAGTAGAAGGCGAGGGCGGGAACCATCGCCAGGACGAGATAGGCGAAGACGCGGGCGTACTCCGCGGAGTACTGGCCCTGGAACTGCTGCACACCGATGGGGAGCGTCCACCACGTGTTGTCGGTGAACACCAGCAGCGGCAGCATGAAGTTGTTCCAGCTGGTGACGACGGCGAGCACCGAGACGGTGCCGAGCGCGGGCCGTGCCATCGGCAGCAGGACGCGCCAGAAGAACCCGAAGGGGCTGCACCCGTCGAGCGTGGCCGCCTCCTCCAGCTCACCGGGGATCTCCCGGAAGAAGGCGCGCAGGATGATGATCGTCATCGGCAGCCCGAAGGCGGCCTGCGGAAGGATCACGCCCAGCGGATTGTCCAGCAGGCCGAGCGAGCGCAGCAACAGGAACAGCGGCAGCACCGCCACCGCGAAGGGGAACATCAGCCCCATCGTGAAGAGCGTGAACAGTGCCTCCCGTCCCCGGAAGGCGAACCTCGCGAAGGAGAACGCGGCCAGCGCGGACGCGGCGACCACCAGCACCGTCGTACCGACCGCGATCAGCGTGCTGCTGCCGAGCAGCCGCCAGAAGTCCCCGCCGGCCAGGATGTCGGTGTAGTTGCCGGTCCGCCAGTGTTCCGGCAGCCCGAAGGGGTTGCTGGAGAGCTCGTCGGTGGACTTGAACCCGGACAGGACGGCGTACACCAGGGGTACGACCATCACCGCGCCGACGGCGACGAGGATCACGTGCAGGGGCAGGGTTCGTGCGGTGGTCTTGCGGGCGGTCACTTGCCGTCCCCCCTCATCGTCGTGGTGGCCCCTTCGAGGTCGCGGCGGAGCACGAACCGCTGGTAGGCGAGGGCGAAGACGAGGCAGATGCCGAACATGACCACGCTGATCGCGCTGGCGTAGCCGACCTGGTAGCGCTTGAAGCCGTACTGGAACATGGTCACGGCCATGGTCTCGGAGTGGTGGTCGGGGCCGCCCTGGGTGACCACCCACACCAGGTCGAAGAGCTGGATCGAGCCGATGACGGACAGGAAGATGCTGATCCGCAGGGTGGGCGCGAGCAGCGGCAGGGTGACGTTGCGGAACCGCTGCCAGGCGCTGGCGCCGTCGATGAGAGCCGCCTCGGTCAACTCCCGTGGGATGGACTGGAGTCCGGCCAGGTAGAGCATCATGTGGAAGCCGAAGTACTTCCACATCATGACCAGGAAGAGCGTCGCCATGACGTAGGAGGGATCGGCGAACCACAGCCCGCCCACGCCGTCCAGGCCGATCGCGCCGAAGATGTGGTCGGCGAGTCCGGAGTCCGGGGCGAAGACCATGCTGAACAGCACACCGGTGATCGCCTCGGACAGGACGTAGGGCGCGAAGAACAGCATCCGGTAGACGGCTCTGCCGCGCAGCTTCTGGTTGAGCAGGACCGCCATGGCGAGCGCGAACGGCAGCTGGAACGCGAGGGACAGCACGACCAGGACCAGGCAGCGCCACAGGTCGCCCAGGAAGACGGGGTTGTCGAAGAGCTGGGTGAAGTTGTCCGTGCCGATGTAGTCGGAGGGCATGCCGAAGCCGCCCCAGCGGAAGAAGGCGGCGTACAGCGCGAACAGCATCGGCAGCAGGACCATGCCGATGAACAGCACCAGGGCGGGCAGTTGGAAACTGACCGCGGTCAGCCAGTGCGTTACGCGCCGCCGGCCCCGCCCCCGGGCCCTGACCGATTCCGGGGGCGGGAGATCGGTGCCCGGACCGCTCCGCTTGTCTGCGAGGAACGTGGAGGTCATCGCGGGCTACTGCTCTTCCTTCGCGGTCTGCGTGATCGACTGGGCGACCTGCTCCGGGGACTTGGAGCCGGCGATCAGCGCGGCCACGCTGTCGTTGACCTCCTGGCCCACGGCGGGCGCGTACGCCTGGTCGAGATAGAGCTGGAAGCCGGTGGCGGCCTTCAACTGCGCCTGTACGAGCTTGAGGTTGGGGTCGGTCATGGCCTTCTCCGCGTTCGGGAGCACGGGAAGGATGCTGGTCTTCTTGACCAGTTCCAGCTCGGTGGCCTCGGAGGCGAAGAACTTCAGGAAGTCGACCGCCGCCTGCGGGGCGCCCCGGCGCAGGGCGTGTCCGCCGCCTCCGCCGAACACCTCGGTGATGGCGCCCTTGCCGCCCTCTACCGCGGGGAAGGGGAAGAAACCCAGGTCGTCGCCGAGACCCTTACCGGAGTCGGCCTGCACGGACGGGGCCCACTGGCCCATGAGTTCCATGGCCGCCTTGCCGTTGCCGACGGCGGCCGCCTGGCCGGTGGGTGTGGAGTAGGCGGCGTTGAGGAACCCCTTCTGGAAGGGCTGGAGGTCCACGAGTTCCTTGAGGTGCCGGCCGGCCTCGACGAACCCCGCAGCGGTGAAGTCCTTGTCCTCACTGGCCTTCTGGAGGGCGTCGATGCCGGCGGTGCGCATCGCGAGGTAGGCCCAGTAGTACATGCCGGGCCACTTCTCCTTGCCTGCGAGGGCGATGGGCGTGATGTTCTTGGACTTCAGCTTGCTCACGGCCTCCAGGAACCCGCCCCAGGTGGTGGGCGGCTCGCTGACGCCGGCCTGCTTGAAGAGCGCCTTGTTGTACCAGAAGCCGATCATGCCCATGTCGAACGGGATGCCGTAGACCTTGTCGTCGAGGATGTACGGCTCCTTGGTGACCTTCAGCAGACCGTCGGCCCACGGCTTGGTCCGGTCGGTCAGGTCCTCGACGAGCCCCGCGTCGACCTGCTGCTTGAGGACGCCGCCGCCCCAGGTGTGGAAGATGTCGGGAAGCTTCCCGGAGGCGGTCAGCGCCGTCATCTTCGACTTGTAGGCGTCGTTCTCCAGCTGGACGATCTTTATCTTGACCTTGGGGTTCGCGGCCTCGAACTTCTTGGCGAGGGCCGCCCAGACACTCTTCGCCGGCTCGGTGGTGGAGATGTTCCACCACTCCACCGTGGTCGTCCCGTCGGACGATCCTCCGTCCGAGTCGCCGCCGCAGCCGGTCAGTGTCGTCATGCCCAGACCGGCCGCGGCGGATGCCGCCAGAAAACCACGGCGGGACAGTGCCGGGTCGCCCATGATGCGCTCCTTGGGTACGGGACGGAGCCGTCCTTGTCCGTCCTGCGGTCCGAAAGTTTCGGAGTTGATCCAGAAAGCTTCGCTGCTGCCGCACCCTAGAGACAGCTGCCAAAGGGTGGCAACCCCTTGTACACAGGGAATGTTGAGGAGTCGAACCAGTCGGAGGCCACGGCCCCCTCACTGGCGTCCATTCCGAACGCCCGGCATGTGAAGCCCTCCGGCCCCCGCCTGGAGAGACGGCGGCCGTCGCGCTCGGCCGAGGGGACACCGTCGGCGCCGGGGGTGAGCAGGTCGGGCAGGCCAATGCACGGCTGCCGCGGGCCCGTTGGGGGCAGCAGGAGGTCGGTGCGGATCTCGACGGCCACGCCGCGCGAGGAACTGCCGCACCGGCCCGGTCCGGGCGATCACGCTCGCCTCTCCCCCAGCACCTCGACGTCGTGGTGCCGGGCCCTCACGGGGCCTGTCACGGCGTCCGAGCGGGCGGCGACACGGCGGTTCGGGGCGCCGCTCAGGGCGACCGAGGAAGGGGGCCCGTGGCGTCCGGGGCGGTCCGTGTGCCGGATCGGGCGCCGAGCGACCCCGGCGATCGAGGACGTTGCCGATCCGCCGCCGCCCCGGGATGCGGGTGGTCACCCGAAACATTCGATCTATTCGGCGAACCTTACGTAACGGACTGTACGAGGATGATCAGGCGGGAACAAGGCCCCCCTGAGCCCCTGCGGCGACACAGGCGCCGGCCACCCCAGCCGGCAGATCAGTCCCGCTTCCCATGACGCTGCGTGTCCACCCCCATCCACCCCCCGTCCACCC
>NZ_JAVREZ010000023.1:0-154223 GCF_031845645.1 Streptomyces doebereineriae
CCCTCCCACACCCCCAGCAAATCCCGCCTCCCGTAGTAAAGTTCGGCCGTCGTACGCGTGACCTGAAATGGTCCTGCCAAGACAAAGGGGGAACGGACATGGGGGTCGTGCTGCCCGACGAGGCGGCCTGGGTGCTGGACCTCATCGGCGTCGAGTGGCCCAACGTCGACGAGGACGACTACCGGGACATGGCCGACGGTCTGCGGTCCTTCGCCTCGCAGATGCGGGCGGGCAAGGACGCCACGGCCGGTGTCGTGCGGGAGTTCCTGGAGGGCAACGAGGGCATCGCGACCGCGGCCTTCCAGCAGCACTGGGGCAAGGTCAGCGACGTACACCTGGAACGGCTCGGCGAAGCGGCCGACCTCGGGGCGATGGCCCTGGACGGCGCCGCCGTGGCCGTGGCCGGTGCCAAGGTCGCCGCCATCGTCCAACTGGGTATCCTCGCCGCCGAGATCATCGCCGCCCAGGCCGCCGCACCGTTCACCCTCGGGCTCTCCGAAGTCGGCGCACTCGGTGCCACCCAGGCCACCCGCCTCATCGTGCGGCGGCTGCTGAAGGAGGCCGAACAGCTCCTCGTCGAGGAGCTCATGTCCGTCGCGATGGGCCCGGTCTACTCCGCGCTCGGCAACATGGCCACCGACCTCGTCCTCCAGCTCGGCGCCAACGCCGTTGGACTGCAGGACGGTTACAGCCCGGGCAAGACCCTGCACGCGGGCAGCGAGGGCTTCTCCGAGGGGCTGGACGTCGCCACGGGGACCACGGGGACCTTCACCTCGAAGGGAGGCGGCGCGTGAGTGAGACCGTACGCAGCGACAAGGAGCTCCACGAGCAGCTCGCCGACCGGCTCACCTCCCAGGCCGACGAGCACGAGTCCGGCGCCCGCCCCCACCTGCACCGCAGCCGTGCCGGGCTGAACCGGACGCGCGGCAAGGGCGCCCTGGCGGCGGCCGTCGAGACCGGGGCGGAGAAGATCCTCAGGGCCATCGAGGAGGCCGAGGACCAGCTCCACAAGCACCTCCAGGACGTGTCCAAGGGCGTGCGGGCGATGGGGGACAACCACGCGCGCAACGACAAGAACATCGAGACGATGCTGCAGAGCATCGTCAAGCGCTCCAGCGACCAGGACACCGTCCGTGACGGCGGCGGGATCGGCAAGGACCGCCCGGACACGACGAAGGATCCGCACACCGTCACGCTGGAGTGGAAGCCCGGCATGCCCAAGCAGGCCTTCGAGCGGAAGGCACGGGCTCTGCAACGGCTGGGCGAGGAGGGGAAGCTCTTCAAGTTCAAGGGCAGGACCAAGGACTTCCGCGACTCGAAGATCACGGCGGACTACAAGGGCGCACTGACGGCGCTGATCCTCAGGAACAACAAGGACGACCCAGACTTCGCCAAGGAGGCCGCGGAGGCCGCCCGTAACATGTCGCCCGACCACATCCACGAGCTCCAGGTCGGAGGCCCGGACGCGTGGCGTAACCTGCGGATGCTCGACCGAGTCACGAACCAGGACATCGGCTGGAACCAGATGCGTCCACAGATCAAGGATCTTCCGGACGGCAATCCCATCAAGATCGACATAAAGTGGTGGCCAGATGACTAGCGCGAGGAATGCACCGTCCCGTCTGATCGCGACGGTGGACGCCCTGCGGTTGGCACTGGCGGAGAGCTCGGATTTGCTCGGCTTCACGCTCGGCGGAACGATCGACGAGGAGACGGCGGCCGCCGCGGAGGCTGACGGGGTGCCGAGGAGGTTCCTGGACTTCTGCCGGTTGCTGAACGGCGTGGGCTGTGGGCCGTCCGTGCAGCTCTTCAGCTTGCGGGAGGCCGAGGAACACCAGTTCTACTGCGAGCCGGTGGTCGATTCCCCGCTGCCGCTGTCCCCCGAGAAGCTCTACTGTGTCGGGATGATCCAGGAAGCTCCGGTCTTCCTCGACCGCGCGGGCGGCGAAGTTCTCGGAGCACCGGAAGAAGGCGCCGACTGGCCCGACGCGGAGCGCTTCGACCAGCTCGCGCCCAGCGTGGAGGAGTTCTTCCTGGAGCGGCTGGCCACGTTCGACGAGTACAAGCGGTTGGCGTTGGTCGACGACGAACTGGTGGAGTACGACGACTGGCTGAAACTGTTGCGCCGGGCCGGTCTCGCCGACTGATCCGCCTGCATGCTCACGAAGGGAAAGCAGAGGACGCATGGCCACCCATGACGAGATGACGGAGCTGTTCGGCGCGGACCGCGTGGTCACGCTGGACCGTGCCGTCGCCGAGGAGCGCGGACTGTCCGAGGCCGACGCCGAGGTGCTGTGCGAGGTCGGTGTGCCCGTCTTCGTCGACGTGCTGTTCACCCTCGACACCGCCGAGGAGGGACCCGATCCCTTCACCGTGGTGCCGGTGGCCGCGGGCGGCGACGAGACGCACATCCTCGTGCTCGGCGGTCCCACCGACGACCCCGTGATGCGGTACTGCCTCGACATGGACCGCGGTTACGTCATCCTCATGTCCTTCGACGCCGAGCCGCGCGCCGAGATCGTGAACCGGACCCTCGCCGACCTCGTCGAGTTCCTGTACCGCTTCGCGTTGCGCACCAAGCACCTGGAACAGGCCGCGCCGCAGGACCGCGCCCCGTACACCGACAAGCTCGTCGAATACCTCAAGGCCCGTGACCCGTACGCGTTCGCACAGCCGGACAGCTGGTGGTCGATGGTCTTCGAGCAGGTCGGCTGAGTCCTGCAGCGCTCATGCCCCGGAGTCCCAGAACTCCCGCAGCGCGGCGTTGACGGTGCCGGGCCGCTGGGTGTGCGGATAGTACCCGGGGACCCGTACGAGGCGAGCCCCGAGGGAGTCCGAGAGGGACTCGGCGACGGCCATCAGCGGGAGACCCACGTACTCGCGATACGCCGTCGGCGCGTCCTCCCAGGTCCCGCAGATCACCAGAACCGGCACGGCGGCTCCCCGGATCGCCGCCAAAGGGATCTGTGCCTCCCAGATCGGCCGCTCCCGCATCGACGTGGCGGTGGCTCGCAGCCGACGTGGCGTGGGCTCCGGCACCGGCAGCCCGATCCCCTCCGTCGACGTACGCAGAAACCGCTCCGGCGTGACGTCGTCGTCCGGGATGCCCGGGGCACGGCCGCGTACGCGGTCCAGGAGGTCCGCGACGACCGGACGGTCCGCGGCCGCGGTGAACGCGGAGGGCTGGATCAGCGCGAGAGAGCGGACGAGGTCGGGCCTGTGCGCGGCGGCGAGGAGAGCCACGACACCACCGTTCCCGTGCCCCACTAGGTGCGCGCCATCGCCCAGCACCTCCAGGACGTCCCCGGCATCGACCTCGAAGTCACTGCGCTCGGTGTCCGGGCTGTCGCCGTAACCCCGGCGGTCCATCAGCAGCAGCTGCCTGCTGTCGGCGAGGGGCCGCTGTCCGGCGAACCCGTACAGGGCGTCGCTGCCCCAGGTGAAGATGTTGTGGACGAAGGCGGCAGGGGCCCTCCCTCCGGCCCCCTTCCCGGCCGTCTCTCCGGCCCTCTCCCGGTCGTCCCACACGGTCACGTGTACTGCCGTCATCGATCCCCCTCACAGGTTTCGCCCAGGACCACTTCAGGTACGGCGTGGAGTCTGCTGCGCATGCATGAACACCGACCACGTACCCCAGAAGCCGAACGCAGCCGCCGCTGGTTCATGAACAAGGCGCTGCTCGCCGGCGGTGTCGCCGCCATGGCGACCATGACCGGCTGTTCCTCGGACTCCGCCGACACCGCGAGCTCCGCCTCGTCCGACAGTGCCGCCGGCGGTATGCCCTCCGGCGGGCCCGGTGGCGGCGGCGGAGGCGGCATGGGGCCCGGGGCCTCGCAGGTCAAGTACGCGGACGTCAAGGGCGTCACCACCGACGGCACCGTCGTCGAGGACCTGTACGCGATCCACTCCACGGACGTCTCCACGGACGCGCTGGTCAAGGCGGCGCAGACGTTCCTGGACGGGCTCTCCACGAAGGAGCGCACGTCCTGCGTGTTCGACATCGACGCCGACGAATGGACGGCCTGGAGCAACGTCGACGGCTACGACCGCAAGGGCGTCAGGATGGGCGACCTGACCGAGAAGCAGCGGAACCTCGGCTACGCGCTCCTCGGCAAGGCCCTGTCCGCCGACGGCATCACCCAGACCCGCGGCATCATGAAGCTCAACGCGTTCCTGGGCGACTCCAACGGCGGCAACCAGAAGACCCTGACCGAGGGCCACTACTTCTTCACCTTCATGGGCACCCCGTCGACCACGCAGCCCTGGGGCTTCCAGTACGAGGGCCACCACGTCGCCATCAACTACTTCGTCCTGGGCGACCAGGTGGTGATGACGCCGACCTTCATGGGCTCGGAGCCCACGACGGGCACGTACAAGGGCGAGAAGATCACCCTCTTCCGGCCGGAGACCACGGCGGGCCTTGCCATGATCCGCTCCCTCACCACGGACCGGCGCGCCAAGGCCGTCTCCTCGCAGTCGAACGGCAACGAGGACATGAAGGCCGGCGCCGGCCAGGACAACCTGAAGCTCGCCTACGAGGGGCTCAAGGGCTCCGAACTCACCTCTGCCCAGCAGGAGAAGCTGCTGGATCTCGTCGGTGTGTACGTCGGCTACATCAACGAGGGACACGCCGAGGTCAAGATGGCCGAGGTGAAGAAGCACCTGGACGACACGTACTTCTACTGGATGGGTGAGACGGAGGACGACTCCGCCTTCTACTACCGCGTGCACAGCCCGGTGGTCCTCATCGAGTACGACGCCCAGGCCCCGCTCTTCTACAAGGGCGACTCCTCGGCGACCCCCAGCGCGAGCGCGAGTTCCAGCTCCGACGCCGGAGGCCCGGGCGGCGGCATGGGCATGGGCGGCGGGACCCCGTCCCAGGAGCACATCCACACCATCATCCGCACCCCGAACGGCGGCGACTACGGGATCGATCTCCTCAAACTGCACCTGGAGCAGGACCACTGACGACCACTGAGGTGTGCGCGGACCATTGACGCGCAAGGTGTTCGATTCTACGGTCCCGTCCGAAGCTCTGATCGGTGATCGACATATCGAACACCCCCCCCACTCAAGGAGCGTCAGCGTGAGCCGCACCTCCCGCACCCCGCGCACTCTTCGCCGCAGGACCGCACTCCTCGCCGTCCCCGCCGCCGCCCTGCTCGCCCTCATCCCGAGCACGGCGTCGGCGTACCCCAACCCCGGGACGGTCACCGGCGCCACCACCATCCACGACCCCACGATGATCCGCACCTCGGCGGGCCGCTACCTCCTGTACGGCACCGGCGGCGGCCTCGGCTACCGCACCTCCACCGACCGGATCGCGTTCACGGCCGGCAGCGACGCCTTCTCCGCCAAGCCGGGCTGGTGGTCGTCGTACGCCACCGAGGCCTGGGCGCCCGACATCTCCTACCAGGGCGGCAAGTACCTGATGTACTACGCCGTCTCGACCTTCGGCTCCAACAAGTCCGCCATCGGCCTCGCCACTTCGAGCACCGGCCTGCCCGGCTCCTGGAGCGACCAGGGCACCGTGTACACCTCCACCACCTCCAGCGACTACAACGCCATCGACCCGAACCTGTTCGTCGACAGCGACGGCAAGTGGTGGCTGTCCTTCGGCAGTTGGTGGACCGGCCTGAAGATGATCCAGATCAACCCGGCCACCGGCAAGCAGCTCTCCACCAACACCACCCGGTACTCGATCGCCTCCCGCCCCACCGGGACCAAGGCCGTCGAGGCGCCGTACATCGTGAAGCGGAACGGCTACCACTACCTCTTCGCGTCCTACGACACCTGCTGCGCCGGCACCAGTTCGACCTACAAGGTCAAGGTCGGCCGCGCCACCAGCGTCACCGGGCCGTACGTCGACAAGAACGGCGTCTCGATGATGAACAACGGCGGCACCCCGGTCCTGGAGTCGCACGGCCGGTACATCGGCCCCGGCGGCCAGTCGATCATGAACGACTCCGACGGCGACCTGATCGTCTACCACTACTACGACGGCAACGACAACGGCACGCCCAAGCTCGGCGTCAACCTCCTGAACTGGAGCAGCGGATGGCCCGTCGCCTACTGATCCTGCTGGCCGCCCTGCTCCTCGCCCTCGGGCTCGGACAGTCCTCCGCGAGCGCGGCCTCGTTCTCGAACCCGGTCAAGGCGCAGAAGGGCGCCGACCCCTGGATCTCCTACTACGCCGGCAACTACTACCTGGTGACGACGAGTTGGACCAACGTCATCACCATGCGCAAGTCGGCCACCCTCGCCGGTCTCGCCACCGCACCGAGCGTGCAGGTGTGGACGGGGGACGCCGCCTCGCGCTGCTGCAACATCTGGGCGCCGGAGATCCACTTCCTCAACGGCCGCTGGTACCTGTACTACGTGGCCGGGCAGAACGTCTCCGACTACAACCCGACCCAGCGGACGCATGTGCTGGAGAGCGCCGGGTCCGACCCCATGGGGTCTTACACCTACAAGAACCAGCTCAACTCCTCCTGGATGCTGGACCCGACGGTCGCGACCGTCAACGGTCAGCTGTACCTGTTCGGCAGCGCGAGCGGCGGCACTCAGAACCTCGTCGCGGCCCGTCTGTCCAACCCGTACACCCTGGCCACCGGCTTCTCGACCATCTCCACGCCGACCAACTCCTGGGAGAAGTCCGGAGGTTCGGTCAACGAAGGTCCGGAGATCCTCCAACGGGGCGGCAAGACCTTCCTGATCTACTCGGCGAGCGGCTGCTGGACCCCCGACTACAAACTCGGCCGGCTCACCCTCACCGGCTCCGACCCCCTCTCCGCGTCCTCCTGGACGAAGCAGTCCACGCCGGTCTTCCAGCGCAACGACTCCGCCGGCGTCTACGGCCCCGGCCACAACGGCTTCTTCACCTCGCCCGACGGCACCGAGAACTGGATCGTCTACCACGCCAACGACTCCGCCTCCGACGGCTGCGACAACGGCCGTACGACAAGGGCCCAGAAGTTCACCTGGAACTCCGACGGCACCCCGAACCTCGGCACGCCGGTCGCCCTGGGCGCATCCCTGACGGGCCCCGCGGGGGAACCCTCCTCGGCCTCGACGACCTACACCATCACGAACCGCAACAGCGGCAAGTGCCTGGAGGTGGCGGGCGGGTCGACGGCCGACGGCGCCAACGTCCAGCAGTACGCCTGCAACGGTGGCACCAACCAGCGTTGGCGCATCGAGGACCGGGGCGACGACACCAGCCGTCTGGTCAACACGGCCAGTGGGAAGGTCCTCGACACCGCCGACTGTTCCTCCGCCGACGGCGCCGACCTGCGCCAGTGGACCTGGCTCGACAACACCTGCCAGCGGTTCAGGTTCCTGGTGACCGACAGCGGCTACGTCCGCATCGTCAACCAGGCCACGGGCAAGGTGGCGGACGTAGCGGACTGCTCAACGGCAGACGCGGCGGACGTACGCCAGTGGTCCTGGCTGTCCAACGGCTGCCAACAGTGGCGCCTGAACCCGGTGTAGATGACCCACCGGGGGCGCGGGGAACTGCGCGACCAGCCCCCACGCACCCGCAGGGGGCCACTCAGCCGGCCTGCCCCATCCCCGCCGCGTTCGGCCAGCTCTGGGCGTTGGGCCACCCGGTGGCGGGCGCCTGGGAAAGCTCCTGCGGAGCCCCGGGCGCCGGCGCGGTCATGCCCCGCACCTGCGCGGCGGTAAGCCCACCACGGGCCGGCACCCCTGGCGGAGTCGGCCCGCTGGGCGGCGCGAAGGGCGCCGGAGCCGGCGGAGGCGTCGGCATCGGGGCAGGAGCAGGGGCAGGCATCGGTGCCGGCGCCGGCATCTGGGCCGGCATCGGCATGCCCGCCCCCATGGAAGCCGCCGGTCCCATGGAAGCAGCCACCCCCATGGGCGCCGCCGCGGCCACCGCCATCGGCTGGGCGACCGGCATCGGCATGCCGACGCCTCCGCCCATCCCTCCACCGCCGACGGCCATCGCGGCGAGGTCCTGCATGCCGGCCCCGTTGGTCTGGCCGACCAAGCGATCCACTGCCGCCGTACCCGAGCTGTAGCTGGTCCCTTGAGCGAGCTCGGGCACGGCGGCTCCCCTCCTGGTCCCGTAGAGCACCTGTTCCAGGCCGGACACCAGGCGACGCACGTCCACCTGGGGGCGCACCACGAGTCGCAGGAAGCGGCTTGAAGAGCCGATCTTGTTGCCGCACTCGCGGACGAGGATCCGGTGCTCGGTGAGCATCCGGTCCCGGACCACGGTGCCTTCGGCGCCCACGGGCAGGCGCACGAAGAGGAAGTTTCCCTGGGAGGGGTAGACGGTCAGGCCGGGCAGCGCGGCGAGCTGGCTCGCCATGTCGAGACGGTCCCGGCGGACCTGATGGAGGCTCTGCGCGTACTCGGCGCCGTGCTCCTTGAGCATGAACACCACGTACTCGGCGAAGGCGTTGAGGTTCCACTTCGGCAGCATCGAGCGGACCCGGCCCGCGAGGGAGGGGTTGGCGACCATGTAGCCGAAGCGGATGCCGTGCAGGCCGAAGTTCTTGCCGAGGCTGCGCAGGACGATGACGTTGGGCCGGATCATCGCCTCCTGGACCACCGAGGGCTCCTGCTCGGCGTCCGCGAACTCCAGGAACGACTCGTCGATGACGATGAGGTCGAGGTCGGCCATGGCGTCCATGAACTGCACGAGCGCGTGCTTGTGGAGGAAGCCGCCGTCGGGGTTGTTCGGGTTGCAGATGACCGCGACCCGCGTGCCCCGGGTGCGTATGAACTCGGCGTACTGCGCGAGGTCCAGGGCGAATCCGCTGGACTCCTGGAGCGGGAACATGTCGACCCGCTTGCCGGTCTCCATCGGCTGGTCGGTCCAGCGGCCGAAGGTGGGGACGGGGATGGCGAGGGACTCGCGGACCAGCAGGTGGTCGATCCAGGTGATCAGTTCGGTCGAGCCGTTGCCCATCGCCACGGCCTGCGGCGGGAGTTGGAGCAGGTTGCACAGCTCGGCGGTGATCGTGTCGGCGCTGCTGGGGTAGTACGTGATGATGTCCTTCAGCCGCGAGGCCATGGTGTCCATCATCGCCGGAGTGGGAAAGTAGGGATTGCAGGGGATACAGAAGTCCACCGGCCCCGTCCCGTCGCCGCCCTCGCGCGCCAGCGCCGCCATGGACGGGCTGTGCGCAGCCGTGCTGCGGAACAACGAGGTGACGTTGTCGGCCATCGAACCTCCGTATGGGGCGGACCCGGCGGGGACGGCCGGGTCCGTCGTCATTGGGTGGCCCGCGCGGGGGAGCACGGGCCGCCCTTACATACGGATGCCTGCGTGGCGCTGTTCAACGGGTGTGAAAGAAGTGTGAGTTCGGGAACCCCGGGCCCGAACTCGTCATCTCACCAGGTCAGGAGCCGAACGAGTGAATCGTCGTCGTCCGGTATGCCTGGCCGGGACGCAGCACCGTCGACGCGAACGACGGGTGGTTCGGCGCGTCCGGGAAGTGCTGCGTCTCCAGGCACAGCGCGTCGCCCTGGCGGTAGGTGTGACCGCCGGTGCCGGTGAGCGTGCCGTCGAGGAAGTTGCCGGAGTAGAACTGCAGCCCCGGCTCGACGGTGGAGATCTTCAGCGTGCGGCCCGACGACGGGTCGCGCAGGGTCGCCACGTGCTCGGGCTTGGCCGTGATGCCCTTGTCGAGCACCCAGTTGTGGTCGTAGCCCTTGGCGAGGACCTGCTGCTCGTGGCCGGCCCGGATGTCCCGGCCGATCCGCTTGCCCTTGCGGAAGTCGAAGGGGGTGCCCGCGACCTTCGCCAGCTCACCGGTGGGGATCAGACCCGAGTCGGTGGGCGTGTAGCGGGAGGCGGCGATCCTCAGCTCGTGGTCCTCGATCGTGCCGGTGCCCTCGCCGCCGAGGTTCCAGTACACGTGGCTGGTGAGGTTGACGACGGTGGCCTTGTCGGTGGTGGCCTCGTAGTCGATCCGCCACTCGCCGTGCCGGGTGAGGGTGTACGTGACCTTCACCTTGAGGGTGCCGGGGTAGCCCATCTCGCCGTCGACGGACGTGTAGTACAGGTGCAGGCCGACGTCCGAGCCCTTGGTGAACGGCTCGACGTCCCACACCCGCTTGTCGAAGCCCTGGGTGCCGCCGTGCAGGCTGTTGACCCCGTCGTTGACGGAGAGCTGGTAGCTCTTGCCGTCCAGGGTGAACTGGCCCTTGGCCATACGGTTGCCGTACCGGCCGATCAGCGCGCCGAAGTACGGGCTGGAGGCGACGTAGTCCTCGACGCGGTCGAAGCCGAGACAGACGTTCGCGTACCGGCCGTCCCGGTCGGGGACCTCCAGGGACTGCACGATCCCGCCGTAGGACAGGACCTTCAGCCGGGTGCCGCCGTTCTCCAGCGACCACCGGTCGACCTCGGTCCCGTCGGCGAGCTTGCCGAAGAGCGTCTTCACCGGTCTTTCCTCTCCTCCCATGGGAAGGGCCCCGCCTTGCGGCGGGGCCCGATCCGGTCGGCCCGGTCTACGAACCGACCCTGCGCTTGTTCCACACGTCGAAGCCGACCGCCGCCAACAGGGCAAGGCCCTTGATGACCTGCTGCCAGTCGGTGCCGACGCTGAGGAGGTTCATGCCGTTGTTCAGCACACCGAGGACGAGACCACCGATGATCGCGCCGAGGACGGTTCCCACACCGCCGCTCATGGACGCGCCACCGATGAACGACGAGGCGATCGCCTCGAGTTCGAAGTTCAGGCCCGCCTTCGGGGAGGCCGCGTTCAGGCGGGCTGCGACCACCAGGCCCGCCAGGGCCGCGAGCACGCCCATGTTCAGGAAGACAAGGAAGGTGACCTTCTTGTCCTTGACGCCGGACAGCTTCGCGGCCGGCAGGTTGCCGCCGATCGCGTAGATGTGCCGGCCGAAGACCGCGTTGCGCATGACGTAGCCGTAGCCGACCACCAGCACACCGAGGACGAGCAGGATGATCGGCGCGCCCTGGTAGCTGGCGAGCAGCATCGTGACCGCGAGGACCGCGGCGGCGATCGCGACGAGCTTGAGCAGGAAGGCGTTCCTGGGCAGCACGTCCAGCGCGAACTCCTGCTGGCGCTTGCGGTCGCGGACCTCCTGGTAGACCACGAAGGCCAGCAGCGCGAAGCCCAGCAGCAGGGTGAGGTTGTGGTAGTTGGTGTTCGGGCCGACCTCGGGCAGGAAGCCGTTGCCGAGCTTCTGCAGACCGTCCGGGAAGGGGCCGAGGGTCTGGCCCTCCAGGAGGATCTCCGTCAGACCGCGGAAGAGCAGCATGCCCGCCAGGGTGACGATGAACGACGGTATGCCGAGATACGCGATCAGATAGCCCTGGACCGAGCCCGCGACCGCGCCCACCACCAGGGTGAGCACCAGCGCGACCGGCCAGGCCACGTCGTGCTGCACGGTCAGCACGGCCGCGAAGGCGCCCACGAACGCGGTGAGTGAACCGACCGACAGGTCGATGTGCCCCGCGATGATCACCAGCATCATGCCGATCGCGAGGATCAGGATGTAGCTGTTCTGGAGCACCAGGTTGGAGACGTTGCGCGGCAGCAGCAGGTCACCGTCGGTCCACACCGCGAACAGCGCGACGATCAGGCCGAGCGCGATCAGCATGCCGTACTGCCGCATGTTGCGGCGCAGCCCGTTCAGCATCAGCTGGAGCAGGCCCCCGCCGGAGGACGACCCCCCGCCCTTGCCCGGCGGCGCCGCGGCCGGAACCTTCGTCACATCGGTGCTCATCGCGTTACCTCTTTGTCCTTCGTCATCTGGCGCATCAACACTTCCTGCGTGGCCTCGGCCCGCGGAACCTCACCCGTGAGCCGTCCGGCGGCCATGGTGTAGATGCGGTCGCACATACCGAGCAGCTCCGGCAGCTCGGAGGAGATGAAGACGACCGCCTTGCCCTCGGCGGCCAGCTGGTCGATGACCGTGTAGATCTCGTACTTGGCGCCCACGTCGATGCCGCGCGTGGGCTCGTCCAGGATCAGCACCTCGGGACCCGCGAAGATCCACTTGCTGAGGACGACCTTCTGCTGGTTGCCGCCGGACAGCCTGCCCACCGTCTCGAAGACGGTCGGCGCCTTGATGTTCATCGACTTGCGGAAGCGCTCGGCGACCTTCCGCTCCTCGTGCTCGTCGACCACCCCGCGCTTGGCGACCTTGTTCAGGGCGGTCAGCGAGATGTTCCGGTTGATGTTGTCGATGAGGTTGAGGCCGTAGTGCTTGCGGTCCTCGGTGACGTAGGCGATGCCGTGCTCGACCGCCTCGGCGACGGTCTTCGTACGGATCTCCTTGCCGTCCTTGAAGACCTGGCCGCCCGCGTGCCGGCCGTAGGTGCGCCCGAACACGCTCATCGCGAGTTCGGTACGCCCCGCGCCCATCAGGCCCGCGATACCGACGATCTCCCCGCGCCGCACATGGATCGACACGTCGTCGACGACCTTGCGCTGCTGGTCGATCGGGTGGTGGACGCTCCAGTTGCGGATCTCCAGCGCCGGGGCCGCGTCCACCTCGCCCTCGTACGGGGTGCGCTCGGGGAAGCGGTGGTCGAGGTCGCGGCCCACCATGCCCGAGATGATCCGGTCCTCGGTGGTCTCCGGGGCCTTCACGTCGAGCGTCTCGATCGACTTCCCGTCGCGGATGATCGTCACCGAGTCGGCGACCTTGCGGATCTCGTTGAGCTTGTGGGAGATGATGATCGAGGTGATGCCCTGCTTCTTCAACTCCAGGATGAGATCCAGGAGTTTGCCGCTGTCCTCGTCGTTCAGAGCCGCGGTCGGCTCGTCGAGGATGAGCAGCTTCACCTTCTTGGAGAGCGCCTTCGCGATCTCCACCAGCTGCTGCTTGCCCACACCGATGTCGGTGATCCGGGTCTCCGGGTGGTCGCTCAGACCCACCCGGCGCAGCAGCTCGGTGGCGTGCTTCAGCGTCTCGTTCCAGTTGATGAACCCGCCAGAGGCGTGTTCATTGCCGAGGAAGATGTTCTCCGCGATCGACAGGAACGGCACCAGAGCCAGTTCCTGGTGGATGATCACGATGCCGTGCTGCTCGCTCGCCCGGATGTCCTTGAACTGGACGACCTCTCCCTCGAAGAGGATGTCGCCCTCGTACGTGCCGTGCGGATGGACGCCGGAGAGCACCTTCATCAAGGTGGACTTCCCGGCGCCGTTCTCACCGCAGATGGCATGGACCTCGCCTTGACGGACGGTCAGTGTGACGTCCGACAGCGCTTTGACGCCGGGAAAGGTCTTGACGATCGAGCGCATTTCCAGGACGGGTCCCGCCATGGTCGTGCCTTTCAATCAGAGGAATGTGGCGACAGGGCTGACTAGTTGAGCTCGCTGGCCTTGTAGTAGCCGGTGTCGACCAGTTCCTTCGTGTAGTTGCTCTTGTCGACGCTGACCGGCTGCAGCAGGTAGGCGGGGACGACCTTGGAGCCGTTGTCGTACGTCTTGGTGTCGTTGACCTCGGGCTTCTTGCCGTTGAGGACGTCGTCCACCATGGTCGAGGCGACCTCGGCGAGCTTGCGGGTGTCCTTGTAGACAGTCTGCGTCTGCTGACCCGCGATGATCGACTTCACCGAGGCGAGCTCGGCGTCCTGACCGGTGATGACCGGGAGCGGCTTGCTGGCGGAACCGTAGCCGTCCGACTTCAGCGCGGCGAGGATGCCGATGGAGATGCCGTCGTACGGCGACAGGACCGCGTCGACCTTGCCGCTGCCGTACGTCGAGGTGAGGATGTCCTCCATGCGCTTCTGCGCGGTGGCGCCGTCCCAGCGCAGCGTGGTGACCTGGTTGATCTTGGTCTGGCCGGACTTGACGACGAGCTTCTTGCTGTCGATGTACGGCTGCAGCACGCTCATCGCGCCGCCGAAGAAGTACTTGGTGTTGTTGTCGTCGTTGGAGCCGGCGAACAGCTCGATGTTGAAGGGGCCCTTGCCGCTCTTCAGGCCGAGCTTGTCGACGATGTAGCTGGCCTGCAGCTCACCGACCTTGGTGTTGTCGAACGACGCGTAGTAGTCGACGTTCGGCGTGCCGAGGATCAGGCGGTCGTAGGCGATGACCGGGATCTTGGCGTCCTTGGCCTGCTGGAGCACGTTGTTCAGCGACTTGTTGTCGATGGCCGCGACGATCAGGCCCTTGACGCCCTGCGTGATCAGGTTCTCGATCTGCGAGACCTGCTGGTCGGGGTCGTCCTCGCCGTAGACCAGCTTGGTCTTGTAGCCCTTGGACTGGAGGTTCTTGACGACGTTGTTGCCGTCGGCGATCCAGCGCTCGGAGGACTTGGTCGGCATCGCGATGCCGATCGTGCCGCCCTTGGCGCTGCCCGTGCTCTCCTCGCTGCCGCCCTTGCTGTCCTGGCCACAGGCGGTGAGGGTGAGGGCGAGAGAGGCGGCGCCGGCTATGGCGGTGAGTGCGGCTCGACGAGTACGCATGATCATCATCCTTGATGTCGGGAGGCCGGGTGCGGTCCGGCGGTACGGGTGCCTGGGGGCGGTGCGGGGGAGCGACCGGGAGAGGCGGGGTCGTGTCGGAGTCTGTGCGACTGCGTCGGGTTTTGTGAAGGGGCGTTGTCCGGAACGTTATGCAGGCGTTTCGAATCGCTTCAGCGCGCCCGGCAGCCGGGAGCCGAGCGGCGCCATGTCGCCGTCCGCCCCGTGCCGTGCGAGCAGGTCCAGGGCGAGCCGTCCGCGCCGCACTCTCTCCTTGGCGGTGGAGAGCGTGAGATCGCGCATGTGGTGCCCGTACGGGTAGATCCCGGGGGCCTTCGACAGGCCGAACTTCAGATAGAGCGGTGCGCCGCGCCGGATCAGCTCGGCGACCTCGTACATCCGCACATAGCCGCCGAGATCGTCGGGGGCCTCGATGTACATGTCCATCGGGGCGGCCGACACCCGCCGGATCTCGGTGAGGTGATCGAGCGTCAGATCGCTGGGCACGTTGATCGAGTCGCCGCCGAGGTTCTCGTACACGGCGTACGCGGTCGGGTTGACCGGCCCGATCAGCGCCGACACCTTCAGCGTCGTGTCGGCCGGGATGATCCCGGCGGACCGCGCCCGGTGCAGCGTCCACAGCACACCCTCGTCGGCGACGAGCAGGCACTTCACGCCGAGCTCGGTGGCGCGGACGGCGTCCTCGACGCACCCGGCGACCGCGTCGTGGCCCCGGGCGCGCAGGCCGGCCCCCCGGGAGTCGGTGCGGGTGGAGCCGCCGATGTCCCAGGTGCCGCGGGGCCCGGTGAACAGGCAGAGCTCGATGTCACGCTCGGAGGTCGCCTCCACCATCTCGGTGATCTCGGCGTCGGTGAGCATCCACACGCCCGAGCCCTGGCTGATCCGGTGGATCGGCACATCGAGCCGCGAGGACTCCTTGAGGACCACGCCGAGCGCCTCGGGGCCCTCCACGGAGGGCACCTCGGTGCGCCAGCGTCCGCCACCGGGGAAGGTGTGCGGGGACGCGTCGGAGGGGTCGGGTGCGGGTGTGTTCAGGCCCAGCGCGGCGAGTGCCTGCTCGCCGGGTCGTCGGGCCGCGCTGGCGGTGGTCTCGGTCACAAGCTGTCCTTCATGTTCGGTATTTCGGACGACATTCGCAGCTCTGAGTACGCAAGGCTCTGGGTGTACGCCGGTACGAAGTCGTCAGGTACCCCGTACCGGCGTACGGCTCAGCGGTGTGTCATGGCCGGAGGAGGACCTTCCCGACTTTCGGGTCGCCGGACCCCACCAACTCGATGGCCTGGGGGAACTGGTCCAGCGGCAACTCGTGCGTGACGAGCGGCAGCGGATCGAGCAGCCCGGCCCCGAAGACCCGCACCGTGTGCGCCCAGGCGTCCGGCGGCGCCCCGAACACGGTGTGCACCTCCAGCTGCCGTACGACGAGATCGGTGGGGTCGAGTCCCTCGGCGCCCGCGGCCGGGATGCCGGTGAGGACGAGCCGGCCACCGCGTCTGAGCAGCGCGGCGGCGGTGTTGGCGGCGGACGCCGATCCGGCGGTCTCGATGACGACATCGAAGTCGTCCGGCAGCTCCTGGTCCCGGGTGCGGAAGTCGGTGGCGCCGAAGGTCCTCGAGAGTTCCGCACGGTCCGGGCGGGTGCCCACCACCAGCAACTCCGACGGCGAACCCGCCTTCAGGAACTGGACGGCGAACATCCCGAGCGTCCCCGTACCCACGACGGCGACCCGCTCGCCGGGCCGCGCGTTCGCCTTGAGGGCGGCGGCGGCGATGCAGGCGGCGGGTTCCAGGAGCGCGGCCGCCGTCAGGTCGGCGTCGTCCGGGAGGGCGTGCAGCAGCCGGGCCGGCAGGGTGAGCGTGGCGGCCATGGCGCCGGGCTGGGTGAAGCCCGTCTCCTCGTAGCCGGCCGTGCACAGCGTGGTCTCGCCCGCGTGGCAGCGGTCGCAGACCTGGCAGTTACGGAAGCCCTCGCCCACCACCTTGCGGCCGACGAGCGACGCCGGAATCCCGGAGCCCACCGCCTCGACCGTGCCGGACCACTCGTGGCCGGGCGTGAGTGGGTAGCAGACGTACCCCTCGGGCCGGTTGCCCTGGTACACCTCGCGGTCGCTGCCGCAGATGCCGACGGCGTGGACGCGGACCAGCGCCTCGCCGGCGGCGGGCTCACGAGGGGTGTGCTCGACGAGCTGGTGCTCGCCGGGCGCCTCGATGACGACCGCGGTGCTCACTGCGCGGCGCCCTTCGGCTTGCGCTGCTCCCAGCCGTCGGCCCACAGGTCGAACCGGGCCTGCTGCTGCGGGAACTCCGCGGCGGCGTCGACGTCCAGCTCGACACCGAGGCCGGGGGCGTCGGAGAGGTGGAAGTAGCCGTCCACGACCTGCGGGGCGCCCTTGACGACCTTCTTGGTCTCCGCGTCGGCGAAGTCGTTGAAGTGCTCCAGGATCTTGAAGTTCGGCGAGGTGAAGCCAACCTGGAGGGAGGCGGCCGTCAGGACCGGTCCGCCGACGTTGTGGGGCGCCACCAGCATGTAGTGGGTCTCGGCGGTCGCGGCCAGCTTCCGGGTCTCCCAGATTCCGCCGATGTGGCCGACGTCGGGCTGGATGATGTCCACGGCCTGGCTCTCGAAGAGCTCGCGGAACTCGATGCGGTCGTGGATCCGCTCACCCGTGGCGACCGGCATGTCCACCTTGGCGGCGACCTTCTCCAGCGCCTTCAGGTTCTCCGGCGGCACCGGCTCCTCGAGCCAGGCGGGCTTGAAGGGCGCGAGGTCCTTGGCCAGGCGGACGGCCGTGGCGGGGGAGAAGCGGCCGTGCATCTCCAGCATCAGTTCGGCGTCCGGCCCGATGGCGTCACGGACGGCCTCGATGAGCGAGACGGCGTACAGGCTCTGCTCGTGGTCGAGCTCGAAGTGCCCGGTTCCGAAGGGGTCGATCTTGAGCGCCTTGTAGCCGCGCTCCATGACCCCCTGGGCGGCCTTGTGGTAGGCCTCCGGGGTCCGCTCGGTGGTGTACCAGCCGTTGGCGTACGCCTTGACCTTGTCGGTGACCTTGCCGCCGAGCAGCTGCCAGACGGGCACGCCCAGGGCCTTGCCCTTGATGTCCCAGCAGGCCATCTCGATCACGGCGATACCGGACATCACGATCTCGCCGGCCCGGCCGTAGTCGCCGTACTTCATACGCTTGACGAGGTCCTCGACAGCGAACGGGTCCGACCCGAGAATGTGGTTGGTCTTCGCCTCGTGCAGATAGCCGAGCAGGGCGTCGGTGTGGCCCAGCATGCGGGTCTCGCCGACTCCGGTGAGTCCCTCGTCGGTGTGCACCTGGACGTAGGTCAGGTTCCGCCACGGCGTCCCGACCACGTGCGTGCTGATTCCCGTGATGCGCACGTCAGCTACTCCCTAGACTCTCAGCTTGTTCGAAATTTCGGCTCACGTTCGAAATGTTGACCCGACCGTAAGGATGACGCGGTCGGAGTGTCAATGGGTCGGGTGGTCGAACACGTAACGGTTTCGATGTGCGCCCACATGGCCGCACATGGGGGTGTACGGCCGCGCGAAACCGCCCTCCCCTCCTCAACTCCCGCAGCGTGTGGCGTTATTCAACCGTGACGACACTTCCCGCTGCAGCCCTCTTGACCGCCGTGAATTGTTAGCGCTCACAATTACCTCCGCATTCACCGATCGGTGCCCACCGGCATCCAAGGAGGTACGAGCGTCGTGTCGGCACTGCTCCCAGCCGCCCCACCGGTCGATGTCACGGGGTTGTCCGGAACGCCGGAATGACCCGGGCGGCGCGGAATCGTCAGCCCACGACACAGGACCTGCCCACAAGCGATCGCCAAGGAGGTGCGGCCGTGAACCACGTACAGCTCCGGCCACCCACCATGGCCGATGTGGCACGCCTGGCCGGGGTGTCCCACCAGACCGTCTCCCGCGTCCTGGGGGATCACCCCAATGTGCGGGACGAGACGCGTGCCAAGGTGCTGCGTGCGATCGAGGAGATGGGCTACCGCCGCAACTCCTCGGCGCGGGCCCTGGCGACCCGGCGCACCCGGACCCTGGGTGTGGTCGCCTCCAACACCACCCTCTACGGACCGGCCAGCACGCTGTTCGCGCTGGAGGAGGCGGCGCGCGCCAAGGGGTACACCGTCTCGACGGTCAGCCTGCGCAAGCTCGCGGTGGAGACCCTCTCCGAGGCCCTGGACCACCTCAGCGAGGGCGGGGTAGAGGGGGTGATCGCCCTCGCTCCGCAGCGGTCGGCGGTCGAGGCCCTCGCGGAACTCCGCCATCCTTTCCCGGTGGTGGCCGTGGGGACCGGCTCCGGCGCGGAGATCCCCAGCGTCAACGTGGACCAGCGGCTGGGCGGGCGGCTGGCCACCAGTCATCTGCTGGCCGCCGGCCACCGCACGGTCTGGCATCTCGCCGGACCCGAGGACTGGCAGGAGGCCGCCGACCGGGCCGCCGGCTGGCGGGCGACCCTCGAAGCGGCGGGCGTCGAGCCGCCGCTGCCGCTGCGGGGGGACTGGAGTCCGCTGTCGGGCTATCGTGCGGGCCAGGAACTGGCCGGCTGGGTCGGCCGCGGACTGACCGCCGTCTTCGTCGCCAACGACCAGATGGCACTGGGGGTGTTGCGGGCGCTGCGTGAGGCGGGCGTACGAACTCCCCAGGACGTCGCGATGGTCGGCTTCGACGACATCCCGGAATCGGAGTTCTTCGCTCCACCGCTCACCACCGTCCGGCAGGACTTCGCGACGGTGGGCAAGCGGAGCATCGCCCTGCTGCTGGATCTCATCGAGGGCCGGGCGCCCTCCGGGGCGCCCGGAGTCGCCATCGAACCCCAACTCGTCGTCCGGGCCAGCACCGCACCCGACTGACGCGGCACCAAGCAGCACCAATCGGCAACATTCGCACACCAGTGTGACCGATATTTCGAATAATGATCGACAGGCTGGACGCAGTGCGATCGGTCCTGGCTCTTCAAAGGAGAAGAACATGCTCAACAGAAGGAACTTCCTCACTGCGGCGATCGGCGTGGCGGCGGCGGGCACCCTGGCGGCCTGCGCCAAGGAAGACAAGGGGTCCAGCACCTCCGCCGACGGCAGCAAGGCGATCACCCTCGGCTTCTCCCAGGTCGGCTCCGAGAGCGGCTGGCGCAGCGCCAACACCGACTCGGTGAAGTCCGCGGCCAAGGAGGCGGGTTACAACCTGAAGTTCTCCGACGCCCAGCAGAAGCAGGAGAACCAGATCTCCGCCATCCGCAGCTACATCGCGCAGAAGGTGGACGTCATCGCCTTCTCCCCGGTCGTCGTCACCGGCTGGGACGCGGTGCTCAAGGAGGCCAAGTCCGCGAAGATCCCGGTGGTCCTCACCGACCGCTCCGTCGAGACCTCCGACGAGTCCCTGTACGTCACCCTGGTCGGCTCCGACTTCACCGACGAGGGCCGGCGTGCCGGCAAGATCCTTGAGAAGGTCCTGGCCAAGGCCGGCGTCAAGGGCCCGGTGAAGATCGCCCAGCTGGAGGGCACCACCGGCGCCGCCCCGGCGATCGAGCGCGCCAAGGGCTTCAAGGAGGTCATGGACGCCGACCACAAGGACGACTGGAAGATCGTCGTCAGCCAGACCGGTGACTTCACCCGTGCCGGCGGCAAGCAGGTCATGGCGGCCTTCCTCACGTCCAACCCGGACATCAACGTCCTCTTCGCGCACAACGACGACATGGCCATCGGCGCCATCCAGTCCATCGAGGCCGCGGGCAAGAAGCCCGGCAAGGACATCCTGATCGTCTCGATCGACGGCGTGAAGGACGGCTTCGTCGCGATGTCCGAGGGCAAGATCAACGCCATTGTCGAGTGCAACCCGCTGCTCGGCCCGCAGCTGATGGACGTCGTGAAGAAGGTCAAGAACGGCGAGACGGTCGAGCGCTGGATCAAGACCAAGGAGGGCGACTTCATGCAGGACCAGGCCAAGGCCGCGCTCCCCAGCCGCCAGTACTGAGCGAGCGCGCACGTACTGACCGACCGCGCGTACCGACCGACCGCGGTACCGACCGACCGCACCCACCGGCAGGGAGCCTCCGGCAGGCCGAGCACAGCTCGGCTCAGGGAGGCTCCCCCCGGGCCGTGAACGAGATTCGCTGAGTCCATGAGGAGCGCTGCCATGGCAGAGCCGCAGCCCGTCCTGGAGATGACGGGCATAGTCAAAGAGTTTCCGGGGGTAAGGGCTCTGTCGGGCGTCGACTTCCGGCTCTTCCCCGGCGAGATCCACGCCCTGATGGGCGAGAACGGGGCAGGGAAGTCCACCCTGATCAAGGTGCTGACCGGGGTCTACTCCCTGGACGGCGGCACCATCACCCTCGACGGCAAGGCCGTGCGGATCGGCAGCCCGCTGCAGGCGCAGCACGCCGGCATCAGCACGGTCTACCAGGAGGTCAACCTCTGCCCCAACCTGTCGGTGGCGGAGAACATCTTCATCGGACGTGAACCCACCCGCGCGGGCCGCATCCAGTGGAAGCGCATGCGCAAGGAGGCGGCGGAGCTCGTCGACCGCCTCGGCCTGGACATCGACGTCACCGCACCGCTGTCCTCGTACCCCCTCGCGGTGCAGCAACTGGTCGCGATCGTACGGTCGGTGGGCACCGGCGACAGCGACGGCGAGGGCTCCGGCACCAAGGTCCTGGTCCTGGACGAGCCGACCTCCAGTCTCG
Organism: Streptomyces doebereineriae; assembly: GCF_031845645.1. NCBI lineage: Bacteria > Bacillati > Actinomycetota > Actinomycetes > Kitasatosporales > Streptomycetaceae > Streptomyces > Streptomyces doebereineriae. The sequence continues at coordinate 21,138 of NZ_JAVREZ010000023.1, forward strand.
ACCGTGACGAGGTCCTCGAACTGTTCCGCCTGATGCGGCAGTTGAGGGACGAGGGCGTGGCGATCCTCTTCGTCTCCCACTTCCTCGACCAGATCTACGAGATCTGCGACCGTATGACCGTCCTGCGCAACGGCACCCTGGTCGGCGAGCACATGGTCCGCGACCTCGACCAGGTCGGGCTGATCGAGCTGATGATCGGCAAGGCCCTGGACCAGCTGGAGGAGCTGCACGACCAGCAACTCCACGCGGACGTGGGCGAGTCGCTGCTGAAGGCGGAGGGCCTCGGCAGGACCGGCGGCATCGCCCCCTTCGACCTGGACATCAAGAAGGGCGAGGTCGTCGGCCTCGCGGGCCTGCTCGGTTCCGGCCGCACCGAACTGGCCCGGCTGCTCTTCGGCGCCGACCAGCCGGACAGCGGCACGGTGACCATCGGCGGCAAGCAGGTCTCCATGAGCGCCCCGAACGACGCCATCGGCGCCGGGGTCGCGTTCTGCTCGGAGAACCGCAAGACCGAGGGTCTGGTCCCGGATCTGACGGTCCGTGAGAACATCATCCTCGCCCTGCAGGCGGCCCGCGGCTGGACCCGGCCCATCCCCACCGCGCAGCGCGACGAACTCGTCGCCAAGTACATCAAGGCGCTGGACATCCGTCCCGCCAACCCGGAGGCCAGGGTCGGCCAGTTGAGCGGCGGAAACCAGCAGAAGGTGCTTCTCGCCCGCTGGCTGATCACCCAGCCGAAGCTGCTGATCCTGGACGAGCCGACGCGCGGTATCGACATCGGTGCCAAGACGGAGATCCAGAAGCTGGTGGTCTCCCTCTCCGAGGACGGCATGTCCGTGCTCTACATCGCGGCCGAGCTGGAGGAGGTCCTCCGCCTCAGCCACACCATCGGGGTGCTGCGCGACCGCAAGCTGGTGGCACAGCTCACCAACGGGCCCGAGATCACCCCCAGCAAGATCCTCGAGACCATCGCGAGCGGAGAACACCAGTGACCACCACCTCCCGCTGGCGAGCACTGACGCACCATCACCTGTTCTGGCCGGTCGCGGTCCTGGTTGCCCTGCTGCTCGTCAACGTTCCCTTCACGCCCGACTTCTTCGCGATCCACATGACGAACGGCCACCTCTACGGCAGCCTCGTCTCGATCGTGCTGTTCGGCTCGCCCCTGATCCTGGTGGCGGTCGGCATGACCCTGGTCATCGCCACCGGCGGCATCGACCTCTCGGTCGGCGCCGTGGTCGCCATCACCGGGGCCCTGACCTGTTCGTACATCAGCGACCGGGCCGACCAGGGCGCCCTGTCCGCAGTGCTGCTCGCGATGGGCCTCGGCCTGATCGCGGCGGTGGTCTGCGGCCTGTGGAACGGCTTCCTCGTCGCCAGGATGGGCATCCAGCCCATCATCGCGACCCTCATCATCATGGTCGCCGGCCGCGGTGTCGCCCAGCTGATCACCGACGGCCAGATCATCACCATCAACAGCGAGCCGTACAAGCTCATCGGCGGCGGCTACTGGCTGACGCTGCCCTTCTCCATCTTCGTGGTGGCCGCGGTCGTGGCCGTCACCGTCCTGCTGACCCGCCGCACGGCCCTCGGTCTGCTCGTCGAGTCGGTGGGCGGCAACGCCGAGGCCAGTCGTCTGGTGGGCATCCGGTCGATGCGCATCAAGATCATGGTGTACGTGTTCTGCGCGGTGTGCGCGGGCATCGCGGGCCTGATGATCAGCTCCAACACCTCGGCCGCGGACGGCAACAACGCCGGCCTGTGGATCGAACTCGACGCGATCCTCGCCGTCGTCATCGGCGGCACCTCGCTGCTCGGCGGACGCTTCTCCATCGGCGGCACGGTCGTCGGCGCCCTGGTCATCCAGACCCTCACGACGACGATCTACACCATCGGCGTTCCCACCCAGACCAACCTGGTCTTCAAGGCAGCCGTCGTCATCGTCGTGTGCCTGCTCCAGTCCCCGAAGTTCCGCGCCAAGGTCTTCGGCGGCCGCGCGAAGACCGCGGGCCCGGCAGCGCCCGCCGCGGTCGCCGAGCCCGCCGACTCCGCTCCCAAGATGGAGGTGTCGTGATGAGTACGACCACCAGGACTCCCGCGACACCGGGCGCGCCGGAGCGCCGTACGACGTCCAGGTCCGCCCGCCTGCTCGGCGACCGGCGGCTGCCCGTCCTGGTCACGGCCGGCCTGTTCCTCGTGATGTACATCGTCGGCCTCAGCCGCTACCAGAACTACGGCTTCGGCGACTCGCAGGTGTTCCTCAACCTGTTCATCGACAACGGCTATCTGCTGGTCGCCGCCGTCGGGGCCACCTTCGTCATCATGTCGGGCGGCATCGACCTGTCGGTGGGCTCGGTGATCGGCTTCACGACGATGCTCACGGCGTGGCTGGTACAGGACGTGGGCCTGCCCCTGCTCCTGGTGATCCCCATATCCTTGGCTGTGGGAGCGTTCGGCGGCTTCCTCATGGGCTATGTGATCCACAACTTCGAGATCCAGCCGTTCATCGTGACGCTTGCCGGTCTCTTCCTCTTCCGGGGCCTGTGCCTGGTCATCAGCAAGGAGTCGATCGCCATCGACGACTCCGAGGTGAGCAGCCTTGCGCAGACGCGGGTGCCGCTGGGTGTGGGGGACTTGTCGATCGGCGCCGTCGTGGCTCTGGTCGTCCTGGCCGCGGCCTTCTACATCCTCCACTACACGCGTTTCGGACGCCGGGTGTACGCCATCGGCGGCAACGAGCAGTCGGCCCTGCTGATGGGCCTCCCGCTGGGCGGCACGAAGATCGCGGTCTACACGATGAGCGGCTTCTGCTCCGCGCTGGCCGGCCTGCTCTTCATGCTCTACATCCAGTCCGGTGACCCGCTGCACGCCGTGGGCATGGAACTCGACGCGATCGCCGCGGTGGTCATCGGCGGCACCCTGCTGACGGGCGGCTCCGGCTACGTCCTGGGCACCCTCTTCGGCGTCCTCGTCCTCGGCCTGATCAAGAGCATCATCCAGTTCGAGGGCACACTCAGCTCGTGGTGGACGAAGATCGCCACCGGTGTGCTGCTCTGCGCGTTCATCCTGATCCAGCGGGTGATGACGACCCGTAAGAAAGCCTGAGCCGACGGGGAACCGGCGATGTCGGTTTCGATGCGATGGGAGTGGAACGTCCTCGAACCGCCGCACCGGAACGGCCGGTTCCCCACACAACCTTCACAGCTGGCTCTAGGAACGCTACCGGTTGGGAACTTAATCTTCCCGCGTCATGGACTTCTGCCTCCCGTGCCGACGGCACCTCAACGGCGCCCTCGCCTGCCCGGGGTGCGGCACCTCGATCGAAGAGCTACGCGCGTACGCCCCCCGCGTACCGGCCCAGGGCCGCCCGCAGGAGCCTTCGGCGTACGGAGCCGAGGAGCAGTACGGCGGCCCTTCCCGCGCGGGCGCGTACGCGGGTTATGAGGCGACGGCCGGAGGGTTCGGCGGCCACGGGGACGCGGGCGCGACGGGTGTGTACGGCGGCCAGGGGATGGCCGGGGCGTACGGCCCGGGCGGCGACCAGGGGGCGGCTGCGGCATACGGCACCGCCACCGGGACGGGTGCGGCTTCTTCGTACGGCGGAGACGGGCACGGCCTCACCTTCTACGGCCCGGGTGGCGAGAGTGGGGCGGGGTATGGCGGGGACGGGTACGGCCCCACCTCTTTCGGCTCGGGTGACCGGGGCGGTGCGGGGTATGGCGGCGACGCCCAGGCTGGCGTGGCATACGGCGGGGACGGTCGCGGGGCCGCCCCTCGTGCGGATGACCGGGCGGGTGGTGGGTCGTCGGAGATCGGGGCCGACACCGGTCCCGGCCCCGGTCTCGGGGGAGACGCCGGCTCGGATGCCGACGTGAGCAGCGGCCCCGCCGACGAGAGCCGCGACCCGGAACCGACCGGTGGCCGGGCATCGCGGCGGCGCGCGCGTGGCCGTAGTGCGGAGAGTGCCGGCGGTCCCGCCCCCTCCACGGAACCCGAGGACGCCCACGCCGACGAGTACGACGAGGACGACCCCGACGACCCCACCGGCGGAGCCAGCCGTCGCGATCGCAAAGCCGCGGCCCACCGCAGGCGCCGCCGCAGGACCCTGCTGGTTGCCGCCGGGTTCGTGCTCGCGGCCGGCGGTCTGAGTCTCGCGGAGTTGGGCATGGACGCCCCGGGGTCTTCCCCCAAGCCGGCCGCGGCGGGCGGGGAGTCGGCCGAGGGCGGCGCCTCCCCGGAGGCGAGCGAGTCGGCGTCGACGGCGGCCGACTCCAGCGGAACCGTTTCTTCGGGATCACCCTCCCCGAAGGTCTCCAAGTCCCCGTCGCCCTCCGCCTCCAAGAGCGAGGACGCCGACGCGAGCAAGAGCCCCGACGCCCAGTCGGCGCCCACCAAGGCTTCCGGTGTGTCGACCCCTACCGCGACAGCCACGTCCACGAGCGGCGGCTCGGCCCCCACCGCCACCCCCACCACCGCGGCCCCGAGCCCGGACCCGTCCCCGACGGACTGCGAACGTTTCCTGTGGTGGTGCACGTAGACCCCTTCGCTCATGTGAAGCGAAGGAGTGCAGCCGGACGTACGTGACCGCACCCACGGCACCGCATCCGGCGCCTACGCGTCCCGCATCCGCTGCAACAGATCCCGCAGTGACTCCCGCTCCCCCTGGGACAGCCCGGCCAGCGGCTCCCGCGCGAACCGCAGCCCCTCCCGCAGCTCCCGGGCCACCTGGACCCCCGCCTCCGTCGCCGCCGCCACCTTGACGCGCCGGTCCGCGGGATCGGGCCGCCGCTCCACCAGCCCGCGTGTCTCAAGACGGTCCACTATCCCGGTGACGTTCGACGGCTCGCACTTCAGTTTCTGGGCCAGCTTGCGCATGGGCAGCGGCTCGAGGGACAGCAGACTCAAAAGCCGCGCCTGCGCCCCGGTGAGGAGGTGCTCGGCGGCCGCGTCCTCGTAGTCCGAGTAGAAGCGGGCCACCACGTCCCCGATGAGCTCCACGACTTCCATGGTCAGCGCGTCGGGCCGGGTTTTGTGAGGTGTGGGCATGGGATCCAGGGTACCCCTTTACTTGACAACCTGAAATATTCAGAGGCATGGTTGTTTCAGGTACTGAAGTAAATGGAAAGGTCCAGGCATCATGATCAACCGCGAATGGCACCTCCTCTCCCGCCCGGTCGGCTGGCCCAAGCCGGAGGACTTCGCCCTGGTCGAAGCCGAGGTCCCGACCCCCGGTGCGGGCCAGGTGCTGGTCCGGAACAAGTACCTCTCCGTCGACCCGTACATGCGCGGCCGCATGAGCGCCGCGAAGTCGTACACCGCGCCCTTCGAGCTCGGCAAGGTGATGCAGGGCGGCGCGGTCGGCGAGGTCGTGGAGTCCAACGCCGAGGGCATCGCCGTGGGCGACCACCTGCTGCACTTCTTCGGCTGGCGCGAGTACGCGGTCGTACGCGCCGAGAGCGCCGTCAAGGTGGACGCGGACGCCGCGCCCCTGTCGACGTACCTCGGCGTCCTCGGCATGACCGGCCTCACCGCCTACGCCGGCCTCCTGCGCACCGCCTCCTTCAAGGAGGGCGACTCGGTCTTCGTCTCCGGCGCCGCGGGTGCCGTCGGCAGCCAGGTCGGCCAGATCGCCAAGCTCAAGGGCGCCTCCCGGGTCATCGGCTCCGCCGGCTCGGACGAGAAGGTCAAGCTGCTCGTCGAGGAGTACGGCTTCGACGCGGCCTTCAACTACAAGAGCGGCAAGGTCAGCGACCAGCTGCGCGAGGCGGCCCCGGACGGCGTCGACATCTACTTCGACAACGTCGGCGGCGACCACCTGGAGGCCGCCATCGGCTCCCTCAACCAGGGCGGCCGGATCGCGGTCTGCGGCATGATCTCCGTCTACAACAACACCGAGGCCGCCCCCGGTCCGCGCAACCTCGCCCGTCTGATCCAGACCCGCGGCCGTATCGAGGGCTTCCTGGTCGGCGACCACTACGACCTCCAGCCGGAGTTCGTCTCCGAGGTCGGCCCGTGGGTGGCGTCCGGGGAGCTCAAGTACCGCGAGACGGTCGTCGAGGGCATCGAGAACAACCTGGAGGCGTTCCTCGGGGTCCTGCGCGGCGACAACACCGGAAAGATGATCGTCAAGCTGTAGCCCTGTGCTGGGTTTCCGGCATGCGGTAACTTCTTTCCGAATCCCGCCGTCGATCGTGGGCGCGAGTCGCGGTGGACCGAGGAGGAAGACAACCGCATGTCCATCCAGCAGACCGATGTCCTCTACACGGCCGTCGCCACCGCCGAGAACGGCCGCGACGGCCGTGTCGCCACCGACGACGGCAGGCTCGACGTGGTCGTCGACCCGCCCAAGGAGATGGGCGGCAGCGGCAGCGGCACCAACCCGGAGCAGCTCTTCGCCGCCGGGTACAGCGCCTGCTTCCAGGGCGCCCTCGGCGTCGTCGCCCGCCAGGAGAAGGCCGACATCTCCGGCTCGACGGTCACCGCGAAGGTCGGCATCGGCAGGAACGCCGACGGCTTCGGGCTGATCGTCGAGATCGCGGCGACCCTCCCGAACCTCGACGCGGCCACGGCCCGGGCCCTCCTTGAGAAGGCCCACCAGGTCTGCCCGTACTCGAAGGCGACCCGCGGGAACATCTCCGTGACGCTCGCCTGACGGAGCTCGTTGGTCGTACAGGGCGGAGGCGGTACTCCTGGACGTGGGGTGCCGCCTCCGCTCATGCCCTGCGGGTCATACGGCAAGAGCCGCCCGGTGTACGGCCCGCACGAACCGCTCGTTCTCCGGCGCCGCGCCTCCCGGGAACGCCATCCGGCGCCGGGTGTAGCCGTAGGCCAGGCCGCTGCGGGGATCGGCGAAGGCCTGGGAGCCGCCGGCGCCGCTGTGGCCGAAGGCGCCGGCACCGAGGAAGGGGTGCCACATGTCGGCCGTGGCCTGGAAGCCCAGACCGTAGGACTTGTGGGCACGGGCCACCAGGTCGTAGCCGATCGACTGGATCTGGCCCACCTCGGCGATGGTGTCCGGCTTCAGCAGGGGCGGCCGGCCGGCCACTTCGCTGATCGCCGCCGCGTACATCCCGGCCAGCCCGCGCGCGGCCGCCACTCCGCCCGCCGACGCCGGCCCCTTCGCCCGTACGGCACGGGAGTTGGCGTAGCCCGCCAGGTCACCCGGATCCGGCACCTGCAGGTTGAAGGCGATCGCGGCCAGGGTGTGCGGACCTGTCGGCGCCGCGTCCAGCAGGGCCTGCTGCTCGGCGGTCGGGGCCATCGGCTGCACCGAGCGGTAACGGGGTTCCAGCGCCTCGGGCAGCCCCAGGTGGAAGTCCAGCCCGTACGGCGCCCGGATCCGCTCCTCGTACACCTCCTGGAGCGAACGGCCCGTCGCCCGGCGCACGATCTCACCGCTGAGCGCCCCGATCACCAGCGCGTGATACCCGAAGGCCGTGCCGGGGCGCCAGAACGGCTTCTGGTCCGCGAGCCGTTCCGCCACCGCCCGGTCGTCCGTCAGCTCCTGCGCGCTGAACCCGGCGTCCAGCCCGATCACCCCGGCCCGGTGCGCCAGCAGATCGCGCAGGGTCAGCTGGCCCTTGCCCTCGGCCCCGAACTCCGGCCAGTAGTAGGTCACTTTGCGGTCCAGCTCCAGCGTGCCCTCCTGAACCAGGAGCGCGGCCACCAGATGGGCGGCACCCTTGGTCGACGAGAACACGCCGTAGAGGGAGTCCGGCTCGACGCCCTCGCCCGCCCACAGGTCGACGACCCGCCGACCGTGCACATACGCGCTCAACTGCCCCTCGTAGTCGGGCCGTTCGCCCGCCACGAAAGCGGCGAACTGCTCGCGCACCGCCTCGAAGCCGTCCGCGACGGTGCCGTGGATCTCCTGCGTCATCCGCTCTCCTCAACCTCAGCCGCTGCTCGCGTGTGCCATGGTGAACAATGCCCGCCCGACCTGGGCGAACTCCCCCTTCGGGTGATCCCTGAAGAGAGGCTCGGTGCCGAACAGGACGGCCCTTCGGCCGCTGACGACCGAGGCCTGCCCGGCCGCGGCGGCGGGCCCGCCGGACCCGTCCGGCAAGGGCCGCCAGTGCCCGGAGACCAGCGGACTGCCGGTGGCGTACGACTGTTCCACCCGCACCCCCGGCCCGAGATCGGTGAACCAGACCGGCGCGTAGACGAACCCGTGATCGGGGGAGCCCGGGGCCCCGGCCGTCACCGGACCCGAATTCACCACGCGCACCACGCCGTTGGCGTCCCCGTTGCCCTCCACCGGCTTCGCGGCCAGCAGCCCCGTGGCCGCGCTCAGTTCGGCCCCGGCGACCCCACGGCCGACGAGCCCGTGCCCGGCGCCCAGGAACGCGTCCAGGGCCGTGCGGGCACCGGTGGTGAGGGCGTCTCGGTCCAGCCCCGCCGACACGAACAGCACGTCCACCGACGACCAGTCGAAACCGGCGTTCAGGACGGCCGTCGAGACCGGGGTGACCTCGAAGTTCATCTCCCGCAGCGCGAACAGCTCGCCGGGGGTCACGGCGGCGGCCACGCGGGTGCGGTGCAGTGCGGCCGTGCCGGTCTGCCGGGTCGCGTCGAGGACGACGTCGTAGGTGCGAGCGGCTTCGGCGGCACGGTTCCGCGCCGACCCGGGCACGATCGCACTGCCGTCGGCGGCCCTCCGTACCGGAACTCCCTGCCGGAGCAGCGAGTTGAGCGCCGCGATCTCCTGCGGGTCGGTCAGCCGCAGCCGCAGATCGCCGCGCGGGGCGACGTGACCGACGTGCGCGGCGGCCTCGACGCGCCTCAGCGGCGCACCGGCGAGGCTCCCCGACGTCACCGGCGTGACCGTCGCGCCCCACAGCCGGCCCAGGCTCCAGCCCGAGATGTCGTACATCACCGAGACCTTGTCGCTGATGTCCCGGCCGTCCGCGAGCAGCACGTTCGCCAGACCCCGCTTCGGCTGGCGCATGTCGACGACGTACGAGCCCTTCGGATACGTCCGTCCTCCGAGCCGGACGTCACGGCTCGCGCGGCTGACGCGGACGTCGTTGGCGAGGAGGTGGTCGACGAGCCGGGCGGCGGCCGTCGAGCCCGAGGGAATCACGTACGCGCGGGGGAAGTCGGTGGTGTACACGTCCTCGGGCCCGATACCCGGCACCCCGGGGACCGTCTCCTCGGACACCGGCACCTGTGCGGCCCCCGCCGCCCCGCGCCGGAAGACCTCGATCTGGTCGGCGATCAGCGACGTGCGCTTCTCCTGCACGAAGTCGAGCGTCGCCCTGATGGCCGCGCCCGCCACCGCCGTGTTGATCGCGGACCGGCGCCGCAGCTCGGCGACGGGCAGGCTCTCATAGAGGGAGTTGTTGACGGCCAGCGGGATCTCGACCGTGTGCGCGGCGACCGTGCCGTGGAAGGCCGCGTACTGCGGGGTGAAGATCGGCGGCCAGTCGTCCCAGCCCTCCTCCTGGTCCCGGAAGGGGATCTGCGCGGGCTCGACACCGTCCTTCGCGGGTGTGTAGCCGAGGCCGTTGACGGCGGTCTCCATGCCGAGGGCGTTTGCGTAGGTGTTCTTCAAGAAGAGGTCGTACTCGTAGTTCTCGCCGTGCGGGGGAGTGGTGGGCTCGATGAGCGTGCCGTTGACGTACCCGTGCAGGTCGAGCATCACGGCCGGCTGCTTGTCGATCTCGATCTGCCGCATCGCCCGCACCTCGGGCTGCGAGGCGGTCACGAAGTCCCGGTTCAGGTCGAAGCCGCCCGCGTTCGCGCGGGTTCCGGCGATACGGCCGTCGGGGTTCGCGGTGATGTTGAAGTACAGGCGGGAGTGCGCGAGAAGGCTCTTCGTGCGGGTGTCCTCCGCGGTCGCGAGCTGTTCGATGATCTTCAGGGAGGCGTCCGTGCCCTCCCACTCGTTGCCGTGGATGTTGTTGTTGAAGAAGACGGGTGCCTTGTAACCGGCCCTGATCTCCGCGGACTTGGCGGCGCTCGCGGGCGCGTTCTCGATCAGCTCGCGCATCCGCTCCTGGGCGCGGGCATGGGCGGTGGTCTCCGGAGCGGTCACGGTGACCAGGTAGAGCCGGTGCCCGCCCGCCGAACGCCCGGCCACCTCGACGCTCACCCGGTCGCCCAGCCCCTGGAGGGCGTTCAGTCTCGGGGCGATCGCGTGGTACGGGGTGAGGCCCAGCTTGACCGACTTGTCCGCCGGGTTCACCGGATCGGGGGTGAGGACCTGCTCGCGGGGATAGCCGCGCGTGGTGTCCGTGAAGCCGGTCGTAGGGGCGGTGAGCGCCCGCCGGGTGGCGCTCTCCGGGGCCCGGGCCACGCCGTGGTCGCCGGCGCTCTCGCGGGTGGGGGGCTCGGGGTCGGCGCTCGCGCTGTTCGGGGTGAGCAGCAGCGAGCCGGTGAGGACGATGAGCAGGACAGGTCTCGCAGGAACGGTTCTCGTGGTGTGCACGCGTACCTCCTGAGGGTCTTCCTGAGATCGGTACGGCGAGATGTACCTGTTCGACTCAACCGCAACAAGAGGGAGTTCGTGGCGCGGATGCCACGGATGGCGCAACTCGGGTGCGCGGACGGGGCATGCTGAGAGCGGCGGAAGCGGGCGGCGAGCGAGTCCACAGGAGAGGCCCATGGCGACGATCCCTTCGCTCCCCAGCAGGGACGAAGTACTGCGCATGGCACGGAACACCACCGACATCACCGGCCAGCTCCTGGACACGGCCCAGAACATCACCAGGATCGCGATCAACACCTTCGATCCCCGGGACGGTTCGGGCCCGGAGGTGCTGCGCGTCCTGCGCGAGACGACGGCGGAACTGGCCGAGGCGAGCGCGTCCCCGCAGGCGCAGGAGGCGTTCTACCGGATCGTCGACACCCTCACCCGGCTCGGCACCACCGGCGCCCCGCTGGCCGTGCACCCGGTCAGCGAACCGGCGCGTGCGCTGCTGGCGGCGCTGGGCGACAGTCTGCTGCCCGTCCTGGACGCGGTGGAGCCGGCGGTGGAGGAGTTCGCGACCGCGCTGGGCGAACTGGTCGAGGCGACCTCTCCGTTGCTCCCCGCGGCGGCGGGCCTGGCCGCGGGGACACTCCTGGCCCTGACCCCCCTGATCCGCGCGGCGACCGGAATCCTGCGCGACTCGACCCCCGAACTCCGGCGGATCGCCGATGCGTTGACGGCGGCGCTGGCCCCGCTGCTGCCCTTGCAGATGACCCTGGCCGAACGCGCGGCGGCCGCCGGTGCGGGGGCCGTACGGGCGACCCTCCCGCCCCTCGCCGACCTCACCGACGCGGCGGCGGCCGCGGCGAAGGCGGCCCGGCCGGTGCTGATCGCCGGTGAGGAACTGTTCGTGTCCGGCCTGGAGCGGCTCCAGCCCGCGCTGATGGCCGCGGCCTCCCACGCGGGCAGCGTGGCACGGGCGGTGGCGGTCAGGGTGTCGGCGGCGGTGTCCCCGGCGGCGGAACAGGGGGTGGTGGTGGCCGTCTCCCCGGCCTGACGGGCACCCGATAGGGTTCGGGACATGCGTGATCTCGGGGCGGGCTTCCACTATCTCCTGAAGGGCCAGCGGTGGGTGGCCCGGCACGGCAAGCAGTACGGTTTCGGCCTGATCCCGGGCCTGATCACCCTGGTGCTGTATGTGGCGGCACTGGTCGCCCTGGCCACCTGGGGCGAGGACTTCGTGTCCTGGGCGACACCGTTCGCCGACGACTGGTCGAGCCCGTGGCAGGGCCTGTTCCGGGGCTTCCTCACGGTGGTCCTGTTCGCGCTCGCCCTCCTCCTCTCGGTCCTGACCTTCACGGCGGTCACCCTCCTGATAGGCCAGCCCTTCTACGAGAACCTCTCCGAGAAGGTCGACCGGGACGTCTCCCCGGACGGCACGGCACCCGAGTCCGGCCTCCCGCTCTGGCGCGAGCTGTGGATCTCGGCGAGGGACAGCCTCCGCATCGTCGTCCGGGCCGTCCTGTGGGCGGTCCTGCTCTTCGCCCTGGGCTTCATCCCCGTGGTCGGCCAGACCCTGATCCCGGTGCTCGGCTTCTTCGTGACGGGCTTCTTCCTCACCGAGGAGCTCACCGCGGTGGCCCTCCAGCGCCGAGGCGTCGACCTCCGGGCCCGCCTCACCCTCCTCCGCTCCCGCAAAACCCTCATCTGGGGCTTCGGCACCCCCCTCGCCCTGGCCTTCGTGGTCCCCTTCGTCGCGGTGTTCCTGATGCCGGGCGCGGTGGCGGGGGCGACGCTGATGGCACGGGAACTGCTGGGGGAGGAGACCCGGGACGGGGAGGACGAGTCGGACGAGGAGACGGTGTCCGATGGGCTCGCCACCTGAGCCGACGGTCCGCCCGGCTACCGCCTCGGACGCGGACGCCGTCTTCCGCCTCCTCGCCGACTTCGCGACCACCTACCGCCCCGACCCCGACCGCTTCACGACCGTCACCTTTCCCGAGGTCCTGCGCGCCGCCGCCGAGGGCCGCGCCGAGTTCCTGGTGGCGGAGCGGACCACCCAGGTGATCGGCTACGCCTACGCGGCCCGGATGCCGACCCTCTTCGCGGGCGGCACGGTCCTCGAACTCCTCGAACTCGCCGTGGACACGCCCCTGCGCGGCCGCGGTACGGGCTCCCGGCTCGTCCGGGCCATGCAGGACCGCGCACGGCACGCCCAGGACGTGGAGATCACCGTCCCGACGCGCAGAGCCGCCGACTTCTACCGCCGCCTGGATTTCACCGAGACGGCGACCTACCTCAAGTGGCCTTCTCCACCGCCACCACCAGAATCGCCCGCACCTGCGCGATGATGTCCAGCCGGTTCTGCACGAACCCCGGATCGGTCACCGCCCCCGTCGCGGGATCCGTGTTCCCGGTCCCGAACTCCAGGACAGGCGTGTGCACATGCCCTCCCGGCAGCACGTCGTGCAGTCCGAGCCGGTCCCGCAGCAGCGTGACGCGGTAGGCGATCTCGTTGGAGAGGTAGTTCCCGCCGCCCCCGGCCCGCGCCGCGGACCCTTCGGTCGGCCCGTCCGCCCGTACGACAGGCACGGTCCCGCCCACCGGGATCTCGGTCACGCTCGTGTTGTCGTAGACGGGAAAACGCCCGGTGTCCGCGTCCACGATCGCCTTGTACGGCAGCGTCGCCGTCGTCCACTGCGGTTGCGAGGCCGGATCCGCAACCGGCACCACCCCCGTCACCCCGACGTTGTCGTTGTCCGGAAAGCCGCCCCGCCAGGCCCCGTTGGTCCGCTCGACGTCGAACCGCCCCACCCGCCCCTGACTCACGGTCGTGAAGAGGTCCACCTTCTTCAGATACGGCCGCAGCGCCCGCTCCACGGTCCGGTCCGTGAAGTCCTGCCACCGCACGGGAAAGACGACGGTCTCCACCCGCGCAGGCCCCTCCGCCGTCTCGATCACCGTCCCGTCGAGCGCGAGCGCACTGGCCCCGGACGGATTCGAGATCCGTATGTCCCGATCCAGCGTGAACGGATCGAACCCGGTCACAAGAACCCGCTTCAACCGGTCCCCGCCCGGATACCGCACAGCGGTCTGCCCCCGCGAGGTCCGCTCCAACTCATCCAACAGAGCGGCGCGTTGTGCCTCGGAGAGCCCGAAAGACGGCTCCCAGGCCCGCACTTCACGGGTCATCGCCAACCGCGCCCAGTACAGCGGACGATCGTCGTCCCGGCTCAGATCCCCACCGGCCGGCCCCCGCCCCTGCGCCCGGTCGACGGCCCGCTGCCACAGCGCGGACCCCTGCCGTACGACGACCTTCCGCGCCTCCGCGTAGGAACGCGCCGTTCCGAGCGCCCGCGTGAAGCGGAGCGGCACGGCGTCGAATCCGGACCGTTCGAGGATCTCCCGCGGCACGGCCCGGTCGAGCCGCTGCTCCTCCACCGTGGGTGCGGGCGCGGCCGCTGCCGCCGCCGGGCTCGCGGGGGCCGCCGACCCCGCCAGCAGGACCAGTCCGAGGATGCCGATCCGAACACGTAGGGATGTCAAGGGAGTTCAGGTCCTTCCGTTTCGCTGTGGGGCGCGAGTGGTTCCGGACGACGGCAGTATCGCGTGACAGAAGTGGTCTACGCCATGGGGGCCGACGTACCGGGAATCCGCCCCACCGCCTCCCGCAGCGCCCCGACGAACGCCTCCACGGCCGGCGAAGGCGACCGCCCCCGCAGCACCGCCGCGTACACCGCCCGCGCCGGAGCCCCCTCGTCGAGCACCGGCAGCAGCACGACGTCCGGCCGTACGGACTCCGCGGCGAGCGCCGGGACCAGCGTCACGCCGAGCCCCGCAGCGACGTACCCCTGCTTGGCGGTCCACTCGCCGACGACATGCGCGATCCGTGGCCGGAAGCCCTGCCGCAGAGCGGCGTCGAGAAGCGTCCCCTCGGGGCGTGGGCTCCCGGAGATCCAGTCGGCGTCCGCGAGCCGCCCGAGCCGCACCGGGCCGCCGCCCTCACCCACCAGCGGATGTGCGGCCGGGACGGCGACGTACAGCGACTCGTCGAGAAGATGGCGCAGTTCGTACGCCGACAGCGGTGCGCCGCCCGTCGTGGAGACGACCGCGAGATCCAGCCGCCCCTCGGTGAGCCGGTCGAGGAGTGACGGCGTGAGCCCCTCCTCGCGGGACACCCGCACACCGGGATGGCGGGTGCGAAAGGCGCCGAGGGCATGCGGGATCAGCGCCGCGTCCGCCGTCGGGAACGCCCCGAACCGCAGCCGTCCGCCCGCCACTTCACGCAGCGCGGCCAGTTCGCGCGCGGCCGCGTGCAGCGCCCCGGTGACGGTCCGCGCGTGCGGCACGAGCACCCTCCCGGCCTCCGTCAGCCGCACGCCCCGCGGCAGCCGGTCGAACAGCGGCGCCCCGCCCAGCGCCGCCTCCAGCGAGGAGATCTGCCGGGACACCGCCGACTGCGTCCAGCCCAGGGTGCGCGCGGCCACGGTGAACGACTCGTGCCGGGCGACCTCCAGGAAGACCCGCAGCCAGACGGTGGCGAGGTCGGGAGGAAGAGCGGTGCGATGCGGATTCGGCATGGCAGCCATGCTGGACATTCGCTTGTCGCATCGCAAGCGCGGACCTAGCGTCGACGGCATGCAGATCACCCTCGACAACCCCGCCGGCGCACCCCAGCCGCTGAGCCCCTACTACTCCCAGGTCGCCCGCGTCGAACAGGCCGACGGCAGCGCCCTGTTGTTCGTCTCCGGCCAGATCGCCGAGGGTGCCACGCTCGCCGAGCAGTCCCGGGGCGTCTTCGAGACCCTCGCCGCGCTGCTGGAGGCGCACGGGGCGAGCCTGGCCGAGGTGATCAACATCCGCACCTACCTCACGGACATCACGGAACTGGAGCAGTACGGCGCCGTACGAAGGGAGTTCCTCACCGGCACCCCGCCCACCAGCATGACCTTCGAGGTGTCCCGGCTCTTCCGGCCGGAGGCGCGGATCGAGATCGAAATCGTGGCGGCGGTGCCGGGGGCCGGGTGATACTGCCGCCCATGAAGGCAGCCAACTCGGGTGTTCTCTTCCTCATCGAGCTCGGCGCCCTGGCGGGTGCCGCGTACTGGGGTTTCACCCAGGACGTCGGCGCGTCCTGGCTGCTCGGCCTCGCCGCACCCGCCGTACTCGTCGCGCTGTGGGCGCTGCTCGGCTCACCGCGCGCGAAGTACAAGGCGAGGGGCGCCGGTCGCGTCGGCTTCGAGGTGTTCTGGTTCGGGGCGGGCGCGCTCGCCCTGTTCGCCGCCGGAGCCCAGGTCTGGGCGTTCGCCTTCGGCGTCGTCTGCGTGGTGAGCAAGACACTTGCCGTCGCCTGGAGTCAGTGACCCTCACTCCGCCGTCTCGCCCAGCAGTCGCAGAAAGTCCCGGAACGCTCCGGGCATGTCCACCGACTCGGGGTCCAGCAGCCACTGGTACTGCAGGCCGTCCATGACCGCGACCAGCAGCGGCGCGGTGCGTTCGGGGCTCAGCCCGTTGGGGAGCCGGTCGCCGTACTCGGCGCGCAGGGCCACCGTCATCGACGCGCGCACCCGGGTGTAGCGGTCGGTGAAGTACTGCCGTGCCGGATGCCCTTCCGTCACGCTCTCGCCGAGCAGCGCCGAGAAGGTCTGGATGATCCCCGGCCGCATCGCGTTGTACTCGACGAGCGAGGCGAGCAGGTCGACCCGCCAGCTGCCGTTCGGCACCGCGTCCCACTTGTCCCGCTCCTCCAGCACCGCGACCAGCAGCGCGTCCTTCGTCGGGAAGTGGTGCAGCAGCCCCTGCTGGGTCAGCCCGACCCGTTCGGCCACCGCGGCCAGGCTCGCGCCCCGGTAGCCGCGCTCGGCGATGACCTCAAGGGCCGCCCGGACGATCTCGGCCCGGCGCTCCTCGCTTCTGGTCCTGGCGTTCATGGCGTCACCGTACGACATCCCGAGAACCCGAATATAACAGCAACATAACGAAACCTACCGCTTACCAGGTAATCGATGCACGATGAGAGGACCCGCACGGAACTTCAACGAGGAGGCACCGTCATGGCGGCACCCACTCCCGCCGACCAGGCCCGCGAAGCGGCCGTCGAGGCGGCGCTGGCCGGGCTCGACCTCGATGCCAAGGCAAGGCTCCTGTCAGGCCAGGACATGTGGACCCTGCCCGCACTCCCCGAGATCGGCCTGGACTCCCTCGTCATGTCGGACGGTCCGATCGGTGTCCGGGGCGTGCGCTGGAGCGCCGACGACCCGTCGATCGCCCTGCCCTCCCCGACCGCGCTGGCCGCCGGCTGGGACCCGGAACTCGCCCGCCGCGCAGGCGTGATGCTCGCCCAGGAGGCCCGCCGCAAGGGCGTCCACGTCCTCCTCGCCCCCACCGTCAACCTCCACCGCTCCCCGCTCGGCGGCCGCCACTTCGAGGCCTACAGCGAGGACCCGTATCTGACCGGACGGATCGGCGCCGGGTACGTCACCGGCGTACAGGAGGGCGGTGTCGGCACCACCGTCAAGCACTTCGTCGCCAACGACGCCGAGACCGACCGCTTCACGGTGAACAATCTGGTCTCCGAACGCGCCCTGCGCGAGCTGTACCTGGCTCCCTTCGAGCTCATCGTCGAGAACGCCCACCCATGGGGCATCATGACCGCCTACAACACGGTCAACGGCACGACGATGACCGAGCACCACCACCTGGTCAACGAAGTCCTGCGCGGCGAATGGGGCTTCGACGGCTACAACGTCTCCGACTGGATGGCCGCCCGCTCCACCAAGGCCGCCATCGAGGGCGGCCTCGACGTCGCCATGCCCGGTCCGACGACCGTCTACGGCGAGGCCCTCGCCCAGGCCGTGCGGGACGGGGAGGTCGAGGAGAGCGCGGTCGACACGGCCGTACGCAATGTGCTGCGGCTCGCCGCCCGCGTCGGCATCCTGGACGGTGCCGAACCCGTCGTCACCGAGCTTCCGGAGACCGTCGACGGCATCGAACTGGCCCGCGAGATCGCCCGCCGCTCCTTCGTGCTGGTCCGCAACCAGGGCGCGCTCCCGCTGAAGGCCGGCACGGTCGCCCTCATCGGCGCCGCCGCCCGCGACGCCCGTGTCCTCGGCGGCGGCTCCGCCACCGTCTTCCCGGACCGGATCGTCTCCCCGCTCGACGGCCTCACCACCGCCCTCCCCGAGGGCACCCTCAGCTACGCCGTCGGCGCCGACCCCAACACCGAACTCGCCGCCGCCGACCAGGGGTTCAGCCTCGAAGCGGTCTGCCGGGACACGGACGGCGAGGTCATCGGCGCGGCCTCTGTGCCCAGCGGCCAGATCCAGTGGATGGGTTCGGACCTCCCCGAGGGAGTCACCCACGACCGGCTGCACACCGTCGAGTTGAAGGGCTCCTTCACCCCGCGCGAGAGCGGTACCCACACCTTCGGCATCAAGGGACTAGGCGCCTTCAAGCTGGTCGTCGACGGCACGACGTACTACGACGACGTCCAGCGCACCGACACGGACGACCCCTTCGTCACCTTCTTCGGCGCCCCCGAGCCCCGCGCCGAGGTCGAACTGACCGCGGGCGAGCCGGTCGAGGTCTCCCTCACCTACGTCGTCGTCCTCCCCGAAGAGGTCCCGATGAAGGTCATCACGTTCTCCCTCGCCCACCAGGACCCGCGGCGCGACCCCGACGAACTGATCGCCGAGGCCGTCGAGGCGGCGCGGAACGCCGACACGGCCGTCGTCGTGGTCGCCACCACCGAGCGCGTCGAGTCCGAAGGCTACGACCGGAAGGACCTCGCGCTGCCGGGCCGCCAGGACGAGCTGGTCCGCGCGGTCGCCGCCGCCAACCCGAACACCGTCGTGGTCGTCAACTCCGGCTCCCCGGTGGAGCTGCCGTGGCGCGAGGACGTCGCCGCCGTCCTGCTCGGCTGGTTCCCCGGCCAGGAAGGGGGCGCGGCCCTCGCCGACGTGCTGACCGGCGTCCACGAGCCCGGCGGCCGCCTCCCCACCACCTGGGGCACCCTGGACGACGCCCCGGTCACCCGGGTCGCTCCGGAGGGTGGCGAACTCCCTTACGAGGAAGGTGTGTTCATCGGATACGCGGCCTGGGAGAAGGAGGGCCGCACCCCGGCCTACCCCTTCGGTCACGGCCTCGGCTACACCGACTGGACCTACGAGTCCGTCGAGGTCCGGGGCACCACCGTCCGGGTCCGGCTGCGCAACTCCGGTTCCCGCGCGGGCCGTGAGGTCGTCCAGGTCTATCTGGCGCCCGCCGGACCCGACGCCGAGCGCCCGGCCCGCCGGCTCGCCGGATTCGCGGGGACCGCGGCCGGTCCCGGCGAGAGCGTCGAGGTCACCGTGGAGATCCCGCGCCGGGCCTTCGAGATCTGGGACGAGAAGACCTCATCGTGGTCGTATGTGAAGGGTTCGTACGAGATTCAGGTGGGGCGCTCGATCGGCGACCGCCGGGTCACCGCGACGATTAACGTCTGATCCGAGGGGGCACAGCCCTCACACAAGCAGCCCCGGCCCGGGACCTGACCCCTGGGCCGGGGCTCGTCCGTGTCTACCGGCTCGTGAATCCGTAGACCGTCTCCGAGCGGTAGGTCTCTCCCGGCCGCAGCACCGTGCTCGGGAACTCCGGCCGGTTCGGGGAGTCGGGGAAGTGCTGGGTCTCCAGCGCGATGCCGTCGCCGGGCGCGAAGGGCTCGGGCAGATGGTCCGCGGTGTACAGCTGGAGCCCCGGCTCGGTGGTCGCCACCGTCAGCACCCGGCCGGATGCGGGGTCGGACAACTCGGCGACCTCGACGGCCCGTTCGGTGATCCCCTTGTCGAGCACGAAGTTGTGGTCGTAGCCCGCGCCGACCTTGCGCGTCCCACGGAAGTCGAAGCGGGTGTCCGTGACCTCCTCGATCCCGGTCGGGATCAGATCGGCGTCGACCGGGGTGAACCGCGAGGCGTCGATCCGCAGTTCGTGCCCGCCCGCGTTCCCGGAGCCGGCCAGGTTGAAGTAGCTGTGGTTGGTCAGGTTGACGATGGTCGGCGCGTCGGTGACCGCCTCGTACGCGATCCGCAGCGCGCCCGACTCGTCCAGGCTGTACGTCCCCGAGACCTCGAGGCGCCCCGGGAAGCCCTCCTCGCCGTGCGCGCTGACCCGGCTCAGCCGCACCCCGTGCTCGCCGGCGGGCTCCATGTCCCACACCCGTTTGTCGAAGCCGCGCTCGCCGCCGTGCAGGGAGTTGGGCGCGTTGTTGGGGGCGAGCGCGTAGGTCAGCCCGTCGAGCTCGAAGCGGCCGCCCGCGATCCGGTTCGCGTACCGCCCGATGAAGGCGCCGAGATACGGACCGGAGTGCTCCAGATATCCGTCCAGCTCGGCGAACCCCAGCACCACGTCCGCCGTCCGCCCGTCCCGGTCCGGAACCTCGACCGACTGCACGATCCCGCCGTACGACAGGATCCGCACGCGGACGCCCGCGCGCTCCAGGGTCCAGCGGTGAACCGGGGTGCCGTCGGAAAGTGTGGCGAAGAGTTCGTTCATGTGCGGAACTTTAAGTCACGGACCTGACCTTGCGGTATGCGATCTCCGCCAGACGCGCCTGTCCGTTCACACTCGGGTGGAACCAGTCCCAGTGGCTGAGCTGGTCGGTGCCGAACCGGTAGTCGTACACCGCGCCTCCGTCGTACCGGCAGTGCTGGTCCTCGGCGCACACCTCTTTCAGTACGGAGTTGTAGGCCTCCACTCGCTCCTGCACGGTGTCCCGCCGCTCGGTGGCCGCTGCGTCCAGGGCGTCCGCGTCGGCCAGCATCGACGGACACACGCCCAGCTTCCACACCTGCTTGCCCAGCGGATTGGTGCGGCCCTCGGACCACAGCCGCTTGAGGTTCGGCACGCTCGCCACGTACACCTGCGCCTTGGGCGCCTGCTTGCGCAGCACGCTCAGCGCGTCCTCGAAGCCGGACCGGAAGTCGGACACCGAGGTCATCGCCGCGGTGGAGTCCCGGCAGGCGTCGTTGGCGCCCACCATCACCGTCACCAGAGCGGGCGTCCGCGCCGCCGCCTGTGCCATCTGCCCGGACAGATCGGCCATCCGCGCCCCGGACACCGCGTAGTTCCAGCTGTGCTCGGCCGCCTTCGCCCGCCCCAGCAGCCGTACCGCGAGGGAGTCGACCTGGGTGCTGGCGCCGGTGGCCCAGGACACGTCGGGGCAGTCCTTCAGGATCCCGCAGGCGTCGAAGCCGCGCGTGATGGAGTCGCCGACAGCGGCCATCGAACCCGGGCTGCTGTCCCACGCCGGAGTGGGCTTCGGCGAGGGTTTGGCCTTCTGGGTGGGTCCCGCCGAGTCGCCCCCCACCGCATCACACCCGGCGACGCCCAGGAGAGCCGCCGTCAGGACGGCGACGACGGCCCGTGTACGGGGGCCCTGCTTGCGCATCCGTGGTGTTCCCCTCGTGAAAATGATGGTCCTCTCATAACAACGCATGAGAGTTCCCGGTGACCGCGAGGGAACGATCGACACCCGTACTAGCGTCCTGCCGGGTGAATGGCGGGCGTTTCGGGGCACTGGGACCGACGGTACGTCACACTCCTTGCCCCGCCGCACGGTAGCCTCGCCATCAACGTGGCTGGCCGGCATCGCCGCCATGCCGGCCAGCAAGACTTGTCCCGCTCTGCCCGGAGGTCCCGGTGACGACACGTGGAGTTCTGTACGTGCACTCCGC
The DNA here is from genome assembly GCF_031845645.1 of Streptomyces doebereineriae. Taxonomy (NCBI): domain Bacteria; kingdom Bacillati; phylum Actinomycetota; class Actinomycetes; order Kitasatosporales; family Streptomycetaceae; genus Streptomyces; species Streptomyces doebereineriae. The sequence continues at coordinate 42,258 of NZ_JAVREZ010000023.1, forward strand.
GCCGCGCGCGCTGTGCCCGCACGTCGAGTGGGCCGTCGCCGGGGTGCTCGGCACGCGCGTCAACCTCGACTGGATCCGGCAGCCGGCCGCACCGGGCACCTGGCGCTCGGAGTTCTCCTGGAAGGCCGAGGTGGGCACGGCGTCCAAGCTCGCGTCGGCCCTCAGAGGCTGGCACCTGCTGCGCTTCGAGGTCACGGCCGAGCCCTGCCCCACCGCCGAGGGCGAGCGCTACAGCTGCACCCCGGAACTGGGCATCTTCCACGCCGTCACCGGCATCCACGGCGACATCCTGATCCCGGAGGACCGCCTGCGCGCGGCCCTGACCCGCTCGCAGCGCGGGGAGACGGACCTGGAGGCCGAGCTGGCCAAGCTCCTCGGCAAGCCCTGGGACGACGAACTGGAGCCCTTCAGATACGCCGGTGAGGGCGCCCCGGTCCGCTGGCTGCACCAGGTCGTCTGAGTTCTCCGCACAACTGAAGGGCCCCCACCGACCGGTGGGGGCCCTTCAGTTGCGTACAGACGACTCTCAGACCGTACGGAACGCCAGCACCACGTTGTGCCCACCGAACCCGAACGAGTCGTTCAGCGCGGCGATACGGCCCTCCACGGGCAGCTTGCGGGCCTCGCCGCGGACGACGTCGGCGTTGGCCTCGGCCTCCGGGTCGAGGTTCTCGACGTTGATGGTCGGCGGAGCCACCCGGTGGTACAGGGCGAGCACCGTCGCGACCGTCTCCACGCCACCCGCGCCACCCAGCAGGTGACCGGTCATCGACTTGGTGGCGGACACGGCCATGTGGTCGGCGTCGTCGCCGAACACCTTCCGCAGCGCCTTGAGCTCGGCGATGTCACCGGCCGGAGTCGACGTCGCGTGCGCGTTCACGTGCACGATCTCCGCCGGGTCCAAGTCGGTGCTGTCCAGCAGGTTCTCGAGTGCGCGCGAGATGCCACGCCCCTCGGGCTCCGGCTGCACGATGTCGTGGGCGTCGGCGGAGACACCCTGCCCCACCGCCTCGGCGTACACCCGCGCACCGCGCGCGGCGGCGTGCTCGGCGGACTCCAGGACGACGACACCGGCGCCCTCGCCGAGGACGAAGCCGTCCCGGGCGACGTCGTAGGGACGCGAGGCGCCCTCGGGGTTCTCGTTGTTCTTGGACATCGCCATCATGTTGCCGAACGCGGCGATGGGCAGCGGGTGGATCGCCGCCTCCGTGCCACCGGCGACGACGACGTCGGCGCGGCCGGTACGGATCATCTCGATGCCGTAGCCGATGGCCTCGGCGCCCGACGCACAGGCGGAGACCGGGGTGTGCACGCCCGCGCGGGCGCCCACCAGCAGACCCACATTGGCGGACGGGCCGTTGGGCATCAGCATCGGCACGGTGTGCGGGGAGACGCGGCGGACGCCCTTCTCCTTGAGCACGTCGTACTGGTCGAGGAGGGTCGTCACACCACCGATGCCGGAGGCGATGACGGCGCCGAGACGGTCGGGGTCGACCTTGTCGTCCTCGCCGGCCTTGGCCTCGAAGCCCGCGTCGGCCCACGCCTCCTTGGCCGCGATCAGCGCGAACTGCGCCGAGCGGTCAAGACGGCGGGCCTGCGGCCGGGGAATCACCTCGGACGGCTCCACCGCGATCTGCGCGGCGATGCGGACCGCCTGCTCGGCGGCCCACTCCTGCTCCAGGGGCTTGACGCCAGACTTGCCGGCGACCAGACCCTCCCAAGTAGAGGCTGCGTCGCCACCCAGCGGTGTGGTTGCGCCGATACCGGTGACGACCACGGTGCGATTGGTCGGGCTCACGGGAAATCTTTCTCCAACGTTACGAGGATTAAGCGGCGCCACCGCCGGGTGGCGGGGCCGGCACGTCCGGCCTGGAGGGCTCCGGGCGGAGCCCGGGAGACTCAGGCCTGGTGCTTGAGGATGTAGTCGGTCGCGTCGCCGACGGTCTTGAGGTTCTTGACGTCGTCGTCCGGGATCTTGACGTCGAAGCGCTCTTCAGCGGCGACGACGACCTCGACCATGGACAGCGAGTCGACGTCCAGGTCGTCGGTGAAGGACTTGTCCAGCTGGACGTCCTCAACCGGGATGCCGGCGATCTCGTTCACGATGTCGGCAAGACCGGCGACGATCTCTTCCTGAGTGGCGGCCATTTGGCGCTCCTTCTTTTTCTTATCCAGAGGGTTGGCAGTGCTTCCCGTCCCGGACCGATCGATCCGGCACGGAGTGCCTAGGGGAGGGTAACGACAGTGGCGGCGTAGACGAGACCCGCCCCGAATCCGATGACGAGCGCGGTGTCGCCGCTCTTCGCCTCGCCGGTCGCCAGGAGCCGCTCCATGGCGAGCGGAATCGAGGCGGCCGAGGTGTTGCCGGTGGTGCGCACGTCACGCGCGACCGTGACGTGCTCCGGCAGTTTCAGCGTCTTCACCATCGAGTCGATGATCCGCTCGTTGGCCTGGTGGGGAATGAAGACGTCCAGGTCGTCCGGGGCGATCCCGGCCGCGTCCAGCGCCTGCTGGGCGACCTTCGCCATCTCGAACACGGCCCAGCGGAACACCGCTTGGCCCTCCTGCGTGATCGCAGGGAACTTGCCCGTGGAGTCGTACTCGGTCCACGCCACGGTCTGCTTGATCGTCTCGGACTTGTCGCCCTCGGAGCCCCAGACGGTGGGGCCGATGGCCGGCTCCTGGGCGGGGCCCACGACGACCGCGCCGGCACCGTCGCCGAACAGGAAGGCCGTGGCGCGGTCCTCCAGGTCGGTCAGGTCGGACAGCCGCTCGACACCGATGACGAGGACGTACTCCGCCGAGCCCTCGACGATCATGCCCTTGGCGAGGGTGAGGCCGTAGCCGAAGCCCGCGCAGCCCGCCGAGATGTCGAAGGCGGCGGCCTTGTTCGTGCCCAGCTTGTCGGCGATCTCCGTCGCCACGGCCGGGGTCTGCTTGAAGTGCGAGACGGTCGAGACGATCACGCCGCCGATCTGCTCGGCAGAGATCCCGGCGTCGGCGATCGCCTTGCCCGACGCCTCGATCGACATCGCGGCGACGGTCTCCTCGGCGTTCGCCCAGTGCCGGGTCTCGATGCCGGAGCGCGAGCGGATCCACTCGTCGGACGAGTCGATCGTCTCGAGGATCACCTCGTTCGGCACGACCCGGGTCGGGCGGTAGCCGCCGACACCGAGGATGCGCGCGTACGGGGCGCCCTTGCTGGGCTTGATCTTCGACATGCTCTCGTGCTCCTTCTCAGGCACCGTGCTCGGCGATGAGCTCGCGAGCAGCGTCGAGGTCCTCGGGGGTCTTCAGTGCCAGCGTCTTGACGCCGGGCAGCGCGCGCTTGGCGAGGCCGACCAGCGTGCCGCCGGGGGAGACCTCGATGAACGCGGTGGCGCCGAGCTGCTTGAACGTCTCCATGCACAGGTCCCAGCGCACCGGGTTGGCGACCTGCCCGACCAGTCGCTCCAGCACCTCGGCGCCGGTGGCGACGGCCTGGCCGTCCTTGTTGGAGACGTAGGTGACCGTCGGATCGGCCGGCGTCAGGTCGGCGGCGGCCTTGGCGAGCGCGTCGACCGCGGGGGCCATGTGGTGCGTGTGGAAGGCGCCGGCGACCTTGAGCGGGACGACCTTGCGGACGCCCTCGGGCTTGTCGTCGTTCAGGACCGCGAGCTGCTCCAGCGTGCCCGCGGCGACGATCTGCCCCGCGCCGTTGACGTTCGCCGGGGTCAGACCCAGCTTCTCCAGGTGCGCGACCGAGACCTCGGGGTCGCCGCCGAGCAGCGCCGACATGCCGGTCTCGGTGATCGCGGCGGCGTCGGCCATGGCCAGACCCCGCTTGCGTACGAGGGTGAGGGCGGTGGTGTCGTCCAGAACGCCCGCGAAGGCGGCGGCGGTGATCTCACCGACACTGTGCCCCGCGACCGCGCCGGGGGCGATGTCGGTGATGGCACCGAGTGCCGAGGCGGACAGGATCCCGGCCGCGACCAGCAGCGGCTGGGCCACCGCGGTGTCACGGATGGCGTCAGCGTCGGCCTGTGTGCCGTAGTGGGCAAGGTCCAGGCCGATTGCCTCGGACCACGCGGCGACGCGGTCCGCGGCACCGGGGAGTTCGAGCCAGGGGGTCAGGAAGCCGGGCGTCTGGGCGCCCTGGCCGGGAGCGACGAGTACGAGCACTCTCACACTCTCTCTTGAGGGCGGCCCAAGCCGCCCGTGGGGACAGGGACGAAGAACATGGAGGGGTTTTGTGGGCCCCCGACAAAAGCCTAGGGCTGAGGATCTCCGTCGGCCAGACGCCCCAGGATGAGCGCGATCCGCAGGGTGAACGCCGAACGTACATCGGAGGGCGACCAACCGGTGACGTCAGTCACACGTCGAAGCCGGTAGCGCACGGTGTTGGGATGCACGAAGAGCATCCGGGCCGCGCCCTCCAGACTGGACGCCTGTTCGAGGTAGACGGAGAGCGTCTCGAGGAGCGCGGAACCGGCCTCCTCCAGTGGTCTGTAGATCTCCTCCACCAACTGCTGGCGCGCAGCGGGATCCCCGGCCATCGCGCGTTCCGGAAGCAGGTCGTCCGCCAGGACCGGGCGCGGGGCGTCCTGCCAGGCGGAACACGCTTTGAGCCCGGCGGCGGCGGCCTGCGCGGACCGGGTGGCGGCGAGCAGATCGGGTACGACGGGTCCCGCGACCACGGGTCCGGCCGCATAGGGCCCGATCAGCGACTTGGCCACGGCGAGGGGGTTGTCGCTGCCGCCCGCGATGACGACCAGCCGGGAGCCGAGCACCCCGGTCAGCACCTGGAGCTTGGCGTGCCGGGCGGCCCGCCGGATGGCCTCGACGGTCAGCTCGGAGTCACCGTCGGGAGCGGTGCCGAGGAGGACGCACACATGCTCGGGAGCGTTCCAGCCCAGCGCGGCGGCCCTGCTCACGGCCCCCTCGTCGGCCTCACCGCTGAGCACGGCGTTCACGACGAGCGACTCCAGCCGGGCGTCCCAGGCACCGCGTGCCTCGGCGGCCTGGGCGTAGACCTGGGCGGTGGCGAAGGCGATCTCGCGGGCGTACACGAGCAGGGCCTCACGCAGCACGGACTCGTCACCGGGTGCGGCGACCTCGTCGATCGCGCTCTCCATGACCTCGATGGTCGTCCTGACCATCTCCACGGTCTGCCGGAGCGTGATGGCCCGGGTCAGCTCACGGGGAGCGGTCCCGAACACGTCGGTGGAGATGGCCTGCGGGGCGTCGGGATGCCGGAACCACTCGGTGAAGGCGGCGATACCGGCCTGGGCGACCAGCCCGATCCAGGAACGGTTCTCCGGAGGCATGGCCCGGTACCACGGCAGCGTCTCGTCCATGCGCGCGATGGCCTGCTGCGCGAGAGACCCGGACGACTTCTCCAGCCGCTTCAGGGTCGCGACATGGGCGTGGACGCCGGGCGCGTCGGGGTCGGACTTGCGGTGTTCGGGTTCGGGCACGGGACAAGACTGCCTTATCCGGACGTCGACGCGCGCCGCCGGGTACCGACTGCGGCACACCCGGGGACTACCGTGGTCACGTGACGGACGTACGGCGCGCGACGGAGCGCTACCCAGGCGGGGATCCCGGGGCCGGGATCGAGTCGTGGCACGCCTTCTCGTTCGGGCCGCACTACGACCCCGACAACCTCCGCTTCGGCGCGCTGATCGCCTGCAACGAGGAGCGGCTCGTGCCCGGCGCCGGGTTCGACGAGCATCCGCACAGTCACACCGAGATCGTGACGTGGGTGGTCGAGGGGGAGCTGACGCACCGGGACTCGACGGGGCACGAGACGGTCGTACGGGCCGGTGACGTCCAGCGGCTCAGCGCCGCGGCCGGCGTCCGGCACGTCGAGCGCAACGACGCCGAGACCTCGCTGACCTTCGTGCAGACCTGGCTGGCGCCCCTGGAGCCGGGCGGTGAGCCGTCGTACGAGATCGTCCGCGGGATCGCCGACTCGACGCCGTACGCCATTTCGGAGGCGGGCGCGATGCTCCACGTGCGGCGGCTGGCCGCGGGGGAGCGGACCGCGGTGCCGGACGGGCGGTACCTGTACGTCCATGTCGTGCGGGGCGAAGTGCGGCTGGACGGCGAGGAGTTGGGGCCGGGCGACGCGGCCCGGGTCGCCGACGCCAAGGAGCTGGACGTGGTGGCGGCGACCCCGGCCGAGCTGCTGGTGTGGGAGATGTCCTAGAGCTCGGCCAGGACGGCGTCGGTGAACGCCGGCCACGCCTCGACCGCCCACGGTCCGAACGCGCGGTCCGTCAGCGCCACACAGGCCGCCCCCGCGGCCGGGTCGATCCACAGGAACGTGCCGGACTGGCCGAAGTGCCCGAAGGTGCGCGGCGAGGACGAAGAGCCCGTCCAGTGGGGCGACTTGCCGTCGCGGATCTCGAAGCCGAGGCCCCAGTCGTTGGGGTTCTGGTGGCCGTAGCCGGGGAGCACGCCCTTGGTGCCCGGGTACTGGACCGTCATCACCTCCGCGACCGTGCGCGGGTCCAGCAGCCGTGGCGCCTGCACCTCCGCAGCGAACCGGAGAAGGTCCTCGACCGTCGACACACCGTCCTTCGCGGGGGAGCCCTCCAGGGACGTGGACGCCATGCCCAGCGGCTCCAGCACCGCCTGCCGCAGATACTCCGCGAACGGAATGTCCGTCGCCTTGGCGACATGGTCGCCGAGCTGCTCGAACCCCGCGTTCGAGTACAGCCGCCGCTCCCCGGGAGCAGCCGTCACCCGGTGCTCGTCGAAGGCCAGACCCGAGGTGTGCGCGAGCAGGTGCCGCACCGTCGATCCGCTCGGCCCGGCCGGCTCGTCGAGCTCGATCGCCCCCTCCTCGTACGCGACGAGGACGGCGTACGCGGCGAGCGGCTTGGTGACCGAGGCCAGCGGGAAGCGCCGGCCGACCGGGCCATGGGTCCCGAGGACCGTCCCGTCGCCGCGCACCACCCCCGCCGCAGCGGTGGGAACCGGCCAGTTTTCGATCAACGCGAGGCTCTGCAAGGACATGCCGTCGAGCCTAAGCCGCTCAGAGCTTCAGAATCATCGTGGGGTCCGGCTTGTGGACGAAGCCGAGGGAGACGTAGAGCGGCTCGGCCTCCGGGGACGCGGTCAGCATGACCTGTCCGGCGCCCCGCTCGCGGAACCATGCCAGCAGTTCGTCCATGCAGGCGCGCGCGTACCCGCGTCGACGCGCGTCCGGGTCGGTGGCGACGCTGAAGACGTACCCGGCCAGGCCGTGCGGATTGGCCGCCTTCCCGATCCGGTAGTCGACCGTCCCCACCACCAGCGCCGCCAGCGCCCCCGGCCGGTCCGGGTGGTCGACGACGAAGGCCGCGAAGTCCCCGTCGGCCTCGGCCAGCTTCCCCCGCAGCGACGGCAGCGCCTCCGTGTGCCATGCTGCGGAGCCGTCCCCGTCCGGCAGAGCGTCGATCATCACCTGGCGCAGCCGCAGTACTTCCTCGGCGTCCTCGGTCGTGGCACGGCGTACGAGACTCATGCACCGCACGTTAGCGATCGCACCCGAGAGCCGTCCTGCCGATTTCTTACCGGTTCCGCTTGCTTCGAGTGCACTCCAAGGCCATAGCGTTGGGGTCATGACGGTGATGGAGACCACAGGTACCAGGACCGACAGCTGCGCGGCTCCGCCGCACCCCCACCGGCGTCCGGCGGGACAGGACAGCTACACGATCAGCGAGGTCGTCGCCTTCACCGGCCTGACCGCGCACACCCTGCGCTGGTACGAGCGCATCGGGCTGATGCCGCACATCGACCGCTCGCACACCGGCCAGCGTCGCTACAGCAACCGCGACCTCGACTGGCTCGACCTCGTCGGCAAGCTCCGGCTCACCGGCATGCCGGTCGCCGACATGGTGCGGTACGCGGAACTGGTGCGGGAGGGCGACCACACGTTCACCGAACGGTTCGAGCTCCTGGAGACGACCCGCCGGGACGTTCTGTCCCGGATCGCGGAGCTCCAGGACACGCTCGCCGTGCTCGACCGGAAGATCAGCTTCTACGCCGACGCCGGTCGCACCTATGAAACGGAGAAAGCAGGATGACGGACAGCACGATCCCGACCGCACGGCTCGGCGACACCGGTCCCGAGGTCGGCGCCCAGGGACTCGGCTGCATGGGCATGAGCTTCGCGTACGGCCCCACGGACGCGAAGGAGTCCCGGGCCACCCTGGAGCGGGCCCTGGAACTCGGCATCACGCTCTACGACACGGCGGACGCCTACGGCAACGGGGAGAACGAGAAGTTCCTGTCCCCGTTCTTCAAGGCCCACCGCGACGAGGTCGTGATCGCCACCAAGTTCGCCCTGTCGATCCCGCCGGACGACCCGACCCGGCGGATCATCCGCAACGACCCGCCGTACATCCGCCAGGCCGTCGAGGCGAGCCTGAAGCGCCTCGACGTCGACGCGATCGACCTCTACTACATGCACCGGCGCGATCTGCATGTGCCGATCGTGGAGTCCGTCGGCACCATGGCCGAGTTGGTGCGCGAGGGCAAGGTCAAGCACCTGGGCCTGAGCGAGGTCACCGCCGCGGAGCTGCGTGCGGCGCAGGCGGTGCACCCCATCGCCGCCGTGCAGTCGGAGTGGTCCCTGTTCAGCCGTGACATCGAGGCCAAGGTGGTCCCGGCGGCCCGCGACCTGGGCGTGGCGCTCGTGCCGTACTCACCGCTCGGGCGTGGCTTCCTCACCGGGTCCTTCACCAACGCCGACACGGACCTCACCGCCGACGACTTCCGCCGCCAGCAGCCCCGCTTCACGGGCGAGAACGCGGCGGCGAACGCGGCCCTGCTGGAGCCGATCCGTACGGTCGCCGAGGCCCACGGCGTCTCCCTGGGCCAGATCGCCCTGGCCTGGGTCCAGCAACAGGCGACGGTGCACGACCTCCCGGTGATCCCGATCCCGGGCACCCGCAAGCCCGGCAGGGTGGAGGAGAACGCGGCGGCGACGACCATCGAGCTCACCAAGGAGGAGCTGGAGCTCCTGGAGCCGATCGCGGCACAGGTGGCCGGGGACCGGTACGCGGACATGCGGTTCTCGTCCGCGGGCCGGGAGTGAGCTAGAGCTCCGCCAGCAACTCCGCCTTCTTCACGGAGAACTCCTCGTCGGTGACCAGGCCCGCCTGGTGCAGTTCTCCGAGGTGGCGGATGCGCTCGGCGATGTCGGCGGGGTCCCGGCGCGGCGCGGTCGCGGCCGGGATCACCGCCGCGGGCCCTCGTTGGCGTACGGCCGACAGGACCGCCGCCGCGAACGGCAGCGACTCATGGACCGGCCCGTACCCCAGTCCGAACACCACCGCCGCCGGATCCTGATCCGCCTGCACCGGCCCCGGCTCCCCGCGCAGCAGCCGCAGATGCCCCTCGAAGACCTCCGGCGACCGCCACTCCACCCCGGTCAGCTCGGACACCGGGAAACTCTGGTCGCCGGCCTTCCACTTCGCCGAGGACGCTCCCGTCCAGAACCACCGGAAGCGCACGGTACGGCCGTCGAAGGACGCCTTCCCGTCGTACGCCTTGAACTGCAACGGCACCTCGGGCGCCGGCACCAGGAATCGTTCGGCCGGCTCGTCGTCCTCTTTCAGGAGTGTGCGCAACTCGTCCGCGTAGTACTCGGCGAGCGTCTCCTTGTCGCCCGGCAGCACCAGCCGGTACGGATCGCACCCTTCCTTCAGCTGCCCCGCCGCCGCCTCCATGAGTGGATCCGCCCCCGGTCGCGGCTCGGCGTGCAACACCACCGTGCCCCGTTTGCCGGGAGTCAGCGTCACCCCGGAGATCGCCTCCAGGGGGATCCGCCGCTCTCCCAGCGCCTGGAAGAGCTTCGGTGTTCGAATCCCCCGTTCGTAGCGGATGAGCACGGAGTCGGACTCGAACTCCCAGGCGGCATGAAATCCGGCCAGTACGTCACCCATGCGGGTCATCGTATTCGGCACGAGCTCCTTCGTCCCCTCCTCGCGCAGACCGCAGTTCCTGCAGTCTCTACGCGCGTCCGGCCGTGGCCGTGCCGGACAAACCGGCGCGGCAGGCTTCATCCTCGTGGGCGCACTGCACCGAGCTGTATGCGCCAGTGCCGATCTCGGCGAAGTTGAGCAGGCTCTCCGTTCCGGGCTCGAAGTAACCGGCGTGACCGTCCGCACCCCGCGCGGACAGCACGCGCGCGCCGAACGCGGAGGAGACCGGGTCGGCGCCGTGGCCGAGTCCGCCGACCTCCATGTACGGCACGTCCTGGATCCAGTCGTCGGCGTCCCGCATCGCCCACACATGGGCGGTGGTGCGCAGATGGGAGGCGTTGGCGACCCGCATCCCGGGGCTGCCGGCCACCGCGATGTCGGCCACCCGGTCGGGCAGCGTGTGCGCGGCCACCCCGCACACCACGGAGCCGTAGCTGTGGCAGAACAGGGAGACCGGCGAGGCGCCGGGAAGTGCGCGCACCAGCGCGTTCAGCCGGACAGCGCCGGTCTCGGCGCGCATCGCGGTAGCCGAGTCGATGCCGAGTCCGGCGGGTGCCGTGTAGTCGGCCCAGGCGATCACCGCCGTACGCGTGGCAGGGCTCGCCGCACGTTCGGCCTGGTAGAGGGCCTTGGCCATGCCGACCGGCGCGGAGTAACTGCGGCTGGTGCGCTGGAAGGTGAGCAGGTCGGTGTCGACGCCGGGCACGACGAGGGAGATCCGCTCCGCCGTGCCGAGATCGCCGAAGACCTCGGCGACCCGGCCGGAGCCGTCGGGGTCGAAGGCGAGGATGTGGCGCTCCGGGGCCGTCAGCGACTCGAAGCGGTGCATACGACGGCCCGCCTCCTGCTGACCCGACGGCGTGAGCCGGGTGTCGTGCATGCGGGTGCGCTCGACGGCACGGGCCCGCAGGAGCGCGAGGCGGTTGGCCTGGTAGCGCAGCTTGACCGGGGCGCCGTTCATGTTGCCGACCGCGAGCGGGTAGCGCTGGGCGAGGCGGACCCGCTCCTGGGAGGTGAGCGAGGCGAAGAAGCGCGTGAGCTGGGCGGGGGCGGCGTCCGGGTCGGGCAGCGGGTGTCCGTGCAGGCGGCCGTGCGCCCAGGACTCGAGCGAGGCCTGGAGGGGAGTGGCCTCCCTCTGGTTGCGCAGCGCGGTCCAGCCGGTGGTCGCCAGCATCACGAACACCACGGCCAGCGCGAGCAGTGCGCGCCAGACGTTGAGTTGCGGGGAGGTGTCGAAGGAAGTCACTGAAAGGACACACTAGGAGAACGGGACGGTCTCGGGTTAATCAAGTGACGGGGATCACGTTTTGGTGTAAGGGAACCACTTGCCGGTCAGTGCGGGACCGAGCAGTTCCAGGTGCGAGACCGTCAACTCGCGCATGGCCTCCAGGCTGAACTCCCCGTCGGTCAGCCACTGCCGTTCCGTCACCCGCATCACACCGCTGAAGACGGCCACCAGCAGCCTCGGTCGCGGGTCGGTGGCCGCGTCGAGGCCCTCGCGCTCGGCGAGCACGCGCGTGAGCACCTCCTCGACCTCCGCCGAGCGCCGCAGATGGGCGGCGAGCAGGACGGGTGTCGACTCGATCACCCGGTACATCGCCAGGAACCGCTCCACCGGCACGACCGACTCGACGACCTCGTGCAGGGTGTCCCAGCTCTCCAGTACGGCCTGGCGCAGCGCCTCCAGCGGGGGTTCGTGCGACGGACGCGCGCGTACGGCCTCGACGAAGCGCGTCACCGTCATCTCGTCGAGAGCCAGCGCCGCGTCCTCCTTGCCGGCGAAGTACCGGAAGAAGGTGCGCTGCGAGACCCCGACGGCGTCGGCGATGTCGTCGACGGTCGTCCGCTCGTAGCCCTCGGTGGTGAAGAGCTCGATGGCGACCCGCAGCAGTGCCTCTCGGGTGCGCTGCTTCTTGCGTTCGCGGAGTGTTTCCATTGGTGTCAGTTACCGACTTGTGAATTGGTTTGTCAATTGTCAGTGGCTGTCATTAGCCTCGATCGCATGACTAGTCAGACGATCGACACGACGGGGCCGGGGGACAGGGCGTCATCAGCCTCGTCGGATCAGCCGCCCGCCACGGGGCTGCGCGGCCACCCTTGGCTCACCCTGCTGACCGTGGCCGTCGGGGTCATGATGGTGGCCCTCGACGGCACCATCGTGGCCATCGCCAACCCGGCCATCCAGGCCGACCTCAAGGCGAGCTTCGCGGACGTCCAGTGGATCACCAACGGCTACTTCCTCGCGCTGGCGGTCGCCCTGATCACCGCGGGCAAGCTCGGTGACCGCTTCGGCCACCGCCAGACCTTCCTGATCGGTGTCGTCGGCTTCGCCGCCGCCTCGGGTGCGATCGGACTGTCCAGCAGCATCGGCGCGGTCGTCATTTTCCGCGTCTGCCAGGGACTGTTCGGCGCCCTGCTGATGCCGGCCGCGCTCGGTCTGCTGCGGGCCACCTTCCCGGCCGAGAAGCTCAACATGGCCATCGGTATCTGGGGCATGGTCATCGGCGCCTCCACCGCCGGCGGCCCGATCCTCGGCGGTGTCCTCGTCGAGCACGTCAACTGGCAGTCGGTGTTCTTCATCAATGTGCCGGTGGGCGTCCTCGCCCTTGTCCTCGGTGTGCTGATCCTGCTCGACCACCGCGCCGAGAACGCCCCGCGCTCCTTCGACATCCTGGGCATAGCCCTGCTGTCCGCCGCGATGTTCTGCCTGGTGTGGGCGCTCATCAAGGCCCCGACCTGGGGCTGGGGCGACGGACTGACCTGGACCTTCATCGCCGTGTCCCTCGTGGGGTTCGTCCTGTTCGCCGTCTGGGAGACGAAGGTCAAGGAGCCGCTGATCCCGCTCGCGCTGTTCCGCTCGATGGCGCTGTCGGCGGGCGTGGTCCTCATGGTCCTGATGGCGATCGCGTTCATGGGCGGCCTGTTCTTCGTGACCTTCTATCTGCAGAACGTGCACGGTATGAGTCCGATCGACGCCGGTCTCCATCTGCTCCCGCTCACTGGGATGATGATCGTGGGCTCCCCGCTCGCGGGCGCCATGATCACCAAGCTCGGCCCGCGGGTGCCCCTGGCCGGCGGCATGGCCTCCGTCGCGATCGCCATGTTCGGGATGTCCACGCTGGAGACGGACACCGGCAGCGCCGTGATGTCGCTCTGGTTCGCCCTGCTGGGTCTCGGTCTCGCACCCGTCATGGTGGGCGCCACCGAGGTCATCGTGGGCAACGCGCCGATGGAGCTCTCCGGTGTGGCCGGCGGTCTCCAGCAGGCCGCGATGCAGATCGGCGGCAGCCTCGGTACGGCCGTCCTCGGCGCCGTGATGGCCTCCAAGGTGGACGGCGACCTCGCGGCCAACTGGAAGGACGCGGGTCTGCCGGCGCTCCCGCCGACCCAGCTGGACCAGGCGTCCGAGGCCGTCCAGGTGGGCGTGGCCCCGGTCGCCAAGGGGACCCCGGAGGCGATCGTCGCGAAGATCACCGACGTCGCCCACGACACCTTCATCTCCGGCATGAGCCTGGCGTCCCTGGTCGCCGCCGGGGTCGCGGTGGTGGCGGTGTTCGTCGCCCTGCTCACCAAGCGCGGTGAGAACGCGGAGGCGGGCGGGGGCGTGGGCCACATCTGACACCTGGTGTCCGGCACCTGACGGGATTTCAGCTTTCTTCGCCTATCAGGGTGAAGAGGCTAAAGATTTCTCGCCCTCGGTACGCGCCGCAGGTCACAGTGGGTCAAGTCCTCCGCACGGCATGGGAGGACGGACGGCGCTGCGGCGCGCTGCCGGAGGGGGGCGGCGCGCCGCAAGGCCGGAGGATTAACGGCTGTGTCGGGGGTACTCGCATCGTTGAACCCGAGACGAACCCAACCAATCAAGGGTGTCAGGGAGTTGATGATGGCGGGCTTCGGACACGGAACGCGCAGGTACCCCCGATCACGTGGCCGGACATGGTCACGGACCGGGCCGGATCGCGCGACGCTCGGAATCATCGGAGTCATCTGCGCGATCGCGGGATTCTTCGTGCTGGGGATCATCCTCGGCCCCGTGGCGATCGTCTGCGGCTGGCTCGCCATGGGCCGCACCTGGTCGGGCGGCAACCGTGCCTGGCCTGCTCTGGTCGCCTTCGTTCTGGGCGCCATCGACACGCTCCTGGCGATCATCTGGCTCGTCGGAGCGGCCACCCCGGGCAGCGGGTTGTTCTGACCCGGGGCGCGTGAGGGAAGGGCCCCCGGTGGGACGACCGGGGGCCCGCTCTCGCTCTGCCGACGAAAGTCTCGCGAAGGTCCGCGGCCTCAGGCGCGGCGCCGGGATTCATCGCCGGGGTCCGCGGGGGCGATGTCCGGCGCTCGGGTGGTCTCGTGCGTTTTTGTGGTCGGCGGGGATAGTCCGCGGCCGTGGTGGCGGCCCAGGTCTGCGTGCTCGTCCAGGCCGACCCCGCAAACCCGCGTGCGGACGCGCGACATCGCCCCGGCGGGGCAGCCCGCCGGGGCGATGTCGCGCGTTCGGGCGGTCTCGCGCGGTTCCGTTGTGGGGGGCGGCGGCCCGCGGCCGTGGGGGCGGGGCATCCCCGCCGGGGTGTCCCCGGAGCGTGCCGGTCTGCGCATGGTGCCAACCCGGCGCCCACCGCGTCTACGGGCCAGAGCCTCCGTCAGCCGCCGACGGACGTCTTGCGCAGGGCCGCGACCTCCGCGCGCAGTTCCCGTACTTCCTCCGTCAGGGCCTGGATCGCCTCCGTCTGCCGGCGTTCCTCCACGTCGTCCTTCTCGAACCGCTCGATGAACCAGGCGGCGATGTTCGCGGTCACCACACCCAGCAGGGCGATCCCGGAGAGCATCAGCCCGACCGCGACCATCCGGCCCAGTCCGGTGGTCGGGGCGTGGTCGCCGTAGCCCACGGTCGTCATGGTCGTGAAGGACCACCACACCGCGTCACCCAACGTGCGGATGTTCCCGTTCGGCGCGTCCCGTTCCACCGAGAGCACCGCCAGCGACCCGAACATCAGCAGTCCCACGACCGCCCCGGCCACATACGTCGTCACCCGGATCTGCGAGGCCATCCGCGCCCGCTGCCCCACCAGCAGCAGGGTGGAGACCAGGCGCAGCAGCCGCAGCGGCTGTATGAGCGGCAGCACCACGGCACACAGGTCCATCCAGTGCTGCCGTACGAACCCGCGCCGGTCCCGCGCGAGCGACAGCCGCACGAGGTAGTCGACGGCGAAGACCCCCCACACCACCCACTCGACCACCGTGCACACCGCCGTCAACGACCGTCCCGCCGAGGTGTCCACGATCGGCACGGCATAGGCGACGGCGAACAGCACCGCGAGCGCCAGAAGGGGCCGCTGGGTGTGCTGTTCCCAACGGACCTGCGCCGACTGTTCCTTCATGACCGCATCGTAGGGAAACGGTGAAGGGCGGTGGGGCCACAGCCCCACCGCCCTTCACTCGTTCCGGCCGAGCGCAGCGGCTACGCGTCGCCGCCCGCGGCCCCCGGGTCCGCCGCCGAGACGTCCAGCAGCTGGTACCGGTCGATCGCCTGCTTCAGCACCGAACGGTCCACCTTGCCCTCCCGCGCCAGCTCCGTCAGCACACCCACCACGATCGACTGGGCGTCGATGTGGAAGAACCGCCGCGCCGCACCCCGGGTGTCCGCGAAGCCGAACCCGTCCGCTCCCAGCGACTGATACGTGCCCGGCACCCACCGCGCGATCTGGTCGGGAACCGCGCGCATCCAGTCGGACACCGCCACGAACGGCCCCTGCGCCCCGGCCAGCTTCCGCGTCACGTACGGCACCCGCTGCTCCTCCTCGGGGTGCAGCAGGTTGTGCTCCTCGCAGGCCACGGCCTCGCGCCGCAGTTCGTTCCAGGAGGTCGCCGACCAGACGTCCGCCTTGACGTTCCAGTCCTCGGCGAGGAGCTTCTGCGCCTCGACCGCCCACGGCACGGCCACACCGGACGCCATGATCTGCGCCGGGATCGACCCCGACGTGCCCTCGGAGAACCGGTAGATGCCCTTGATGATGCCCTCGGCGTCCACGTTCGCAGGCTCGGCCGGGTGCCGGATGGGCTCGTTGTAGACGGTGAGGTAGTAGAAGACGTCCTCGCTGTCCGGGCCGTACATCCGGCGCAGACCGTCCTGCACGATGTGCGCGATCTCGAACCCGAACGCCGGGTCGTACGCCACACAGCCCGGGTTGGTCGAGGCGAGCAGCTGCGAGTGCCCGTCCGCGTGCTGCAGCCCCTCACCGGTCAGAGTCGTACGGCCCGCGGTCGCACCCAGCACGAAACCGCGCGCCAGCTGGTCCGACATCTGCCAGAACTGGTCGCCGGTGCGCTGGAAACCGAACATCGAGTAGAAGACGTACACCGGGATCAGCGGCTCGCCGTGCGTGGCGTACGCCGAACCCGCCGCGATCAGCGACGCCGTGCAGCCCGCCTCGGAGATGCCGTCGTGCAGCATCTGCCCGGTCGGCGACTCCTTGTACGCGAGCAGCAGTTCCCGGTCGACCGACTCGTACTGCTGCCCGAGCGGGTTGTAGATCTTCGCACTCGGGAAGAATGAGTCCATGCCGAAGGTGCGGTACTCGTCCGGCGCGATCAGCACGAACCGCTTGCCGAGCTCCTTTTCCCGCATGAGGTCCTTGAGCAGTCGTACGAACGCCATGGTCGTGGCGATCGACTGCTGACCCGAGCCCTTCTTCACGGTCGCGTACGTCTTGTCGTCCGGCAGCGTGAGCGGCTTGGAGCGCACGACACGCGTGGGGACGTAACCGCCGAGACCCAGGCGGCGGTCGTGCATGTACTGGATCTCCTCCGAGTTCCGGCCCGGGTGGTAGTAGGGCGGCGCGCCCGACTCCAGCTCCTTGTCGGAGATCGGCAGGTGCAGCCGGTCGCGGAAGCCCTTGAGGTCGTCGACCGTCAGCTTCTTCATCTGGTGCGTGGCGTTGCGGCCCTCGAAGTTGGGTCCCAGCGTCCAGCCCTTGACGGTCTTGGCGAGGATGACCGTCGGCTGGCCCTTGTGCTCCACGGCCGCCTTGAACGCCGCGTAGATCTTCTTGTGGTCGTGACCGCCGCGGCCCAGGTGCAGGATCTGGTCGTCGGTCATGCCCTCGACCATCGCGCGCAGGCGCTGGTCGTCGCCGAAGAAGTGATCGCGGATGTAGGCGCCGGACTCGGTGGCGTAGGTCTGGAACTGGCCGTCCGGGGTGGTGTTCATCCGGTTGACGAGGATGCCGTCGCGGTCCTGCGCGAGCAGCGGGTCCCAGGTGCGGTCCCAGATCAGCTTGATCACGTTCCAGCCGGCGCCCCGGAAGACCGACTCCAGCTCCTGGATGACCTTGCCGTTGCCGCGCACCGGGCCGTCGAGGCGCTGCAGGTTGCAGTTGACGACGAAGGTCAGGTTGTCCAGGCCCTCGCGCGCGGCGATGGTCAGCTGGCCGAGCGACTCCGGCTCGTCCATCTCGCCGTCGCCGAGGAACGCCCACACATGGGACTTGGAGGTGTCGGCGATCTCGCGCGCGTGCATGTAACGGTTCATCCGCGCCTGGTAGATCGCGCCGATCGGGCCGAGACCCATCGACACGGTCGGGAACTCCCAGAAGTCCGGCATCAGCCGCGGGTGCGGGTACGAGGACAGTCCGTGCGGGGCCTTCGACTTCTCCTGGCGGAACCCGTCGAGGTTGTCCTCGCTGAGCCGGTCCAGCAGGAACGCGCGCGCGTAGATGCCCGGGGACGCGTGGCCCTGGAAGAAGACCTGGTCGCCGCCGTCGCCCTCGTCCTTGCCGCGGAAGAAGTGGTTGAAGCCGACGTCGTAGAGGGACGCGGAGGAGGCGAAGGTGGCGATGTGGCCGCCGACGCCGATCCCGGGACGCTGGGCACGCGAGACCATCACGGCCGCGTTCCACCGGGTGGCGTTCAGGATCTTCCGCTCGATCTCCTCGTTGCCCGGGAAGAACGGCTCCGCCCTGGTGGGGATCGTGTTGACGTAGTCCGTGCTGCGCATCTCCGGCACGGCCACGCGCTTCTCGCGGGCCCGCTCGATGAGCCGCAGCATCAGATAGCGGGCCCGCTCCCGGCCGCGCTCGTCCACGGCGGCGTCGAGGGAGTCGAGCCACTCCTGGGTTTCCTCGGGATCGAAGTCAGGAACCTGACTCGGAAGGCCGCCAATGATGATCGGGTTGCGATCGGATCCGGAAGCCACGCTGTTCCTTACCTGTCAGAGGGCCGTAATTCTGTACGTCTGCACCGCTCCCCATCGTGTACCTCGGGGGGCCAAACGTCATCTCTACTCCGTGGTAACCCGGGGCTCCACGCCCGGGTATGGTTCCCAAACACGCAAAGAGGGCAGAAAGGTGTGGCATGCGTCACGACGCGACCGCGATGATGTGCCTGGAGTTGCGTCGACACGTTCCGGAACGTCACCGTTTCGGCGGTCTGAAACGCCGGGTACTTGCGCGATCCGTCCCGCCCGTGTGGACTACGGCCAATGCTTCGCGCACGCGCGTGGCTGAGACAATCATCAAGACATGATCAGGAGGCAACCCGTGAGCGCGACCGCGGACCACGCGGAGACGAGCCCTGCCGTGAGGCTGGGGTTCCAGCCCGAGCAGGTGGTCCAGGAGATCGGCTACGACGACGACGTAGACCAGGAACTCCGCGAGGCCATCGAGCAAGTCATCGGCAGCGACCTTGTGGACGAGGATTACGACGACGTCGCCGATGCCGTGGTGCTCTGGTTCCGTGACGAGGACGGCGACCTGACCGATGTGCTGGTGGACGCCACCACGTACATCGAGGAGGGCGGCTCGATCCTGCTGCTGACGCCGAAGACCGGCCGGGACGGCTACGTGGAGCCGAGCGACGTCTCCGAAGCCGCGACGACGGCAGGCCTGTCCGCCTCCAAGAGCGTCAGTGTGGGCAAGGACTGGAGCGGCAGCCGGCTGGTGACGCCCAAGGCGGCCAAGTCCAAGAAGTAGCCCTGTGGGACCGGACGGGCCGGCGCGACCGGCCCGTCCGCATACCCGTGGTGATCGCTGCGTAGGGTGGTTGCGTCACTCGAACAGCCCCCCGAAGGGACATCCACGCGATGGCGATCCAGGTCGGCGAAAAGGCCCCCGACTTCGAGCTCAAGGACAACCACGGCCGGGCCGTGAAGCTGTCCGACTTCCGCGGCAGCAAGAACGTCGTGCTGCTCTTCTACCCCTTCGCCTTCACCGGCGTGTGCACCGGTGAGCTGTGCGAGCTGCGTGACAACCTGCCGCAGTTCTCCGACCGCGACACCCAGCTGCTCGCCGTCTCCAACGACTCCATCCACACCCTGCGCGTCTTCGCCGAGCAGGAGGGCCTGGAGTACCCGCTGCTGAGCGACTTCTGGCCGCACGGCGAGGTTTCCCGCGCCTACGGCGTCTTCGCCGAGGACAAGGGCTGCGCGGTGCGCGGCACCTTCGTCATCGACAAGGAGGGTGTGGTCCGCTGGACCGTCGTCAATGCCCTGCCGGACGCCCGTGACCTGAACGAGTACGTGAAGGCGCTCGACACCCTGTGATTGTTCGCCTCCAGGGACTGCGTGGTCCGGGAACCCGTCACTAGGATCGAATCGTTGATCCGGCAGCATCTCAACCAGCAAACCTATGGAGGACTCGTGGGAGTCAGCCTCAGCAAGGGCGGCAACGTATCGCTGACCAAGGAGGCCCCGGGCCTGACCGCGGTCATCGTCGGTCTGGGGTGGGACGTCCGCACCACGACCGGCACCGACTTCGACCTGGACGCCAGCGCACTGCTGCTGAACCCGGCAGGCAAGGTGGCCAGCGACGCCAACTTCGTCTTCTTCAACAACCTCAAGAGCGCGGACGGCTCGGTCGAGCACACCGGTGACAACCTCACCGGTGAGGGCGAGGGCGACGACGAGCAGATCAAGGTCAACCTCGCCGCGGTCCCGGCCGACGTCGACAAGATCACCTTCCCGGTCTCGATCTACGACGCCGAGACCCGTCAGCAGTCCTTCGGCCAGGTGCGCAACGCGTTCATCCGCGTCGTCAACCAGGCCGGTGGCGCCGAGATCGCCCGTTACGACCTCTCCGAGGACGCGTCCACCGAGACCGCCATGGTCTTCGGTGAGCTCTACCGCAACGGCGCCGAGTGGAAGTTCCGCGCCATCGGCCAGGGCTACGCCTCGGGCCTGCGCGGGATCGCCCAGGACTTCGGCGTCAACGTCTAGCCACCTGTCCCATGGGCAGGCCCTCGGACCGGCCCCGGCTCTCTTCGTCCGGCGCCGCACCGTTTGCGTGCGGCGCCGAACGTGCAGGACAAGCACAGAAGCACACTCTCGGGGAGGGAACAGCACATGGGCGTCACGCTCGCCAAGGGAGGGAACGTCTCCCTGTCCAAGGCCGCCCCCAACCTCACCCAGGTGATGGTCGGACTCGGCTGGGACGCGCGCTCCACCACCGGAGCCGACTTCGACCTCGACGCCAGCGCCCTGATGTGCAGCAGCGGGCGGGTCCTGGGTGACGAATACTTCGTCTTCTACAACCAGCTCAAGAGCCCGGACGGCTCGGTCGAGCACACCGGCGACAACCTCACCGGTGAGGGCGAGGGCGACGACGAGTCGATCCTGGTCGACCTCTCCAAGGTGCCGGAGCGGTGCGACAAGATCGTCTTCCCGGTGTCGATCCATGACGCCGACAACCGCGGCCAGACCTTCGGCCAGGTCAGCAACGCCTTCATCCGTGTGGTCAACCAGGCCGACGGCCAGGAACTGGCCCGTTACGACCTCTCCGAGGACGCCTCCACCGAGACCGCGATGATCTTCGGCGAGCTCTACCGCTACCAGGGCGAGTGGAAGTTCAGGGCGGTGGGGCAGGGGTACGCGTCGGGCCTCAGGGGCATCGCTCTCGACTTCGGAGTCAACGTCTCATAACGCGATATGAGCAAAAGCCGGGGCCGGGTGGGGCTTCGAGGGCGCCCGACTACACTTCGCTTCAAAGTTTCGTAAAGCCGAGTGCGGCACGGGGGAATCCCGTACACGTACGGATTGGGTAGCCAGTGGTTCTCAAAACCTTCGGCTGGTCGTTCGCGGTCACCGCGCTCGGCTTGGTCGCTGCGGTTCTCTACGGGGGGTGGGAGGGCTTCGGTGTCGTGGCGATCCTCTCCATCCTCGAGATCTCCCTGTCGTTCGACAACGCGGTGGTCAACGCCGGAATCCTGAAGAAGATGAACGCCTTCTGGCAGCGCATCTTCCTCACGATCGGCGTCCTGATCGCCGTGTTCGGCATGCGGCTGGTCTTCCCCGTCGTGATCGTCGCGATCAGCGCCAAGCTGGGGCCCATCGAGGCGGTCGACCTCGCCCTCAACAACAAGGACCACTACCAGGAGCTGGTGACCGACGCGCACCCGGCGATCGCCGCGTTCGGTGGCATGTTCCTGCTGATGATCTTCCTGGACTTCATCTTCGAGGACCGGGACATCAAGTGGCTGGCCTGGCTGGAGCGGCCGCTGGCCAAGCTCGGCAAGGTCGACATGCTGTCGGTCTGCATCGCGCTGGTCGTCCTGCTGGTGACCGCGTTCACCTTCGCGACCAATGCCCACCAGCACGGTGGCGCGCATGTCGACAAGGCGCAGACGGTCCTGATCTCCGGTATCGCGGGTCTGATCACCTACATGATCGTCGGCGGCCTCTCCGGCTACTTCGAGGACAAGCTCGAAGAGGACGAGGAACGCGAGCACGAGGAGGAGGAACAGGCCGAGCGCGAGGGCAAGCCCAAGTCGGCGGTCCTGATGGCCGGCAAGGCCGCGTTCTTCATGTTCCTCTACCTGGAGGTTCTCGACGCGTCCTTCTCCTTCGACGGCGTGATCGGCGCGTTCGCCATCACCAACGACATCGTCCTGATGGCGCTGGGCCTCGGCGTCGGCGCGATGTACGTCCGGTCCCTGACCGTGTACCTGGTCCGCCAGGGCACCCTCGACGACTACGTCTACCTGGAGCACGGCGCCCACTACGCGATCGGCGCCCTCGCGGTGATCCTCATGGTCACCATCCAGTACGAGATCCACGAGCTCATCACCGGTCTCGTCGGTGTCCTCCTGATCGGCTGGTCCTTCCTGTCCTCCGTACGCCGCAACAGGGCACTGGCGGCCGCCGAGGGAAAAGCCCAGGGCTCGGACGAGAAGACTGAGGTCTCGTCCGGGGTGTGACACCCTTCCTGGTGAGGAACGCTCTGAGCGGGGCGGCCGGCCTCCGGCCGCCCCGCCGGTTTTCTCCAAAGTGAACATGGGGGGCGGGAATGGGCTTCTTGGACGGACTCCGGGGCGGCCGCGAGGTCGACTTCGACTCGGGCAGCGCGGCCAGCAACGCGATCGAACTGACCAAGCGGCACAACCGGGTCTCCCTCACCAAGCAGGGCGCGGCGACCGGGAACCTCCGCGTCAACCTGACCTGGCGGATGCGGACCTCCGACATCGGGGGCTCACAGCGGGAATCGCTGCTGCGGCACCCCTTCAAGGCGCTCAAGCCGCCGGAGGTCCTCGGACACAGCCAGAGCATGGTCAACGTCGACCTCGATCTCGGGTGCCTGTACGAGCTGGCCGACGGCACGAAGGGCGTCGTCCAGCCGCTCGGCGGGCTGCTGGGGGACGTCAACGCACCGCCGTATGTGAAGCTCAGCGGGGACGACCGGTTCGGGTCGGCGTCCGGCGAGACGATGTACGTCAACCTCGATCACCGCGACCAGATCAAGCGGCTGCTGGTCTTCGTGTACATCTACGACCAGACGCCGGCGTTCGACCGGACGCACGCCATCGTGACGCTGTACCCGAGCAATGGGCCGCGGATCGAGATAGGCCTCGACGAGCGGCACCCGCAGGCCCGGTCCTGTGCGGTCGTGATGATCGAGAACGTCAAGGGCGAGCTCATCGTGCGGCGTGAGGTGCAGTTCGTGTACGGGTTCCAGGGCGAGCTGGACCGGCTGTACGGGTGGGGGCTCCAGTGGGGGCGCGGTTACAAGGCGAAGGCGGACCGGTGAGGCCCGCTACCGTCCGATGAACTGCGGACCCTGGGGAGGCATACGGAACTCCGCCGCCGCCGGTACCGGAGTCACCGGCTGCGGGTAGCCGTAGCCCGAGGCCGCCACGGGGGCTGTCGCCGGAGTCGCCTGCTGGGGGTAGCCGTAGGCCGGCTGGGTGGGGACCGAGGCGGCCGACTGGGCCGGTTGCTCCGGGGGCAGGGGGAACGACGTGGGCTCGGGCCGGGACGGGGTCTCCGAGGAGTCGGACTCGTCCACCACGATGCCGAAGTCCGTGGCAAGGCCCTGGAGGCCCTCCGCATAGCCCTCGCCCAGGGCGCGGAACTTCCAGCCCTCGCCGCGGCGGTACAGCTCGCCGCAGATCAGGGCGGTCTCCTCGCCCGTCTCGGGCTTGATGTCGAAGTAGAGCAGCGGCTCGCCGTCGACGACCGAGGCGTCGTACAACAGAATGCGCAGGCCCTGCACAC
This sequence comes from Streptomyces doebereineriae, assembly GCF_031845645.1. Taxonomy (NCBI): domain Bacteria; kingdom Bacillati; phylum Actinomycetota; class Actinomycetes; order Kitasatosporales; family Streptomycetaceae; genus Streptomyces; species Streptomyces doebereineriae. The sequence continues at coordinate 65,688 of NZ_JAVREZ010000023.1, forward strand.
GGCCGAAGGTGGCGTCGTCCACCGACGCGACCAGGAGAATCTGGCTGACGTCGGGCTCGACACCGGCAAGATCTGTCTGGATCGTGTCGGTGGGACCCTCGGCGACGCGCTTCTTGCCGAGGAGCCAGACCTTCCCGGAGGGGTGCCGGGGCTGGTTGTAGAAGACGAAGTCCTCGTCGGATCGCACACGACCGTCGGGGCCGAGGAGGAGCGCCGAGGCATCGACGACCGGGACCCCCTGCCCGGGCGCCCAGCGCAGCACGGCGCGTACCGTGGTGGCTTCCAGCGGGACGTTCGATCCCTTCAGCATGGCGTGCGTCATGCGGTCATCCTGCCCTCTCGGTCCTGGTCACGACAACGCGGGGGTGCGGGACACCGGTTTCTCTGCGTTACCTGAAATTCATGCCCGGTGGGAACCTCGGACATGGGTACCTACGTACTATTACCGGCCACCTGTGATCGGTTCACAGGCGGCACAGCTGCCACGGGGGAGTCATATGCGTCATTTCGGGCACATCGCCCCTGAGGTGCGTCAGCGCCTCTTCCACCAGGAGCCCTGCGAGTTCACGGCGGATTCCTCGGCCCGGCTGCTCTCCGCGGCTCTCGGTGCCACGCTCTACAGTCCGGCCACGCGGCCGCGGCTCGCCGACGACATCGTCAAGCAGGCCGGACGCGGCGTGGTCTCGATGGTGCTGTGCCTGGAAGACTCGATCGGTGACGACGACGTCGCCGAGGGCGAGGAGAACCTCGTCCGGCAGTTCACGGACCTCGCGAACCGGCAGGTGGACCCGCCCCTGCTCTTCATCCGGGTCCGCCACCCCGAGCAGATCCCCGATCTCGTACGACGGCTCGGTCCCGCCGTCCGGCTGCTGTCCGGATTCGTGCTCCCGAAGTTCACCGAGGAACGCGGCATCCCCTTCCTGGAGGCCCTCTCCGGCGCCGAGGTCGCGAGCGGACACCGGCTGTTCGCCATGCCCGTGCTGGAGTCTCCTGAGCTGCTCTACCGGGAGACGCGCGTAGAGACCCTGGAGGGCATCGCCCGCGCGGTCGACAAGTACCGCGACCGGGTCCTGGCGCTGCGCCTCGGCGTCACCGACTTCTGCTCCTCCTACGGCCTGCGCCGCGCCCCCGACATGACCGCCTGGGACGTCCAGATCGTCGCCTCCGTGATCGCCGACGTGGTGAACATGCTGGGCCGCGCCGACGGCACCGGCTTCACCGTGACCGGGCCGGTCTGGGAGTACTTCCGGGTCCAGGAGCGCATGTTCAAGCCGCAGCTGCGCCGCAGCCCCTTCCTGGAGGGACAGGCCGAGGAACTGCGCGAGGCGCTCATCGAGCACGCCATGGACGGCCTGCTGCGTGAGATCACCCTCGACCAGGCCAACGGCCTGCTCGGCAAGACCTGCATCCACCCCTCCCACGTGCTGCCCGTGCACGCACTGTCCGTGGTCAGCCACGAGGAGTTCAGCGACGCGCAGGACATCCTGCGGCCCGAGCGCGGCGGCGGCGGGGTGCTGAGGTCGCAGTACACGAACAAAATGAATGAAGTGAAGCCGCATCGCGCCTGGGCCGAGCGGACCCTGCTGCGCGCCGAGGTCTTCGGGGTGGCCAACGAGGACATCGGCTTCGTGGAGCTGCTCGCCGCCGGAATCTCCGGCTGACCATCCGTGGACATCAAGGGACGCATGAACAAGGCAGTGAACGACCGGGTCTGGTCGGGGACGTGGGTCGCCGACCGGCTCGGCGTCGAACTCGTGGGCGACAGCCGGCTGACCGACCTGCTGGGACTGGCGCTGCGCCGCAACCCCAAGCGGGCCCATCTGCTGGTCTCCAACGTGCTGGGCAAGCATGTCCCGCAGTTGCCGTCGGTGGTCTACGGCCAGGGCTTCGCGCTGGGCCGCAGGGTCCGCGACCTGCTGGGCGACGAGGAGGCGGCCCGAGCGGTCGTCCTCGGCTACGCGGAGACGGCGACAGGTCTCGGCCACTGTGTCGCCGACGGCATCGCCCTCGCCCCCTACCTCCACTCCACCCGCCGCCCGGTCCCCGGCGTGGCCCCCGCGGGCGGCTTCGAGGAGTCCCACTCCCACGCCACGAGCCATCTGCTGCTGCCGGAGGACCCGGCCCTGCTGGCCGGGGACGGCCCATTGGTCCTCGTGGACGACGAGTTCTCGACGGGCAACACGGTCCTGAACACGATCAGGGACCTGCACGAGCGCTATCCGCGGGGCCGGTACGTGGTGGTCGCCCTGGTGGACATGCGGTCGGAGGAGGACGCGGGCCGACTGGACGCTTTCGCGCGGGAGATCGACGCGCGGGTGGACCTAGTGGCAGCGGCTTCGGGCACCGTACGCCTGCCCGACGGCGTGCTGGAGAAGGGGCAACATCTGGTCGCCGAGCACGAAAGTGCCGTAGGGGCGCGGGGCTGTATCGAATCTGCGGCTACCGCCGCGTGGGCGCGACCAGCCCCCACCCGCCCGCACTCGGCAATCAACCGCATGGACCTCATGTGGCCCCGAGACGTCCCGGACGGCGGCCGCCACGGATTCACTCCCCAGCACCGAATACGCCTGGAGACCGCCCTCCCCGCCATGGCCGCAAGGCTCGCCGAGTCCCTCCCGGCAGACGCGCACCGCGTGCACATCCTCGGCTTCGAAGAACTCATGTACGCCCCGCTGAGACTCGCCCGAGAACTCGAACAGGTCGCTGAAGGCGTGGAGGTGACCTACTCCACGACCACCCGCTCACCGGTGCTCGCCGTCGACGACCCCGGCTACGCCATCCGCAGCCGGATCGTTTTCCCCGCCCACGACACCCCCGCCGACGGCCCCGGCGACCGCTACGCGTACAACGTCGCCGGCGCCGATTTCGACGCGATCGTCGCCGTGATCGACTCCACCGCCGACACCCCCGAACTGCACGCCCCCGACGGCCTCCTGGCCCAACTCGCCGCGCACACCCAGCAGGTCGTCCTCGCCGTCGTCCCCAGCTACACCCCCGAAAGGCCCCCCATGCTCTCCGAGCCCCTCCGCGGCCCCGCCTTCTCCTCGTACGCCCCCGAGGAGGTCGGCTGGCTGCTCCAGGACCTCTCGGACGTCACGCTGGAGGCGCCGACCGAGGAGCGCGAGGAGGCCATCCAGAGCGGCGGCGCGCACTACGCGGAATCGCTCCCGGTGGAGTACCAGCCGAGCGACCAGTACCAGGAGCTGTTCCGGACGGCCCTGCGGGAGTCCTCCGCGAGGCTCGCCCAGGCGGTCGGCGCGGTGACGGAGATCGTGCTCCAGGAGCGCTCGCCCCGCCCCGTCCTGGTCTCCCTCGCCCGCGCCGGCACCCCCGTCGGGGTCCTGATGCGCCGCTGGGCCCAGTTCCGCCACGGCCTCGAACTGCCGCACTACGCGGTCTCGATCGTCCGAGGCCGCGGCATCGACGCCAACGCCCTGCGCTGGCTGGCCGGACACCACGACCCCGCCGACGTCGTGTTCGTCGACGGCTGGACCGGCAAGGGCGCGATCACGCGTGAACTGACGGAAGCGATAAGGCAGTTCGAGGCCGAGGGTGGTTCCGTCGGCTTCGATCCGGAGATCGCCGTGCTCGCCGACCCGGGCTCGTGCGTGAAGACGTACGGCACCCGCGAGGACTTCCTCATTCCGTCCGCGTGTCTCAACTCCACGGTGTCCGGCCTGATTTCGCGTACGGTCCTGCGCGCGGACCTGGTCGGCCCGGACGACTTCCACGGCGCGAAGTTCTACCGTGAACTCGCCGGCGCGGACGTGTCGGTGGAGTTCCTGGACGCCGTCGCCGCCCGCTTCCCCGAGGTCGCCGAGGCGGTCGGCGCACAGGTCAAGGAGCTCCTCTCCAGTGACCGGGAGCCCACCTGGGAGGGCTGGGCGGCGGTCGAACGCATCAGCGAGGAGTACGGCATCCACGACGTCAACCTCGTCAAGCCGGGCGTCGGCGAGACCACGCGGGTGCTGCTGCGCCGGGTGCCGTGGAAGATCCTGGCGCGGGCCGGGGCGGGCGCCGACCTGGACCACGTACGCCTGTTGGCCGAGCAGAGAGGTGTCCCGGTGGAAGAGGTCGCCGAACTCCCGTACACCTGCGTGGGGTTGATCCACCCCAAGTACACGCGGGGCGCGACGGGCGCCGACGGCAGGGCGGTGACCCTCTGATGCCGACGCAGCCTCCGGTGCTCGTGGCGAGCGACCTCGACCGTACGCTCATCTACTCCGCCGCCGCCCTGGCGCTCACCATGCCGGACGCGCGGGCGCCCCGGCTGCTCTGCGTCGAGGTGCACGAGAGCAGGCCGCTGTCGTACATGACGGAGACCGCGGCCGGGCTGCTCTCCGAGCTCGGGGACGCGGCGGTCTTCGTGCCGACGACGACCCGCACCCGCAAGCAGTACCAGCGCATCAACCTGCCGGGCCCCGCGCCCACTTACGCGATCTGCGCGAACGGCGGCCACCTGCTGGTCGACGGCGTCACCGACGTCGACTGGCACACCCGCGTCACGGCCCGCCTCGCCGACGAGTGCGCGCCCCTGGAGGAGATCCGCGCGCACCTCCAGGAGAGGGCCGATCCCTTGTGGGTGCGCAAGCACCGGATCGCCGAGGATCTCTTCGTCTACCTCGTCGTCGAGCGTGAACTGCTGCCCGAGGACTGGGTGAAGGAGCTCGCGGTGTGGGCCGAGAACCGCGGCTGGACGGTCTCCCTCCAGGGCCGCAAGATCTACGCCGTCCCCAAGCCGCTCACCAAGAGCGCGGCCATGCGCGAGGTGGCCCGGCGCACCGGCGCCGCCCTGACGCTGGCCGCGGGTGACTCCCTGCTGGACGCCGACCTGCTCCTCGCGGCCGACCGGGGCTGGCGGCCCGGACACGGGGAGCTGGCGGACGTGGGCTGGACGGCTCCGGCGATCACCGCGCTGCCGGAGCGGGGCGTCGCGGCGGGGGAGCGGATCCTGCGCGAGCTCCTCAGGACGGCTCGGACACCTCAGTAGGACTCGGCCGACCTCGCCGCAGCAGTCGTACGGCTACGAAGGCCACGACCGAGAGCGCGGCGACCGCGAGGACGACCTTCGAGTACGCGGACACGAGGTCGGTGACCTGGGTCCAGTTGGCGCCCAGGGCGTGGCCCGCGAGGACGAACGCCGTGTTCCACAGGGCGCTGCCCAACGTGGTCAGCGCCAGGAACACGGGCAGCGGCATGCGTTCGACGCCGGCCGGGACGGAGACGAGGCTGCGGAAGACCGGGATCATCCGGCCGAAGAACACCGCCTTGGTGCCGTGCCGCAGGAACCAGGCCTCGGTCCGCTCGATGTCCGAGACCTTGACGAGGGGCAGCCGGGCCGCGAGCGCCACCGTGCGGTCCCGGCCCAGGAGCGCGCCGACGCCGTAGAGCGCGAGGGCGCCGATCACCGAGCCCGCCGTCGTCCACAGCAGCACGGCGGCCAGGCTCATCCGGCCGGTGCTCGCCGCGAAGCCCGCGAGCGGCAGGATCGCCTCGCTCGGGATGGGCGGGAAGAGGTTCTCCAGAGCGATGGCGATCCCGGCACCGGGCGCGCCGAGCGTGTCCATGAGGCCGTTGACCCAGTCGATGGCTGACATGGGCCCACGCTAGGGAGGCGGACCTGAAGGCAGCCTGAAGAGGTCTTCGTACGGCGGTCAGCCGCAGCAGCCTCCGCCGCAGCAGCCGCCTCCACCGCCACCCGCCTGGGGCGCCGGGGCCGACGCGGACGCCGAGCCGCCCACCGCCACCGTCGACAGCAGCTTCACCGTGTCGTCGTGGCCCGCGGGGCAGTCGGCGGGGGCGGAGGACTCGGCCATGGGACGGCTCAGTTCGAAGGTGTCGCCGCAGGTCCGGCAGCGGTACTCGTAGCGAGGCATGAGCACAGGTTAACCGGCGCCCCGGCGGGGTGCCCGAATTCTGAACTTTGTCCGGTTAGCATACGGGGGTTCTCTGCCGACGATCAACCGTGGGGGGACCCCTTGGCTGTCCGACAAAAACCCGAACTGCTCGCCGCCGCCCGGTACTTCGGGCGGCGCCGGTTTCTCACGGTCACCGCAGCGGCCGCCGCTCTCGCGTTCAGCACCCACCTGCCGGCCCGGGGCGCGGCGGGCTCCACCGAACTCGACGCGGCGAGGATCGCCGTCGATCCGTTCACCCTCGGCGTCGCCTCCGGGGACCCGCTGCCCGACTCCGTGCTGCTGTGGACCCGGCTCGCCCCCGCCCCGTTCGAGCCGGACGGCGGTCTGCCCCAGCAGCACGTCACCGTCGAGTGGGAGGTAGCCCTCGACGAGAGCTTCAGCGCCCCCGTCCGCAGTGGCGTCGACATCGCCTACCCCGAGTACCACCACACCCTGCACATCGACGTCGCGGGCCTCGAGCCCGACCGCGTCTACTACTACCGGTTCAAGACCGGCACCTGGATCAGCGAGACGGGCCGTACGCGCACGGCGCCGGTCACCACCGCCGCCGCCGCGTCGCTCACCTACGCCGCCGTCTCCTGCCAGGCCTACCACGACGGGTACTACACGGCGCACCGCCATCTCTCCCAGGACGACGTCGACGTGGTCTTCCACCTCGGCGACTACCTGTACGAGTACGCCGTGAACGCCACGGGCGGCCAGCGCGCCTACACCGACCGCAAGCTGCCCGCCCTCTTCAACCGTGAGGCCATGACCCTGGAGGACTACCGGCTGCGCTACGCGCTCTACAAGAGCGACCCGGACCTGCGGGCGGCCCATGCCGCGCACCCCTTCGTCGTCACCTGGGACGACCACGAGACCGAGAACAACTACGCGAACGCCATCAGCGAGAACAACGATCCGCCGGAGGCGTTCCTGCTGCGCCGCGCCGCCGCCTACCGGGCGTACTGGGAGAACCAGCCGCTGCGCGGCGCGCAGTTGCCGAACGGTCCCGACGCGCGTCTCTACCGCCGGCTCCAGTGGGGCACCCTCGCCCAGTTCGACATCCTCGACACCCGGCAGTACCGCTCCGACCAGGTGTACGCGTCCACCAAGCACTCCGGCGGTCCGCTCCAGGACGACCCGGCGCGCACCATGACCGGGGCGGCACAGGAGAGCTGGCTGATCGACGGCTGGCGTGACTCACAGGCCCTGTGGAACGTGATGCCGCAACAGGTCTGCTTCTCGCAGCGCAAACTCGACCTCACGTCGGAGCCCCTGATGTCCATGGACGCCTGGGACGGCTACCGGGCCTCGCGCCGCAGGATCCTCGACGGCGCCAAATCGGCCGGGGTCGAGAACCTGGTGGTGATGACCGGGGACGTGCACGTCGGCTACGCCTTCGACATCAAGGACGACTTCGACGACCCGGCCTCCGCAACCCTGGGCACGGAGTTCACCGCCACCTCGGTCTCGAGCGGACGGGACGGCGCCGAGCGGCCCCCCACCTGGGACACGTACCTCAAGGCCAACCCGCATCTGAAGTTCTACGACGGGCGCCGCGGCTATGTGAGGGTCACACTCGACCGGCAGCAGGCGCAGGCCGACTTCAGGACCGTGTCCGCCGTGACCAAGCCGGGCGCGCCGATCACCACCGCCGCGTCCTTCGTGACGGAGGCCGGCGACCCGGGCCTCCAGCCCGCCTGAGGAACTGCCGGGCACCGGTATCCGGTGTGACGGCCCGTCGGCATCCCGTGCTCCGCCGGGCGGCCCTTTCTTGTCGTCCGATGCGTGGAACGGGCAGGAAGCGGACATCGTTTGTCCGGTTATCGGCAAAACCTAGGGATTCGAGACCTTTTGTACTCACACCCGAGGAGATGCCTGATGGTCCACAGACACGCTTCGGCCGGCTGTGCAGCGTTGACGCTGCTCAGTGCCCTCGTGCTCACGGGGCTGCCCGCGGCCGCGGCCGTCGAGCCCCCCGCGCCGACGCCGGCGCCCTCCGCCGCCGAGATGCTCGGCGCGAACAATCCCTCGCCCGCGGTCCTGCGGGCGCTGAAGCGTGATCTGCGCCTGACCGAGGATCAGGCCAGGACGCGCCTGGTCAACGAGGCCGAGGCGGGCACTCGCGCGGGCCGCCTCCAGAACGCGCTGGGCAAGCGCTTCGCGGGAGCCTGGGTGAGCGGCGACACCTCCGCGGACCTGACGGTCGCGACCACCGACGCCGCGGACAGCCCCGCCATCGAGGCCGATGGAGCGCGGGCCGTGGTCGTCAGGACCCCGCTGCAGGACCTGAAGACCGCCAAGACGAAGTTGGACGCTTCCGTGACCGGCGAGGCCCTGGACACGCCGGTCCGGTACATCGACGTACGGACCAACCGGGTGACGGTGCAGGCGAAGAGCCGTGCCGCCGCCAACAGGCTCATCGCGGCCGCCCACGTCGACAGCGCGATCGTGGACGTCAAGGTGTCGTCCGACCAGCCGCGCGCCCTGTACGACATCCGGGGCGGTGACGCCTTCTACATCGACGGCACGGCCCGCTGTTCCGTAGGGTTCGGCGTCACCAAGGGCGCCCAGCAGGGGTTCGCGACGGCCGGCCACTGCGGCAACGCGGGGGCGAAGACCACCGGGTACAACCAGGTCGCCCAGGGCACCTTCCAGGCGTCCGTGTTCCCCGGGCGGGACATGGCGTGGGTGGGCGTCAACAGTGACTGGACCGCGACGCCCGCCGTCAAGGGCGAGGGCGGCCAGGACGTCCAGACCGCCGGCTCGGTGCAGGCCCTGACGGGGGCCGCGGTGTGCCGGTCCGGTTCCACCACGGGCTGGCACTGCGGCACGATCGAGCAGCACGACACGAGCGTCAGCTACTCCCAGGGCACCGTCGACGGCGTGACCCGTACGACGGTGTGCGCGGAGCCGGGCGACTCCGGTGGCTCGTACATCTCGGGAGTCCAGGCACAGGGCGTCCTGTCCGGCGGGTCGGGCGACTGCACGAGCGGCGGAACGACCTTCTACCAGCCGATCAACCCGCTGCTCAGCACATACGGCCTCACTCTCAGGACGAGCACGAGCGAGAGCGGTACCACCGCCCCCGAGGACGGTCAGACGGGTGGCTGGGCCGCGGGTCAGGTGTACGAGGTGGGCGCGCGGGTGACCCTCGACGGCGTCTCGTACGAGTGCCTGCAGCCCCATCAGGCGCAGGCCGCGTGGCAGCCGGCCCTCGCTCCGGCCCTGTGGCAGCGCGTCTGAGGACGCGGTGATGTCGGCGATGCCTGAGCTCGTCGGCCCGTTACATCTCTGCCAGCAGGGTGTACGCGGTCGGCACGAAGGCATCGCCGGCGCGGAAGCGGCGGGTGCACACGGCGGCCAACGCCGTTCCGATGTCGGGCCTGAAGCCCAGGAAGGCCTGCTGACCGAGTGTCGCCCCGCCGTGGAAGTACATCGGACCGCTCTGCGTCGGGTGCTGGAACCAGGCCACCGTGTGCACATGCCGGTGCCCGAGACCGCGCCGGAGCACAGGGCTGCGTACCGCGCGCAGGGCAGCGGTCAGCGGGCTGCCCGACGGATCCAGATGTGCTTCCAGGAACGTGAGCAGATCGTGCGGGGTGGCCCGGACCGCGCCGGCCGCCTGGAAGCCGCCCACGGTCAGCGGCGGAACGGGAGTGCTGCCGTTCCTGCGGTGCCCGGTGGCGTCGGTGTCCGGGCCGCCGGGGGCGAGGGTGGCGCCGCTCAGCCGGAGCGGATCCAGCACCTGACCGGTGAGCAGCTCGTCCCACGGGGTGGCGGTCGCCGCCGTCAGGGCGTGACCGAGGACGGCGACAGCGAAGTTGGAGTAGTGCCAGCGGGTGCCGGGCCGGTGGCGTTGCCGGTGGCGCAGAAAGGCGTCGACCACGCGCTCGGCCGGATAACGGGCGTAGGGGTTGGTGTGCCAGGCCGGCAGTGCCCGGACGAAGAAGTCGGCGGGCAGGGCGGGTAGTCCGGAGGTGTGGGTGATCAGGTGGGCGAGGGTGACGGGATCCTCGCCGGGCCGCCGAGCCGGGTCCAGCAGGGCGGCGGCGGGCTCGCCCGCGGACAGCAGGCCCGTCTGGGTCAGGTGGGCCAGCAGTAGTCCGGTGAACGTCTTGGAGGCCGAGCCCATTTCGTAGCGCAGCTGATCGCGGGGGACGGGCGGGGGCGGCGCGGTGCCCCCGGTGCGTACGGTGCGGCGACCGTACCGGGAGAGGGCGAAGACGACGTCGGGCGCGTCCACGGCGGCGACGGCCTCGTCGAGCCGCCACACCGCCTCGTCGTCGTCGAGTGTCCCCCGCCACGTCACGCCGGTGACGTCGGGCGGGATGCCCGGCCAGGGGGCGGGACGCGCGGGCTGTGCGCCGACGGTCATGACGGTGTGTGCGCCAACTGTGTCAGGGCGCGGGACGTGGCCAGTACGGAGGCGAAGGCGGCGACCAGCGTCGGGTGGTAGACCACGTCGAAGACCTCCTCGGGTTCGCCCTGCGGCATCGTGCGCACAGCGGGCATCGCGCCGTCGGGCTGTTGGGCGGCGGCGAAGCCCTCCCACGCCCGCTCGTCGAACGTGGGGCGGGGCAGACAGGCATCGACGACGAGCAGTTCACCGAGCAGGTCCCAGCGTTGCAGGTCGAGCCAGTCGTCCAGCCAGACGGGCAGCCAGTCCGCGAGGTAGCCGGCGACTTCGGCCGGCAGACCGTCGGGGTTCTCTCCCCAGTCGGTGAGGTGGAAGACGGTGTGGGTGATGTCGTAGGCGATGTGCCCTTCCACGGTCCAGGGTTCGGGTGAACGCCCCAGCCACGTCGCGCCGACGACGTCGGCCTCCGGAACCCGGGGCGGCAGGCCGAAGCGGCGCTGGAAGGCGGACAGGCCCAGGCGCCGGACCGGCGACATCTCCAGGGCGGTGTAGCTGTCCAGCCGCTGGTTGAGCCGGAAGGCCCGCTCGGCCTCGGGGCTGCTGTATCCCAGCTCCTTGAAGGGCAGGTACACCTCGAAGGGGATGGGCGAGAGGGGCTCGGTGCGCTGCCCGCGCACCAGCATCCGGCCGCCGTCCAGCGTGTGACACCAGGCGTGGTCGATCAACTGCCGTGCCAGCGTGGACTGTCGGGATCCGGCGACGCCCTCGCGGAACAACACCTTGCAGATGAGCGCCAGTTCGCCGACCGGCTTGAAGCGTTCCAGGAAGCCGACCTCCGGGTCGACATCCAACTCCAGCCGGAATCCGTCGCGGTGGGCGTGCAGCCACTCGAGAGCGCCGACTCCGATGTGGTGGATGAGACGCGTGTTGTTCATCCCGGCACTCCCTGTCCGTCCGCCGCGGCCATCTCGCGCAGCCGGTTGACGGTCAGTACGGAGGCGAAGGCCGTCATCAGTGTCGAGTGGTAACAGTCGATGAAGTCGGGTGCGGTGGAACGGCCGCCCACCTCCGGGACGGCGCCCGAGTCGTTCTGCACCACCGAGAGTCTCGCCCAGGTCTCCTGGAACAGGGCGAGGTCCGGCGGGCCGGGCAGACTGCTCGCCACGGCCAGCAGTTCGCAGCTCAGGTCCCACTGCTCGTCCTCCAGACAGGTGTCGAGCCAGGGCGCGAGCCAGTGCCGGAGATAGGCCGCGACGGGCGGGGGTACGGCCTGCGGGGTCAGGCCCCAGTCGGTGAGATGGAAGATCACATGGGTGAGCGTGTAGCCGGCGGCCAGTTCGAACGTCCACGGCTCCGGCAGGCCGGCGAGCCAGGTGCGGCGCAGTGCCCGCGGCATGTCCTCGTGTTCCGGGAGGCCGCTGCGGCGCTCGGAGTTGAGCACACTCATGCGACGATTCGGTTCCTGCTCCGTCAGGTGCCAGCCGCGGGTACGGGCCACCGTCGCGGTGGCGCTCTCGTAGCCGGCGTGGCGCAGGCCCGCCGACGCGAACGCCGCGTAGATCTCCAGCGGATAGGTCGCGAAGGGTTCGAGGCGCTGCAACTCTGCGAAGAGGGCGCCGCGCCCGGTCTGTTGCCACGCGAACGACAGCAGGTCGGACGCCAGCACGTGGAGCGGGTCGGCCGGATCGGTGTGCCGTCGCACGCAGACGCACACCTGGGCCAGCTCGCCGAGGGGTTTCCAGGTGGTGTTCACGTTGCCGTGCTCGGCGAGCGCGTCGTCGCCGAGCGCGAAGCCCTCGCGATGGGCGGACACCCAGGCCAACGCGGCCGCGCCCAGAGCCCGGACCTCGTGCGCCGTCACACCGGCACTCCGGCGCGCATCAGTTGAGCGGCCTCGACCTGAAACGCCACGCGGGCGTCCTCGCCGCCCATCTGTGCCACGAACTCCAGCCCGGTGTCCAGGCCCAGCGTCTGCGGCACATCGTCGAGGAGGACCAGCCAGCGTCCCGCTCCGGCTGCCTGGAGCCAGTCGCGGCGGCGGACCGCTCGTACGAATCCCCGGGCGACGTCGACCGGGCGGCGGCGCGCCGCACGGGCCACCGCGCAGTCCTCGCCGGGGAGCGCGAGCGGGGCGAGCACCGCGAGTTGGTGGGTCAGGAACTGCCACGGTGCGTCGTCGAGCCAGGCGGCCTCGGGCTCGGTGTCGTCGCCCGACGCGCCGTCGAGGGACGCGTCCAGCCGCAGGAGCGCCCGCCGCATGGCCCAATGGCTCCACACCGAGGTGGGAGGGGCTCCGGCGGGTGGCGGGTAGGCGTGCAGGGCCCTGCTGAACACGGTGAGATCGTCCGATGCGGGGGGCGCACAGCGCAGCAGGACGCTCGGCAGGACGACATCGGCTCCGACCACGCGTACGGCGGCGAGGGCCGGGTCGGCGGTCGCCTCGGGGCCGTTGCCCCGCGCGACCGTGCCTGCGAGGCGGAACTGGTCTCCGCTCCGAAGAGCGGAGACCAGTTCCGACATGAGGCCCTGCACCGCGCCCGCGAGGCGGGTCGAAGTGCCTGACTGCTCCATTCGGGTTCTCCCGTCAGCCCTTCTTCGGCCGTGGCGTCGGAGGCGAGAGCAGGAGTTGGCTGTGCGACGACACCAGAGCGAGCGCCGCGCACTGGCGGCTGTCGCGGTAGTAGCCGTCGGCCTCGACCGGGTCGAGAGCGGCTTCGACGTCGATGCCGGGTGCGTCGGTGAGGTCGTCGATCAGGAACTCGGTGGAAGACATACCACCATCTCCTTTATGAGAGATATGCGGGTCTCAATCCATGTCACCCCATTCGAGCGATCTATGCAAAAGAGGGCGATTTGTCTATCTCGTGCGAGATTCAATCTCCCGCTCGCGAGTAGTTGACGAGTGACGCACTCTCAGTGCGAGCCCCCGCGCTCCTCGCGGATCTGCGAGACCACCCGCGCCACTGTCTGCCGTACCGCTTCCGTCTCGGTCAGGAAATGCCAGTAGTCGGGGTGGCGGCCTTCCAGGGTGGCGATCGCCCGGTCCAGGCGGGCCACGGAGTCGTCCAACGGGCGTGCGTGCCTGGGGTCGGGGGTGTTGCGGCCGCTCATGGCGAGGCGCTGGGCGTCGCGGATGGCGAAGCGGGTGCGGTCGATCTCCTGCTGGGGGTCCTTCTGCACGGCGTTCAGCCGGTGCAGCCGGTCGCCGGCGGCGGAGACGGACTCGTCGGTGGTGTTGAGCAGGGCGCGGACCGTGGAGAGCAGGGAGGTCGCGTCCGGCCAGCGCTGTTCGTCACGCGCGGCGCGGGCTTCGCGGAGTTTCTGCTCGGCCTGCCGTACGTTCTCCGTGGCCTGGTCCGGGACGTGCTGGAGGTCCTGCCAGCAGGCGGCGGTGAACCGGCGGCGCAGTTCGCTGAGCACCGGGTCGACCTGGCCCGCGCGGGTGGTGAGGGCCTCGGCGCGGGTGCGCAGGGAGACGAGCCGGTGGTCGATCTCCGCGGCCCGCTCCGGCAGCCGCTCGGCCTCCACCCGGATCGACTCGGCCTCCCGCGCGACCCGTTCGGCCCGCTCCAGGGTCTGCGGCACGCCGTGCTGTCCTGCGCCCTGGTTGAGCTTGGTCAGTTCGGGTCCGAGGGCGGCGAGCCGGGCGGCGAGGTCGTCCGCCTGCAGCCCCGACTCCCGTACGGCGTCCAGGGCGTTGGAGGCGGCCAGCAACCCCTGCCGGGCCCGCTCGACGGCCGGGGCGAGGCGGGCGAGCTGGGTCTCGGCCTTGCCGAGCAGCGGTCCGAGGCTGTCGCCGAAACGGTCCAGCTCCCGCTTGACGTTGCCGAGGTCGTCCTTGGCCCGGGTGAGCTCGGTACGCGCGTGTGCGGCGGCCGAGGCCTCCAGGTCGTCCCGGTCGAGGTCGTGGGCGTCGACGGCCTCGATATAGCGCTGACTGGCCTCGTCGATCCGCCCGCTGACCGCTTGGAAGTCGGCGACCGCACGCCGGGCGGCGGGGGAGGCGTCGACGGCCGTGATGGTCTCGATCGAGATCCGCAGATCCCGCTGGGCGGTGTCCAGTTCGTAGAACGCGGCGGCGGCGGCGTCCTTCGCGGCCTGCGCCTCGGCCCGCTGGCTCTCCGCCCGCCCGCCGAACCACCGCCGGGTGCCCCCGCCGGCGAACGAGGCAGGCAGCGCGAGGACGGCGAGCAGGGGCAGACCGACGAGGGTGAGGGTGTCCTTGAGCGCCTGGCGGTGTGCGCGCGGCACCGACGACGACGAGTACGGCTGCGATGGTGTCGCCGTCACATCCCTCTCCCGTGCTGTGTTCCGTCCTGGCGGGGCCCGGTGTCATTCTCCCACCGGTAGAGGACGAACACACGGGCCGATCAGTTCGCGGTTCGAACAGTGACATTGCCGTCTCCGCTCTGAGCGGACACGACGTGGTCGCTGGAGTCGGACCGGGGCACGGACACATCGATGCCTCCGTCGCCGGTTTTGGTGTCCACGCGGTAGGTGGCCTTCGGCAGCTCGACGGTCACGGAGCCGTCGCCGCTGCGGGTCTCCACCCGGTCCGGTACGGCGCCGAGTTCGAGGTGGAGCGAGCCGTCCCCGGTACGGGCGGTGACGCGGCGGGAGGTGACGTCCGCCCTCATGGAGCCGTCGCCGGTGTGCAGCTCCAGCGGCCCGCTGGAGTCGGTGACCCGCACGGAACCGTCGCCGGTGCTGATGCTCAGCGGCCGGGTGAACCCCCGGGCCCGCACACTGCCGTCGCCGTCCTGGACCTTCACGCTGACGTCCCGCGGCACCTCGATGCGGTGCTTGGCCGCGCAGTCGGCCACGACACCGCTGCACTTCATGCGCAGCACCAGCCGGTCGTCCTTCATCGACCAGGTCACCTCGGGGTCCTTGCCGAGGGCGACGGTCCCCTGGAACCAGCGGGTGACCTCGACCGTGCCCTTCTTGTTCGAATCGGCGGCGACGATCTCCAGCGCCGAGTCGTCGGAGTCGACGGTGAGGGTGTTGCCGTGGAGGGCGAAGGACTTGTGGTCGGGGGTCTTGTCGTCCCCGGCGGAGGCGCCGCAGGCGGTGGCCCCCGCGACGACGAGCGCGACGACCCCGGCCGCGGCGGCGGCACGTACGGGAACGGAACGGACCATGACGATCTCCCCCTGATCTAGCCCTGAGCGGGCGGCCGCGGGCAGTCCGCGACCCTGGTTCGAGGCTAGGGACCGGGGGTCCCGCGGGGGATCCGGGTCGCTCCCGGATCGGGGGTGGGGTTTTCCCCCGTATCAACCCTGACGCCTGCCCTGACTCCTGCCCCGACTCCGCCGAACCCCCGGCCAAGGGTTTGCAGGACAGGGCCCCGGGCAAGGTAGGCTGTCGACTCGTCTCGGGTGCGTAGCTCAGGGGTAGAGCGCCTGCCTTACAAGCAGGATGTCGGCGGTTCGAAACCGTCCGCGCCCACCGGAGAAGGACCCCGGCCGATCTCGGCCGGGGTCCTCCGTCGTTCAGCCGGTTTCCGGCCTGCGGGACGCGTGCTTCAGCCTGGTGCGGGCGTCCACGCGCTCCGGTGTCGCCACGTCCGTCCAGAAGCGGTGGGTCGTGACGAAGACCGCGAGTTCGTGTTCGCGCTGCCGGAGCTTTTCCACCTCGGCCTGTTCGTCGGGGGTCCAGCCGGGGGAGGCGGGGCGCTCCACCTTCCGCCAGCCGTTGCTGTCGCTGAAGCCGTCCAGCGGCGCGACCGACCAGGGAAGCCGCTTGAGCAGGGCCGACAGCTCGGCCCGGACCTGATGCAGCTCCTCCTGACCGGCGAGGAGGTCACTCGGAAAGTCATAGGTCGTAGCCACGGCACAATGCTACGCCTGTTCGATTTTGGGTTGCGAGTGGCTTCCGGAGGTTCATGCGAACGGGGGCGTTCGATCCCTCCCGCCTTCTGCACATGCTGGGAGCGACCGTCCCAGGCGGGCGAGTGGGGACAGGGCCATCACCACGGGCGACAGCAGCATGCCCGCGGCCGTCACCAGGAGGCTGGTGCGCAACCCCCACTCCTGCGCGAGGAATCCGCCGAGCAGGGAGCCGAGCGGGGTCATGCCCATGCCGACGAACGTGATCGTGGCGGCCACGCGGCCCTGCATCCGGTCCGGGGTGGCCGTCTGCCGGACGGCCATGACCGTGACGTTCACCAACTGGCCGCCCGTCCCGAACACGAAGCCGACCGCGAGAAGCACCGGAACCGTCACCGCGGCGGAGCCGTGCAGCGCGGGCACGCACAGGAACGCGCCGTCGCCGAGTGCCGCCGCGGACACGAGCACCACGCCGTACCCGAACCGGTCCGGCAGCCGGGCGGCCAGCACCGAGCCCAGGAGCGCGCCCGGCCCCGTCGCCGCGAGCGCCAGCCCGACTTCGGTGCCCGACAGGTGCAGCTCCCGCGGCAGGAAGAGCAGATAGACGGTCATCAGGGCCGCGAAGCAGAACTGGAAGGCGGCCGAGGCCAGGCACACGGTCCGCAGCGAGGTGTCGCCGACGACGAAACGGAGGCCCTCATGGATGCGCCGCCCTGTGCGAGGGGGATGTTCCGAGCGCTCCGGGATCGATTCGCGGTGACGGATCCGCCGGATCGACAGGAACGACAGCGCGAAGAACAGTGCGCCGGAGGCGGCGGCGATCGGCGCCGACAGCAGGGACACCAACGCACCGCCGAGGGCGGGACCGCCGATCTGCGCTGCGGACCTGCTGCCCTCGAGCGCGCTGTTGCCCCGCACCAGCTGGTCGCGTCTCACCAGCCGCACGAGAGACGCCTGGTACGCCACGTCGAAGAACACGGACAGAGCGCCCACGGTGAAGGCGACCACGAGCAGCGCGGGCAGGCCGAGCAGGTCGAGGAGACCGCCCAGGGCGGCGGCGCCCAGTGCAAGGGTCCGGCCGGCGTCGGTCAGCACCATCACCGTGCGGGTCCGCCAGCTGTCCACCCACGCGCCGGCGAAGAGCGAGAGCAACAGGATCGGCGCCTGCCCCACAGCGCGGAGGACGCCCAGCTGGCCGGCACTGGCGTCGAGCGTCAGCACGGCGAAGAGCGGCAATACCAACAGACTTGTGTGCTCGCCGAGTTGGGAGGCCGTCTGGCCCACCCAGAGGCGACGGAAGTCACGGTCCCGCCACAGGCTCGACGGGGCGGGGCGACCGGAATCGGACACGGCGGAGGAAGCGGACGGCACGGAGAACCTCGTATCGAAGGCTTGCTGTGCCACACCGTCAGGGGCAGCACGCGATGACAGGCCGGACGGCCTAGGACGTCAACGCGCGCTCGGAAGACCGGGCATGTCCTCGCTCCTCTTGGGTCACTCGCCGAAGCAGAACATTAGCCGGGCGAGGCGGGGTAATGGGAGTCGATCAGCCCCTGTTGAGGAGGTTGAGGAGTCAGTGTCGCGAAGGAGCCGAGGATGACCGACGACGCCTATCTGTTCCTGCTCGACGACGCGTCCGCGCGACTCGGCGTGCCCCCCGCCGCCGTCGGCGATCTCGCGTGCATGGAGACTCCCGCGGTGCGCGCGTGGCTGGACGCGCAGGGAACCACGGCGACCTCCCCGCATCTGCGTCTGCTGCCACCGGAGGAGACCGCCGCCGTGCCCGAGGGGGCCGAGCGGCTGCCCGTGCCGCTGAACGACGAGGAACTGAGCCGGCTCCGCCACCACCTGACACCGGAGCCGATCGCCGGGGTCGAGGAGGAGCTGCTCGCCTACCGCGACTGCGCGGACGGCCGGGACGGCCTGATCGGACGCGCACTGGCCGCGGGCGTGCCGCCGCACCGCGTCGTCGAACTGACCGGTGTGGACCCGGCGACGGTCACCGCCGCCGCGGAAGGCTGACGACGAGACCGCCGCCCGGCCTCACACCCCCGGGCCGGGATCCGGATGGACGGCCGACTCGATGCCGGCGCGGGCCGCTTCCAGTTGGGCGGCGAACGCGATGCCGAGGAAGAGCGCGACAGCGGTGAGGTTGGCCCACAGCAGCAGGGCGATGAAGGCGGTGAGCGGCCCGTACACGGCGCCGAAGGCACCGCTCTCCTCGACGTACAGGGCGAGCAGCCAGGTGGCCGCCACCCACAGCAGCAGATGGACGGCCGAGCCGAACGCCAGCCAGGTGTAACCGGGCTGCACGCGGCGCGGCGACCAGCGGAAGATCACGGCGGAGGCCACCCAGGCCAGCGCGAGCCCCACGGGGAGGTCGAGCACACCCCACCAGCGCGGCCCGCCACCGTCCCGGCCCGCGGACTCGGCCACCGCGTCGCCGACGGCCTCACCGGCCACCAACACGACGAACCCCAGCACCAGGGGCAGACCGGCGGCGAGCGCGAGCACGAGCCCGCGCGCGTACTTGCGCGGGAAGGGCCGGTCGCGCTCGATGCCGTAGATACGGTTCGCGCCCCGTTCGATCTGGCCCATGGCCGAGGCGAGGTTCAACAGCGCGAAGCCCAGGCCGAGCCACAGGGCGAGCGTGCTCCAGACATCGCCGTGCGCGGTGCGCCGCGTCCCGTCGAAGGCGTCCTTCACGATGTCGGCGCTCGCGCCCGGCACGATCCGGCCGAGTGTGAGCTCGATGATCCGTCCCACGCCCTCCGTGTGCACCGACGTGGCAAGGCCGACCAGCGCCACGGTGCACGGAACGAGCCCGAGCACCACCTGGAAGGCGAGGGCCCGGGCGTTGGTGAAGCCGTCGGCGTAACGGAACCGCGCGAAGGAGTCGGCCAGCAGCCGCAGCCCGCCGTAGTGGCGCAGGGCGGTGAAGGCCTCGTCTCCGGAGAGCTCGTCCCCGATCATGTCCCTGGTCTGCGGGACGCGGACGGCGGTACCCATGGCGTGGACGCTCCTTGCTCGGACGGCTGGTCCCTGTGCGGTTGCCCCGAGAACCAGGTTGTCAGCGTCGTCCGCCGAACTCCCACTCGTGGACCTCCACGGCCGCGTACCGGTCCGCGGTCAGCACAGCTCGTGCCCGTTCCGGGTCCGGGGCGCGGACCAGGGCCGCCGTGCCCAGCCAGGCGGTGGCGTCGTCGGACAGGAGAGGGCCGTAGGCGATCAGGTCGTCCCTGCCGGGCGGTACGGCGAGATCGACGGCCTCTCCCGTGCCGAGACCGAGCACCAGATACCGGTCGCCACCGGTCCGGCCGCCGGGGAAGTCCCACATGGTGCGGCCCAGCAGGTTGCGCCAACGCCGCAGCAGTACGTCCCGGAAAGCGCCCGCCTGATAGTTGGGCTCGTCGAACGCGAACGCGCGGGCCGCCGCCGGATCGGGCAGGTCGACGATGTGCACGCTTCCCGTCGGCGTCTCACCGTCGGCGGCGAACGTCGGGCCCCGGGCGATCAGTTCGGCAGCGTACCGGTCCATGTAGGACCAGTGCGCTTCCGTCAGCTCCTCACGCAGAGGCAGGGAACCGGGCCGGTCACGGTGGTAACAGAAGAACTCCATGAACAGGGAGCCTTGTCCACGGGCGGTCTCATCTCAACGGTATTTCGCGGGCGGCGTGTTCGTCAGCTCGGCGAACAGCGGGGCCAGACGGGTGGCGAGTTCGGGACGGAAACGTTCGAGCTCGGCCGTGACGACGCCGACCGTGGCGCTCAGGGCACGGTGGAGTTCCGCGGCGGTGAGCGAGCGGACGAGTGTCGTCTCCAGCGCGGTCGAGAGGTCGTCGGGGAGCAGGTGGGCACCCTTCGCGTGCGCGGCCGGGTGGCCGAGTCGCAGGCAGGCCAAGGTGATCACGTGCTCGCGCAGGGCGCTGATCCAGTGCTCGGCCTGCCACCAGCGGGCGCGCTCGACGCACACGCGCGCGTGGAGGGCGTGATGCCACAGGAGACCGACCAGGGTGTCGCCGTCCGGGGGAGTGAAGGGTTCGAGGGGGCGGGACCGGCCGAAGACCGTCCGCCACTGCGGGCCCCGCGGGCCGAACTCGGTCTCCGGGGCGAAGGTCAGGTCGATCTCCAGCCAGCCCGGCAGGAGGAACACCCGGATGACGCCGGCGCCGACACGCAGGTCCCAGTGGTGCCGCGCGCCGAGATCGTCGTAGAGCCAGCCGGTCCACCGCTCCAGCGTCGGCGTCAGGTCGCCGCGCACGGCCAGGACCAGGTCGGTGTCCGACCAGCGGTCGCCCTCCCCGACGGCGTACGAGCCGGTGAATGCGGCGCCCACAATGCTGCCGTCGGCCTCCGCGCGCGCGAGCAGCCGCTCCCGGAGGCGGTCCCGTTCTTCGACCGTGAACATCGGCCCCGCTTTCGTCCAAGCGTCGTCGGTTCTTTGTCCATGGACCGATCCGCGGTCGGGACGCGAGGGTCGATTCATGAGGGTGGATCTTGAGGATTGTCGTGCATAGCCCGGTGACCGGACGGCCGCGGATGCCAAGTGGGCTTGTCGCGCTGGCCGTCGGTGGGTTCGGGATCGGGCTGACCGAGTTTCTGATCGCGGGGCTGCTGCCCCAGGTGGCGGCGAGTTTCGCGGTGTCCGAGGCGGCCGCGGGGCGGCTGATCTCCGGATACGCGTTGAGCGTGGCGGTCGGTGCGATCGCCCTGACCGCGGCGACCGCGCGGCTGCCCCGCAAACACGTCCTGGTCGGCCTGGTGGTCCTGTTCGTCCTCGGCAACCTGCTGTCCGCGATCGCGCCGAGCTATCCGGTGATGCTGCTCGGGCGGATCGTCGCGGCGCTGTGCCACGGCTCGTTCTTCGGCATCGGCTCCCTGGTCGCGCGCAGCCTGGTCGTCCCCGAGCGCGCGTCCCGCGCGGTGGCCGTCATGTTCGCCGGGCTGACCGTCGCGAACGTGCTCGGCGTGCCGTTCGGCGCGCTGGTGGGGGAGCGCTGGGGCTGGCGGGCAGCGTTCTGGGCGGTCACCGTGATCGGCCTGCTCGCGCTCGCGGGAATCATCGCGTTCGTGCCGAGGAGGGCCGGAGAGACCCCGCCGACGGAATCGGCGGCCCCCACCGGCCTGCGCGCCCAGCTCGGCGCGTTCCGGTCCGGGCAGGTCTGGCTGACCCTGGTGGCCACCGCGCTCGGCTACGGCGGGATGTTCGGCGCGTTCAGCTATATCGCCTACACGTTCACCGAGGTCGGCGGCTTCTCCTCGGCGGATGTCGCCTGGCTGCTCATGGTGTACGGCGTCGGCCTGGTCGTAGGGAACCTGATCGGCGGGCGGGCCGCCGACCACGACCGTGACCGCGCGCTGGTCCTCGCCCTGACCGGTCTCACCGTCACCCTGGCCGTGTTCGGGCTGCTCGCCACCAGCGCCACGGCGTCGGTGGTGCTGGTGTTCCTGATGGGAGTTTTCGGGTTCGCCGGTGTGCCCGGCATGATCACCCGCGTCACCGACTACGCGCACGGGGCCGCCCTGGCCGCCAGTGCCAACGTGTCCGCGTCCAACATCGGCAACGCGCTGGGCGCCTGGGCCGGAGGCCTCGCGATCACGGCCGGCCTCGGCTACACCGCACCGCTCTATGTCGGCGCCGGCATCGTGCTGATTTCCGTCCTCGTCATGACCGTCGCCGCGCATCGAGCGAGGCCGGCCGCAAGGCAGGACCGCGAGTCGGCGGTCCGGCGATGACTTTCGCGCGCGGGGCCGGTCTCAGGGAGGACGAGGAGCGCCCTGAGAGAGGACCGGCCATGGAGAACCCTCAGCACGTGGACACGAGGCCGGCGGCGGACATGGCGCCGCAGACCGCCGCGGGCAAGGTGCTCTGGCACTTCACGATGTCGTTGGACGGGTGCGTGGCGGGCCCCGGGCACGGCATGGACTGGATGACGGGGTTCTCGTTCCGGCCCGGTCTCGTCGAGGAGTACGCCGGGACGACCGGGGCCGTGCTGGGCGGCCGGGACGGCTGGGACGCCTTTCCCGACGCCGGTGGCATCTACGGCGGTGCGTGGCAGGGGGCGGTGTTCGTCCTCACACACCACCCCGAGGACGCGCCGAGCGCCGACGGCGTGACCTTCCTGAGCTGTGACGTCGCCGAGGCGGTCCGGATCGCGCTGAAGGCCGCCGACGGCAAGAACGTCGAGGTCTTCTCACCCACGATCGGCCGCCAGCTCCTCGAACGCGGACTGATCGACGAGATCGACCTCCACATCGCGCCCGTCCTGCTCGGCGACGGGATCCGGCTGTTCGACAACCCCGGCGGTGCCCCCCTCCGCCTCGAATTCCTCAACGGCGGCGACCGCACGGCCACGGTGAACGTGCGCTACCGCCCGGCCACGACCGATCCCAGCCAGTCGGTCAGGTGACGGCCGACCTCCTCGGGGCGTTCCTGCTGGATCCAGTGTCCGCAGCCGTCGAGGAGATGGGCGCCGCGCAGACCGGGCAGGGTGGTGGGGAACGCGTCGATGGCGTCGGAGAGCCAGGTGGTGGAGGCGTCCAGGGTGCCGCCCAGGAAGAGAGAGGGCTGACGGATCGCCGCGCCCGCGTGGGCGGCCAGATCCTTCCAGTCCCGGTCCATCGCGCGGTAGCGGTTCAGGGCACCGGTCAGGCCCGTGCGCTCGAACTCGCCCGCGTAGACGTCGAGATCGTCCTCGGTGAGCCAGGCCGGGAGGCGGTCGGCGGGGAAGCGGTCGCGGAGCCGGCCGCCGGGTGCGACGAAGTGGGGGTCGGCGGGCATGAGGTGGGCGTCGGCCGTGGGCATGGTGTCCGCGGAGAGCGCGGCATAGAAACCGGCCAGCCAGCCGCGGACGTCCGGTTCGATCTCGCGCTCGGCCCGGCCGGGCTCCTGGAAGTAGGAGACGTAGAACTCCTCCTCCCCGCCGAGCCGCGCGAACACCTCGCTGGGGCGGGGGCCGCCGGGCGGGGTGTACGGCACGCTCAGCAGGGCGACCGCGTGAAAGACGTCCGGCCTGAGCAGCGCCGAGTGCGCGGCGATCGTCGCGCCCCAGTCGTGCCCGACGACCACCGCGGAACGCTCGCCGAGTGCCTCCACCACGGCCGCGTTGTCCTCCACCAGCTCGGTCATCCGGTACGCCGCCACCGCCTCCGGCTTCGAGGAGCGGCCGTATCCGCGCACGTCCACGGCGACCGCGCGGTATCCGGCCGCGGCCAGTACCGGCAGCTGGTGGCGCCACGAGTACCAGGACTCCGGGAAGCCGTGCAGCAGCAGGACCAGGGGCCCGCTGCCCTGCTCGACGAGGTGGATCCGGCCGGCGGGGCCGGGGACCAGACGGTGGGTGCGGTGCGGCATGTGTCCTCCGTGCGTACGGCGGTGCGGTGACGGGTCACGGACTGCGGCTCACGGCGATCCTGCAACGTACGGCGGAGTGGCGCGAGGTCTGTTGCCGGTTCGGCAAAACCGCAGGCCGGGGGCGTTGTCAGACCTGGCGCCTAAGGTGGCTGGCATGGATACGGAGCAGGTGCGGCTGGTGCCCTGGGCGGAGGGCGACTTCTGGCTGCTGGAGCGGACCAACAGCCCTGAGATGACCGACCACTTGGGCGGGCCCGAGAGCGAGGAGAAGCTCGTCGCACGGCATCGGCGGTACGTCGAGCTGTCGTCGGGGCGGATGTACCGCGTCACGCTCGCGGACGGCGGGGAGACCGTGGGCTCGGTGGGGTTCTGGCAGCGTGAGTGGCGGGACTCCCTGATATGGGAGACCGGGTGGGGGATCCTGCCGGAGTTCCAGGGACGGCGACTGGCCGCGCAGACGGCCCGCGCCGTCGTGGAGGAGGCACGGGCCGCCGGAGAGCACCGGTATCTGCACGCGTTCCCGAGCGTGGAGCACACCGCGTCGAACAGCGTCTGTCGCCGGGCGGGCTTCACGCTGCTAGGACAGGCCGAGTTCGAGTACCCGAAGGGGCACTGGCTCACGTCGAACGACTGGCGGTTCGACCTGACGGGCGGCGACGGCGGCTGAGGGGGTGCGCGTGAGGGTGGGCGGTGGCGATCGGGATGGGCCGTCAGCGGGTGGCGTCCGCCAACTCGCCCACCACCCGGGTCGCGACGGGCACCTTCACCCCGTGCCGGTCCGCCGCGCGCAGCAACGCCCCGCCGATCGCGTCCAGTTCGAGGGGGCGGCCCGCCTCCGCGTCGCGCTGCATCGAGGACTTCGTCCGGGGTGGGAAGGCGTCGTAGCGGGCGAGGGCCTGGGCCGGGTCGGCGGGGCCGCCGCAGGCCGCGCTGACCGCGGCGGTCTCCTCGACCAGGGCGGTCAGCTCCTCGCGGTGGCGGGTGCGTACCTCGCCGAGGGGGAGGCCGTGCACCGTGGTGAGGAGAGCGAAGGGAGCGAGGAAGGACATCTTGGCCCACAGGACGGCCGACTCGTCGTCCAGGACACGGCTTGCGGGGCCGGCCCCGGCCAGGGCGGAGGCCAGTGCGTCGAGGCGCTCGCGGGGGACGCCGTCCCCGGTCAGGTCGAGCTCGGCGAAGGGGCTGCCGTGCTCGATGACACCCGGCGCGATCCGTGTCGACTCGACGCGGATCACCGCGGGGGCGACCCGGTCCGGGCGATAGCGGGTGCGCAGGGTCGCCGGGTGTTCCACGCCGTTCAGGAGGGGGACGACCAGGCCGTCGCCCAGGGCGGTGGGCGGGACGCGGTCGAGGGCGGAGTGCAGGGAGGTGTGCTTGACGGCGATCAGGCAGGCGTCGACCGGTTCGCGCAGTTTGGTGTCGGCCTCCACGCGGACGGTGAAGTCGCCGAAGGTGCCGCTGCGGACCTGGAGACCGGCCGTGCGCAGGGTGGTCGCCGTGGCGTCGCCCGCCAGGCAGATCACGCGGTGTCCGGCGCGGGCGAGGAGGGCGGCGAGAAGGCCGCCGGTGCCGCCCGGGCCCAGGACGGCCACGGTGAGTTTCTGGTGCGCCGAGTCGTGCGCCATGTCGGATTGTTCCTCTCGTCGGTCGGCCCCGGAACCGGTGGCCGCCTCGTCGAGGATCATGACATTCGGAACGGGCGGACGGAAGCGCCGATCCGCTCGGGGAGGGAGACTGTCGGTATGTGCCGCAGTATCAAGACGCTTCGTCCGCCCGTGTTGCCCGAGGAGGCGACGGAGGAGGAGATCCGGGCCGCCGCGCTTCAGTATGTGCGCAAGGTGTCGGGCTTCCGGGCCCCCGCCGCCCACAACCAGGAGGTCTTCGAACGGGCCGTGGAGGTGATCGCGGAGGCCACGGCGGAGTTGCTGGCGGGCCTGGAGGTCCGCGGAGCGGCTCGCCGCGAGGCGGGGTGACCTGCGCGGGCGCCGGGTGCGGGACCGGCCGGGGTAGGCCGTGCTCGCACCCGGGCGGGTGCCGCCTCGCCTGAACCTGCCAGAGTTCAGTTGGGCTGACGCCCGCCGTGGCGCAGTCCTGTTCTGGTTCAGATCAGGCGTCCAGGCGGCGCCCCGCGAGCCAGGTGACCATCTCGGGGTCGCGGTGGTCGAAGAACAGGGAACCGCCGGTGTCGAGGGTGGCGATCCGGGCCAGCTGCTCGTCGGTGAGCTGGAAGTCGAAGACGTCGAAGTTCTCGGCCATGCGCTCGGCGCGCACCGACTTGGGGATGGCGACCACGCCGCGCTGGGTGAGCCAGCGCAGTACGACCTGGGCGACGGACTTGCCGTACTCCTTGCCGATCGCGGTGAGCAGCGGGTTGGTGAAAAGGTCGTTCTTGCCTTCGGCGAAGCCGCCCCAGGACTGGATCTGCACCCCGTGCTCGCGAAGCAGGTCCTGGTAGGAGGCGCGCTGGAAGAAGGGGTGGGTCTCGATCTGGTTGACCTGTGGGGTGATCTCGTTGTTGACGATCAGGTCGATCAGCCGGTCGGGGTAGAAGTTGGCGACCCCGATCGCCTTGGCCGCGCCCTCGTGGTTGAGCGCCTCCATGGCGCGCCACTGGCCGTAGACGTCGCCGAAGGGCTGGTGCATCAGGTACAGGTCCAGGTAGTCCAGGCCCAGCTTGTTCAGGGACGTCTCGAACGCGCGCTTGGTGTTGTCCTCGGCGAGGGCGTCCTGCACCCACAGCTTGGTGGTGACGAACAGCTCCTCGCGGGCGATGCCGCTGGACTTGATGGCGTGGCCCACGGCTTCTTCGTTGCCGTAGGCGGCGGCGGTGTCCAGCAGGCGGTAACCGGCGGCCAAGGCCTCGGAGACGGCGCGCTCGGTGTCCTCGGCGGGGATCTGGTAGACGCCGAAGCCCAGGAGCGGCATCTCGACGCCGTTGTTGAGGGTGACGGTCTGCATGAGCGGAATGTCCTTCGCGGTACGGACGGGGAGTGGGTGGTCAGGGGCGGACGAGGGCCTTGAGGACCTGGCGGCCGGCCATGGCCCGGTAGGCGTCCGGCGTCCGGTCGAGGGGGAAGGTCTCGTCGAAGACGCGGCCGGGGGTGATGGTGCCGTCCAGGACGTCGGGCAGCAGTTCCGGGATATGGGCGCGGGCGGGGCTGGCGCCGCCGGTCAGGGTGATGTTGCGCATGAACTCGGCCGGGCCGAGCGGTCCCTGCTCGTACTGGGGAACGCCCAGGCGGCTGATCGTGCCGCCGTCCAGGACCGCGCCGAGCGCGGTGTCGAAGGCCTGGCGGGTGCCCACGGCCTCGATGACCTTGTCCACGCCGCCGGTCAGCTCGCGGATACGGGCGATGCCCTCCTCGCCGCGCTCACCGACGACGTCGGTGGCGCCGAACGCGCGGCCCAGGCCGGTGCGCGCTTCGTGGCGGCCGGCGAGCACGATCCGCTCGGCGCCGAGCCGCTTGGCGGCGATCACCGCGCACAGGCCGACCGCTCCGTCCCCGACCACGAGCACCGCGTCCCCGCGGGCGACGCCGACGGTGACGGCGCCGTGGTGACCGGTGGTCATCACGTCCGACAGCGCCAGCAGCGACGACAGCAACGCGGAGTCGGCGGCCACCGGCAGCTTCACCAGGGTGCCGTCCGCGTACGGGACGCGGACGGCTTCGCCCTGACCGCCGTCCACGCCGTCGAAGCCGTACCTGCCGCCGTTGCGGCACGAGATGTGCAGGCCCTTGGCGCAGTAGTCGCAGGTGTTGTCGCTGTAGGTGAACGGGGCGACGACCAGATCACCGGTCTTCAGGCCGGTCACGTCCGCACCGGTCTCCTCGATGACGCCGAGGAACTCGTGGCCCATGGGCCGGCCGGTGTCGGTGGCGGGCATCGACTGGTAGGGCCACAGGTCACTGCCGCACACACACGCGGCCAGCGTGCGCACCACCGCGTCTGCCGGCTGGACGATCTTCGGGTCGGGCCGGTCCTCGACGCGGACGTCGCCGGCTCCGTACATCACTGCTGCACGCATGAGGGGTTACTGCTCCAGACTGGGGTCGTGCCTGCCGGTGCGGGTGATCAGCGTTCGAGCATCTGCGCCTGGGCCTCGGTGTGGGTGTCGCCGGCGGCGGGCGGCAGGCTGCTGAGCTTGTCGAGCTGTTCGGCGGTCAGCGTGACGGCGTCCGCGGCGGTGTTCTCCTCGACGCGGCTGACGCGCTTGGTGCCGGGGATGGGGGCGATGTCGTCCCCCTGGGCGAGCAGCCAGGCGAGCGCGACTTGCGCGGGGGTGGCGCCGACCTCGGCGGCCAGGGCCTTGACCTCGTCGGCGAGCGCCAGGTTGCGCTGGAAGTTCTCGCCGCTGAAGCGGGGGTTGTCGCGGCGGAAGTCGTTCTCGTCGAACTGGTCGGTGGAGCGGACGGCGCCGGTCAGGAAGCCGCGGCCGAGCGGGGAGAACGGCACCAGGCCGATGTTCAGCTCCCGCAGGACCGGCAGGACGCGCTCCTCGATCCCGCGGGTCCACAGCGAGTACTCGGACTGCACCGCGGTGACGGGCTGCACGGCGTGGGCCCGGCGGATCGTGTCCGGGCCGGCCTCGGAGAGGCCGAAGGCTCGGACCTTGCCCTGGTCGATCAGTTCCTTGACGGCGCCGGCGGTCTCCTCGATCGGCGTGTTCGGGTCCACCCGGTGCTGGTAGTACAGGTCGATGTGGTCGGTGCCCAGCCGCTTGAGGGAGCCCTCGACCGCGGTGCGGATGTTCGCCGGGCCGGAGTCCAGGTTCCACGCGCCCTCGCCGGCGTGCGAGACCAGGCCGAACTTGGTGGCCAGCACCACCTTGTCCCGGCGCCCCCTCAGCGCCCGCCCGAGCAGCTCCTCGTTGGTGTAGGGGCCGTAGATCTCGGCGGTGTCGATGAGCGTGACGCCCAGCTCCAGCGCCCGGTGCACGGTCCTGATCGACTCCGCGTCATCGGTGCCCGAGCCGGTGTAGCCGTGGGACATGCCCATGGCGCCCAGACCGATCCGGGAAACCTCCAGGTCACGCAGCTTGATGTAGCGCATCTCGCCCTCTTCCGATCATGGTGATATTCGGTCTCTCACCCTCGCCCGGGCCGGCAGGTCGTGCTGGTCCAAGCCCGGGCGGCGCGAGGGGCCGGCGTCTTCCTCATTCACCCTCGCCCGGATCGCTCCGGTGTGGCAGGGCGGGCTCTTCGGGGGTAATGACAGGGCCCCCCTCCGGCCCGCATAGCCGGTGCCCGGCGGGTGAGACTGGAGTCATGGCATCCCAGAGCGTGCACAGCGAGGGCGCCGAGCTGGGCCGCTACCTGCGCGCCCGCCGCACCCAGACCAGCCCCGGACACGTCGGCCTGACCGTCGGCGCCGGCATCCGCCGCACCCCCGGTCTGCGCCGCGAGGAACTGGCCACCCTCGCCGGCATCAGCATCGACTACTACGTACGCCTGGAACGCGGCAAGGAGACCCGCCCCAGCCCCGCCGTCCTCGACTCCCTCGCCCGCGCCCTGCACATGGACGACCAGGAACACCAGCACCTGCGCGAGCTCGCCGCCCGGGCGGCCCGGTACGCGCCCGAACCACCCCCGGCCCCGAGCCGCACCGTGCGCCCCCACCTGAAGCTGCTGCTGGAGTCGCTGCGCCCCAACCCCGCCTACGTGATCAGCCGCAGCATGGACATGCTGGCCTGGAACCCCGGCGGCCTCGCCCTCTACGCGGGCCTGGAGGAGTGGCCGATCAAGCACCGCAACCTCGCCCGCTACCTCTTCCTCCATCCGGCCGCGCGTGATCTGTTTCCGGACTGGGACCGCCAGGTCACCGGCTGCGTCGCCCGGCTGCGCGCCGTCGCCGGCACCGCCCCCGACGCCCCCGACCTCACCAACCTCGTCGGCGAACTGCTTCTGAAAAGTCCCGACTTCGCGGGCCTGTGGGAACGCTACGAGGTCACCGGCCGCAAGCCCGCGCAGAAGAGCTTCCAGCACCCGCAGGTCGGGAAAGTCACCCTCGCCTCGCAGTCACTGCACGTGGAAGGCACCCCGGGTCAGCGCATCGGCGTCTACACCGCCGAGCCCGGCACTCCGGAGCACGACGCCCTGCTCCTGCTCGACATGGCCACTTCGGCGACCTCGGCGCACACCACAGTGCTTCGGCCGAGCTGACAGAAGGTACCCACGGGATATGGACGTACGTCCGGCCGCTGTCGGCCGCTATCGCGCCTGCGCCGTCTCCGGGCGTCGCCGCATCACATACGCCGCCCCCGCTCCCGCCCCGAACAGCGCCGCTACCGAGACCCCCGTCGCCAGCCAGGTCGCCCCCAGCCAGTGCGCGCCGAAGTAGCCGAGGGCGACGCTGTACGCGGCCCAGGACAGGCCCGCGAGGGCGGACCAGGGGAGGAAGTCACGGGCTCGGCGGTGGGCGGTGCCGGCGAGGAGGGAGACCACCGAGCGGCCGGCGGGGGCGAAGCGGGCGAGGACCACCAGGGCCCCGCCGCCCGCGGAAAGCGCGTCGCCGAGACGTTCCTGCGCCGTGGTGAGGCGACGCGAGCGGGCGATCGCGCGGTCGAGGCGCTCACCGCCCCGGAAGGCGAGGCGGTACGCCGCCAGGTCGCCCAGGACGGAGGCGGTCGTCGCGCACAGGATCAGGGCCATCACGTCCGGGACCCTGCCGGTCGCCGCACTGCCCGCGGCCGCGGCCGTCGCGGCCGTGATGACCAGCACCCCGCTGGGCAGCAACGGCACGAACACGTCGAGGAGCACCGACAGCGCGACCATGGCGTAGATCCATGGACTGCCGGTCAAAAACCCCAGATTCTCCAGCACTGCGACTCCCCGTGATTCCCCCGTAGACAGCCATACAGCGTACGCCTGGACAGGGACAGGAGATTCACGGGGGGCTCATGAGATGGGTGCGGCATGTTCACCCGGCTGCCGCGTCCGGAGGCGGCAGGGCCGAATGCGCCGGTGCCCACCCCCACGTCCGTGGGGGAGGGCACCGTACGTGATCGCCTCAGACGGCCACGGGCTCCGCCGCCGGCTTCCGCTCCTCGGCCGAGCGCTTCGCGAACAGCCGGTCCAGGCCGAACGCGCCGGACCCGGTGAAGACCAGCAGCAGGAAGGCCCAGCTGAACATCGCTGCGGCCTCGCCGCCGTTCTCCATGGGCCACAGGGCCATGGGCTGGTGCACCTTGAAGTACGCGTACGCCATGGATCCCGCGGCGATGAACGCGGCGACGCGCGTGCCCAGGCCGAGCAGTACGAGGCCGCCGCCGACGAGCTGGATCACGGCCGCGTACCAGCCGGGCCAGGTGCCCGCTTCGATGGTGCCGCCGTCGGTGCCCGAGACACCGCCGAGGACACCGAAGAGGGAAGCGGCGCCGTGACAGAGGAAGAGCAGGCCGACGACGATGCGGTAGAGGCCGAGGGCGTATGGCTGGGCGCTGTTCAGGCGTCCGGTCATTGTGGGGGACTCCTTCGGTCGGGTCGGTCCCACAGGGGGGTCGCCCCAGGGGGATGGAACCGAGTGAGCCATCCACGGTAGGTGCCCCTAATCGATGCTTGCAAGTTCAACATTTGGCCACTCGTTTACCTCTGTGGTCCCTCCTGTTTCGCCCGCCGTCGCACGTAGAACGGCTCTCGCCACCGCATCGGCGTCCGAAAGCGTGACCGAATCCACCCCTGGCCGGGCGCCCGCCGCGGTCACCCAGTGCACCCCCTCCGTGGGCACACCGAAGGCGAACCGCCTTGCGTGGGGCTGTCCTTGACGGTCGATCAGGCGATACGGCCGCCGGGTGACGTCCAGGCCGCCGGTCTCGTAACCGCCGACGGTGTGCGGCCGGCACTGGCCCGTCTTCAGCAGCCGCGCGAGGAGGTTGTCGGCGGTACGCCGCAGATCCGGTTCTGGAAGGCGCGCCTCTATGAGGGTTGTCACGTGTACGGCGGACCCCGGCACCTCGGGCGAGCGGGCCACCCAGGTGCCGTCCGCCTCGCGGACCTCCAGGCGAGGGCCCAGCACATCCACGGTGCCGGCTTCGATCAGGGCGGTCAGTTCCTCGATGCGGCGGCGGGGCGGGCCGATGGAGAGGAAGGCGTTGAGAGGGGTGTACCAGCGGTCCAGGTGGTCCCGCCGGGACGGGCCCGGGAGGCCGCCGTGGTCGACGATCTGCCGCAGTTCGTTGCGCAGGTCCCGCAGGACGTCGAGGGCCGCCTTCAGAGGGCCGGCGACATTGCCGAGCGCGGCCTCGGCGGCGTCCTGGCGCAGATGGGCGAGGAGCCAGTGCCGCCAGGTGCCGGGGTCCGTGAAGGTCTGTCCGGTGTACGGCCGTGAAATGCGGTCCCAGGACCAGCGGTCGGCGCGCTGGATGCCGAACTCGTCCAGTACGGCGGCCTCTTCGGGGCTGCGGTGGTCCGTGGCGAGGAAGCGGTCCCTGAACTCCCTGTCCTGGACGAGGGCTTCGTAGTAGACCGTCTCCACCTCCTTCGCCACCAGCGGCCATATCTCCGTGAGGAAGTCGGGGGCCTCGCCGGAGTCGGCACGTTTGCGGAAGCGGGCGATCGTCTCGTCGGTGAGGACGAGGGGGAGGTGGCGGCCGTAGGGGCCCTTGGCGTTGTCGCCGCGGGCCTGGTACGGGATGCCGCGGCGCGAACCGGCGTACAGGCGCGGCTCGTTGCCGGAGGGGAGATAGCGCAGGGCGCCGGCGTCCGAGCGGACGAAACGGCCACCGCGGCCGGTGGTCAGCAGGGCCATGTGGTCGAAGAAGTTCAGGCCCAGGCCGCGCAGCAGCACCGGCTCGTGCGGCCGTATGCGGGACAGGTCCACGTCGGCCGGGTTCGCGGGCGGGACGTGGTGCAGACCGTGGCGTTCGGCGTGGGCGGTGTGGCTGCGCTGGGGCGCGTCGGCGACGACCGGCAGATGCCCCTGGGCGAGGACCACGGCCGACAGTCCGTACAGCACGGTCCCGTCGTCCAGCGTCACCGTCTGCTGCCCGTCGACCGCGTCATCGACCCGCACGGCCCGCGCCGCGTGCACCTCCACACTCACCGCCCCGGGCGCCTGCCGCACGATCCGGGCGAACACCCACTCCAGATAACGCCCGTACTGAACACGGCTCGGATAGTCATCGGGCCCGAGCGGGTCATCGGAGACCGAGTCCCGGCCGAGCCGCGAATCCCCGCACGCCCACTCGTACAGGCTCGGCCCCCGGCGTATCGGCCCCGCGCAGTCCACGCTCTCGTCGGTGAACAGGGTGACCTGGGAGGCAACCGTGTTCATCAGGAGGTCGGGGACTGGGTGGGGCGCCATACGCGGCCGGGGCCCGGTGGGGACGGGTCGATGACGTGGACCGTCAAGTGGGCGCCGGGCGGGAGGAGTTCGGGGGCGGAGGCGCAGAGGCGTTCCAGGACGCTGGTGCCGCGGGGCCCCGCGCCGACCAGGGCGACGGAGACGGGCGCGCGGTCCGTGGTCGGTGCGGGCAAGAGCGGAACTCCCGGGCGTGTGGGGCGCGTGGCGGAGCCGTGGAGCTCCACCGGAAGCGGACGGTCCGCCTCATCATGCCGCCGGGAGTACGGGGTGCCGAGCCTCGGGGCCCTGGACTGTGGGATGCATCACGAGCAACCCGTGCCACGGGCACAACAAACGGCCGCAAGGGGATGGAATGAGCCGATTACCGGGCGAGCCTGGACGCCTCGCGCCCGCTCCCCCCGGTGAGTTCGGACTCCGAGACCGTCACCAGCCGCGTCCGCCCCTCGCCCGACTCCCGCGCCTGGTCCAGCCGCAGCCGCGCCGAACGCCCGTTCAGCGTCAGCGTCATGAGCTGGTTGCCGAACCACGGGCCGCCCGTGTGCCGCCAGGAGACCGGCGGTTGCTCACAGCCGCCGTGCCGGGCGAGCAGCCGCCCGAGCGCCCGCGCGGTCGCGCTCCAGCCGAAGCGGAAGCCGAACCGGATATAGCTGGGCACAGAGTTGTGGACGGGGGAGCAGGTCAGCTGGAGGACGCGGGCCTCCGGTCCGCCGGAGTGCCACTTCGGCTCGGCCACGTACGCGTGGTGCACGTCCCCCGACAGCACCAGCACCGTCGCCGGCGCCTCGGGCCCCGAGCCCACCTCGGCGATCAGGTCCGCCAGCGCCGCGAAGGACTCCGGGAACGCCGCCCAGTGCTCCAGGTCCGCCTTCCGCCGCAGATCCTCCCCGAACCGGGCCCAGCGCGCCCCTCGGTCCCCCCGGCACAGCGCGGCGTCCCACGCCTCGGCATGGTGCACCAGATGCGGCAGCAGCCAGGGCAGCGAGGTGCCGATGAGGAGGTGGTCGTAGGAGGCGCGCTCCTCCAGTACCTGTCCGCGCAGCCACTCGGCCTCGCCGGGGTCCAGCATCGAGCGGTTCTCCTCGTCGAGGACGCGGGCCGCGCGGGAGTCCACCATGAGCAGGCGCACCCGGCCGAAGTCGCGCCGGTAACTCCAGCGCACGGAGGCCGCGTCGGCCTCGGCCCGGCACGCGAAGGCGCGCAACTCGTCGGTGCCGTCCGGGGATTGGCGTACGACGGCGTAGAGCGGGTCGGCGGCCAGCTCGGCCGGGGGCAGGTTGCCCAGGTGTTGGTAGACCCAGTACGACATCAGGCCGCTCAGCAGCCGCTCCCGCCACCAGGAGACTTCGCGCATGTCCTCGACCCAGGAGGCGGAGGTGTTCCAGTCGTCGATGACGTCGTGGTCGTCGAAGATCATGCAGCTGGGCACGGTGGACAGCAGCCAGCGCACCTCGGGGTCGAGCCAGGACTCGTAGTAGAGGTGGGTGTACTCCTCGTAGTCCGCCACCTGGTTGCCCGGCGGGTCGCTCAGATCGCGGCGTGCGGCCAGCCAGCTCTGGGTGGCCCGTGAGGTCTCGTCGGCGTAGACCTGGTCGCCCAGCAGCAGGAGGACGTCCGGCCGTTCGCCCTCCGGCTCGGCGGCGATACGGGCCGCGAGGGTGTCCAGGGCGTCGGGGCCCACGGGGTCCTTGTCGCCCTTCGGGGGCGCGGCCCAGCGGCAGGAGCCGAAGGCGACGCGGACGGTGTCCGTGGCGGCGGGCGTGTGGATGACGGACGGCGGAAACCCTGAAAAGGGGGCGTCGGGCAGGGGCCACACGCGCGTGCCGTCCAGGAACACCTCGTACGACCGCTCGGTGCCCGGAGTCAGGCCGTCGACCGGGACGAGGGCGTAGTAGTGGCCCGCGATCTGGAAGGTGGGGGCCGCACCGCCGGTGCCGTCCGAGCAGCGCACCTCGGCGGCGCACGGACGGCTCGTCTCGACCCACACGGTCGCGGACGAGCCGTCGACGTACCTGAGCAGTGGTCCCAGCCGCAGTTCGGCCACGTGATCCTCCTCCGTCGCCCCGTACGGTACGGAACGGCGGAGGTCCGCGGGGAGGTTCCGTTACGGAATCGTCAGCAGTTGGCGAGGTAGCTCGTGAGCGCGCTCTTCTCCGCCGAGTCGACGGAGAGGTCGTAGTAGTACTTCACCTGGACCCAGGCGCGGACGTAGGTGCAGCGGTACGAGGTGACCGACGGCATCCACTCTGCCGGGTCCTGGTCGCTCTTGGACTGGTTCACGTTGTCCGTGACGGCGATGAGCTGCGGGCGGGTGACGTCGTTGGCGAAGCCCTGGCGCTGGGCGGTGGTCCAGGCGCTCGCGCCGGAGTCCCAGGCCTCGGCGAGCGGGACCAGGTGGTCGATGTCGAGGTCGGAGGCGGCGGTCCAGGTGGCGCCGTCGTACGGGGAGTACCAGCTGCCGCTGGTGGCGGTGCAGGCGGAGTTGGTGACGACGTTCGAACCGTCCCGCTTGAGGATGTACTCACGGGTGTTGCAGGTGCCGCTGATCGTGATCCAGGTGGGGAACAGGTCGCGGTCGTAGCCGGTGCGGCTCTCGGTGGCCACGGTGAGCGAGGCGAGGTAGGTGCGGGCGGTGGCCGCGCTGACCGGGGTGGGGAGGGCGGCGGAGGCGGTCGGGCCGTTGAGAACCGCGACGGAGGCTATGAGGGCGGTGAGTGCCCCGAGTATGCTGAGCCGTCGACGCGCGTAGAACTTCGGCATGCGAACTCCCTTGGGGGACGGGGGTGGTGGAGCGCGAGCGTGGGAATGCTCGCGGCTCCGCGTTGCGGGGAGGTGTGCGTTCGGTAAGAAGTTAGTGACGCGTACATGACACGACAAGGTTTACGGCGAAACGATCACGTACGATGGATGGCGTTGAAGGGGAGTAGCTCTTCGCCGGACCGTCGACATACTGCTCAGCTCGTCTGAGCCGGCGCCCGGAGGCAGGTCGCGTGCGGCCCGCCAGCGAGACCTTCGGCCAGTAGTGCACTGACTGTGTGCTGCCGTGCCGAGGCGTCGTTTCGCAGGAACACTCTCGGTGGGGCAGCCCCGACCGATTGAGGACCCTTGATCAGCTTCACCGTGACGGCCGTGGTCTTCGGCGTCGTCTTCCTCGCCGAACTGCCGGACAAGACCGCGCTCGCCGGCCTCGTCCTCGGCACCCGTTACCGCGCCTCCTACGTCTTCGCGGGCGTCGCCGCCGCCTTCGCGCTGCATGTCGCGCTCGCCGTGGCGGCCGGCAGCGTGCTGACCCTGCTGCCGCAGCAGATCGTGCAGGCGCTGACGGGCGTGCTCTTCCTCGGCGGCGCGGCCGTCCTGCTGCTGAAGAAGGACGACGGCGACGAGGAGATCCGCAGGCCCGAGGACCAGTCGTTCTGGAAGGTCGCCGGGGCCGGGTTCATGCTCATCCTGGTCGCCGAGTTCGGGGACCTGACCCAGATCATGACGGCGAACCTCGCGGCCCGTTACGACGACCCGCTCTCCGTCGGCCTCGGCGCGGTGCTCGCGCTGTGGGCGGTGGCCGGCCTCGGCATCGTCGGCGGTAAGGCCCTGATGAAGCGGGTCCCGCTCAAACTCATCACCAAGGTCGCGGCGCTGCTGATGCTGGCGCTCGGGCTCTGGAGCCTGTGGGAGGCCGTGACCGGATGAGCTGAACGGTGAGTGAACTGTTACGGGCGGTTTCCGGAGATGGTGGCGGGAACCGGCCCGATTTTGTACCGTGGGGAAACAAAGTGGCTCCCGCTCGTTTTCCCTGACCGGCGGGCGGGGCCACCTTGTCTCTTCCGTCTGTGCTTGGAGCTGCCGATGACGGCCACCGCCGCCCCCACCGTGCTCACCGCCCGCGCCCTCCTGCTCGACATGGACGGCACCCTCGTCAACTCCGACGCCGTCGTGGAGCGCATCTGGCGCCGCTGGGCCGAACGCCAGGGGCTGGACGCCGACGAGGTCATGAAGGTCGTCCACGGCCGCCAGGGGCACGCGTCGATGGCGATCCTGCTGCCCGACCGGCCCATGGAGCAGAACCACGCGGACAACGCGCGCATGCTCGCGGAGGAGACCGCCGACATGGACGGTGTCGTGGCGATACCGGGGGCGCCCGCGTTCCTGGCCGCCCTGCGGGACCTGCCTCACGCGCTGGTGACCTCGGCCGACGTCCCGCTGTCCACGGCCCGGATGGCGGCCGCGGGGCTGGGGCTGCCCGATGTCCGTGTCACCGCCGAGTCCGTGGGGGCGAGCAAGCCGGACCCCGAGGGCTTCCTGAAGGGAGCGGCGGAGCTGGGTGTCGCGCCCGCCGACTGCATCGTCTTCGAGGACTCCGGGGCGGGAATCGCCGCCGGTAAGGCGGCCGGGATGAGGGTCGTGGGAGTCGGGGCGCGAGCCGCGGTGCACGGGCCGGATGTGGTCGTGGAGGATCTGACGCGGGTGCGGATCGAGGCCGGAGAGGACGGCGCGATTCGGCTCTCCGTCGGGTAAATCCCGTTCCCTCCGTCGGGCCCCGCAGGGCCTGCACCCGAAGCACGGCCTACGGCTCTCTCGTCTCCGACTCCAGCCGCTGCCGGGTCACCAGGTCGTACACCCCGTGCTCCGCCACCTGAAGCCCCCGCTGCCACTGATACGCGGAGACCGCGTCCTCGACCCCCTCGTTGTAGTGCCCGCTCGCCTTGCGCGCGTACAGCCCGATCTGGGTGAGCCGCAGCTCGAGCTCGACGACCTCCGGCCCCTCGGACCCGCGCCGCAGAACCTGCGGAGCCACCTCGCGTGTCGCGTCGGACCCGGCCGCCGAATCCGTCGCGGCGGAGGCCGTCGGGGTCGCCGAGGGCTCGGCGGACAGCGACGGGCTGGGCGAGGCGCTGGACCTCGACGGGGACGGGGAGGCCGACGGGCTCGCGCTCGCCGTGGCGGACTGGGGTGCGGAGGACGGCCGTACGGACGCCGCGGCCGTGGACGGGGACGCCGACGCCGCGGTCGTCGTCGCATCCGGGACCGCCGGCCGTACGTCCCCCCGTGCCGCCTCGTCCCGCACCGGCGACTCGTACGTGAACACCCCGCCGGCGAAGGCTGCCGCGGCGGCCACCGTCACGACCGCCCCGGAGGTGGCGAGGAGGACGGTGCGGCGTCGGGTGCGGCGGGGCGGCCCGTCGGTGGTCCGGACGGGTGCGGAGGAGTCGGCCTCCACCTCGAACAGGTTCAGATCGGTGCGGCTCGGGACGGTCGGCGGTGCCGGCACGCGCAGCGGCATCGTGACGTCCGGCGCGGGCACCTTCGGCACCGGTGCGGTCTCTTCGTCCAACTCCACGTACGGCCGTATGCGCAGCGGATCGAAGTCCTCCGCCGCGGCCGCCTCCGCCGTACGTGCGTCCCGCAGTGCGTCCGACGCGCGCTGGGTGCACCCGCAGGACGGGGTGTTGTCGGTCCCTCTCGGTGCCCCGCACTCCGGGCACAGATGGCCGTTCGACTCCGCCATGTGTTCGTCCCTCCCCTCACAAACTCCAGCGATTATGCAGAACCCCTCCACAGCCGACTTTCGGAAGCCCCCGGAATACCGGCTTCCAACAGGACTCAACAGGCCATAACCGGTCACACCGATCACGATGGACGTAACGAGAGCCACAGGAGGTCTTCATGGCCGCGCACCCGCACGGTATGACGGGGAATGTGAGAGACGAACAAGAACAACACGTCTCCGGCAACGTCCTCGTCTCGATCGGGGCCCTGCTGCTCGGGATGCTGCTCGCCGCGCTGGACCAGACGATCGTGTCCACCGCGCTGCCCACGATCGTCAGCGATCTCGGCGGCATGGAGCACCTGTCGTGGGTGGTGACCGCGTATCTGCTGGCGTCCACGGCCGCCACGCCACTGTGGGGCAAGCTCGGGGACCAGTACGGGCGCAAGCGGTTGTTCCAGACCGCGATCGTGATTTTCCTGATCGGGTCCGCCCTGTGCGGCATGGCCCAGGACATGCCCCAGTTGATCGCGTTCCGGGCCCTGCAGGGGCTGGGCGGCGGCGGGTTGATGGTGTTGTCGATGGCGATCGTCGGCGATCTCGTTCCGCCGCGTGAACGGGGGCGCTATCAGGGGCTGTTCGGGGCGGTGTTCGGAGCGACGAGCGTGCTCGGGCCGTTGCTGGGCGGGTTGTTCACCGAGCATCTGAGCTGGCGGTGGGTGTTCTACGTCAACCTTCCGGTGGGCGTGGTCGCGCTGGCCGTGATCGCCGTGGTGCTGCGGATTCCCCGCAAGTCGACGAAACACGTCATCGACTACCTGGGGACCTTTCTCATCGCCGCCGTCGCCACCTGCCTGGTGCTGGTGGCCTCGCTGGGCGGGAACACCTGGGCGTGGGGGTCGCCCCAGATCGTCGGGCTCGCGGTGCTGGGGGTGTTGCTGGCGGTCGCGTTCGTGGGGGTCGAGCGGCGGGCCGCCGAGCCCGTGCTGCCCCTGAAGCTGTTCCGGGTGCGGACCTTCACCCTGTCCGCCGTCATCAGCTTCATCGTCGGGTTCGCGATGTTCGGGGCCATGACCTATCTGCCCACCTTCCTCCAGGTGGTGCAGGGAGTCTCGCCGACCATGTCCGGTGTCCACATGCTGCCCATGGTGTTCGGGCTGCTGCTGTCCTCGACCGTTTCGGGGCAGATCGTCAGCCGTACCGGCCGGTGGAAGGTGTTCCCGGTGGCCGGGACCGCGGTCACCACGCTCGGGCTGCTGCTCCTGCACCGGCTCGACGAGACCAGTTCCACCTGGGTGATGAGCGTCTACTTCTGCGTGTTCGGGCTGGGGCTCGGGCTGGTCATGCAGGTACTCGTGCTGATCGTGCAGAACGCCGTGTCGTACGAGGACCTCGGCGTCGCCACGTCCGGCGCGACCTTCTTCCGGTCCATCGGGGCGTCTTTCGGGGTGGCCATCTTCGGGACCGTCTTCGCGAACCGCCTCGGGGACAAGCTGGCCGAGGCCCTGCGGGGTGCTCAACTGCCACCTGGAGTCTCGGTCTCGGGGCTCGAGGCCGACTCCCGGGGGCTCGCGGAGCTGCCGGGCTCGGTGCGGCCCGAGGCGCTGCACGCGTACGCCTCGTCGATCACCGATGTCTTCCTCTACGCCGCCCCCGTCGCGTTTCTCGGGTTCGTGCTCGCGTGGTTCCTCAAGGAGGACCGGCTGCGGGGGTCGGTCACGGCACCCGACGTCACGGAGACGCTGGCCAGCAATCCCGTGGAGCGGTCCTCGTACGACGAGGTGTGCCGGGCGTTGTCGGTGCTGGGGACCCGGGAGGGGCGGCGGGAGGTCTACCGGGACATCACCACGCGGGCCGGGTACGACCTGTTGCCCGCGTC
This sequence comes from Streptomyces doebereineriae, assembly GCF_031845645.1. Lineage (NCBI taxonomy): Bacteria > Bacillati > Actinomycetota > Actinomycetes > Kitasatosporales > Streptomycetaceae > Streptomyces > Streptomyces doebereineriae. The sequence continues at coordinate 105,788 of NZ_JAVREZ010000023.1, forward strand.
GAGTTGGCTGGTGCTGAGGATGCGGAAGTACGGGTGGGTGGAGCCGGCGCTGCTCGCCGAGCGCACGTCCGTGCCGCTGAGCGCGATCATCGAGGCGGCGCGGCAGGTGGAGGGGCGGGGGCTGGCGTCACGGCAGGGTCTTGATCTGCTGCTCACCGAGCCGGGCCAGGAGGTCGCCGCGCGGCTCGCGGCGGCCCGGGAGGCGTCGTTGGGGGAGTTGCTGGGGGACTGGTGGGGGCCCGATCGGCCCACTGATCTCGCCCAGCTGGTGAAGGATCTCAACGACGAGTTGTGCGGCTCCGACCGGGAACAGCCGCATGAGGGGCCCGCGGCCCGGTTGTGATGAGGTACCTCCCAGGTCATGGCGCGATTGCCGCCTCCACACATGCGGAGACGGTTTGAACAAACCGTTCAGGGCAACCCGGCACACATGTCAACAGGCCTGATCATCGCTCTGATCGTGATCGTGGCGGCCGTCGTAGTCGTGGCGGCCGTCCTGACCCTGCGTGGCCGGGGACCGCAGCACGGCCGGGGCCTGAAGCGACGCTTCGGGCCCGAGTACGACCGCGCCGTCGCCCGGCACGACGGGGACGAGAAGGCCGCCGAGCGCGAACTCGCCGAGCGCGTCGAGCGGCATGGATCCCTGCGCGAGCAGCCACTGGAACCGGCGGAGCGCCAGCGGTACGAGGACCGCTGGGCGGCCGCCCAGGAACGCTTCGTCGACTCGCCTCGCGAGGCCGTCGCCGAGGCGGACCGGCTGCTCGCCGAGCTCGCCAAGGCCCGGGGCTTCCCGGACGGCGGGCAGTACGAGGAACAGTTCAACGCGCTGTCCGTGCACCACGCGCACCATGTGCACGGCTACCGGCGGGTGCACGCGGTGGCGGGTGCCCGCACGGACGCCCGGCAGGACGGCGACGGCCGGACGAACACGGAGGAGATGCGCGCCGCCATGGTGGAGGCGCGGGCCCTCTTCGAGGACCTCGTCGGCCCGCCGCGGAGCCGCGAGGAGTCCCGTACACCCACCGACGAGTCCCACGTGCGCGCGGGTCAGCCCCGCGACGGTCGCAGTGACGGCCGGGGGCACGCGTGGGCATTCAACAGGCGTCACGCGAAGGGGAGTTGAGTGACATGACGGATGCCGTGAGCGGGGCGGGCGAGGAACGGAAGGGCCGGACCACAGGCGACCCCTCGGGTGCTCGCAGCCCCATGGTGGCCCCCACCGAGGCCGAGGCACCGGACGCCCGGGGGCCCGCGACGGGACGCCCGACGGGAGTGCCTCGTGGTGCGGAAGAGGACCGTGGGGGCCGTGGGGAGCGTCGTGAGCCCATACCGGGGGCGATGACGCCTCCCGGGCGGGGTGACGAGGGCGGCTTCGGAGCCGACTCGGTCCCCGGCCGCGACAAGACCTCCGGCCTCGGTCGTGGGACCGAGCGGGGGCGGGACGCCGGTTCCGACACCGTCGGTGGCGTCGGAACCGGCATGGGCGGGTCCTCGAGCCCCGAGGGCCACGAGGCCCAGCTGCTGCCGCACGAGGAGTGCGACAAGCTCAGCGCGCGGCTCCAGCACGCCGTCGCCGGGTTCGTGGACGAGCCCCGGTCCGCCGTCGAGGAGGCCGACCACGTGCTGGAGGAGGTCGCCGCGCGGTTCACCGATGCCGTGAAACAGCGTCGGCGCACGCTGCGCAACTCCTGGCAGACCGGCGACGGCGGCCGGGACGAAAAGGCCGTCGGCGCCGGCGACACCGAGCAACTCCGGCTGGCGCTGCGGGACTACCGCGAGCTGACGGAGCGGCTGCTGCACAGCTGACGCATCGTCCATGCGTACGACCGGTCTGTCGCCCGGAGTCGGGCGGCAGGCCGGTCTTGGGTGCCTTGCACCGGACACGGCCGTGCCGGGCGATTTATCATGCGGCGGCGGTGGGCCAACGGGGCTGCCGCGCAAGGACCCTTCAGGAGGAGCGCACGTGCTCGAACTCACCATGGCCGTCGTCACCGCGGCGGAGGAGGGTGCCACGGCCGGGATGCAGATGGCCGACGCGCCCAGTGACCCGGGCACCGTGCTGCGGGTGGGCCGGGACAAGTCCGTGTGCCGGCTCGCGACACCCGACGACTGGCTGTTCGTCTCCCGAGTGCACCTGGAGTTCCTGTGCGGGCCCGAGGGTGTCTGGCAGGTGACCTGGCTCCAGGGCTCGCAGCCCGATCCCTCGTCCGAGGTACAACTGGTGGCCGGGGCCTACGCGCAGCCGCTGGTCTACGGCGGCTCGGTGACACTGCCCCGGGGCGGCAACGGCGAGATCGTCATCCGTGACCGCACCGCCCCGCGCAGCGTCAACGTCGGCTTCTACCACGAGGTGTGAGCGTGCCGGGTCACGGCAGCACGCGCGCCAGCGCGAAGCCGTCGTAGCCCTTGCTGCCCACCGTCTGGATAGCCGTGGCGCTGAGCCTCGGGTGCTGCCCGATCAGTTCGAGCGCGGTGCGGGTGCCCTGGACGTCGGAGGCGGGGTTGCCGGGATCGGCGACCCGGCCGCCCCGTACGACGTTGTCCACGACGATCAGGCTGCCCGCGCTGGTGAGCTTGAGCGCCCACTCCACGTAGTGCGGGTTGTTGGCCTTGTCGGCGTCGATGAAGACCAGGTCGAAGGGGGGCGGGTTCTCGTCGGCCAGCTGGGGCAGCGACTCCAGGGCGGGGCCGACCCGCACCTCGGCGATCTTGTCGAGGCCCGCGCGGGCGATGTTGCGGTTCGCGACCTCGGCGTTGACCGGGCTGTACTCCAGTGAGACCAGACGGCCGTCGGCGGGCAGGGCGCGGGCCAGCCAGATCGTGCTGTAGCCGCCGAGCGTGCCGAGCTCCAGGATCGTACGGGCGCCCTGGATCTGGGCCAGGAGCTGCAGGAGCTTGCCCTGTGGTGCCGTCACGGCGATGGACGGCAGGCCGGCGGCCTCGCTGTCGCGCAAGGCCGCCCGGAGCACGTCGTCCTCCGGGGCCAGATGGGTGGTGAAGTAGTCGTCGACGTCGTCCCAGAGCTGCGACTGGCTCATGCACCTGTGCCTTTCATATTTCTAGTTAGAGCAGCTAACTAGTTGCGCTAACGAATATAGTCCGGCACCCGGTCCCTGTCAGCGGATTACCGCTGCGGCGGCGAGCCCGGCAGCGGCCGGCCCGCCGACTCCGTCATGAACCACACCGCCACACCGCCGATCACGGCCGCGGCCATCATGTAGTAGGCGGGCATCATGATGTTCCCGGTCGCGCCGATCAGGGCCGTCACCACCAGCGGGGTCGTGCCGCCGAAGAGGGACACCGAGATGTTGAAGCCGACCGAGAGGGAGCCGTAGCGCACCCGGGTCGGGAAGAGGGCCGGGAGGGCCGACGGCATCGCCGCCGTGAAGCAGACCAGGAGCAGGCCCAGCGCGCCCATGCCGAGCGCGATCGCGAACAGGCTGCCCTGACGGATCAGCAGCAGGGCCGGTACCGAGAGAAGCAGGAAGCCCGCGCAGCCCGCGGCGATCACCGGGCGGCGGCCGACGCGGTCGCTCAGGGCGCCCGCGAAGGGCTGGACGACCATCATCAGCGCCATCACCGCGAGGACGACGAGCAGGCCGTGAGTCTCGTCGTACTTGAGCTCGCTCGTCAGGTAGCTCGGCATGTACGACAGCAGCATGTAGTCGGTGACGTTGAAGACCAGGACCAGGCCCACGCAGAGCAGCAGGGCCCGCCACTGGCCGGTGATCATCTCGCGCAGCGGGACCTTCGGGCGGCTCGACTCTGCCTTCTCGGTCTCGGCCGCGAACGCCGGGGTCTCCTCCAGGCGCAGCCGCAGATAGAGGCCGATGACGCCCATCGGGCCCGCGATCAGGAACGGGATCCGCCAGCCCCAGGAGACCAGGTCCTCGGTGGACAGCAGGGCCGTCATCAACGTGACCAGACCGGCGCCGGCGATGTAACCGGCCAGCGTGCCGAACTCCAGCCAGCTGCCGAGGAAGCCGCGCTTCTTGTCGGGCGCGTACTCGGCGATGAAGGTGGACGCGCCCGCGTACTCGCCGCCGGTGGAGAAGCCCTGGACCAGACGGGCGGCCAACAGCAGCAGCGGGGCGCCGACGCCGATCGTGGCGTACGACGGGATCAGACCGATGGCGAAGGTGCCGGCCGCCATCATGATCATGGTCACGGCGAGGACCTTCTGGCGGCCCACGCGGTCGCCCAGCGGGCCGAAGACCAGGCCGCCGAGCGGGCGGACCAGGAAGGCCGCGGCGAAGGCGCCGAACGTCGACAGGAGCTGGGCGGTCGGATTGCCGGACGGGAAGAAGACCTTGCCCAGGGTGACGGCGATGTAGCTGTAGACGCCGAAGTCGAACCACTCCATGGCGTTGCCCAGCGCGGCGGCCTTGACGGCGCGCTTCACGAGGGCCGGGTCGACGACGACGGCATCGGGGGAGCCGGGGTCGCGAGGGGCGTGGACAGGGTGGGTGAGGGCTGGGGCACTCGGCAAAACTTCGCTCGCCTGCCTTTCGACGGGGACAAGGGCAAAAAGCGACCATAGGTGGACTTGCCGGGTTTACGTAATGCTCACACCCGGTCGCGGAGCGTGCATAAATGTGCTGTATGCAGGTACCCCGTGCCTGGTCAGGGACGCGTCTTCCCGCGGTCCGTGTGATCCATCTCGCGCCCTGACCGAGCGACGGCACTCGCGGCGGACTATCGTCATTCGGACAAATGGAAGCGGACGTCAGGTGAAGCGGGGGTTGCCTGCGTCCCTTCTCATGGACGCATGGCACGACCGGAATTGAGAGGCCGACGAGGCGTGGCGAATGCGGAGCACAGTGGGACTACGGAGGTCCAGGCGCGGCTGCGCGCGGCCAGGCTGGCCCTGTGGCTGGTGGCCGCCGTCCTCGCCGTCAGACAGGTGGCCGTCGTCCTCAGTACTCCCAGAGGCGAGCGGCTGACGGACCTGGAGACCTGGGTCGGCCCGGACGGCGTCCTGCATGTGAAGGGTTCGCTGTACGACTCGACGCAGTTCACCGGTACCCCGTTCGGGGGACTCGTCCTGAAGCCGCTCACCCGTGCCGCCGAGCAGGCTCTCGGCTGGGGCTGGACCTTCGGCACCCTGCTCCTGGTCGTCGCCCTCGGCCTCGTCGCCGCCCGCGCCCTCCCCCAGCCGGTCGACCGCCGCACCTCCCTGCTCGCCGCGCCGGTCGCGATCAGCCTGCTCATGCTGTCGCTGCCCGTCCGCAACACGCTCTACCTCGGGCAGACCAGCATCATGCCGGTCCTGCTGGTCCTGGTCGCCTGCTTCGTCGTCCGGGGTGAGCGGGTCAGCGGCCTGCTCATCGGTCTCGCCGCCGCCCTCCAGCCCACGGTCCTGCTCTTCGCGCCCCTGCTCTGGTTCACCGGCCGCCGCCGGGGCGCCCTAACCACGGCCGCGACCTTCACCGCCGGCACCGCGCTGGCCTGGGCCGCGTTGCCGCACGACTCGTACACCTACTGGGTGCACCACATCGCGGGCACCGGACTCGGCGGTCCCGCCGACGACCTCTCCAACCAGTCCCTGCACGGCCTGCTGCTGCGTCTCGGTGTGGCCGGACCGCTGGAGATCTCCCTCTTCCTGGTCCTCGGCGTGGCCGTCGCCGCGCTGGGCGTGCGGCGGGCCGTGCGCTACGCCCGCGACGGCCAGCTGCTGCTCGCCGTCGCGATCACCGGGTGCGCGGCGATCGCCGTCTCGCCGACCACCTGGCAGCACCAGCTGCTGTGGGTGCTGCTCGCGGTCGTCGGGCGGGTCGGCAAGCGCGCCTCCGACCGGTATGTGTGGCCCGTGGCCGTCATCGTGGTGATGACCCTCCCGGCGTCGATGATGCTGCCGCACATCTCGGCGCTGTACACCCTGCGGGACAACGTGGTGCTGCTGGCCGCCCTCGCCGCCGCCACCGTGATTCCCTTCCTGTCGCGGACCTCGCCGTACTACCAGGCGCCGATCCCCGCGGCGTACGCGGCGCCGGTGCCCGCGCGGCTGCGGGGTGTGCCGCTGCTGCCGATCCTGCGGCGGGTGCTGACCCGGCCCAATCTGCTCCTCGAACTGCTGCTGATTCGTGTCACCTACGCCGCCTACCAGCAGGTCAGACTCGCGGCCACCGGCGGAAGCAACTCCGCGGGGCGGGCCACCGCCGAGGAGCACGGCCGGCAGATCCTGGACATCGAGCGCTGGCTGCACATCGACATCGAGCACTGGGCCAACCACGCGGTCGTCAAGGTCGACTGGCTGCGGAACTTCTTCGACTTCTACTACGAGTCCTTCCACTTCGTGGTGCCGCTGAGCGTGCTGGCCGTTCTGTACTGGCGGCGCCCGGGGGACTACCGGTGGGCCCGGGCCTCGCTCGGGTTCACGACCCTGCTGGCCCTCGTCGGGTTCTGGCTCTATCCGCTGGCGCCGCCGCGGCTCATGCCGGGGCTGGGGGTCATCGACACCGTGCACGGCGTACAGGACTTCTCCAAGCCGGACTACGGCACGCTCACCGCCCTGACCAACCAGTACGCGGCGATGCCCTCGCTGCACTTCGGGTGGTCGCTGTGGTGCGGGGTCGTCATCGCGATCATCGCGCCCCGGTGGTGGATGAAGGGACTCGGACTGCTGCACCCGCTGTTCACCGTCTCGGCGATCGTGGCCACCGGTAACCACTGGGTGCTGGATGCGGCGGGGGGTGCGGCGGTTGTGGCCGGTGGGTTCGGGTTGTCGTATGTGTTCCAGGGGCCGCGGGCTCGGGTGCTGGCCGTGGCGGCGCGGCGTGATGAAGAACGGGCCGACGGCCTCGTGGAGCCGTCGGCCCGGGGCGCCGGGACAAGGGTCAACCCAGGGTGACCTGAAGCTCCTTGACGCCGTTGATCCATGCCGAGCGCAGGCGGCGTGGGTCGCCGGCCGCGCGGAGGTTCGGCATGGCGTCGGCGATGGCGTTGAAGATCAGGTCGATCTCCAGGACCGCCAGGGACTTGCCGAGGCAGTAGTGCGGGCCTCCGCCGCCGAAGCCGAGGTGGGGGTTGGGGTCGCGGGTGATGTCGAAGACGTCCGGGTTCTCGAAGACCTCGGGGTCGTGGTTGGCGGCGGCGTAGAAGATGCCCACGCGGTCGCCCTTCTTGATCTGCTTGCCGCCCAGCTCCGTGTCCTGGGTGGCCGTGCGCTGGAAGGAGTTGACCGGCGTGGCCCAGCGGACGATCTCCTCCGCCGTCGTCGAGGGGCGCTCGGCCTTGTAGAGCTCCCACTGGTCGGGGTGGGTGAGGAAGGCGTGCATACCGTGGGTGATGGCGTTGCGGGTCGTCTCGTTGCCCGCGACCGCCAGCATCAGCACGAAGAAGCCGAACTCGTCGGAGTTCAGGTTGCCTTCGTCCTCCGCCGCCACCAGGGTCGTGACGATGTCCTTCGCCGGGCACTGCTTTCGGTCGGCCGCCATGTTCATCGCGTAGGCGATGACCTCCATGGCCGACTCCTGGCCGACCTCCTCGCTGATCGCGTACTCCGGATCGTCGTACGAGATCATCTTGTTGGACCAGTCGAAGATCTTCGCCCGGTCGTCCTGCGGGATGCCGATGAGCTCGGCGATGGCCTGGAGGGGCAGTTCGCAGGCGACCTGGGTGACGAAGTCGAAGGAGGCGCCGGGCAGGGCGCGCGCGGTGTCGACGATCGACTGGGCGCGGTTGCGGAGGCGTTCCTCCAGGGCGCGGATGGCCCTCGGGGTGAAGACGCGCTGGACGATTCCGCGGACGCGGGTGTGCTCGGGCGGGTCCATGTTGAGCAGGATCAGCCGTTGTGCGTCTATCGCGTCGCGATCGATGCGTTCGTTGAAGCGGATGATCGCCGTGTTGAGGTACGACGAGAAGATCTCCGGGTGGGTGGAGACGTACTTGACGTCCGCGTGCCGGGTGACCGCCCAGTACCCCTCGTCCTGGAAGCCGGCGACGTTCCCCGGCTGGGGGATCCAGCGCACCGGTTCGGCCCGGCGCAGTTCGGCGAACTCCGGCAGCGGTACGCGACTTTGCAGCAGGTCGGGGTCGGTGAAGTCGAACCCGTCGGGAAGCGCTGGACACGACATCGGCAACTCACTCCAGCCGTTCGACAGCTTTCTGACGGCCCATCAGGAACAGAGCTGCCGTGAAGGTAATAACGGGTTCTACAAGTGGCAAGGGGCATGGAGCCCTCAATTGTGTGCACGACCCTTGCGGTGGTGGGCGGCTCGTCAGCAGACTGCAAAGCAGCGCGAAGTAGAACACGTACTAGTTATGCGTGTTCTACGGAAGTTCCATGGATCCGTTCGGAGGAGAGGACCCGCACCCATGGCCGCCGAACCCGTGATCGTCGAAGCCGTCCGCACTCCCATCGGCAGGCGCGGCGGCGCGCTCGCCAATCTGCATCCCGCCTACCTGCTGGGCGAGACCTACCGTGAACTCCTCGGCCGCACCGGCATCCCCGCCGACGCGGTGGAACAGATCGTCGGCGGCACGGTCACCCACGCCGGCGAACAGTCCATGAACCCCGCGCGCACCGCCTGGCTGACCGTCGGGCTGCCGTACGAGACGGCGGCGACGACGGTCGACTGCCAGTGCGGCTCGTCCCAGCAGGCCTCCCACATGGTCGCCAACATGGTCGCGGCCGGGGTCATCGACGTCGGCATCAGCTGCGGTGTCGAGGCGATGTCCCGGGTGCCGCTGGGGTCGGGGTCGAAGCACGGGCCCGGGAAGCCGTTCCCGGACGAGTGGAACGTCGACCTGCCGAACCAGTTCGAGGCGGCCGAACGCATCGCACGCCACCGGGGGTTGACCCGCGAGAACGTCGACTCGCTCGGTCTGGTCTCGCAGGAGCGGGCGGCCGTCGCCTGGTCCGAGGAGCGCTTCAAGCGGGAGACGTTCGCGGTCCAGGTGCCGACCACCGAGGACGAACAGCGCGCCGGGCAGGGCATGTGGCGTCTGGTCGACCGGGACGAAGGGCTGCGCGACACGTCCATGGAGGCGCTGGCGGGCCTCAAGCCGGTCATGCCGACGGCGATCCACACGGCGGGCAACTCCTCCCAGATCAGCGACGGCGCGGCGGCGATCATGTGGGCGTCGAAGCGGATGGCGCGGGCGCTGAAGCTGAAGCCGCGGGCCCGGATCGTGGCACAGGCGCTGGTCGGGGCCGACCCGCACTTCCACCTCGACGGACCGATCGACGCGACCCGTGCGGTGCTCGGCAAGGCGGGCATGTCCCTGAAGGACATCGACCTCGTCGAGATCAACGAGGCCTTCGCGTCCGTGGTGCTCAGCTGGGCCCAGGTCTTCGAGCAGGACCTGGAGAAGGTCAACGTCAACGGCGGCGCGATAGCGCTCGGGCACCCGGTGGGAGCCACCGGGGCCCGGCTCATCACGACGGCGCTTCACGAACTGGAGCGCGCGGACAAGGAGTTCGCGCTGATCACGATGTGTGCGGGGGGCGGACTGGCCACCGGCACGATCATTCAGCGGTTGTAAATGACGAGGTGACGAAGGTTGCGGGCGGGGACCCTAACGCGGGGAGGGACTCGGCGGCTTGGTGCATGTCGACATGGCGCTCAGCGCGAGGGCGCCGGCGGCCGAAGAGTGCTGATCCGCCGTCTCGCCCAGAAGGGGGCCGACACCTGTGATGGCCTCCCAGGCGCCCGACTCCAGGAAGGTGGCGCCGTCGGTATCCACCTCGCCGCGCAGGCGCCATCCGCGCTCCTTGAGGCGGTTGACCACGCGCAGCAGGTCCTTCTCGCCGGGCTCGGTCCGGGAGAAGGCGGTGGAATCCGCCACGCACTCACGGTTCATGGGGTCTTTGACCACGGTCAACCCCAGGTCGAAGGACTTGGTGGCATAGCGGAAATCGCTGATCACCTCGTCCCGGGTCTTTGCTCCCGGGGACGGCGAGGCCGCGAGTCCGGCGGTGGCGGAGGCCTCGGATCGCGACCGCGGTGCGGCAGCCGGGTCCGAGCTCTCCTGACAGGCCGTGGCGAGCAGTGCGGCCGTCACGACCACCGCGGTCCGGGCATGCCGGAATACGTTCAAGGCTTCCCCCCAAGGAATGACCCGGCGCCGGGAGCCAGGCAGCACCACATCCTGCCATGGACATGATTCTGTGTTCGGGGAGTCGGTGGCCCGCGCCGATGAGTTCGTACCGCTGGCGCCGTCCTTACTCGCAGGAGGTGTTCGCGATGGGCGCGACGGTACGGCAGGAAGCTCTGGAGCGGCTGCGGGTTCTGGTCGGGGAGTGGGTGGTGGAGGCGGAGTTTCCCGGGCAGGCGGTGGGGGCCGGGCGGAGTGTGTTCGAGTGGGCGCTGGACGGGCAGTTCCTGGTGCAGCGGACCGAGGCGCCGAACCCCGCGCCGGACAGTACGTCGATCGTGTCGATCGAGCCGGAGACGGGGGCGTACACGCAGCACTACTTCGACGCGCGGGGGGTCGTACGCCTATACGCGATGAGCTTCGACGGCGAGGTGTGGCAGCTGCTGCGTGAGGAGGAGGACTTCTCCCCGCTGTCCTTCCGGCAGCGTTTCACCGGGCGGCTGAGCGCGGACGGCGACAGCATCCACGGCGTGTGGGAGCAGTCGAAGGACGGGTCGGCGCAGTGGGAGACGGACTTCGCACTGACGTACCGGAGGAGCCGCTGACATGAGGCCTACGGCGGAGAACGCGCGCGGGATCGTCGACGCGAGCCGGTACCTGGTGCTGGCCACGGCGGACGCGGAGGGGCGGCCCTGGTGTACGCCGGTCTACTTCGCGCATGTGGGGTGCCGGGAGTTCTTCTGGGTGTCCTCGCCGGAGGCGGTTCATTCGCGGAACATCGCGGTGCGGCCCGAGGTGGGGATCGCGGTCTTCGACTCGTCGGTGGAGATCGGCACCGGACAGGGTGTGTACATGTCCGCCGTCGCGGCCGAACTCGTGGACGGGGCGGCTTCGACGAGCGCGCTGGAGGTCTTCTCCCGGCGGTCGCTGGGGCACGGCGGTCGGGTCTGGACCCTCGACGACGTACGGGGCGACTCCGGGCTGCGGCTCTACCGGGCGGTGGCCGAGGCGCACTCGATGCTGGCGAAGGACGGGCGCCCGGATCACCGGGTGGCGGTGGATCCGGGCTGAGGGTGTCGCGGGCTGCACGCGGGGTTCGGGAGCGCGGTCCATCGTGGCGGCGGACGCGGGACGGGATCGCGCGAGGAGGGGTAGGGGTTTCGACACTGAGCGGATGGATATCAAGCCGAATCCGCTGGATTGAAACGACGTCACGTGAAGAGGCGAGCGATTAGCGTCGCTGCACAGACACCCAAAGGGCCCGCAACCATGTAGGTCGCGGGCCCTGGTTGAAGGGCATCCGGCACGAGGACGGAACGGCGCCTTGTGATCAGGCCGCGTCCGCGTCTGTGTCCGGCGATTCTTCCTGCGCCGGTTCCCCGCGCCCAACCGTCAAGGACCAGTGAACAGCGGTCGGTGCCGTAACTGACACAGTGCCGCTGCGCTCCACGCCAGTCACCATCACCTGGTTGTACGTGGTGCTCACCTCATTCGCCACACATTCCAGCGGGAAAGAGACGTGGACGGAAGGAGCTTCCACCTTCAACTTCCCGCCACCCTGGCAGCGCACGGCGACGATCAGCGCCTGCCCCTTCTTTCCTGCACGGAATTCCATACTGGCATTTCCGCTGATCGCCTGCTGACGCCCGGCAAGAACTTCATCCGGGTCGAGCTCAGGCGGCTTCTGCACCGAGGGTTGTCCGTTGCTGGGAGTGCCAGCACCGGTCTCCGGAATCGCGTCGGCAGACCTGGTGGACTTGGCTGAGCCTTCGGAATCGGGCTGGCCCGATGCGCAGGAGGCGACCGGGAGTAGTGCCACAGCGCAGGCAAGACTCAAGCCTGCGAGGGTCCGGCGAGACATTCTCATTCCTCCCAGAGGTACCAGCCCACGCGGCGGGGCGTGTAGATCGTATGAAGATCCTGAGGTAGATCTGAGCTTCCTCCGTGAAGGCGAAGGAAGTGCATGCCTGGCAACGGCCGAGCAGACATTGACGTGCCGGAAAGATCGGCTACGAACGGGCGCGAGCGAATCCACCCTTCAGCTCGCCGCCGGCGGCTCGCCATTCGGCGGAGGCCGGCGCGGGGTCGCCGATCTACCCGAGGGCCTCGATCGTCTCCGCCGTCTCCGCCGCGGACGCCGTGTCGCCGGCCGCTGTGAACAGTTCGTGGGCCCGGGTGAGGTGTGCGCGGGCCTCGGGGAGTTCGCCGCAGTGGCGCAGGGCTGTGGCGAGGCCGGTGAGGGCCTGGGCCTGGAAGCGGTCGAGGTCGCCGCGGGCCAGGGGTGTGGTGACGGTGCGGTAGGCCGCCACCGCCTCGGGCCATCGTTCGAGGGCCAGCAGGTCATTCGCGATCTCGTGGCGGAGCAGGGCCTGGACGAACTCGGTCAGGCCGGGGACATCCCCGGCGGAGGTGTCGAGCAGGGCCCGGTGGAGGGCCAGCGCCTCCTCGGCACGGCCGGATTCGCGCAGCGCCTTGCCGAGGACCCGCTGGGAGACCGCCTTCCCGGTGTTGTCGCCGACGGCCTCGAAGAGCCGGATGGCCTTCGCGGCGGCCTCCGCGGCCTCCGCGGGCCGCCCCAGGCTCAGACGGGCCCCGGTGATGTACGACCACGCCCAGGCCTGCTGGCCCTCGTCGCCGGTCTCGATCGCCAACTCCAGTGCCCTGCGGGCGAGTTGTTCGGCCTGTTCGTACTGGTACGCCCCGACCCCGTGGGCCCAGGCGAGGCAGTTGAGCTGGTGGGCCTCGGCCGCCCGGTCCCCAAGGGCGGCCGCGGACCGGGCACCGTACGAGAAGAGGGTCCGCCACTCGGGCCACTGGGTCCAGCGGTCGGAGAACCAGTACAGGGTGCGTGAGGTGTGCAGGATCTCCGCGTGCCGGCCCGCCTCGGACATCAGGGGCAGGGCACCCGCCCAGTTGGAGCGTTCGGCGGTGAGCCACTCCTCCGCAGCCGCGGCGGACTCCGAGATGGAGGCGGCGGGTTCGCCCGCCCACGGCTCCGGCGCACCCGGCGCCTCGAACAGACGGCCCGCCGCCGAGGCCGACCTCAACAACCAGTCCGCCATGCGCAGTTGGACCTCCCGGGCCACCGACTCGGGCTCCTCGCCGTCGAGTCGCTCGCGCGCGAAGAGCCGTACGAGATCATGGAGGGCGTACCGGCCGGGTGCGGTCTCCTCCAGCAGGCCCCGGTCGACCAGGAGGTCGAGAACGTCCCCGGTGGTGAGCGGGTCCTCACCGGTCAGGACGGCGGCGAGGTCGGGGCCGGTGTCATGGCCGGGGATGAGCGAGAGCCGGCGCAGCAGCAGCCGGTGCGGTTCGGTGAGTTGGCCGTAGGAGAGGGCGAGAGCGCCGCGTACGGCGAGGTCGCCCGCCACCAGGCCGCTCAACCGGCGTTCCTCGTCCGCGAGTTGGCTCACCAGGCGGGCCGGGGTCCAGCTCGGGCGGCTGGAGAGGCGGTTGCCGACGATGCGCAGGGCCAGCGGCAGGTGTCCGCACAGCTCGGTCAGCCGGGTGATCGCCTCGGACTGTCCGTCGGTGCGCGGGGCGCCGAGGATCCGCTCCAGGAGGGTCGCCGACTCCCCGCCGCTGAGCCCGCCGAGCCTGATCCGCCGTACGCCTTCGAGACCGGCCAGCGGCCGTCTGCTGGTGACCAGCACGAAACTCCCCTCGGCGTCCGGCAGCAGCGGCCTGGTCTGGGTCTCGTCTGCCGCGTCGTCGAGGACGACCAGGGCACGGCGGGTGGCGAGAGCGGCCCGGTAGGCGGCCTCGCGGGCGGCGGGGTCGACCGGGATCCGCTCCGGCGGAAGACCGAGCGCCGTCAGCAGGAGGACCAGCGCCTCGTCGGCCGGCAGCGGGGAGTCGCTCATGCCGTGCAGCTGGACGCAGACACAGCCGTCCGGGAAGGAGCCGGACAGGCGTCGTAGCGCTTCCGCGGCGAGCGTGGTCTTGCCCTGTCCGCCCGGCGCGAAGAGCACCACGGCACGCGTATGCGTGCCGGTGGCCAGGGACTCCAGCTCCGCCAGCTCCGGCTCCCGGCCGGTGAAGTCCGGGACGGTCCGGAGAAGATACGGCGGTGTCGGCGCCCCGCCGCGCTCCCGGCCGGCGTCGGCCAGCCGCTGCAAGCGCTCGCGCTGCTCGTCGTCGAGCCCGAGCGCCGCGGCGAGGGCGTCGACGGTACGGCGCTGCGGCCCGCGGCTGCGACCGCGCTCCATGTCGCCGAGCGCGCGGACGCTGACTCCGGAGGCCTCGGATAGCTCTTCCAAGGTCAGCCGGGCGGCCCGGCGCAGGGAGCGGAGGGTGCCGCCGAAGGGGGTCGCGAGGGAGGAAGTGTGACTGGTCATCATGACAATTAGAACAAGCGCTCGCTACTTCCGCCTGTGTTTCTGCCTGGCGCGAACCAGCCGCCCCTGGTGAGCTGGGAGCTCCGCTACGAGAGGACCAACCGACATGCCGTACATCGCCGTTGGCGAAGAGAACAGCGCGCCGATCGAGCTCTACTACGAGGACCACGGCACCGGACAGCCCGTCGTCCTGATCCACGGCTACCCGCTCGACGGCCACTCCTGGGAGAAGCAGGTCCCCGTCCTGCTGGAGGCCGGCCACCGCGTCATCACCTACGACCGCCGCGGCTTCGGCCGTTCCTCGCAGCCGACCACGGGCTACGACTACGACACCTTCGCCGCCGACCTCGACAAGGTGCTCACCAGCCTGGACCTGACCGACGCGGTCCTCGTCGGCTTCTCGATGGGCACCGGTGAAGTGGGCCGCTACCTGGGCACGTACGGCTCGGGGCGGGTCGCCAAGGCCGTCTTCCTGGCCTCGCTCGAGCCCTTCCTGCTCAAGACCGACGACAACCCGACCGGCGTGGACCAGGCGGTGTTCGACGGGATCCTGGACGCGGTCACCAAGGACCGGTACGCCTACTTCGACGCGTTCTACCAGGACTTCTACAACCTGGACGAGACGCTGGGCAGCCGGATCAGCGAGGCGGCCGTGCGCAACAGCTGGAACGTCGCCGCGGGCTCCTCGGCGCACGCCTCGGTGGCCTGCGTACCGACCTGGATCACCGACTTCCGGGCCGACGTGGCGAAGATAGACGTACCGTCGCTGATCGTGCACGGCACCGGTGACCGCATCCTGCCGATCGACTCGACCGGGCGGCCCTTCCACGCGCTGCTCCCCTCCGCCGAGTACGTCGAGATCGAGGGCGCGCCCCACGGTCTGCTGTGGACGTACGCGGAGGAGGTCAACGCGGCGCTGCTGTCCTTCCTGGCCAAGTAGCTCCTGGAGAAGAGGGGCTCACTCGCGCCCCGAGGCGACCACCGCCAGCACCGCCACCAGCCCCGCCGAGATCGCCAGCGGAATCCCGAGGCCGTGATGGAGCACCAGCCACGCGCCCAGCGTGGCCCCGGCGACCATCGCGATCACGGACGCCGTACGGCGGGGCGAGCGGGTGCCGTGGCCGCCGCCGGCCCGGGAGTCGGCGGCGAGGCCGGTCAGCGTCATGGTCAGCACGGTCGTCGTCAGGTCAGGGACGCCGAGTTTGCGGACCGTGGCGTTGCGCAGGCCCATGGCGAAGGCCGTGACGGCGATGAGGGTGTAGGCGGTGGCCGTGGCGCCGGGCGCGGCGAAGGCGACCGCCGCCGAGATCCCCAGCAGCACCGCCTCGGCGGCGAGCGTGAGCCGGACCCAGGTACGCCGGGAACCACCGCCGAGCCGTACGGCGCCCCGGCCGCCCGTCATCGCGCCCACGACGAAGGACCCCAGCGAGGTCAGCGTGTGCGCCACCGAGAAGCCGGGCGCCCCGGCGGCGGCGAACCCGAGCACGACCACGTTGCCGGTCATGTTCGCGGTGAAGACGTGCTCCAGGCCCAGATAGCTGACCGCGTCGATCAGTCCGCTGACCACCGTCAGCCCCAACAGCACAACCACCAGGCGCAGTCCGCGCGCCTCGGGATCGCCGGCCGTCCTCGGGTCGGTGCTGCTCTGTTCGCTCATCGAGTCTCCGGGCGGCCGGACGGGCAGGGTGCACTCAAGTCCACCACGGATGCGGGGGACTCTCGGATGTCGGCATGACCTGCGCGTCCCTAGCGTCGAGCACATGAGTGATGAGACGCGCACATCCCATGGAACACAGGCGAGTTGGCGCACGCGGCGGGGACTCGCCGGAGCGGCGGCCCTGCTGCTCGCCGCGCTCGCCGCGGCTCCGGTGGCAGCTGCCACCGGTGAGCAGGCGCACCGGACGGGGCGCGGGGACCTGGTCTCGGTCACCCCGGTCGCAGACCGGGACACGGGGGCCGTCCGGGCGTTCCTGGACGGGCGGGGCGTCGCCACCGACTCCGTGCGGTACGGCGTACGGGCATACCGGCTGACGTACCGGACCGTCGACCCGCAGGGTGCACCCACCACCGCGACCGGACTACTGACGCTCCCCAAGGGCGGCGGTCACCGCCTCGACCTGGTCTCCGACACCCACGGCACGATGGTCCACCGCGACTACGCGCCCTCGGCGAGCGAGGACTTCGGGCGGGTGCCGTCGTACCTCAACGCGAGCGCGGGCCGTGCCGTGGCCGCCCCCGACTACCTCGGCCTCGGCAGGGGCCCGGGCCGGCATCCGTACATGGACACCGTCTCGTCGGTGACCGCGTCCCTCGACATGCTGCGCGCCGCCCGGACGGCCGCGGACCGGCTCGCGCGTCCGCTCACCGGGGACGTGTACGTGACGGGCTTCTCGCAGGGCGGCCAGGTCGCGATGGCGCTCGGCAAGGCGCTGGGCGGGGGCGCCGACCGGCATTTCCGGCTGAAGGCGCTGGCGCCGGTCAGCGGCCCGTACGACGGCGAGGGCCAGGAGATGCCCGCGCTGTTCGACGGCCGGGTCAACGACATCAGCGGGGTCCTCTACCTCTCCTACTGGCTGGTCGCGCAGAACCGTCTGCACCCCCTCTACAAGGACCCGTCCGAGGTCTTCCGCGCACCGTACGCGAGCCGGGTCGAGGGCCTCTTCGACGGACGCCATGAGGAGGAGGACGTCGTCGGAGGACTCGCGCCCTCGGTGAAGCAATTGCTCACGCCCGCCTTCTACGAGCGTCTGCGGCATCCGTCCGGCGCCGTGCTGGACGCGATACGCGCCGCCGACCACACCTGCGACTGGAAGCCCGAGGTGCCGGTGCGGCTGTACGCCGGTGCCGGCGACACCGACGTGCCCATCGGCAACACCCGGACATGCGCCCGCACCCTCGCAGGTCAGGGAGCGAGGGTGCGGGTGGTCGATCAGGGAGCCGTGGATCACTTCGGCTCCCTCGCCGTGTCGGCACCGCAGGTGGTGCGGTTCTTCGACGGCGTCCGGGGGTGATGCGCGCGGCGGCTCAGTACCAGCCGTTGGCCTGCCAGAAGGACCAGGCGGCGGTCGGGCTGCCGTAGCGGGAGTTCATGTAGTCCAGGCCCCACTTGATCTGGGTCTTGGCGTTGGTCTTCCAGTCCGAGCCGGCGGCGGCCATCTTCGAACCGGGCAGGGCCTGGACCAGGCCGTAGGCGCCGGAGGAGGAGTTCATGGCGTCGACGTCCCAGCCGCTCTCGTGCTCGACGATCTTGCTGAACGCGGCGTACTGCGCGGCGTTCGGGATCATCTTGTGCGCGATGGCCTTGGCCTGGGAGGACGAGTTCGTGGTGGCCGCCTGAGCCGGCGCCGCGGTCAGGACCAGGCCGGCGGTGGCGGCGGCCAACGCGACGGTGGTGATGGCCTTCTTCGGAGAAGAGATGCGGCGGGCGATACGGGAGACGGACACGGAGAACCTTTTCTTCGGGGACGTGGGTGCCGCTCGCAGACCCGTGGGACGTGCGTCGGCGCCGAGGCCCGTGGGCTTGTCGGCGCCGTGCGACGTGGTCCAGAGAAACAGGCTCGAAAGGCGTCCGCAATGCCCCCTTTTACTAGTGGTGGTCGAATCGCCGGGAAAGGGTGTCCGTGTGATCCGGCTCTCAAAACGCAGGTCAGAGGGGGTATGGGGTGGGCGTTATGTCTGAAATGCTCCTACTGTTCCCATTAGTAGGTGAGCTGCGTCATGTGGGGTGCTTCACCGCTCGGATGCCTCGAATGTGACCTGGGCCTCGAAGGCGGCGCGCCGGGTGGCCCGGCGGAGCGCCCTGAGGAGGGCCGGACCGAGGGTGAGCGTCAGGACGACGGTCACCAGGGCCCGGCCGAGGTCCCAGCCGAGGGACGTGGCCAGGCAGTACGTGACGAAACGGGCCAGGTTGGCGGGGACGCCGGCGTGCGGGTCGAAGGCGATGTTCGAGGCGAGGGCGCCCATGAAGGGCCAGCCGGCCATGTTCATGGCAGTGCCATAGGCGAACGCGGCGAGGAAGCCGTATACCGCGAGGAGGCGGACCTCGGCGCGTCCCCTGGTCCGCTCGGGGCCCGGCAGCAGGCCCGCACCCATCGTGAACCAGCCCATCGCCAGCATCTGGAACGGCATCCACGGGCCCACCCCGCCCGTGAGCAGGGCGGACGCGAACATCGTGACGTTGCCGAGCACGAAGCCGAAGCCGGGGCCGAGAACCCGGCCGCTGAGCACCATCAGGAAGAACATCGGCTCGATGCCGGCCGTACCCGCGCCGATCGGTCTGAGTGCGGCGCCGGTCGCGGCGAGTACCCCGAGCATGGCCACGGCCTTGGGGCCAAGGCCCGACTCCGCGATCGCCGCCGCGACCACCGCGACGAGGAGGACGAGGAGTCCGGCGAAGAGCCAGGGGGCGTCCTGGGTGTGGGTGCCGACCCGGGAGGTGGGCGGAGCGAGGAAGGGCCAGCCGAAGGCGACGACGCCCACGGCGCTGACCAGGGCGAGGGTGAGCAGGGAGCGGGGGCCGAGGCGTACGGCTCTCGTCATGGCAGGGCCTTCCTCACCTGGGCCACCGTGAGCCACCGCTGGGGGGCGAGGATCTTGCTGACCTGCGGCGCGAAGGAGGGGGAGGCCGTGATGACGTCCGCCGCCGGGCCGTCGGCGATCACCTCGCCCTCGGCCAGCAGGATCACCCGGTGGGCGAGCTCGGCGGCGAGTTCCACGTCGTGGGTGGCCAGCATGATCGCGTGGCCGGTGGCGGCGAGTTCCCTCAGCAGATCGACGAGGCGGGCCTTCGCGGCGTAGTCCAGGCCGCGGGTCGGCTCGTCGAGGAGCAGGAGGGGCGGGCGGGCGGCCAGGACCACGGCGAGGGCGAGGGCGAGCCGCTGTCCTTCGGAGAGATCACGGGGGTGGGTGTCGTCGGTCACTCCGGGGAGGAGGTCGTCGACCAGTGCGCGGCAGGTGCCGGATGCCGCGCCGGCGTCCTGGTCGGCGGCCCGGCATTCGGCGGCGACCGTGTCGGCGTAGAGGAGGTCCCGGGGTTCCTGGGGGACGAGGCCCACGCGGCGGACGAGGTCCCGCGGGGTGGTGCGGTGCGGCTGGGCGCCGCCGACGTGGACGGTTCCGGCGGCGGGTTCCACGAGGCCGACCAGGGTGTTGAGGAGCGTCGACTTTCCGGCGCCGTTGCGGCCCATGAGGGCGATGGTCTCGCCGGGGCGGACGGTGAGGTCGATGTGGTCCAGGGCCTGGATGCGGGCGCGGCGGACGGAGAGGTCGTGGACCTCGGCGAGGTGGGAGGTGATGGGTGCGGGTGAGGCGGGCCGCTTACGGAACGCCCGCCTTCGGCGGGGCGCTCCGTGGTTCCCACCCGCACCACCCGTACAACTTTCGTCGTCGGGTGCAGGTGGCCCCTGTGGGGCGGTCTCGCCGTTGGCGGCTGCGGGTGCGTTGTCCGTAGGTGTTCGCTCGGACAGCCGCTTTCTTAGGTCTCCCGCCCTGCGCCGCGCGTCCCGCACCGTCAGCGGCAACGGAGCCCAGCCCGCCAGTCGGCCCAGGTCCACCACCGGCGGATACACCGGGGATACGGCCATCATCTCGGCCGGGGTGCCGAAGACCGGTGCTTCCCCGGGGGCGGGCAGGAGGGCGACCTGGTCGGCGTACTGGATGACGCGTTCCAGGCGGTGTTCGGCCATGAGGACCGTGGTGCCCAGATCGTGGACCAGGCGTTGGAGGACGGCGAGGACCTCCTCCGCCGCCGCGGGGTCCAGGGCCGACGTCGGTTCGTCCAGGACCAGGACCCGGGGGTGCGGGGTGAGGACCGAGCCGATCGCCACGCGTTGCTGCTGACCCCCGGAGAGGGTGGCCAGGGGGCGGTCACGCAGGGACGCCAGGCCCAGCAGGTCCAGGGTCTCCTCCACCCGGCGGCGCATCACCGTCGGCGACAGGCCCAACGACTCCATGCCGTAGGCGAATTCGTCCTCCACGGTGTCCGTCACGAAGTGGGACAGCGGATCCTGGCCCACCGTGCCGACCACGTCGGCCAGTTCGCGTGGCTTGTGGGTACGGGTGTCGCGGCCGGCCACCGTGACCCGGCCGCGCAGGGTGCCGCCGGTGAAGTGCGGGACGAGCCCGCTGACCGCGCCGAGGATCGTGGACTTTCCGACCCCCGACGGGCCCACGAGCAGCACGAGTTCACCCTCCGGCACCTGGAAGTCGACGCCCTGGACGGTGGGTTCGGCTGCCCCGTCGTACGTCACGGAGACATCCTCGAAGCGGATCACGACGACGGCTCCTTGGGCGTGGGGGCGAGGAAGGCCGGCAGCAGGCCGAGCAGGACGGCCGCGGCCGGCAGGAGAGGCAGGGTGGGCGCGACGAGCGGCACCACGCCCGGGTGCAGGGCCGCCGGATCGGTGGCGCCCGCGAGGAACATCGCCGCCGCCACAGCCGCGCCGGAACCGGCGACCAGGAAGGACCGGACGTCCCAGCGGTCCGGGCGATAACGGGTGCGCGGGGTGCGGCGGCCGCCCAGACGCAGACCCGAGAGGGCGGCGGTCAGGCCGGCGAGCAGGACGGGGATGCCGTACGTGCCGCCTTCGGCGGTGAGCAGTCCGTACGTTCCCGCGCAGACACCGAGCAGGCCGCCGAGGGTGAGCGCGGTGGTCGTACGGCGGACTCCGGGCGGGACCTCGGCCGTACGGCCGTAGCCGCGGGCGTCCATCGCCGCGGCCAGGGCGACCGAGCGCTCCAACGCGCCCTCCAGCACCGGGAGTCCGACCTGGAGGAGACCGCGGATCCCGGTGTCCGGGCGGCCCCGGAGGCGGCGGGCGGAGCGGAGGCGCTGGACGTCGGCGATGAGATGGGGGGCGAAGGTCAGGGCCACCACCACGGCGACGCCGAGTTCGTAGAGGGCGCCGGGGAGGGACTTGAGGAGGCGGTGCGGGTTGGCGAGGGCGTTCGCCGCGCCCACGCAGATGAGGAGGGTGGCCAGTTTCAGGCCGTCGTAGAGGGCGAAGACGAGGGACTCCGCGGTGACCCTGCCGCCCAGCCGGATGCCCTGCGCCCAGTCGGGGAGCGGGAGTTCGGGGAGGGTGACGAGCACGTGCGTGCCGGGAATGGGGGAGCCCAGGGTGATCGCGAAGAGGAGACGGACGAGGAGGACGGCGAGGGCGAGTTTGACGAAGGCGGCGTAGGAGTGGGACCAGGGTGTGGTCCGGCCGCAGGTCGCCACCACGTACGCGGAGGTGGTGATGAGGAGGGCGAGGAGGAGGGGGTTGGTGGTGCGGGTGGCCGCTATCCCGAGGGAGAGGGACCACAGCCACCAGGCGCCGGGGTGCAGGGGCGCGGATTGAACGGGTGAGCTAGGCGGCATTCCTGCGCCGCCTCGTTTGCCACACCGCCGCCGCTCCCAGGAGGGCGATCGCCGCCAGGCCCGCGTACAGGCCCACGGACGGGCCGCCGTCCGAGCGGCTCTGCTCCGGGCCCGTCTTCTTCCCCGTCACCTGCTCCCCGCACCCCGTCTCCGGATACCCCGCGATCGCGCACAGCAGGGCGTTGGTGTTGTAGCGGAGCGGCTTGGCGGCCGTTGCCAGGGCCTCCGCCGTCGTCGCGTCGCGGGGTACCACCGCGCACGCGGTGCGCCGGGCCGGGGGCGTCTCACCGGACGGTGCGTCCGAAGCCGTACCGAAGTCGAGGACCAACGCCACGCGCTTACGGCCGTCCCGTGCCGCCGTGTCCCCGCAGATCGCCGCGAACGACGCCGTCCCGCGGGGCGTGTCCGCGTCCGTCGAGTCCTCGCTCACCGCGAACCGGAAGCCCTGGACGTCGCCGTCGGAGGGAACCGCCGTCGAGGGGCCCTCGGTGGCGTAGGTCCAGGTCGAGCCGGTGCGGTCCCAGAAGGACCAGTAGCGGTACCCGGCGGCTTGGGCCGGGCTCGCGGTGGCCAGGAGGAGGCCCGCCAGGAGGGAGAGGACAAGTGCCCGCCGGGTCACGGCTGCTTCCTCTTGTTGCGGCTGCTGAGCAGGAAGCCGATGCCCGCGCCGGCGGCGAGACCCGCGCCGACCATCCACCACACGGAGGTGCCGGAGTCGTCCTGGGACGCGGTGACCGGCGCCGGGCCCGTCGCGGTCAGCTGCTCGACCAGGTCCGTGCCGCCGAAGTCGCTCGGGTCGGCGCCACCCGCCTCGGCGGCGAGGATCAGCTGGGCGTATGCCGCCGGGCCGTTCTGCTCGGCCCACTTCGTGGAGTTCCGCTCCAGCCACGCCAGGGGCTCGCGCGCGGCCACGGGACCGCCCTGGACGGCGAGTGCGACGACCGCGTCCGCCGTGTTGCCGTAGTCGGGCTGATCCTCGGCGCCGGGGAGGACGGACTTCAGGTAGCCGCCCTTCGCGACCGCCTTGGCGAGGAAGGAGGCTCCGTTGGCCGCGGCCCGCGCAGGGGTGAGGTGCGGTGCGTCGGCGCAGGTGCTCTCTCCCCCGGTGTCGGCCCTCGCCGTCAAGAGGCTCGTTCCGCGCGCGGCGACGACAGCCGCCGCCGTTGCGCCCGCGTTGGCCCTGAGCTTGCCCTTCTTGTCCGGCTGGTAGGCGAAGGCGCCCCCGTCGGCGCACGGCAGGGACAGCTTCAGCAGGGCGTCGTAGGGCGACTTCGCGCCGTTGCGGATCGTCGAGACCGGGGTGTGCTGGGTCGTGAGTGCGCCGATGACAACTGACGTCGAGTTGGCGTCGCTGGCCCCGCCGGGGGTGTAGCCCCAGCCGCCGTCCTTGTTCTGGACGGACTTCAGCCAGGTCACCGCCTTCGTGACCGCGGTGCCGTGCCCGCCGACCGCGGACAGGGCCTGCGCGGCGGCGGCCGTGCTGTTGGTGTCGACCATCAGCTTGGCGTCGCAGGCCTTGGCCGCGTTCGCGCGGAACGCCGGGAACGCCCCGCTCTCGCACTGCTGCCCGGCCAGCCAGTCGACGGCCGCGGCGGCGGGCTCCGCGTGCACCCGGTACAGGGCGATGAGCGCGAGCGACTGCCGCCAGACCCCGTCGTACGTGGGGTCGCCGCTGCCGTACAGCCCCGAGGGCAGGGACGGCGACGGAGACGGCGAGGCGGCGACGGCGGGTGTGGCCGTGCCGATGGCGACGGTGGCGGCCAGGACCGCGGCGCTGCGGCGGACGTTCATGATCGGCGGATGCCCTTCTCCCTGCGGAGAGCCGGACAGCGCGGGAGGACCCCGGGCGGCTCGGCTCCGTATACCTCGACGGTGCCGCGCACCGGCCGGTCTCCCAGGCCCTTGGGGCACTGGGGAAGGGGAAGCGCCGGAATTGCACCGGCTTCCCCCCGTACGGCATGTGATGACGACCTGGCTACTCTACTCGCCCGTAGGAAAGCGACTGAGAGCCGCCCAGGGGGCCTCGGTCCGGGCTAGACGGCCACGTACGTCACCGGATCGCTCCCCGTCACCGCCTCCGCGCGGCCCAGCTTCACCAGCCGCCGCAGATGCGCCTCGGCCTCCGAGACCGCGATGTTCCGTGATCCGTAGGGGATCTGGTCCCAGGGCCGGTTCCACTCCATGCGCTCGGCGAGCTGCCAGGGGGTGAGGGGCTCGGCGAGGAGGGAGCGCAGGTCGGTGAGGCGTTCCTCGTGGTGGGCGAGCAACTGCCCTACGCGGGCGCTCGCGTCGGTGAAGACGTGCTGGTGGGCGGGGAGGACCTCGGCGGGGGCGAGCCGCCCGACGCGTTCCAGGGAGTCGAGGTAGTCGCCGAGGGGGTCGGTGACGGTGGCGTCGTCGGGGTCCTCGTACAGGCCGATGTGCGGGGTGATCTCGGGGAGCAGATGGTCGCCGGAGAACAGCCGTCCGTGGCCCGGCAGTCCGGCGGGGTGTTCCTCCTCCAGGTGCAGGCAGACATGGCCGGGCGTGTGGCCCGGGGTCCAGATGGCGCGGAGCCTGCGGCCGGGGAGGTCGAGGAGTTCGCCGGGGACGATCTCGCGGTCGGGCAACGCGGGGGAGAACCCGGGCAGTTCGCGGCGCCGCGCGGTGCGCAGCGGGGCCACGTGGTCCTCGGGGGCGCCGGCGGCCTCCAGCTTGGCCGTCATATAGGTGAACCAGCGCTCGGCACGGGTCTCACGGGTCCGACGCACGATCGCGGAGTCCGCGGCGTGCATCGCGATCCAGGCCCCGGACGCCTCCCGCACCTTGCCGGAGAGGCCGTGGTGGTCGGGGTGGTGGTGGGTGACGACCACGCCGTGGATCTCGCCCACGCCGGTCCCGCACGCGGTCAGCCCCTCGGCGAGGGTGTCCCAGGAGTCCGGGTCGTCCCAGCCGGTGTCGACCAGCACCGGTCCCCGGTCGGTCTCGACGACGTACACGAGCGTGTGGCCGAGCGGATTGTCGGGGATGGGCACCTGAACGGACCGGACGCCGCCACCATGGTCGTACACCTGCGCCATGAGCTCCCCAATCACCGCGTTCCCGTCACTATAACTAGAACGAGTTTCGACGGTAGCCCGAGGTCACCAACAGTCGCGGTGTGCGGGCCGTGGACTCCTCCCAGTAGAACTGGTATCAGTTCCGTATCTGATGGATCGTCAGTAAGCCGCCCCGGGGAGGCAGTCGCCATGACCGAGCTCGTGGAACACGGACAGCTGTTCATCGGCGGGGAGTTGACCGACCCCCTGGGCAAGGACGTCATCGAGGTGATCTCCCCGCACACCCAGGAGGTCATCGGACGGGTCCCGCACGCCTCGCGCGCGGACGTGGACGCGGCGGTCGCCGCCGCACGCACCGCCTTCGACGAGGGACCCTGGCCGCGGATGTCGCTCGACGAGCGCATCGAGGTCGTCACCAGGATCAAGGACGCCATCGCGGTCCGGCACGAGGAGATCGCCCGCGTGATCTCCTCCGAGAACGGCTCCCCGTACTCCTGGAGCGTCCTCGCCCAGGCACTCGGCGCGATGATGGTCTGGGACTCGGCGATCACGGTCGCACGCAGCTTCACGTACGAGGAGACACGCGACGGAGTCCTCGGCCGCATCCTCGTGCGCCGTGAGCCGGTCGGGGTCGTGGCGGCCGTGGTGCCCTGGAACGTCCCGCAGTTCGTCGCCGCCGCCAAGCTCGCGCCCGCGCTGCTCACCGGCTGCACGGTGGTGCTCAAGCCGTCGCCCGAGTCGCCGCTGGACGCGTACATCCTGGCCGAGATCACCAAGGAGGCCGGGCTGCCGGAGGGCGTCCTGTCCATCCTCCCGGCCGACCGGGAGGTGAGCGAGTACCTGGTCGGGCACCCGGGGATCGACAAGGTCTCCTTCACCGGCTCGGTGGGCGCGGGCAAGCGCGTGATGGAGGTCGCCGCCCGCAATCTCACGCGTGTGACCCTGGAGTTGGGCGGCAAGTCGGCGGCCGTGGTCCTCCCGGACGCGGACGTCGAGGCGGCCGTCGCCGGGATCGTCCCGTCCGCCTGGATGAACAACGGACAGGCCTGCGTGGCCCAGACCCGCATCCTGCTGCCCCGCTCCCGCTACGACGAGTTCGCCGAGGCCCTTGCCGCGGCGGCGAGTGCACTGGTCGTCGGCGACCCGCTCGACCCGGCCACCCAGGTCGGCCCGCTGGTCGCCGAACGCCAGCAGCGCCGCAACCTCGACTACATCCGCATCGGCCAGGAGGAGGGCGCCAAGATCCTCACCGGCGGCGGGCGTCCGGCGGGCCTGGACCGCGGCTGGTACGTCGAGCCGACGCTCTTCGGCGACGTCGACAACTCGATGCGGATCGCGCGCGAGGAGATCTTCGGGCCGGTGATCTGTCTCCTTCCCTACGGTGACGAGTCCGAGGCGGTGAAGATCGCCAACGACTCCGACTACGGCCTGTCGGGCAGCGTGTGGACGGCCGACGTCGAGCGCGGCATCGAGGTCGCGCGGCAGGTCCGTACCGGCACCTACAACGTCAACACCTTCAGCCTCGACATGCTCGGCCCCTTCGGCGGCTACAAGAGCTCCGGCCTGGGAAGGGAGTTCGGCCCGGAGGGCTTCGGCGAGTACCTGGAGCACAAGATGATCCATCTGCCGGCCGGCTGGGAGGGGTGAGCGGCGATGGGAGACCGCTGGCACGTCGAGGTCGACCGCTCCCTGTGCATCGGCTCCGCGCAGTGCGTGCACACCGCCCCCGACGGCTTCCGCCTGGACACCGCCCGCCAGTCCCACCCCGCCGACCCGGAGAGCGACGCCAACGAGAAGATCCTGGCGGCAGCGGAGAACTGCCCGGTGGAGGCCATCATGATCACGCTGCTGGGGAGCGGGGAGCCGGTGTTCCCGCCGGAGGAGTAGGGGCCGAGAAAATCATGGTTTGAGAGGGTTCATTCCCGGACGAGAGTTCTACTCTGGACATAGGCCTACGAGGCGAGTGAGGGAGTCCGACCGAAGTAGCCGACTCGGGCGAGAAGCGCAGGCTTCCGCCAGGGCCGACGTCGACGGTAGGGCTGAGAGGCCGAAGAGCAGCGGGAAGGCTCGACGGCGACCCCCAGAACCTGATCCGGACCATGCCGGCGAAGGGAACCCGTCTCGTAGGTCCTCTCGTGCGATGGCGTACTCTCCTGCGGTCGTCGTGGGAGTGAGGTGGGCGTGCGGAAGTCCGAGGCCAAAGAGCTGATCAAGCAGGCACGTGACGCCTGGGACGCCGAGGAGTGGCTGCGCGCCGCCGAGCTGTACGAGCGGGTGCTCGCGCACTTCCCGGACCTGAAGGCCAGCGCCGTGTGGTGGTACGACGCCGCGCTCGCCCACAAGTTCCTGCGGAACTGGGCCAAGGCCTACGAGCTGGGCCGGGAGGCCGCGGCCCGCTCCCCGCGCGGCGAGGGCGACCCGGCGTACTGGAACCTCGGCATCGCGGCCACGATCCAGCGGGACTGGGCGACGGCACGCGACGCGTGGAGCGGCTTCGGCATCGAACTCCCCGACGGGGAAGGGCAGATCGACGCCCGCCTCGGGTACGCCTGTGTGCGCCTCGACACCGGCGGCGAGCGCGAGGTCGTCTGGATCGAGCGGCTGTGCCCGACCCGCGGCCGGGTCGTCAGCGTGCCCGTCACGGGCGGGCGGCGCTACGGCGAGATCGTCGTCCACGACGGCGAACCGAAGGGCGAGCGGGTCGTCGAGGGCTCGCCGTACCCCGTCTTCGACGAACTCCTGCTCTTCGAGGCGTCCGAACTGCCCACCCTGGAGGTCACGGTGGCGGCCGGCGAGGCGGCCGACCTGGAGGCACTCCTGGAACTGTTCACCGACCACGGCTTCGGCGCCGAGCCGGCGAGCAGCGTCCGCATGCTGTGCGCCTGCTGCAGCGAGGGCACCCACGAACAGGAGCGCGCCGTCGACGCCGGCGCCCAGCCGGTCTCCCTCGCGGCCCCCGAGGGTGAGGCCCGGCGGCTGCTGGAGCGGTGGGCGGGACAGGCGGCGATGGGACGGAGCTGGAGCGGACTGGTGGCCGTCGGCTAGGGCCGGGGTACTGGGGCCGGGGCGCTAGGACCGCGGTTCCGTGAGGTCGATCAGGCGGCACACCGTCTCGATGTCGATCTTCACCTGGGCGATGGAGGCCCGCCCCGAGAGCCAGGTGATCAGGGCCGAGTGCCAGGTGTGCTCGATGACGCGGACCGCGGAGAGCTGCTCGGGCGTCGGATCCTCGAGCCCCATGGCGTCCAGGATGATCAGCGTGGTCTGGTGGGAGACCTGGTCGACCTCCGGGCTCACACTGCGGTCCGCGAAGGTCAGCGCCCGGACCATCGCGTCCGCCAGGTGCGGCTCGCGCTGGAGCGCCCGGAAGGCCCGCATCAGGGTCTCCGCGACCCGCTCGGCCGCGGTCTCGCCCTGCGGCGGCTTCTTGCGGAGCGTGCCGTGCATGTGTTCCAGCTGGTCCTGCATGGTGGCGACCAGCAGATGGATCTTGGAGGGGAAGTAGCGGTAGAGGGTGCCGAGCGCCACCTGCGAGGACTCCGCGACCTCCCGCATCTGCACCGCGTCGAACCCGCCGCGGCTCGCCAGCTGCGCGCTCGCGTGCAGGATGCGGCGGCGCCGCGCCTCCTGCCGCTCGGTCAGCGGCGGGGCGTCGGGTCGCGCGATGCCGGCTTCCACTCTGGCGGGCTTGGCCACCTTGTCCACCTTGGCTTCCGTGACAGTCCGTGAGGATGTGTGATCACTCAGCATGCCAGGGTGCCGGCCGTGGCGTGAATCACCCGATCCACCGCTCACAGGACCCCTACCTGCCGGTAGATTCAGAGCCTCCTGAACGATCAAGTCTGAAACTTGTTCTAGATTACCTTCTCGTCGTAATCTCGCGGGACAATGCAGGCAGAAGGGGGCTCAGAGTGACCGCTGAGGCCAGTCAGGCAGGGGCCTTTGACGGCCCGGCCGCCGACGGCGAGCGACCGCTCCGTATCGCGCTCCTCACCTACAAAGGGAACCCGTTCTGCGGGGGCCAGGGTGTCTACGTACGCCACCTCTCCCGCGAACTGGCCCGCCTCGGCCACCGCGTCGAGGTCATCGGCTCCCAGCCGTACCCCGTACTCGATCCGGGCTACGACGGCCTGAGCCTGACCGAGCTGCCCAGCCTGGACCTCTACCGCTCCCCGGACCCCTTCCGCACGCCGAAACGCGACGAGTACCGCGACTGGATAGACGCCCTGGAAGTCGCCACGATGTGGACCGGCGGCTTCCCCGAGCCGCTCACCTTCTCCCTGCGGGCCCGACGCCATCTCCGGGCCCGCAGCGGTGAGTTCGACGTGGTCCACGACAACCAGACCCTCGGCTACGGCCTGTTGGGCGATGTCGGCGCTCCGCTGGTGACCACCATCCACCACCCCATCACCGTGGACCGGCAGTTGGAGCTGGACGCGGCCGAGGGCCGGTGGCAGCGAATGTCCAAGCGCCGCTGGTACGCCTTCACCCGTATGCAGAAGCGCGTGGCCCGCCGCCTGCCGTCCGTGCTCACCGTCTCCGGCACCTCCCGCCAGGAGATCGTCGACCACCTGGGCGTGCGCGGCGACCGTATCCACGTCGTCCACATCGGCGCCGACACCGACCAGTTCTCGCCGGATCCGTCGGTGCGCGTGGTGCCGGGCCGGATCGTCACGACCTCCAGCGCGGACGTCCCCCTCAAGGGCCTCGTCTTCCTCGTCGAGGCGCTGGCGAAGGTCCGCACCGAACACCCCGGGGCGCACCTGATAGTTGTCGGCAAGCGGCCGGCCGAGGGCCCGGTCGCCCAGGCCATGGAGCGCTACGGCCTCGAAGGCGCCGTCGACTTCGTCAAGGGCATCTCGGACGCCGAACTGGTCGACCTCGTCCGCTCGGCGGAGGTCGCCTGCGTGCCCTCGCTCTACGAGGGCTTCTCACTCCCCGCGGCAGAGGCGATGGCGACGGGCACCCCGCTGGTCGCCACGACGGGCGGCGCGATCCCCGAGGTCGCGGGGCGCGACGGCGAGACCTGCCTGGCGGTACCGCCGGGGGACCCTGGCGCACTGGCGACCGCCCTGAGCCGTCTCCTGGGCGACCCGGACCTGAGGGCGCGACTCGGCCGGGCCGGACGTGAGCGGGTACTGGCGAAGTTCACCTGGGCGAAGGCCGCGGAGGGCACGGTGTCCCGCTACCGCGAGGCGATCGCCGGCTCCGCCACCACGCTTCCCGGCCGCTCCGCGGCCTCTCAGGGTGTCGAGTTCGCACCCCCGACCACAGACACCGGTGTCTATCCCGAAAGCAGGGCCACGTGCTGACCGTCGACTTCTCCCGGTTCCCGCTCGCGCCGGGCGACCGCGTCCTGGACCTCGGCTGCGGGGCCGGCCGGCACGCGTTCGAGTGCTACCGGCGCGGCGCGCAGGTCGTGGCGCTGGACCAGAACGCCGAGGAGATCCGCGAGGTCAAGAAGTGGTTCACGGCGATGAAGGAGGCGGGTGAGGCACCGGAAGGGGCCACCGCCACCGCGATGGAGGGCGACGCCCTGGCCCTCCCCTTCCCCGACGAGTCCTTCGACGTCGTGATCATCTCCGAGGTGATGGAACACATCCCGGACGACAAGGGCGTACTCGCCGAGATGGTACGGGTGTTGAGGCCCGGCGGGCGGATCGCCATCACTGTCCCGCGCTACGGCCCCGAAAAGGTCTGCTGGGCGCTGTCCGACGCCTACCACGAGGTCGAGGGCGGCCACATCCGCATCTACAAGGCGGACGAACTGCTCGCGAAGATCCGCGAGGCCGGCCTCAAGCCGTACGGCACCCACCACGCGCACGCCCTGCACTCCCCGTACTGGTGGCTCAAGTGCGCGTTCGGCGTCGACAACGACAAGGCGCTGCCGGTGCAGGCGTACCACAAGCTGCTGGTCTGGGACATCATGAAGAAGCCGCTGGCCACCCGGGTCGCCGAGCAGGCACTGAACCCGCTGATCGGCAAGAGTTTCGTGGCGTACGCGACCAAGCCGCACCTTCCGCGGGTGGCCACCTCGTGACCACTCCCCGGACAGAACACCTCGTCCTGCCCGGGGTCCTCACCGCCGAGCAGGCCGCCGCGACCGTCGCCGGGATCCTGGCCGTGCAGCGGGAGGACGGGGCGATCCCGTGGTTCCGCGGTCACCACCTCGACCCGTGGGACCACACCGAGGCCGCGATGGCGCTGGACGCGGCGGGCGAGCACGAGGCGGCCGAGCGGGCCTACGAATGGCTCGCACGGCATCAGAACGAGGACGGTTCCTGGTACGCGGCGTACCAGGACGGGGACTGCGCGCAGATCACCGACCGGGGCCGCGAGACGAACTTCGTCGCCTACATAGCCGTAGGGGTGTGGCACCACTATCTGTCCACGGGCGACGACATGTTCCTCGACCGGATGTGGCCGACGGTGTACGCGGCGATGGAGTTCGTACTGGAACTCCAGCAGCCGGGCGGGCAGATCGGGTGGAAGCGGGAGGACGACGGCAGGGATCTCACCGACGGGCTGCTCACCGGATCCTCCTCGATCCACCACGCGCTGCGGTGCGCCCTCGCGATCGCCGAACAGCGTGAAGAGGCCCAGCCGGACTGGGAGTTGGCGGTCGGGGCACTGCGGCACGCGATCCGCCGGCACCCCGAACGCTTCCTCGACAAGGACCGCTACTCGATGGACTGGTACTACCCGGTCCTGGGCGGGGCGCTGACCGGCGCGGAGGCCAAGTCCCGTATCGAGGAGGGCTGGGACCGGTTCGTCGTGCCCGCTCTCGGAGTGCGCTGCGTCGTCCCCAACCCGTGGGTCACGGGCGGGGAGTCGGCCGAACTCGCACTGGCCCTGTGGGCGACGGGCGAGTCCGACCGGGCGCTGGAGATTCTCCAGTCGATCCAGCATCTGCGGGACCCGGAGAGCGGGCTGTACTGGACCGGCTACGTGTTCGAGGACGGAGCGGTGTGGCCGCGGGAGCTGACCACGTGGACGGCGGGATCGCTGCTGCTGGCCGTCGCCGCGCTGGGCGGCCATGAGGCCACCTGCACGGTGTTCGGGGGGGAGCGCCTGCCGCTGGGCCTCGACCCGGACTGCTGCGCCTGAGCGCTCGGTCGGGTCTCAGTGACGGTGGGCGCGGTTGGCGATGGCGTGGCCCACGAACAGGTAGACGACCGCTGCCAGGCCGTAGCCCGCGACGACCCGGGCCCAGGCCTCGTCGAACGTGAAGAGGTCGTAGGACCAGCCGGCGAGCCAGCGAGCGGCGTCGTGGATGAACTGCACGAAGTCGTTCGCACGGTTGGCGTCCAGCAGGTACATCAGGATCCACAGGCCCAGAATGAGGGCCATGATGTCGGCGACGATCGCTATGACCGTGCCGGCTGAGTTGGCACCACGGCGAGATTCAGTGGACATGGTGTTCGAATGGCCCCGAATTCCCGGACGAAACCTGGCCTCATGCGTTGAGCTCCGCCAGCACCCGCAGCGACTCCCGGTCCGGGGCCAGCGCCAGCAGGTCCGTCACCGGGCCCTTGCGCCACGACTCCAGCCGCTCGGCGATGCGTTCGCGCGGTCCGACCAGGGAGATCTCGTCGGCGAAGGCGTCCGGCACGGCGAGCACGGCCTCCTCGCGGCGGCCTTCGAGGAACAGTCGCTGGATCCTGCGAGCCTGCTCCTCATATCCCATACGGGCCATCAGGTCGGCGTGGAAGTTGCGGGCCGCGTGGCCCATTCCGCCGATGTAGAAGCCCAGCATCGTCTTGACCGGCAGCAGTCCTTCGGCCACGTCGTCGCAGACCCGCACCTGCGCCATGGGGGCGACGAGGAAACCCTCCGGAGCCTCGGCGAGCGAGGTCTCGTAGACCTCGGGCCGGTTCGGAGACCAGTACAACGGCAGCCAGCCGTCGGCGATCCGGGTCGTCTGAGCGATGTTCTTCGGCCCCTCGGCGCCCAGCAGGACCGGCAGTTCGGCGCGCAGGGGATGGGTGATCGGCTTGAGCGCCTTGCCGAGCCCGGTGCCGTCCGGGCCCCGGTAGGGATGGGAGTGGAAGCGGCCGTCCAACTCGACCGGCGCCTGCCTCCGGAGGACCTGCCGTACGACGTCGACGTACTCCCGGGTCGCGGTCAGCGGCGACTTGGGGAACGGGCGGCCGTACCAGCCCTCGACGACCTGCGGCCCGGACAGCCCGAGGCCCAGCATGACCCGCCCACCGGAGAGATGGTCCAGGGTGAGGGCGTGCATGGCGGTCGTGGTGGGGGAGCGGGCGGCCATCTGGGCAACGGCCGTACCCAGCCTGATCGTCGACGTCTGAGCCGCGATCCAGGTGAGCGGTGTGAACACGTCCGACCCCCACGACTCGGCCGTCCACACCGAGTGATAGCCGAGCCGCTCGGCCTCCTGGGCCAGCGGCACATGGCGGGGGTCGGGGCCGCGGCCCCAGTAGCCGAGCGCAAGACCGAGTCGCACGACGCCTCCTGACGGTATGTCAGATCTTCGGGAGCGCTCGCGAATGTACGGCAACGGCCCCCCGCCCGGAAGGGGCGAGGGGCCGTCCTACGACCTTGAAGGGCTCAGCCGCGCTGGATGCCGCTCGTGTCCTGCAGCACACCACGACGGCCGTCCTGCGTCTGGGCGACCAGACCCGGACCGCGCTGCTCGACGGCCAGGTACCAGGTGCCCGGCGCGAGTTCGGCGATCGGCGTCGGCGAACCGTCCTCCGCGAACAGCGGGCGCGGCACCGGCACGGCGAACCAGAACGGCGAGAACTCCGCGGCGGGCGGCTGCGGGGCCTGCGCCTGCGGCTGGGGCTGCGCGCCGAACGGCTGCCCCGGCTGCGGCTGACCGCCGTAGGGCTGACCCTGCGGGCCGGGCTGCTGCCCCGGCTGCTGGGCACCCGGGTAGCCGTAACCACCGGGCGGCTGGGCGCCGTAGGGCTGCGGCTGGGGCGGCTTGGGGGCCGGGACGAGGCCGGCCTGGAGCGCGGGGACGAGCGGGGTGGCGACGGCGGCCGCGGCCATGACCAGGGTGGCGACGAGAGCGAGGATCAGGCCGATACCGGCGCTGACCGTGTCCGCACTGGAGCCGTAGTCCGCGGCGCTCAGCGGGTCGAACACGTTCCCCAGCGCGCTCCAGGCGGCGAACACCGTGAACGCGACGCCGACTTGGCCGAGGTCGAGCCCCGCCACCTTGGGGACCTGCGGCAGGCCGCGCGACACAACGACGAGTGCGGCGCCGATGATGCCCGCGAGGACAACCCCCATCACGACCGGGCCGCTCGCCCAGGCGCTGGGCAGGTCGGCGTCGTCGGGGGCTCCGTCGACCGAGTAGAGATCAAGGAAGGACGCGATGAACAGCAACACCGCTGCACCGATCACCACGCCGTCGCCTCGAGTGAGGGAGCGGATATTCACTTCAAGTCCTTCGTAGGTCGTCTCGTCGTCGGTAGACCCTATCGTCCGCCCGGGCGGAGCGTATGTCGGGATCAGCGCGCAGATCGTTGCCCGTGCAGGAAACTCACGATTCCTTCAGAGATTCCCTGTGCGGCCTTCTGCCGCCAGGCCCCGCTCGTGAGCAGGGCAGCGTCCTTGCTGTCGCGCATGTTGCCGCATTCGATGAACACCTTGGGAACCTTTGAGAGATTGAGGCCGCCCAGGTCGGTGCGGGTGTCCAGTCCGGTGCCGTCGCCGATGTAGTTGGAGGGGGCGGTGCCCGTCGCGCGTCCGAAGTCGTGCGCGATGCGCTCGCCGAGTCGGGCGGAGGGGGCGACGATCCGGCGGGTGTCGGCGATGCCCTGGTGGACGCGGCCCGGAAGGATCACGTGGTAGCCGCGCTGCCCGGCGCTCGCGCCGTCCGCGTG
The DNA here is from genome assembly GCF_031845645.1 of Streptomyces doebereineriae. Lineage (NCBI taxonomy): Bacteria > Bacillati > Actinomycetota > Actinomycetes > Kitasatosporales > Streptomycetaceae > Streptomyces > Streptomyces doebereineriae. The sequence goes on from NZ_JAVREZ010000023.1 coordinate 140,418, forward strand.
GATCGACACCACCGCGTCGGCCTTCGCGTTGTTGCCGATCCTGGCCCGCTCGTCCACACAGGGGCCGTAGGGCCGGTCGCCGTCCTGGGTCAGTTTCACCGTCGCGCCCCGCTTCTCCAGCAGCGTGCGCAGCCGGTGGGCCACGTCGAGGGTGAACTTCGCCTCCGCGTAACCGGCGTTGGTCGACGTCCCCGTCGTGTCGCACTCCTTGCGGTTCGTACCGATGTCCACCTTGCGGTTGATCTCGGCCGTGTGCCGGAAGTTGGTGAGGTTGTGTCCGGGGTCGATGACGACGACCTTGCCCCGGAGCGAGCCGAGCGGCTTCTTGTCCTCGGCGGTGGTGGAGGAGACGGCCGGTGGAGCGCTCGCCCGCGGACTCGCCGCGGCCGTCGTCCCGCCGCCGTCGGCGGCCCCGCTCACCCCCGCGTACACCAGCCACCCGAGCAGCGCGCCCGGCACGAGCACGGCGAGGGCGAGGGTCAGCGGCCGGCGCCGGGGGCGGCGGGGCTGGGGGGAATCGAATTCAGGGCCTGCGTACGACACGTCTGCGACTCTAACCGCGCTCTCAGATCCCCGCCCGCACCCGCCGCAACACCCGCAGCGAGTCGGTCGCCGAGACCTCGGTGAAGGCGCCGGAGGCGAGGGCCCGGAGGTAGACCCGGTAGGGCGCCTGCCCGGTGAACTCGTCCTCCGGCTCGGGGAACACGTCGTGGATGACGAGCAGCCCGCCCTCGGCCACGTGGGGGACCCAGCCCTCGTAGTCGGCGTTGGCGTGCTCGTCGGTGTGGCCGCCGTCGATGAAGACCAGACCGAGAGGGGAGCCCCAGACCTTCGCGATCTGGGGAGAACGACCGACCAGGGCGACCACATGCTCCTCCAGCCCGGCCCGGTGCAGGGTCCTGCGGAAGGTGGGCAGCGTGTCCATCAACCCGAGCTCGGCATCCACCGTCTCCGGATCGTGGTACTCCCACCCCGGCTGCTGCTCCTCGCTACCGCGATGGTGATCGACGGTCAGCGCGGTGATTCCGGCCTCCCGGGCGGCATCGGCCAGCAGAATCGCGGACCGGCCACAGTATGTACCGACCTCCAGCAGCGGCAGCCCCAGCCGCCCGGCGTCCAGAGCGGCTTCATGGAGGGCCAGCCCCTCACCCAGGGGCATGAACCCCTTGGCGGCCTCGAAGGCGGCGAGGATCTCGGGCTTGGGTGCGGCCGCGGCCATGCGGTTCCTCTCGGTCGTACGTGTGGGCAGGCGTCGTACGACCGCGATGCCGCCGTACGCCCCTCCGGACGCACCATGCTGCCGCACCCTTCGGCGGCTGGGGGACAGGGGGTGGGGAACGTGCTGCTGGTCGCCGGGTGGGACGGGCTGGAGGGGCGTGCTTATTCCGGTGGCTGTCCGCGCCAGGTTGGCAGGCGGCTGACGCGTACGCCGAGGCCGCGTTCACGGCCGTCGACAGGACGTGGTGGTGTACGTCGGGCTGGTCCGGACTCGGCCGCTGTAGGTCGTCGTCCTGGCACCGGGCGCCGGGCGGGTTCGTGGGGGCCGGGGCCGAGGCTCGGCGTCGTGGCCGTTTCCGAGGGCGCTGCCGAGTGCGGCTGTGGGTTGTTCGGTCCTACGGCCTTCCGGGCGCCCCCGACGCAACACATCCCCGCCCTGGGGTGGGCGGGGATGTGTACCGGCTTCGTGTCGGTCAGGCCGTGACCGTCTCGCCCGGCAGGGCCAGGTCGAGGTCGATCGCGCGGTCGTCGCCCGCGTGGGTGGCCGAGGAGGCCAGGGGGCCGTGGCCGGTGGCGCGGGCGGCGAGGACGTAGGCGCCCTGGGCGGGGACGGTGAGGACGTACGTGCCGTCGTCACCGGACAGGGTCGCCCCCGCCTGCCGCCCCCGCCGGTCGATCAACGTGACCTTGGCCCGGGGGACCGGCGTGCCCGCGGCGTCCAGGACGCGACCACGGAAGCCACGCAGCACCTCGTCGGCCCGCTCGATCACCGCGTCCTCCTCGCTGCTCGCACGCAGCTGCGGCGCCCGGTTCGGCTTCGGCAGGAACAGGGCCATCAGCAGCCCGACCGCCACCGCGCCGGTCGCGATCAGAAAGGACACCCGGAACCCGTGCATGGTCGGTATCGCGACGCCCCCGACGTTGTTCGCCGTGTTCGCCAGCACCATGCCGATCACGGCGCTCGACACGGACGTACCGATGGAGCGCATCAGCGTGTTGAGCCCGTTCGCCGCCCCCGTCTCCGAGGCCGGGACCGCGCCCACGATCAGCGCGGGCAGGGAGGAGTAGGCGAGCCCGATGCCCGCGCCGAGGACCACCGCGATGACGAGGCTCTGCCAGGCCGCGCTCATGAGGCCCAGCCCGGCGCCGTAGCCGATCGCGATGATCAGCATGCCGAGGATGAGGGTGAACTTGGGGCCGTACTTCGCCGACAGCCGGGCGTAGACGGGCGCCGTGACCATCATCGTCAGGCCCAGCGGGGCGACCAGCAGGCCCGCGACGACCATCGACTGACCGAGGCCGTACCCGGTCGCCTTCGGGAGCTGGAGCAGCTGGGGAAGGACGAGGGAGACGACGTAGAACGAGACGCCCACCATGATCGACGCCAGGTTGGTGAAGAGGACCGCCGGGCGGGCCGTGGTGCGCAGGTCGACCAGGGGGGCCTTCACCCGCAGTTCCATGACGCCCCACAGGAGGAGGACGACGGCCGACGCGGCGAACAGGCCGAGCGTGGTGCCGGAGGACCAGCCCCAGTCGCTGCCCTTGGTGATCGGCAGGAGGAAGAGGACCAGGCCGGCGGAGAGGCCGATCGCGCCCAGGACGTCGAAGGTGCCCTCGGCGCGCGCCGGGGACTCGGGGACGACGAGGAGGGTGAGGACGATGGCGAGCGCGCCGATGCCCGCGGCGCCGTAGAAGAGGGCGTGCCAGTCGGCGTGCTGGGCGATCAGTGCCGCGAGGGGCAGGGCCAGGCCGCCGCCGACGCCGATCGAGGAGCTCATCAGGGCCATGGCCGAGCCGAGCTTCTCGCGGGGCAGCATGTCCCGCATGAGGCCGATGCCGAGGGGGATCGCGCCCATCGCGAAGCCCTGGAGGGTGCGGCCGGCGATCATCGTGAGCAGGTCGCTGGTGAGAGCGCTGACCAGGGCGCCCACGACCATCACCGCGAGGCTGAGGATCAGCATGCGGCGCTTGCCGTACAGGTCGCCGAGGCGGCCCATGATCGGGGTGGCGACGGCGCCCGAGAGCAGGGTGGACGTCAGGACCCAGGTGGCGTTGGCGGGCGCGGTGTCCAGCAGCTGCGGCAGGTCCTTGATGACCGGGACGAGCAGGGTCTGCATCACCGCGACCACGATGCCCGCGAAGGCGAGCACCGGGACGACAGCGCCGGACGCTCTCCGGGTGGGCTGGTCGGTCGGCGTGTGCGTCATGTGTGCGAGGCCTCCGGGCCTGGAAGATCGGGTTACGTGTGGCTTGAACTACGTATGCATGGGCAACTATTCCGATGCTTCGGCGTACTAACGATTTCTTTATATTCTCTTGGGGAAGCGGAGCCGGGTTGAGAGCATGACGGCCATGCTCGAAGCCGCTGAAGTCGCCCGAAGACCCCGCCCTCCCCGGTCGGCGCCGCCCGCCTGGCTGGTGGTGGCGCTGGCGTGCGCGGGCCAGTTCCTGGTCGTGCTCGACGTGTCCGTCGTCAATGTGGCGCTGCCGTCCATGCGCGCCGACCTGGGGATGAGCGAGTCCGGCCTGCAGTGGGTCGTGAACGCCTACTCCATCGCCTTCGCCGGGTTCATGCTCCTCGGCGGCCGAGCGGGTGACCTCTACGGCCGCAAGCGGATGTTCCTGGTCGGCCTCGGCCTGTTCACGGCGGCCTCGCTGGCCGGCGGGCTGGCACAGGGAGACGCCGAGCTGCTGATCGCGCGGGCCGTGCAGGGGCTGGGCGCGGCGGTGCTGGCGCCCGCGACGCTGACCATCGTCACGTCGGCCGTCCCGGAGGGGGCCGCACGGGCCCGGGCCATCGCCACCTGGACGGCCGTCGGCGCGGGTGGCGGCGCCGCGGGCGGATTCGTCGGCGGACTCCTGGTGGACACCCTGTCCTGGCGCTGGGTGCTGCTGATCAACGTGCCCGTCGGCGCGCTGGTCCTCCTGGGCTCGCTGCTGTGGCTGATCGAGAGCCGCAGCGGGGACGGGCGGCGCCTCGACCTGCCGGGAGCGCTGCTGGTCACCGGGGGACTGGCGGTATTGGCGTACGGCATCTCGCAGACCGAGGCCGAGGGGTGGACGGCGGCGGCCACCCTGCTCCCGTTGGCCGCCGGACTCGCGCTGGTAGGCGGCTTTCTCCTCGTCGAGTCCCGTACGGCCGCCCCGCTGATGCCCCTCGGGCTGCTGAGGGTGCGGGCGGTGGCGTCGGCGAACGCGGCGATGTTCCTGAGCGGCTCCGCGATGTTCTCGATGTGGTACTTCATGACGCTCTACGCCCAGAACGTCCTCGGCTACTCACCCCTGGCCGCCGGAGCCGCACTGATCCCGACCTCACTGGCGATCGTGGTCGGCTCGAAACTCGCCCCGCGCTTCATGCGCCGGCTCGGGGCGCGGTGGGTGGCGGTGCTCGGCACGACGGTCGCGGTCGCCGGGTTCGCCTGGCAGTCGACGATGACCGCGGACGGCGCCTATGTGACCGCGATCATGTGCCCCGGGATCCTGATGATGCTGGGCGCCGGCCTAGCGGTGACCCCGCTCGCCTCGCTGGCCATCTCCGGGGCGGCGCCGGGGGAGGCCGGGCTGGTGTCGGGACTGGTCAACACCTCGCGCACGATGGGCGGCTCAATGGGGCTCGCCGTCCTGTCGACGCTGGCGGCGGCGCGGACGGGGGGTGTGGCGTCGCCGGAGGCGCTGACGGAGGGGTACGCGCTGGCGTTCCGGGTGGGGACGGTGGTGCTGCTCTGCGGGGTGGCGTTGATGCTGGCGTGGCTGCCGAGAAAGATCTCCGCGAACTGAGGCAACGGTCCGGGCGGCTCATGGACTCCTTCAGACATCTAGGAGGTGCCCATGGGGGATCGGAAACAGGCTCGGGACGAGGAGTTCCAGAGCTTTGTCATCGGCCGCTGGCCACGGCTGATGCGGACGGCATTTCTCCTCACGGGGGAGCAGCACGCCGCGGAGGACCTGGTCCAGTCGACGCTCGAACAGGCCTATGTGGCCTGGCGCAGGGTCGGCTCGGCGGACGATCCGGAGGCGTATGTACGGCGCGTGATGATCAACGCGCACGCACGCAAGCACCGCAGGAAGCTCAGGGAGTTCCTGGCGCGGGGGGACGACTCGGGCCTGGTGCGCGAGATCGCCGACACCGGTGACCGCATCGCCCAGGCCGACGACCGCAGCGCCCTGCTGACGGCGCTGGCCCAACTGCCGCCACGGCAGCGGGAGGCGGTGGTCCTGCGGTACTGGGAGGACCTGACCGAGACACAGACGGCCGAGGCGATGGGCTGCTCGGTCGGCTCGGTGAAGAGCAACGCGGCCAAGGGGATCGCGAAACTTCGCGCCATACCCGGACTGGCCGACATGGCGACCCAGGGAGGGCGGAAGTGATGAGCACGGACCGGGAGACGAGCCACGACATGAGCGACAGCGACATCGCCCTCCTGCTGGCCGACGCCGCCGACGAGGTGGAGATCGGCATAGCCCCCTACCAGGCGGTGCTCCGCGGTGGCCGCAGGCGCCGGGCCCGCCGCTGGGCGGTGGCCGCGGCCACGGCACTGGTGCTCGCGGGCTCCTCGGCGACCCTCGCGGTGGCGGGTCTGCCGGGCGGGGACGGGGGCCAGGTGGCGACCCAGCCGCCCGGCCCGGCCGACGCCGACCCGTCCAGGGTCCTGCAGACCACCCTGGCCACCGGCACCGACCGGGGCACCAAGTGGCGGGTCCTGATCAACGTGTGGTCGGCCCCGCGCGACGAGAAGCAGGCCGAGGCCCAGCGCGCCGCCATGGCCCTGCGCGGTGAGACCCCGCCGGATGCTCACGATGCCTCCGACCTCGTCGGCAAGATCACGTACTTCGTGTACCGCGGCTACGGCGGCAAGTCGACGAAGGTCATGGAGAACACGGTCCCCAAGACGGACAGGCTCACCGGCACGGACCTGATGTCCGGCTCTCTCCCCCTCGAACCCGGCGGCACGAAGGACGTCCGTCTCGTCATCGGCTACGTCGCCAAGACCGCCCAGCGCGTCAACTGCACCTGGACCAACGAGACCGCGACGGCGGTGGAGAAGGCCGGCTCCGAGACCGGCACCGACGTCCCGGCGATCCGGTCGGCGGCGGGCTCCAACTACAACTGGTTCGTGTGCCTGGCACCGAAGGGCACCGAGTACCAGACGGCGGAGGTGATCGAGTAGGGAACCGCCGGGCTCACCTGATTCTTGCGAGGATGCCCCGGCGTTCACGCCGGGGAGGAATCGCATCCCGTGGATGGCGACGCGGAGCGTCGCCGTGTCCGGTCTCTTGGGGGGCGCGGAGCGCCCGCGAAGCCGCTGACGGAGACGGAGAGCGAACGGGTGTGCCCGTGTTCGCTGGTGGGGGTGGCTTCGCCGTAGTGGGGTACGGGTGTGCGCGTGTCGCACGTACGGTCTCTTCAGGGAAGCTGGGGCGATCGGGCGGGGTGTGGGGGGTGTCGTGTCGGGGGTGAAGGAGGGCGGGGCCGTCGGGCATGCCCGGTGGACGTTCCGGCTGCGTGTGTCGTCGACCGCTGAGCGTGCGCTGCTGGCGGAGTGGGACCGGTGCCGGTGGGTCTGGAACGAGTGCGTCGCCAAGTCCCAGCAGACCGACCTGTGGAAGAAGAACCGCCCCGAAGACGCCGACCAGGCGACGTGCGGTCCGGCCCGGCTCGACACGATGCTGACCGAAGCCCGCGCGAAGACGCCGTGGCTGCGTGAGGGGTCGTCGGTTCCCCAGCAGCAGATCATCCGGGACTTCGGCAAGTCCCGCGCGAAGGCGCACAAGGACATCCGCGAACGTCTGCCGCAGTATCGCCGGGCCGGGATGCCGAAGTACAAGAGAAAGCGTGAGGCCGACCCGAGCCTGAACTACACCAAGCGCGGCTTCCGGCTGAAGGACGGCCGTCTGCACCTCGCAGGCAACATCGCCCTGACGGTCGTGTGGTCGCGGGATCTTCCCGCCGAACCTTCCTCGGTGCGTGTGTACCGTGACACCCTCGGGCAGTGGTACGCCTCGTTCGTCGTGCCCGCCGAAGTCCAGCCGCTGCCCCGGACCGGCCAGGTGATCGGGATCGACTGGGGTGTCAGGGAGACCGCGACCACCACCAGCGACACCCACGACCTCCCGCATGCCCAGTACGGGAAGAAAGCTCAGGCGAAGCTGTCGCGGTACGACCGAACGATGGCCCGCCGCAAACCCGCCACAGGACAGGCAGCCTCCAAGGGCTACCGCGAGGCGAAGAAGCTGCGGGCCAAGGCGTACAAGAAGGTGTCCCGGCAGCGGCAGGACACCGGCCGCAAGTGGGCCAAGCGCGTGGTGGGCGACCACGACGCCATCGCCGTGGAGGACTTCCGGCCGAAGTTCCTCGCGAAGTCGACCATGGCGAGGAAGGCCGCCGATGCCGCCATCGGTGCCACCAAGAAGGCCCTGTTGGAGATGGCCCGCAAGCACGGCAGGATCGTGCACCTGGTCCATCCCGCGCACACCACGATGGACTGCGCCCAGTGCGGAGCGAGAACCAAGCACGCACTACCGCTGTCCGAACGAACCTATGCCTGCGCCGCGTGCGGAACCGTCTCGCCCAGAGACAAGAACTCCGCCCGCGTGATGCTGGTCCGGGCTGGTCTCAACCCGGCTGGTGCTGATGGCGCAAGACCCGGCGGGACGCTGTTCCGCCAGGCAGCCTGAGCCAGGAATCCCCCTCGTTTACGAGGGGGAGGATTCAAAGCCACCCCTGCTGCCGGGCCGCCCGTACGGCCTCCATCCGGTTGCGGGTGCCCGTCTTGCCGATGGCGGAGGAGAGGTAGTTGCGGACGGTGGACTCGGAGAGGCGGAGCTTGCCCGCGATGTCGGCGACCGTCGCGCCGTCCGTGGAGGCCTTGAGGACGTCGCACTCGCGGGCGGTGAGGGGGTTCGGGCCGGCGCTCAGGGCGGCCGCGGCGAGGGCGGGGTCGATCACGGTCTCGCCGGTCAGCACCCGGCGGATCGAGACCGCCAACTCCTCCACGGGACCGTCCTTGACGAGGAAACCGGCGGCACCCGCCTCCATGGCCCGGCGGAGGTAGCCGGGGCGTCCGAAGGTGGTCAGGATCAGCACCCGGCAGTCCGGCGCCTGGTCGCGCAGTTCGGCGGCGGCGTCCAGACCGCTCATCCCCGGCAGTTCGATGTCGAGCAGCGCCACGTCGGGGCGGTGGACGAGCGCCGCGTCCACGATCGCGTCCCCGGCCGCGACCTGGGCCACGACCTCGATGTCCGGCTCCATCCCGAGCAGCAGCGCGAGCGCCCCGCGCATCATGCCCTGGTCCTCGGCGAGCAGCACGCGGATGGACTTGGCGGCCCGGTGCTCCCGGGGCATCTCGTTCACGGCCCAAGAGTAGGGCGCGTCGGCGGGGGCGGTGGGGGTGTGACGTCGTTGCGCCGGAGCGTACGGCTCACCGTCCTCCTCGCCGACGGGTCGCCGCCCGAGCCGCCCGCCGCGCCGCTCGTCTCCCGCTCCCGCGTCGCAGCCGCGGTCTCCGCCGCATCCTTGAACACTGAAGAGTGGACGGCCCCGTACGGCGTCACCCGGCCACCTCGCCGATCCGGGCTCCGCGCACCGCACCCGCCGGCTCCCCGGACGGCTCCGGCGCCACCGACTCGACCGGCAGCTCGGCCCGCACCACGAATCCGCCCCGTGGCCCCGGGCCTGCCTCCAACGCCCCACCGGCCGCGGCCAGCCGCTCGGCGAGCCCCTTGAGACCGGTGCCGCCGACGACCGGGATCGACACCGTGCCGGCGTTATCAACCCCGCACTCGCCCCCGGCCGGCGCCGTGCCCGTCGCCGTCCCCCGGCCGTCGTCCCAGACCCGCAGCCGTACCCGTTCCGCCGAGCCCTGCACGGAGATCTCGCAGCGCTCTGCCCCGCTGTGCCGTACCGCGTTGGTGACCGCCTCGCGGACCACCCAGCCCAGCAGGGCCTCGGTCTGGGCGGCGAGCGGGTGGCCGGAGCGGTGGACGACCGGCTCGATGCCCGCGGCGCGCAGGGCCGAGGCGGCCAGGTCGAGGTCCGCGCTGAGGCTGCCCTCGCGGTAGCCGGTCACCGCCTCGCGGATCTCGGTGAGTGCCTGGCGGCCGACCGACTCGATGTCGGAGATCTGGACGAGCGCGGCGTCCAGATCGCGGGGGGCGAGGCGCCGGGCCGCCTCCGACTTCACGACGATCACCGACAGCGTGTGCCCGAGCAGGTCGTGCAGGTCCCGGGAGAACCGCAGCCGCTCCTCCTCGACCGCGCGCCGGGCCAGTTCCTCGCGGGCCTCCCGCAACTGCCGTACCGCCTCGGAGAGGGACATGATCGCGGCCGTGACCATCGTGGAGATCCAGGTGGCGTACGCGGTGTCGAGTCCGCCCCAGCCGTCGCGGAAGACGGAGGCCGCGCCGGCGACCACGGTCACCACCGCGCCCACCCACCGCAGGTGCGGCAGCCGCACGACCGCGCCCGTCGCGAGCCCGAACAGGGGGAAGAACAGTAGCCAGTTGCCGCCGTACGTCATCGCCAGACCGCAGGTGACCAGGCCCATCAGCACCAGCGCCACCCGGGTGGAGACCGCGTCCCGGGTCTCCTTGTGGAACGCGCGGAAGGCGACGTAGATGTAGAGCGAGTTGAACGTGAGCAGCCCCAGGCCGCCGATCCACGGGTTGGAGGCCTCGCCCTGGAAGAGGTTGGAGAAGGCGCCCATCCCCAACAGCAGCCAGGGCAGCAGACCGAACCCGCTGCCCAGGCCCGCCTTCGTGTGGACCTCCCCGGCCTTCTCTGCGGCCTTGTACTCGGCGTTGAGGCGCTTCTTGTTCGCCTCGTAGTACCGCTGGTGCTTCCGCGCCTCGCGGACCTTCTCGCGGATCTCGTCCACGCGGCACGAGAGCTTGTCCCCTGTTGTCATACCGACGACGCTACGTCTCGCGGAATCCGCCCGGCAGATGTGCGTGTACGGATTTGGGCAGTACAAATGTCACGGTGCCGGAACCCCGGGCGAGACCCGCCTGACGACCCACCTGACACTCCGTCAGGAGTCTTCACAACTGCGGTGGGCTCGGCTATACAGAGGGCGCCGGACTGGAACGCGTTCTAGATCGGCCCGCGACGACCTCGGTGCGGCCGACGGTGCGGACGGCCGTACCGAGGTCTTGACTCCGCCACGGTCGGATCCGCCACTGTCAGGAGCCGTATGCCCATCGACGCAGCCAAGGCCCTCGCCGCCGAGCCCCGGACCGGCGAGATCTCCTGGAACTCCAAGGACGTCCAGCTCTACCACCTCGGCATCGGGGCGGGCTCGCACCCTGACAAACCCAGCCCCGCCACCGATCCCGACGAGCTGCGCTACACCCTCGAATCCCGGCTGCACGTCCTGCCGAGCTTCGCCACGGTGGCCGGCTCGGGGTCGCCGGGAGTGATCAGCGGTCTGTCCATGCCCGGCATCGACGTCGATCTCGCCAAGGTCCTGCACGGCGGGCAGTCCCTGACCATCCACCGTCCCCTCCCCGCCCAGGGCACCGCGACCGCCACGAACCGCATCGCCGCCGTGTACGACAAGGGCAAGGCGGCCGTCCTGGTCATGCGGACCGACGTCGCGGACGCCGAGGGCCCGTTGTGGACCAACGACGCCCAGATCTTCGTACGGGGAGAGGGCGGCTGGGGTGGCGACCGAGGCCCCTCCGCCCGCCTCGACCCCCCGGCCGGCGAGCCCGACCGGACCGTGCAGCGCCCCATCCGCGAGGACCAGGCCCTGCTCTACCGCCTCTCCGGGGACTGGAACCCGCTGCACGCCGACCCGGAGTTCGCCAAGGTCGCCGGGTTCGAACGGCCCATCCTGCACGGGCTGTGCACCTACGGCATGACGCTGAAGGCGGTCGTCGACACGCTGCTCGGCGGGGACGTGACCCGGGTGCGGTCGTACGTCACCCGGTTCGCCGGGGTCGTGTACCCGGGGGAGACCCTGCGGATCCGCATGTGGCACACGCCGCAATCCACCCGGGTCGCCGTCGGCGCGGTCGAGCGGGACGACGCGCCCGTCCTCGCCGACACCATCGTCGAACACTCCTGAACCCAGAACGCCGTACGAGGGGAGCCGCACCATGCGCGCAGCCGTACTGCACGAGATCGGCCAGGAAAAACTCGAAGTCCTCGATGACGTCGAGGCGGTGGGCTTCGGGCCCGGCAGGGTACGGATCAGGGTCCGGGCCACCGGACTGTGCCACTCGGACCTGTCCGCCATGGCCGGGGTCCTCCCGCAGCCGGCGCCCTTCGTCCCCGGGCACGAAGGCGCGGGCGAGATCCTCGAAGTCGGGGAAGGCGTCAGCCACTTGAAGCCCGGCGACCGGGTCGTGGTGTGCTGGCTGCCCGCCTGCGGGGCCTGTCCCGCCTGCAAGCGCGGCCAGACCGAGCTGTGCCTGGCCGGGTTCATGAACGCGGGCACGCCCAACTTCCGGCGCCCCGGCGGCGATGTGTTCGGCTTCGCGGGCACCGGCACCTTCACCGAGGAGGTCGTCGTCGACGCGGGCTGCGCGGTGCCGATCCCCGACGACGTGCCCTTCGACATCGCGGCACTGATCGGCTGCGGCGTCACCACCGGACTCGGCGCCGCGCTCAACACCGCGGACGTGGAGGCCGGTTCGTCGGTCGCCGTCATCGGATGCGGCGGCGTCGGCATCTCCGCCATCCAGGGGGCCCGCCTCAAGGGCGCCGCCGAGATCGTCGCCGTCGACCCGGTCGCCTCGCGCCGCGAGGCCGCCCTCGAGTTCGGCGCCACCCGGGCCGTCTCCCCGGACGAACTGGCCGACGCCAAGCAGCAGGTGACCGCGGGCGAGGGCTTCGACTACGTCTTCGAGGTCGTCGGCAAGTCGGCGACCGCCAGGACGGCGTACGAGACCACCCGGCGCGGCGGCACCCTCGTCGTCGTCGGCGCGGGCGCCATGGACGACTTCCTCCAGCTCAACATGTTCGAGCTGTTCTTCGACGAGAAGCGCATCCTGCCGTCCATGTACGGCGGTGGGGACGTCCTGCGCTCCTACGAGCGGACCATCGCCCTGTGGCGGGCCGGCCGCGTCGACCTGGACCGTCTGATCACCCACCGGGTACCGCTGAGCGAGATCAACGAGGCGCTCGACCAGATGCGCACGGGGGCCTCGCTCCGTACGTGCATCGAGATCTGAGGGCCGCGATGACCGAGCCACTGCCCCTCGAAGGGCTCACGGCGATCGTCACCGGCGCCGGCCGGGGGCTGGGCCGGGCCGAGGCGCTGGAGCTGGCCCGGCTCGGCGCGGCCGTGGTCGTCAACGACTACGGACAGCCGGGCCGGGACGGTTCCGGCGAGGCCTCCGCGGGCCCCGCCGAGCAGGTCGCCGACGAGATCCGGGCCGCGGGCGGACAGGCCGTCGCCCACACCGGCGACGTTGCCGACCACCAACAGGCCGCCCGGCTGGTCGAGTTGGCGGTCGACGAGTTCGGCAAGCTGGACATCCTCGTCAACAACGCCGGCATCCTGCGCGACCGCATGGTCTTCTCCATGACCGAGGGCGAGTGGGACGCGGTGATCCGGGTCCACCTCAAGGGCCACTTCAACACGACCCGGTTCGCGGCCGCCCACTGGCGGGAGCGGTCCAAGGCGGCGGGCGGGCCGGTGTACGGCCGTATCGTGAACACCTCCTCGGAGGCGTTCCTCGCCGGGTCCGCCGGACAGCCCAACTACGCGGCCGCCAAAGGCGGAATCGTCGGGCTCACCACGTCGACGGCCCTCGCGCTCGCCAAGTACGGCGTGACGGCCAACGCCATCTGCCCGCGCGCCCGCACCCGGATGACCGAGGACGTCTTCGCCGGCCTCGAGCAGCCCGAGTCGGGCCTCGACCCCCTCGCCCCCGAGCATGTCGCCCCGCTCGTCGGCTACTTGGCCTCACCGGCGGCCGAGCGCGTCAACGGCCAGCTGATGGTCGTCCACGGCGGGATGGTCGTGGTCGTCGAACGGCCGCGGGTGCAGGCCAAGTTCGACAGCAAGCAGGACACCTTCACCTACGACGAACTGGACGCCCTGCTCACCCCGCACTATGCGCGGCGACCGTCGGAGGAGACGTTCGCGGCGGCCGAAGTGCTGGGACTCAAGAGGGAGTGAAGGGAGTAGGGGGAATGGACGCGCAACGGCCCGCTCCTCGAACAAGGAGCGGGCCGTGTGTCGTCGTCTGCCCTCAGGCCGCGGCCTCGGTCTGCTCGACCGACTTGCGGTGACGGCCACGCGGGGCCGTCTCGCTGTCCTGGACCGAGACCGGACCCCGGTGCTTACCGTGGCCCGTGGACTCCTGGACGTCTGCAGTCGACTGGTTCGTGCTGGCGTCGCTCATGGAAGAAATTCACCCCGTCAACATGATCTTTCTTTACAGCGGGGCGAGTTTAACCGGCGCACCACGGGCCGAATCCAGGCGGCCGGGCCAACCGGCACTACTTCGTTACAAGATTGCCCAACGGGGCTTGCTGCAAGGGCACAGGACGTGCCACGACAGGCTCCGGAGGACCCGATTCGGGCGACGGCACGGCCGTACCGCCGCCGCCCTCCGGGTCCTCCGGAGCCTGTCGTGGCA
>NZ_JAVREZ010000024.1:0-142310 GCF_031845645.1 Streptomyces doebereineriae
GGCGCCCCCCCCGGCCCTTTCTGTTTTCAACTACCGGGTGGAGGACTGGGATATCAGCTCGTCGAGCTTCGCCCGTCGGGTGAGCGATCCGTTCACGGCCCAGAATCCCTCGGGCACTTCGTTCACCAGAGTCCAGACGGGGTACTCCTTGCCGGATGCCTCCTGAAGCACCGCAGTGATCTCCTTGGCCAGTGACTCGTTCTTCTCCGGGGTGAGGAATCCCTCCAGGGGAGTCACTACGACCAGAAATCCGGGTTCGACTCCGGCCGCCCCGGTCGCGGCGCTCCCCTTGCCGGTTTCGTGGACGTACACCCAGGTAGCACCGGCGAAGAAGTCGGTCTGCGGCAGCTCCATCCACCTCAGGACCGCGTCGGCCACGCTCTTCTGGACGGTGGCGAAGGCAGGTCCCGGCAGAGCATCGGCCGGGGCGGTGATTTCGACAAGCGGCATGATGTGTCCCCTGGCATTCCAGTCGGCGTGAATTGTCTACTCGCCGTTCTCGGCTGCATGAAAAGTATCTTGGCTACCTACTGCATGCACTACGGAGATACGAAGGGGTACTCACACAAAATTGGATACGGCTTGGTTGAGGACGGTGGCTAACTGTGCGCGCCGACGGATGCCTAACTTGCGGTAGATGCGGGTGATGTGCAGTTCGATCGCCCGGGTGGACACGGTGAACCTCTCGGCTATCTGCCTGTTCGTCATGCCGTCGAGCATCAGGGTGGCGATACGGCGCTCGTGGGCGGTCAGGTCTTCATGAATCGCGGGGCGATGTTTCGGCGGGGTCGCTCCGGAGCGGACGGCGGCGGATTTCGCATCGTCGCGGACCACCCCGAGGGGTCCGTGGAGGGCGGTGCCGCGCTCCAGGGCCGCCAGGACGAGGTGGCCCACCTCGGCTTCCCATTCCCTGATCTTGATCTCGTTGATGATCTGCGCCTGGGCGTACGGGGAGGAGTAGACGATCCGGAGCAGTGAGGCGCGGTCACGTGCTTCGCACAGGAGGAACTCTCCGCTGCCGTCCCGCCAGGGCCCGCCGCCGATGAGGACGCCGCGCTCAGCCATCCGCTCCCAGTAGGAGCGGTGTGCCTCACCGACTCTGATGCGCTCTCCTTCGTTGTCCCGGAATGCCATCTCCACTACGAACGCCATGTCTTCTCCCCGTTGGATGATTGAGGTCCCAGATGTTCTTCGCGTGGCAACTGCCGGTACGCCGCAGGTGTTCATGTGTCGCTGTCGGAACTGCTTCGAGCATGGCGAACCCGTGTGCCTGGCCGCCTCGTTGCGGCCGGGCACACGGGGTCACCCCGGCGGTCTACGGTTTCGCGGTCGCGTTGCTGACCTGCCGTGCGGCAGCTTCCGTTGGTGCCGCCGCTGCCGGTGTGCGGGGCTTCTTGCGCAGCAGGCCGGTGGCGGCCAGGACCGCGACGGCTCCGGCCCAGACGGTCCAGCCCAGCGGTTCATTCAGGGCCACGGCGCCCAGGACGACGGCAACCGCGGTCATGAGGTAAGTGACGGTGGAGGCGACGGTCGCCCCGTCCTTGATGATCAGTTCAAAGTTGAGCAGGGCGGCGAACCCGGTACACACCACACCCAGGATGATCACGGAGATCACCGCGTCGGTCCGCCAGATGACGGGCTGCAGCCCCAGGAAGGGGAAGGCCACGAGCAGGAGGCCGGTGGCGACGGTGAGCTGGCTGCCGGCCAGCATCAGCGGTGGGATGCCTCGGCCGACCAGGAACTTGCCCATGTAGGCGAAGCTGGCGCCGAAGCTGATGGAGCCGAGGAAGAAGCACAGGATGCTGGCGCCGCTGCCAGTGCCGGCCCCGTTCCATGGGGAGGCGATCAGCGCGGTGCCGCCCAGGCCGAGCAGTACGCCGGCCGCCTTGGCGCCGGTGATGCGCTTCTCGGTGGCCAGCAGCAGGGCGGCGGCCAGGGTCCAGATCGGGGCGCTGCCGTTGACCACCGCGGCCACGCTGCTGGATCCGTTCCGCTCGCCCTCGGCGTACAGGGTCCAGGGAATGGCGTTGCCCAGCAGGGCCGCCACGGTGATGTGGCCCCACACGACGGCGTCCTTGGGCAGCTTCAGTCCCTTCGCGTAGGCGATCGCGAGGATCACCGCGGCGCCGAGTGCCAGCCGGATGAGAACCATCTGGACGGGCGAGAAGCCGTAGCCGGAAATTTTGATCCATAAGAAGACCGAGCCCCAAATCAGGCTCAGTGCGGCAAGCCGCGCATAGGTTGCTCTGGACATGGGAATGCCCGCCCTCCGGACAGAATGCGTCAATGGAATTGGCGTGATGCGCCAGGGAAATGACCTGGCTTCAGCGTGGCATTCGTTTCCTTCAGGGTCCATCTATGTCTGGTGGAGGGTACTGTCCACGAAATGTGGACGGTCAGGCGGCGGCGTCCCCTGCCTCGGGGTGTTCCTGCCGCACGGTCTCGGTGGCGACCTCGCGCAGCACACCCAGTACGGCGGCGATCTCCGGGGACTCCTGGCTTCCCTCGCGGACCGCGGCGAACACCTGCCGGCAGGGAGGAAGGGAGGTAAATGCCCTGATGGTCACTCCGGAGCGGGGTGCGGGGCTGGCCAGACGGGGCACCAGGGCTACTCCCAGGCCGACTTGGACGGCGGACAGGGTGGCGTCCCAGTCGCCGATGGCGTGGGACTCCTGCGGGATGAAGCCCGCCGCGGTACAGGCGGCCACCCCGATGTCGTGGCACATCCCGGTGGTGGCGAAGATCCACGTCTCGTCCGCCAGGTCCGCCAGTCGCAGCCCGGGCTTGTCCGCGAGCCGGTGGCCGTCGGGCAGTGCCACGTCGAAGGGGTCCTCGCACAACGGCACCCGGTGGAAGCGTGCTCCCTCCCCGCCTGGACTGCGCACGGTGTCGGCGGAGATGACCACGTCGGTCTCGCCGCGGTGCAGCATGGCGAAGCTTTCCGGTGGATCGGCCTCGGCGAGCACCGTGCGCAGCATCGGGCGTTGCTGCTTCAGCCGTACCACCGCGGGCAGGATCAGCGCCGAAAGCGTGGTGGAGAATCCCGCCACCGCCACCTGCCCGCACTCACCGCTCTGGTGTGCGGCCAGTTCGGCTTGCATCTGCTCGACCTGCTCGAAGACGGCGTCGGTGTGGCGCAGCACGATCCGGGCGGCCGCGGTCAGCCGGAGCCGCCGCCCGGCCGGCTCGGTGAGTTGGACGCCCAGTTCCTTGCCGAGTGTGGCGATCTGCTGGGAGACCGCCTGTGGCGTCAGGTGCAGCGCCTGGGCGGCCGCGCCGACGGTACCCAGGCGGCTCAGTTCCCGGAGCACCCGTAATTTGCGCAGGTCAAGCATGCCCTGCGTACCCCCTGTCCCCTCGTGTGCATAACGCACTGTCAGCGGGTCACGCGCACGAGCCGTCACCCGTCACTCACAATAGGTCACCAGTTGCAACATCGAAGACTTCATTTACAAACATTTCAAGAACCTCGATGTCTTGGTCAGTGCGTCCGTGGGCGCGGTGCTCGCCGGGGTAGGTCGGGTCGAGGATCACTGAATGAGCACCCGCCTCGGCGAGAAGTTCCAGGTCATCGCGGATCTGCGCAAGGGTTCCCTCACCGAGGACGCGGGCCGTGCTCAAAGGCCGTTCGGTGAGCCGCAGTTTGATCCGCGGGGCCAGAGCGGGCACCGGCATCTGCTCGTTCTCGGCGACCTGCTGGAGCGAGGGAAGACCGATACCGAGCAGCCAGTCGCCGGAGACGGAGGTGGGATGCCAGGCATCCCCGTGACGTACCGCGCGGCGCAGTGCCCCATAGCTGTGACCGCCGATCCACACCGGGGGCCCCGGGCGCTGCACGGGCAGCGGCCCGGTGTGGACCTGCCGGAAGGAGACGTGCTCGCCGTCGAAGGAGGCCACTTCGTCGGCCCAACACGCCTTCATGGCGGCAAGGTACTCGTCACTGATCGCGCCGCGCTTGCGGTAGGGGACGCCGAGCACGGCGAACTCGCGGGCGGCCCAGCCGGCCGCGGCCCCGAAGGTCATACGTCCGTTGCTGAAGCGGTCGATGTTCGCGACGACCCGTGCGGTGTGCACCGGGTGGCGGTACGGCAGGATCGCCACGGTGGTGCCCAGGCCGATGCGGTCGGTGGCGGCAGCCAGGTAGGCGAGCGCGGTCAGCGGGTCGTAGAACGGGGCGGGAAAGAGGTTGTGGACCTCGGGGGTGAGCGCCACGTGGTCGGACAGCATCACGTAGTGGTAGCCGGCCTTCTCGATCCGGCAGGCCCACTCGGCCAGGTTGTCGGGCGATGCCTCAGGGCCGTAATTCGGAAGATTCACACCGATCTTCATGGCTGGTTCCCTTCGTCGGGGTGGTGGGACTGTCATGGCCACGCGGGCCGGTGGTCGCCCGGTGCGGCGCGAGGAGGTACAGGAGGAGTCCGGCCGCGGTGGCCGCCGCGGCGCCGAGCGGAAGCCACCGCGCGTCCATACCGGTGGCGAGGGCCAGGCCACCGAGGGCCGAGCCGGCCGAGCCGCCCAGATAGGTGGCCGAGCTGTTCAGGGCGACGGCCGCACCGCCGGGGGCGTCGGCCGCGATCAGCCGGTGTTGCTGGGGCACCACGAAGGCCCAGCCCACCGCGCCCCAGAGCAGCAGCGGGAGCAGCACCAGGCCGGGAATGGTGCCGGCCCAGGGAAGCGTGACGAGGCTGAGGCCCAGCAGAGCCAGCAGGAGGGCGGAGAGCCGGGCCGGGTGGCCGGCGCGGTCCGCGAGCGTTCCGGCGATCAGGCTGCCGCAGACCCCGCCCAGGCCCCAGACCCACAGATACCCGGTGGGGTTCTCGATGCCCGCGGTGGCGTGGAGTACCGGCTGCAGGTAGGTGTACAGGCCCAGGCTGGCCACCGTCTGCAGCAGTGTCATACCGATGACCAGGACGATCCTGGCGTGGGTCAGTCCGGCAAGGCGCGTGCGCAGGGACGGCGCCGGACGGGCTTGCACACGGGGCAGCCCGGTGGCGAGGGCGAGGCAGGCGAGCGCCCCGACCCCCGTCACCAGCCACAGTGCGGCCCGCCAGCCCTGCCCGTCGGCGAGCAGCAGTCCGAGTGGGACCCCCAGCACTGTGCCGCCGCTCATCCCGCCGAGGACCAGGGCGAGCGCGCGCCCGCGCTGTCCGTCCGGGACCAGTGCGGCGGCGGCGGTGGCCGCGGTGGGACTGAAAAGACCGGCTCCCGCTCCGGCCACCGCGCGGCAGGCGAGCAGGAACGGATAGGTCCCGGCCAGGGCGCTCCCGGCGTTGGCCAGGGTGAAGACGAGTAGCGCAGCGACCAGGACGGTGCGCGTCGGCAGGCGGGCGAGTACGGCCGAGAGCATCGGGGCGGACACGGCGTAGCAGACCGTGAACACGGTGACGCACTGGCCTGCCTGGGAGGTGGACACCTCCAGTTCCCGGCCGATGCCGTCGAGGAGTCCGGCCATGACGTAGGCGTCCATGCCCGTGGCGAAGGCCCCGAAGGCGAGCACGGACACGCGGCGTAAGGACCGTGTCACCGTCAGCGCCCCCTTCCGTTTCAGGGCTGCCGTGAGCCGCCCAGCAATGTTCTATAGATCTAGTCCAATGAACCATAGAGCATGAGAAGCAGCGGCGATCTCAGGACGGCGTGGAATCCTGGACACGTGCGTACCTATCCCATGCCTCCCGCGGACGAGCTCGAGCTGCACCGGGTCCTGTTCGCACTCAGCGACCCCACCCGGCTCGCCCTGGTCACCGAGCTGGACAAGTCCGGGGAACTGTCCGTGGGCGAACAACTCGCCGGGCAAGTACCGAAATCCACGCTCAGCCACCACAACAAGATCCTTCGCGAGTCCGGGCTCACCTGCACGCGCCCCGAGGGGACCCGCTGCTTCATCTCGCTGCGCCGGGACGACCTCGAGCGGCGCTTTCCCGGCCTGCTCGACATGTTGCTGACCCATGCGACTGTGAGGCACACCACGTCCTGAGCGGGTTCGGAGTCCCGCAGGAACCTGCGCCCGGACCACCGGAACCAGCCGATCACCGGCCTACGGTGGAGACGACCTGGAGGGAGTCCACCGTGCCCGACCGATCCGTCATCAACGCGCTGTTCCCGCAGGACCTGCCCGAGGCCGCCGACTGGCCCCGCCGCTACCCGCCCCGCCGGCTGCCGGCAGGCGCCGAGGTGACCCGGTTCGCCCCGAGCCCCACCGGCGTCCTGCACATCGGGGGCCTGTACACCGCGGCGGTCTCTCGTGCGCTGGCCCACCAGACAGGCGGTGTGCACCTGCTGCGCGTGGAGGACACCGACCAGTCCCGCGAGGTCGCCGGAGCGGCCGGCTCGTTCATCCGCCTGCTGGAGGCATTCGGCCTCTCCCCCGACGAGGGCGCCTCCGTTGCCGCCGACGCGCAGTCGCGCACCGATGCCGGGGTTCGGGGTCCCTACCTGCAGTCCGAGCGCCGTGAGATCTACCTCAGCCACGTACGCGACCTCCTGCGCCGCGACATGGCCTACCTCTGCTTCTGCGACAAGGACCAGCTGGCGGCCAACGCCCAGGCTCAGCGCGCCTCCCGGTCACCCCTGGGGTACTACGGGAGGTGGGCCGCCTGCCGCACCCTGTCCGACAGCGAGGTGGAGGACAAGCTCGCCGCCGGCACCCCCTACGTGGTCCGGTTCCGCTGCCCGCACGAGTTCCCCGGCCGTGTCCGGATCGACGACCGCATACGCGGCTCGATCGTCATGCAGGACAACGGCAACGACGTCGTGCTGCTCAAGTCGTCCCAGGAGACAGCTCCCCTGCCCACCTACCACCTGGCACACGTCGTCGACGACCACCTGATGGGGGTGACCCTCGTCGTACGCGGGGAGGAGTGGCTCTCTTCGACACCGCTGCACCTGCAGCTCCACACCGCCCTCGGCTTCCCGGTCCCCCACTACGCCCACCTGGCCCCGCTGATGAAGGCGGAAGGCCCCAGCCGACGCAAGCTGAGCAAACGCAAGGACCCCGAAGCAGCCGTCGAGTACTACCTCAGCGCCGGCTACCCGCCCCGGGCAGTACGGCACTACCTGTCAGGGCTGGCCAACGCCCGGCTGATGGACCTGCCGACCGCCCAAGCTCTCGCCGCACCCGTACGCATCCACGAGATGCGCCCCACGGGCCCCCTGGTCGATCTTCCGAAGCTCAACTCCATCAGCCGGGAGTACATCGCCGCCCTGACCGCCAATGAAGTGCACGCCCAACTGCTCTCGTGGGCCGCTGACCATGACACCGACCTGCACACCGCGCTCACCGCGGATCCGCAACTGGCACGCCAGGCCATCTCCGTCGCCCAGGGCACCGGCGCGCAGATCCGCAAGGACCTGACCCGATGGTCCGACTTCCGTGACCGGTTCGGCTTTCTCCTCCCCTCCCTGGCCCCGCAGCACCCGGCATCCGACGACGAGCGCTTCGACGGCCTGGCCCCCGCCCTCGTGCACCGCATCGTGAAGGACTTCGCCGCCAACTACCAGCACAGCGACAACGCCGCCGCCTGGCTCGACCAGATACGCGCGGTGGCCAAGCGGCACGGCTTCGCCCCCGACACCTGGCACTGGCGCCAGAACCCGGATCACTACGCCGGTCCACCACGCCAGGTCGCAGGTGTCATCCGCGTCTGCGTCACCGGCGCGGAACGCAGCCCGGACTTGTTCGCCGTCGCGCAGGCCCTGGGAGAACAGGAGGTGCGGAGGCGGCTCACCCTGCGCACCTGACATCGCGAAGTCCGACGGAAACAAAGGCGGCGAAGGGGCTGCACCGAACGTCGGGACGGTGACGTCCGGATCTTGCCGATCCCGGACCATCGCCGCACCGACATCGGCCCGCGTCACCTGCGTTCGGGCTCGGTGCTCACCGTGCAGGGCGCCCACAGGTACTCGTAGACGGCGTGCTGGTGGCGTTTTTACTGCTCAGAGCAGGTGGGGCGGTCGGGTCCGCCAGTACGCGGTGACCAGCAAAGTCGCGCGGTTGCAGCCCGCTGAAACGGGGCTGCCCGATGCGGTTCCGACGCCGTGATCACACCAGTCATGTGTAGAGATCGTTCTCCACACCTGTGGACCTCGGAAAGCCGCGCTTCAGCCGCAGCGGCTCTCCCGTGGCTCCATGGAGCCCACCTGGTCCATGCGCCGGATCTCCCGCTCTGCCGCTTCCAAGTGCCCGAGGTCGAGGGCCATCGCCGCACGCCCGGCGACGTAGAAGATGTCCTGTCGGATCCGACAGTCCAACCCCGGCCGGCGGCACAAGGCCAGGAACCGCACCTCGAGACTGAGTTCGATGCGGCCCATCTCGTCCCGGACGCGGACCGGGAGTGCGGCGTGCCGGAGATCCTTGGCGTAGTCACGCGTCTGCCGGTCGGCCTCATCGGGCCGCGCTTCCACGGGACGATAGGGGTGATCGGCCCACTCCGTGTCAGCCCACCCGACGAGTTCGTCCAGGTACTCCGAGGCGACCCCCGAATCCGGGGGCGAGGCGGAGAGGGCCGCGTCCGCGCCGGCAACCAGCTGGGCGAGACGACGTCGCGCGTCGTCGTCCCCCGCCACGCACATCGCGATGAACCCCGACAACACGTCGAGCCTGCGCGACACCTCCGCCCGCTGCCAGATCTCGTACAGTCCCGCCATCCACCATTCCCTCGCCGACCGACTGCGTCTCCGCGCCCCGAACCCTATGACGCGCCCCCGCCAACAGGTCCAGCGAATTAGCCAACGCCCACCCCGGCGGAACGAATACGGCGAGACCTCCACCAACCCCAGACCGTGTGGCCCACCAGAGCGACCGCAACGGCAACAGCCATGAACCGAACGGTGGTCCAGGTACCCAGAACAACCTGACTCGGCCCGCGCGACTCCGTCTCCAGACGCATGGAAGTCTCATAAAAAGCCACCAAGGGAACAAGCAGCCGGAAGAACAGGCCGCCGATGCCCGGCACCTGTGCGAGGTTCCCCAGGAGCCCGAGGGGTGCTCCGAAGAAGAATGCCAGCACACCCCAGAGGGCAATTCCGGATGATCCCGCACCTGAGGAGTTCAGTCCACCCAGGGAGGCCAGGATTCCCTTGGTCAGGTAGTAGGTCACGACACCGATTGCCAGCCCCAGAGGCGCGAGAACAACCGATTCGATTTTAGACCGGCGGAAATAGCCCACCAGAAACGCGTAACAGGCCCACGGCCACCCACCGGTGAAAACGGCGCCCACGGCCGTACCTGGACGGCCGCCCCCATGCTCAGCGGCAGGCCCTATCAGACCAAGCAACAAGCCGAGCCCGAGTGGCACCGCAAACGACGCCGCCCGAGCACCCCAAAATTTCACTCTCTCCCCTTCCGGCCCAAAGGGGGCATTACTCCGGGCCCATGTGCGCCCGGAGTAATGCCCTACCCGAGGGACAGAGCGGCCCCCGACTCGAACCTGAGCATCTGCCTGCCGTGGTGGTCAACTGGCCCTCGGTGTGGCCTGACCGATGAGTTTTGCGCGCCGTGCTGGTCTGTACGCCGAATACCGACTCACGGGAGGCTGACGCCATGCGGAAACTGACCTTCGCCATGAACATGAGCCTGGACGGCTACATCGCCGCGCCCGGCGACGACCTCGGCTGGAGCGTGCCGAGCGACGAGCTGTTCCAGTGGTGGTCCGACCGGGTGGACGCCACGGGCCTGGCGCTGTACGGGCGCAAACTGTGGGACACGATGAGCTCCCACTGGCCGACCGCCGACAAACAGCCGGGGGCCACACCGGCGGCGATCGAGTACGCCGGCCGTTGGCGGGACATGCCGAAGGTGGTGTTCTCCTCCAAGACCAGCACGGTCGACTGGAACACCCGTCTGGTCACGGGCGACGCGGTCACCGAGATCACCAGGCTCAAGGCCGACGACGGCGGCCCCATGGACATCGGCGGTGCCACACTCGCCGCGGCGGCCATGCGGGCCGGGCTGATCGACGAGTACGCGCTCGTCACCCATCCGGTCCTGGTGGGCGGCGGCACGCCGTTCTTCACAGCCCTGGACAACTGGGTGAACCTGAGCCTGGTGGAGACCCGGACGTTTCCCGAAGGCATCATGCTGACCAGGTACGAGACCAGGCGCTGAGTAACCGACGGCGGATCAGCGCGGGTGGGATCCCCTGATGAACGACCCGACCGGTGGCTACTGGCTCTCCCGGCTGGAGAGGTACGCCTGTCGCGGCGTCCGGTCGTCAAGTGCCTGGTGGGGCGGAAGGTGTTGTAGGTGTGGCGGAACTGGTTGATCTCGACGGTGCGGTCAGGTCGACCGCGGTGACCGGCAGCCCGGTGAGCGGTTGATGCCGGGCAGGTGGACGCCGTAGAAATCCAGCATCATGAGGGCCCGGGCCCGCGTCCGCTCCTTCATGTACGGCCAGGCGGCCTCCACCAGGCCGTCGGCGTTCAGGAGCGCTTCGAGGACCTCGAAGTAGGCGGCGCCTCGGACGCTCTCCAGGGAATGCGCCGTGAGTCGCTCCACGAACTCCCAGCATCGTGCCAGCAGTTCCGTGTCCGGGGTGTCACTCTCCAACTGCGGCATCAGGACCGAGGCAGTGAAGCATTCGGCCAGCACCGAGTGCAGGTCCAGGGCCGCGTCCTCGGTCAGAACGGCCTCTTCCGCGGGCATCCCGTATTTCTCACCGAGGCAGTCCGCGGATTCGGGGACGGTGCGCAGCAGAAGGGAGGGAATCTCTTCGAAGAGAACGTCACTCATGTCTTTTCCGGCTCCTTGAGCAGTGGCAGGACGGACGGGTCCCGTACCGTAACCGGTGGTCACCAAAGTCAGTGTGTGGCACTGCAACTCGGGCGCGACCGCCGTCGCACGCTGGTCGGCCCGGCTGCTGCCTGACCCCGGCTCGGCGACCTCAAAGTTCTCGTCGCCCAGCAGGTGATCCTCCTTCAACCCGGCGGCACACGTCGAGGTGCTGCCGGGCATCAAGCCGCCGGCCCTCGCCCGGAAGCAGCCGCCCATCCCCCCGTAGAGTCGGCCTCGTTGGCGGTGGAGCGGAACCGAAGGGACCCGACGTGCGGCTGCGTTGCGCTGTGCTGGACGACTTTCAGAACGTGGCGACCGAGGTCGCCGACTGGTCGCCGCTGGCCGACGAGGTCGACGTCGTCACCTTCGACACCCACTTCCCCGACGAGGACGCGCTCGCCGCGGCCCTCGCCGACGTCGACATCGTGGTCACCCTGCGCGAACGCGTGGCTTTCCCCGGCTCGTTGATCACCCGCCTGCCCCGGTTGAAGCTGATCGTCGCCTCCGGCATGCGCAACACCGTCATCGACTACGCCGCCGCCGAGACACACGGCGTCACCGTGTGCGGTACGGCGAGTTCCTCCACCCCACCCGTCGAGCTGACCTGGGCCCTGTTGCTCGGCCTCGCCCGGGGGATCGTCGAGGAGAGCGGGTCCCTGCGCGAGAACGGCCCCTGGCAGCGGACGGTCGGCGCCGATCTGCACGGCCGTCGGCTCGGGCTGCTCGGCCTCGGGAAGATCGGCAGCCGAGTGGCGCGGGTCGGCCTCGCCTTCGGTATGCAGGTCAGCGCCTGGAGCCAGAACCTCACCAAGGAGCGCGCCGACGAGGCGGGCGTCGACCTCGCGCCCTCCTTGCCCGACCTCCTCGCCACCAGCGACTTCGTCTCCGTCCACCTGGCCCTCGGCGACCGCACCCGCGGCCTGCTCGGCCCGGCCGAACTCGCCCTCCTCAAGCCGACCGCCTACCTGATCAACACCTCGCGCGCCGCCATCGTCGACCAGGACGCCCTCCTCGCCGCCCTGCACGAGGGCCGCATCGCCGGCGCGGGCGTCGACGTCTTCGACACCGAGCCCCTGCCCGCCGACCACCCGATGCGCACGGCCCCCCGCCTGCTCGCCACGCCCCACCTCGGTTACGTCTCCGACGCCAACTACGCGACGTACTACGGCCAGGCGATCGAGGACATCCGGGCCTTCCTCTCGGGCTCTCCGATACGGCGACTGCCCTGACCGCCCTCCGCGTCCTTGTTCAAAACGGGTGATCTGCACCGAAGCGCCGTTACCAGCCGTGACGGGCGGCGTTGAAGGGGGAGTGCGACGGCGCGTCCTGCCGTCGTACCCCCCGAACCAAAGGAGAACGTGATGTCTCGCATCGCGAAGGCAGCCGGAGTCGCCCTCGGCACCGGTGCCGTGATGATCGGCGGCGCCGGCCTGGCCATGGCGGACGCGGGCGCCAACGGCGCTGCCGTCCACTCGCCCGGCTTCCTGTCGGGCAACGTCGTCCAGGTGCCGATCCACATCCCGATCAACCTGTGCGGCAACACCGTCAACGTGGGCGGCCTGCTGAACCCGGCGTTCGGCAACCACTGCGAGAACGGCAGTGGCGACCACAAGGAGAAGAAGGCCGACGACGAGAAGAACGGCGGCCACAAGGAGCACCGCGCCGGTGGCCACAAGAAGGGCCACGGGCAGGGCTACGGCGGCTGATCGTCCGCACCCACACGAGAGCCCCGGCAGCTTCCAGCGCCGGGGCTCTCGTGTGTCCGGACGCGTGGTTCCGTGCCGTCGTACGGCCTACGCGTACCGGTAGATGCTGCCGTGGTCCTCCAACTCGTCCGGGGTCACGTCCCACGGCGGGAGCTTCTCGTGGCGGGCGACGATGCGACCGCGCTGAGCGCTGCCCTGGCCGGGCGGTCTCGCGGGCAGATAGCGGTGGTCGCGGTGCCGGCGCTGCCAGCGCAACCAGCACAGGTCGACGAAGGCGTGGTGCATCCAGAACACGGGGTCGTTGACGGAGGCGCCGCTCACCATCACCCCGCCGACCCAGCGGTGCACCCGGTTGTGGTTGCGCCAGGCGGCCGCGCCCTTCCCGCTCCCCCACCCCTCCAGCTTGTTGCGGAACCCCGCGGTGGACGTCGAGTCCCAGGGCGAGGTGTCGTAGACGGGGTCCTGGAGGGCCCACTCGAGGTCGCTCCGCGTCGGCAGTTCGATCGGATCGGCGGGCCGCCCGAGCTCCCGGGTGAGGTAGTCCTCGTCGGTGATGCGCTCCTTGAGCGTCCAGTTGCCGGTCGCATAGGCGAACGGCCCGGTCGTCACCTGCCGGTCCCGGGCCCGGCCGGTGCCGCCGAGCAGATCGTCCGTCCAGGGCGCCGCACTCGTCGTGCGGTCGCGGGTCCAGTCCCAGTACGGCACGGTCACCGAGGAGTCGACGCGGCGCAGGGCCCGCTCCAGCTCCAGCAGGAAGCGGCGGTGCCAGGGCAGGAAGGAGGGCGACATGTGCGCCGTACGCAGTCCGTCCTCGCCGTCCGAGACGTAGAAGTCGATGTGCATCCGTACGAACTCGTCGTACTCGCCGCGTCGTTTCAGTTCCAGCATCGCCTGCACGAACCGCCGCTTCTCGTCCGCGGTCAGCGTGCTGACGTCCTTACGCGTGTACGCCACTGTGTCCCCCCATGTCCGCCCCGCCGTTCCACGTCTCCCGCAACTGGCGGCCGGGCCCCAGTTCGTCGACGGCCGCCCGGACGGCGTCCAGCGCGGTGGCGTACGACCGGTAGTGGTCGACCATGCTCAGCCAGGTGCCGTCGGCGCGGCGCATCAGGTGCAGCGGGCGTCCGTCCACGGTGACGTGCCACCCTCCGGTGCCGAGAGCGCCGCCGGCGGCGGCCGCGGAGCCGCGGATGCCGCGGATCCGGCGGCCCCGGTACGTCTCGTCGAAGACGAGGTGGGCGACGCGTTCGGCCGCGCGCGGCACTCGCGAGGCGATGACGACCGGGATGAGCGCCACCGCGACGGCGGCCGGGCCGAAGAGCCCGAGCAGCAGATCCCGCCTGCTCCGGCGGGCGGGGGCGCCTCTCTCCGGGCTCGCCCGGGAGGGATCGGCGCCCACCGGTGATCGGCCGACGCTCATGACCATCGTGTGCTCCTCGTCTCGTACGCAACAGGGTTCGGGTTCCGTTGTCCGTACCGGTAACCGCCCGACGGCCTGCGCGGTCACCGTCCGAGGACCCAAGGGGGTGAACCTCCGCGCCCGGAGCGCCGACGGGGCCCGGGCCGTGTCACGGTCCGGGCCCCGTCGCACGGGTCGACGCGCCCTACAGGCCGGGCCCCGTGGTCAGGTCGGCGCCCGGCGCGGCCTGCACCATCGGCAGCAGGACGCCCGCCTCCGGGAGCTTCGGCTCCGGCAGAGCGCCGCTGCCGGGCTTGGGGGCGGTCAGCGGGGCGTCCACGGCCAGGCCCGGCGTCAGCGTGCGCACGTCGGCGGCGGGCGCGTCGAGGCCGAGGTGGTCGAAGTCGTCGTCGAGGAGGTGCGGCACCGGCGCGGTCAGATCAGCGCCGGGCAGCCCGCCGTTGACCGGCACTCGCGGAATCACCCGCTCCGGCATGAGCCGTCCCTCGACGAACTTCGGCGCCTCGGGGACGCCCGGCGTCGTCACCGGGATCTTCCCGCCGACCTCGGGCAGCTCCATGTGGAGGGCGCGCTCGGCGCCCTCCAGCGGCACGGGTACGGGGACCGTGCCCACCGCCGCGGCTGGGGACGCGGCAGCCCCCACCGCGGCCGCGATGCCCGTGATGACGGCGGCAAGGGTTCCTCGGGTGGTCGACCTCATGGCAGTTACGGTCCCTTTCAGGTTTCGGCAGGCTCAACGTCCGTACCGGTAACGATCCTGGTGCGGTGACCAGCGCGAGATTCCCCCGCTTGCCGCAGTAGTACGACGTTCGGCAGTCAGCTCGTCCAGAAGTCCCACCAGCGGGTCAGGACCAACATGCCGACGACCCCGAGGTGCGACAGCGGGATCACCCAGGTGAACTCGGCGAAGAGGGCCCGCGACCAGCCGGGCGCGGGCAGGAACGCGCGGCGGACGGCGAACGAGGTCACGTACCAGAACAGGACGATCGTGGCGATCCACGCCAGAGCGCACCACAGACACAGGGCGTTGATCCGGTACAGCGACTCGAACTGCAGCCACGACACGAAGCCGACGCCGAACAGGCAGCCGGCGTCGAAGGTCAGCCAGTACCAGCGCGGGAAGGCGGCGCCGGCCAGCAGGCTCATGCCGACGCAGATCACGATGCCGTACGCCACCAGTCCCAGCATCGGGTTGGGGAAGCCGAAGGCCTCGGCCTGGTCGCTCTCCATGACACTGCCGCAGGACACCACCGGGTTCAGGCTGCACCCCGGGGTGAAGTCGGGGTCCTGCAGCAGCTTGAACTTGTCGAGGGTGATGACCCAGGAGGCCAGCAGCCCCGCCGCGCCCGTGAGCAGCAGGAGCAGGGCGAACCCGCGACCGCCGCCCTCGGCCCGCTGCATCAGGAGCGCAGGCTGCGCGCCGGCAGGACGATGTGGGCGGCGGCCTTCAGCGTCTCGTCGGAACCCGCGAACGCGGCCAGTTCGTCCGGGGTGACGGACTGGCCCGAGGCTTCGGGCCAGGGGCGGGTGGTGAACACGAAGTAGGCGTAACCGCGCTTGGCGACCGCCGCGAGCCACTGCGGCCGTACCGGGCACTTGGCGTTCAGCCGCGGCATGGTGACGACGGCGTGCCCGGCCACCACGAGCAGGGTGACCGGCAGGCTCGGCCTGACGTTGCCGTCGACGAGGTCACCGCCGACGGGCAGGCCGTTGTCGTGCAGCAGCCTCTCGACAGCGGCGGTCGCGGCCTCGGGGCCGTCGGGGGCGTCCCCGAGGGAACACGCGAGGAGGTAGGGCATGTCGTGGCCGTCGGGAGCCTCGCCGCTCCAGGCCATGATCACGAGAGTGCCGGGGTCGGCGGTGCGCAGAGGATGGGTTTCGCTGGAGGTTGTGGTCACCGCGCGACCGTATCCACGGGCCGGACGGGGGACGGCCGTTTCTCACTCGGGCGGAGGAGCGCCGATGCCGTCTCCATCCGAACGAGGGAGGCGCCGCTGCGCCGTGCTGTCCGGCTCGAACAGCACGAAGGGCCGATCCCGGGCGGCAGCCGCCGCTGGGTAATCGGCCCCGGCGTGGAGGATGACGTCACTTCCCCAAGGGAAGTCCACCGAGGAGTCCGGGCTTGGAGTTCAGCTTGGTGGTCGCCTTCTTGGCTTTGTGGAGCACCGACTTCTTCTTCTCCGTGTTCAGCGCGTCCGACTGGTGCTGCAGCGGCCGCACGTCGAGGGGGCCCTTGGTGAGCGAGTTGACGGCGCCGTTGAGGCTGGTGGGCGTGAGATCGGCGGTGTCCTGAGCGAACGCGGGCGCGGCGGCACCGGCAAGAACCAGGGAACCGGCAACAACGGCAGCAGCCTTCAGGGACTTCATCGTGTTCCTCTCTTCGGCAATTCATGTCGTCGGGCGGGCAAGTCCGACACCGTGCTCAACGAGGCCCGGCCGGAGCGGAAACTCCGTGCGCGGATATTGGGCTTTCATGAAAATGCCGAGGGCCGGCCTCGGGAGAGGCCGGCCCCCTGTGCTGCGGGCGTCTCACGACAGGGGCAGTTGCGAGCTGCTGGGCAGGGAGGACAGGCCCGCCAGGTCGGGAGCGGGCAGTTCGGTGTCGAGCATGGTGGCGGCGACGGTGTCGACCAGGCCGCTGATCACGGCGGGGAGGGTGGACTCGACCTGGGTGGCCTCTCCGGAGGTGACCGCCGTGAGCAGGTCGTCGATCGCCTTCTCCAGGGCGTCGAGCGCGTCGTCCAGCAGGTCGGCCGGCGCCTTGACGGACCGCTCCCCGGCGTCGTCGCCGTTCTGGATGAGCGTGAGCAGCAGGGAGGGGATCGGCGTCGTAGTAATGCCGGTCGTCGTGCTCGGCGTCGTCGTCATGCCCGTGGCGGGCAAGGTGACGGCGGCCACCGAAGCCTCTTCGGTGATCTTCGCGGTGGCGTCCTTGACGGCGTCCCCGAGCTCGGCCGCCTGCTCGACGGAGATCTGGCCGTTGTCGGCCTTGAGCACGGCGTTCAGCAGGTCGGTGACCGGGGTGAGCACGCCGCCCAGTTCGGCCAGAGCCTCGACCTGGGGGCGGAGCGCGTCCGCGTGGGGGACGGGCACGGGCCCACGGGAGGCCGCCGCGGTGGGACCGGCGACCGCGACGAGAAGTGCGGCGCAGAGTGCGCAGGAGGCGATACACCGTGCGGGCAGACCACGCATGGGTGTTCCTTTCGATGTGCGTCGGATCTTGAGCCCACCGTGGAAGCCACTACCGCGCCCTGCAACCCAGCGATCACACCCTGACGCCGCCCCGCCTGCGCCCCTCGCACATCACCCCTGGTGAAAGGCGCGTCAAGACCGGGCCCACCCTCTCCGCAGGCCACCCCCATCCGGGGAAACGCGGACCGGCCGCACTCCCGTGGAGGGGTCCACGGGAGTGCGGCCGGCGAAGGCGCAGAGCCGACGTCAGTCGTTCTCGCACTCGTTGCCGAACGCGGGGTTCAGCGCGGCGATGCCGTTGACGGTGTTGCCGCAGACGTTGATCGGGATGTGGATCGGGACCTGGATGACGTTGCCCGACAGGAAGCCCGGGGAGTGGGCGGCAACGCCCTGCGCGCCGCTGTCGGCGGCGGCGATGCCTGCGGTGCCCGCAACGGCGGCGGCCGCAACGGTGGTCAGGGCCAGGCCCTTCGCGATACGCGACATGGAGAGGTGCTCCTTGGGATTGACACAAACAACCGGGCGGGGATGCCCGGCGCTGTGTCAACGCGTGGCGCCCGCGCGGGTTGTGCCGCCAATGGGGTGATCTCACGAACGAACGTGCCTCACCACTCCGACACACATGTCGGGTTTCACGGACTAAATGCGCATACCGGATAGGGTTGCGAAGCTCTTGACGCACCCATGCAGCCAGCGCATCGCATTCGTCACGCCACCTTCCCGAAAGGGCAATGCCGGTCATGCGTATTTCCCGGGTCCCGCTGTGCCACGTTGCGAGGGGCGGCGTCCGCGCGGCGGACAACGACTTCGACGGGTTCGAGGCTCTCAACTCCCGTACCGGGATGCGGATGCGGATGCGCGACCTCGGCGTGAACGCCCTCGATCACGCCTCCGATCTGATCGAACTCGGCAAGGCGCCGCGGTCCGGTGGTGACCAGTCGGCCATCCGGCTCGTTTCCCAGCGCGACGCGGCCTGGGCCGGCGTGCTCCACGTCGCTGTCGCCGCCCGCGCGTAGGCGCCTTCCCTCCCGTCCCGAGCGCCGTCCGTGAGCGAGGAAACGCGCATGCACCAGTCAGTCCCCGATCCCCGGCCGCGAGTCCTGCATCTGACCCAGCCCGTGGACGGTGGGGTCGCCCGTGTGGTGACGGACCTGGCCCGAGCCCAGCTCGCGGCCGGTCTGCACGTCACGGTCGCCTGCCCGGACGGCCCCCTCGCCCCCGCCGTGCGCGGGCTCGGCGCCGACGTACGGCACTGGCACGCGACCCGCTCGCCGGGTCCGGCCCTCGTGCGGGAGGTACGGCGGCTCGGTCAGGTGCTCGATGACGTGCGGCCCGACCTGGTGCACGCGCACAGCGCGAAGGCCGGCCTGGTCGGCCGGCTCGCGGTACGGGGGCGGATCCCGACCGTGTTCCAGCCGCACGCCTGGTCGTTCGAGGCGGTCGGCGGGATCACGGCGGCGCTCGCGCTGCGGTGGGAGCGTTGGGGGGCGCGTTGGGCGTCCCAGGTGGTGTGCGTGAGCGCGGCGGAGCGCGCGACCGGCGTGCGCGCCGGGATCGGCGGGCGGTGGACGGTCGTCCCCAACGGCATCCGGCCCGAACGCTTCCACCCCGCCCCCGTCGACACCGTACGGTCCGATGTCCTTCCCGGTGTCGATCCGGCGGCGCCTCTCGTGGTCTGCGTGGGGCGGCTGTGCCGGCAGAAGGGGCAGGACGTCCTGCTGGACGCCTGGGACAGTGTGTCGCTGTGTGTTCCGGACGCCCGGCTCGTGCTCGTCGGCGACGGGCCCGACCAGGAACGGCTGCGCTCCCGCGCACCGCGGTCCGTGCTGTTCGCCGGGGCCGTCACCGACACCGCGCCCTGGTACCAGGCCGCCGACCTGGTCGTGCTGCCCTCGCTCTGGGAGGGCATGGCGCTCGCCCCGCTGGAGGCGATGTCCTGCGGACGGCCCGTGGTGCTGACGGACGTGGACGGTGCCCGGGAGAGCCTGCCGCCCGCGCTCGTGCCCCGCTGCCTGGTGCCGCCGGGTGATCCGACACGGCTCGCCGAGGCGGTCAACGCGCTGCTGCTCGATCCGTTGCTGCGCGAGGCGCTCGGCCACCAGGGGCGCCGCCACGTCCTGTCCACGCACGACGTACGGCTCACCGCCGAGGCGGTGGCGGCCGTGTACCGCGACGTGCTCGGCGGCCCGGCCGCCGCATGCGCCGTGCCCACCGAGTACAGGGAGTTCATCCACTCGTGACCGCGGAAAGTACCGTCCCCTCGCCCGGTGCCCAGCCACGGGATCCCGGTTTCGCGCCCCTGTTCGTCAAGCCGTCGCGCGGCACCGCAGCCGGTTTCCGCTTCCCGGCCCGCAGACCCCCGGCCCGGCCCGGCTCCCCCGCCCCGCTGCTCGCCGCGGACAGCGTCGCCGCCCTGCTGGGCGCGGTGCCACTCGCCGGCACCGAGCACCAACTGCTGCTGGTGGCGCTGCTGGTGGCCGCGTCAATACTGCTGCGCCGGCACCCGACCCGGCCGGTACCGGGGATCCTCGACGAACTGCCCGCCGTGTGCGGCCGGATCGCGATCGCCTGGCTGTCGGTCGCGGCGCTCGTCGCCGCCTACGCGCCCCACCACGCCCTGTCCGCCCGCACCCTCGCCGTGGGCTTCGTGCTCCAGTCGGCGACGGCCTGCGCGACCCGGGGCACCGTGCACTGGCGGCGGCGCGTGCTGCGGCGCGCCCGGCCGCGGGCCGCGCTGGTCGTCGGCCCGGCCGGGACCGCGCAGCGAGTGGCCGCCGCCGTGCTGCGGCATCCGCGGTGCGGGGTGCGGCCGGTGGGGATCGTGACCGAGCAGCCGGACGGCGGCGGTCAGTTGCCGGTGCTGACGACCGGCGAGGAGGTCGAGCGGGCCCTCATCCAGAACGATGTGCGGGACGTCCTGATCGTCCATCCCTCCGCACGGTCCGCGCAGGGGCCGCTGCTGCGGGCGCTCGCCGAGTCGGGCTGCGCGGTGTGGGAGGTGGAGCCGGACTCACCGTCATACGCCTCCAAGGACCAGCTCGCCGGGTTCTCCTGTCGTCGGCTGGACATGGGCTCGCGGCGCCGCGGCGGCTTCGGCAAGCGGGCACTGGACGTGGCCGTCTCCGGGACGCTGTTGCTGATGGTCAGCCCGCTGCTGCTGGTGTGCGCGGTGGCGCTGCGGCTGACCGGCGGGCCGGGTGTGGTGTTCCGGCAGGAGCGCATCGGCAGGGACGGCCGGCCCTTCACCCTGCTGAAGTTCCGCACCCACCGCCCGGTCGACGAGCACGAGGCGGCGACCCGCTGGAGTGTGGCGAACGAAGACCGCATGCCGTGGTTCTGCCGCTTCCTGCGCCGCACCTCACTGGACGAGCTGCTCCAGCTGTGGAACGTCCTGTGGGGCGACATGAGCCTGGTCGGACCTCGCCCCGAACGCCCGTACTTCGTCACCAAGTTCAGCCAGGCCCACCCGGGTTACGCGGCCCGCCACCGCATGCAGACCGGCATCACCGGCCTCTCCCAGATCCACGGTCTGCGCGGGGACACCTCCATCGAGGACCGGGCCCGCTTCGACAACGCCTACATCGACAACTGGTCGCTGTGGCAGGACGTGTGCATCCTGCTGCGCACCGCGGCCGCGCTCGTGCGCCCGACAGGGAGCTGAGCACATGACCTACGCCCTGACCCTGCCCCGCGTCCGGCAGTGGCCCCCCGTCCTGCCCGTGCTCGCCGTGGTCGCCCTGCTCGCGCTACCGCTCACACCGGGCGACGACGGCGGCGCGGGACCGGCCGACGCGCTCTCCGCGCTCGTCGTCGGGTACTGCGCGATCCGTCTCGTACGGGACCGGCGGCGCCCCCTGTCCCGTACGGCGGTCGTGCTGCTGGGCCTGCCCGTGGCCGGGCTCGCGCTCGCCGCGGCGGGGGCGGCCTCACCGGGTGCGGGGATCAGCGGCATGGGCCGCTACCTCCAGGTGTTCGTACTGGTCCCGGCCGCCGTCATGCTGCTGATCCGCGACCGGGGCGACTTCCGGCTGCTGGCCTGGGCGTTCGTGGGACTCGCCGTGTGGCAGGGCGCGATCGGCACGCATCAGTACATGACAGGGACCGGCGCCTCGTACGACGGCCAGGACATCCGGGCCGTCGGTACCTTCGGGGCGAGCGACGTGATGGGGATGGCGACGGTCGTCTCCTTCGGGCTGGTGTGCTCGGTAGGGCTGGCCCTGGGCCGGACCTCCGTACGACAGCGGGCGGTTGCCGCCGGCTGTGCGGTCGCGCTGCTGCTGCCGCTCGCGCTGTCCTTCAGCCGCGGTGCGTGGATCGCGACGGCCGTGACGTGCGGGGCGCAGCTGGTGCTGGCCGGGCTCCGCCGGGCGCTGAAGGTGACCGCGGCGGTGGCCGCGACGGGCGTGATCCTGGTGGGCGGGTTGGGACTTGGCACGGCGCAGCTCCAAGAGCGGATCGACAGCGTCACACGGGTCACCGACTCGCCCGACCAGTCCGTCACCGACCGCTACACGCTGTGGGCGGCGGCGGCCGGCATGTGGCGCGAACATCCGCTCACCGGCGTCGGGTTGAAGGGCTTCCCCGAGCACCGGGACGCGCACGCCTCGCTCGCGCTGTCCTCAGGCAGCGACACGGAGGGCGCGGGCGCGGACTTCCGCAAGCAGCCGCTGCTGTCCCCGCACAACATGTACCTCCTCGTCCTCGCCGAACAGGGCCTGCTCGGTCTGCTCGCGCTCGCGGGCTGCTGGCTGGCCCTGCTGGTGTGCGGGCTGTACGGCCTGATCCGGGTACGGCGTGACGGCCCGGGGCTCGACTGCGCGCTCGTCGCCTGCGGCCTGCTGATCTGGCAGCTGACCGATTTCCTGTACGCCGACATCGGCGGCCCCTCGACCGTGCTGACGGCGGTGTGCTTCGGGCTGGTGGCGTGGTGGGCACTGGTCGGAAGCGGCGTCACTACGGCACGGGACACGGTGCGATGAAGGTGACGCCCTCCAGGCCCGACGCGCACGCCGACACCGACGGCACCGTGGTGGTTCCCTCCGCCCGCACCGCCGACACGAGCGAACTCACCCCCGTCTCCGGGGGGTTCGTCGCCAAGGCCACCCTGATCACGGCCGCCCTCTCGATCGTCGGAGCCCTGCTCGGGCTGGTCCGTGACCAGGCGCTGGCCCGGCTGTTCGGTGCCGGGAGCGAGACGGACGCCTTCCTGGTGGCCTGGACCGTGCCCGAGTTCGCCTCCACCCTCTTCATCGAGGACGGGCTGGCCTTCGCGCTGATCCCGGCGTTCAGCCTGGCGCTGGCCCGCCGTGCGCAGGGCGCTCCCGGCGACCCGGTCCGCTCGCTGGTGACCGCCACGCTCCCCTGGCTGTCGCTGGCCTTCGTCGGTGTGTCCGCGACGGTCATCGGCGCCGCCCCCTACCTGGTCGAGGCCCTGGCACCGGGGCTTCCCGACCCGGGCCTCGCCGTCGACTGCACCCGGCTGACCGCGCTGAGCGTGCTGGGCTTCGGGCTCGCCGGGTACTGCAGCGCCGCCCTCAGGGCGCACCGGACCTTCCTCGCGCCGGCCGCCATCTACGTGGCCTACAACGCCGGCATCATCACCGCGATGTTCGTGCTCGGCGGGCAGTGGGGCGTGCGCTCGGCGGCCGTCGGGGTCGCGGTGGGCGGTGGACTGATGGTGGCGATCCAACTGCCGTCCGTCTGGCGGCAGTCGCGACGCCGGGCAGCGCCTCGCATCGCATCCGTCGAGGCGCCCGGGCAGAGCATGACGCTGGCCATGGTCGCCACCGTCCTCCTCTTCGCGCTGTGCCGGCA
This sequence comes from Streptomyces doebereineriae, assembly GCF_031845645.1. NCBI lineage: Bacteria > Bacillati > Actinomycetota > Actinomycetes > Kitasatosporales > Streptomycetaceae > Streptomyces > Streptomyces doebereineriae. The sequence continues at coordinate 22,901 of NZ_JAVREZ010000024.1, forward strand.
GTCCCAGGTCCTCATCGAGCGCTTTCTCGCCTCCACCCTTCCGGCCGGCGCCATCTCGCACCTCAACTACGCGCAGAAGGTGGCGCAGATCCCGATGACGCTGTCCCTGATGCTGTGCACGGTCACCTTCCCGGTGGTGGCGCGGGCGCTGGCCGACGGCGACACGGAGCGGGCCCGGGACCGCGTGGAGCGGGACCTGGCGCTGGCCGCGTGTCTGGTGCTGCTCGGCGCGGCCACGGTGATCGCCTGCGCCCCACAGATGGTCGGACTCCTCTTCCAGCGAGGCGAGTTCACCGCGGCGGACACGGCGGCGACCGCGGAGGTCATGCGCGTGTACGCACTCGGGCTGCTCAGTCAGACCCTGGTCGGCTGCCTGGTCCGGTCCCACTTCTCGGCGGGCCGCTCCACCTGGTATCCGCTCGGTGCGATGGCCGTCGGCATCGTCACCACCGCCGGCGTCGGCACCTGGACGGTGGGCCCGTGGGGAGTGGCCGGGATCGCCGCCGCGAACGCGGTCGGCATCACCGTCACGGCCATGGTGCTGCTCGCCGGCATGGGCCCGCGCAACGTCCCGATCCGCACCCGGCGGGTTCTCGCCGGGCTCGGCAGGACGCTGTGCGCGGCGGTCGGCGCAGCCGTCGCCGGCGCGTACACGGCGAGCCGATTCGACTCGGCGGTACCGGGTCTGGCCGCGGGTTCCCTGACCGTGGTCGCCGTCTTCGTCCTGCTCGCCCGGGCCCTGAACGTCCAGGGCGTCGCTTCCGCACTGCGTTCCGTACGCACCGTCACCCGAAGGCTCTCGCATGCCCGTTTCCGCTGACAGCGCCCCCCTCAGAGGGCCGGTGCCCTGGGTGGCGATGTACCACTCCGTGGGCGACTACTCGGACGACCCCTACCGCGTCACGGTCACGCCCGAGCGGCTGGACCGGCAGCTGCGCTGGCTGCGCGCACGCGGCCTCACCGGTGTCTCCGTGGCCGACCTGCTGGCCGCCCGCGCCCGCGGCGAGGGCCGCAAGCTGGTCGGACTCACCTTCGACGACGGTTACGCCGACTTCGTCGACCACGCCCTGCCGGTACTGCGCCGGTACGGCTTCGGCGCCACGCTCTTCGCGCTGCCGGGCCGGCTCGGCGGGGACAACGCCTGGGACCGGCTGGGCCCGCGCAAGCCGCTACTCACCGCGGACGGCATCCGGCAGGCGGCGGCCGAGGGGGTGGAGATCGGCTCGCACGGGCTGACCCATGTCGACCTGACCAAGGCGGACGACGCCCTGATGAAGGCCGAGGTCGTCGAGAGCCGGGCCGCGCTGGAGCAGTTGACGGGCTCTCCCGTCAACGGCTTCTGCTACCCGTACGGCGCGATCGACCGGCGTGCCGTGGACGCCGTCCGCGCCGCCGGATACACGTACGCCTGCGCGATCGACCCAGGCCCGCTGAACGGCCGGTACGCACTGCCCCGCCTGTACATCGGGCAGGACGACAACGCCGTACGCCTGTTTCTGAAGTACCGGCTGCACCGCCTGCGCCGCCGTCCTGTCGAGGGGGTCTGACGTGCGGGCCCTGCATGTGATCACCGGCCTGGGCGTCGGCGGTGCCGAGCAGCAACTGCGGCTGCTGCTGAGGCACCTGCCGGTCGACTGCGAGGTCGTCACGCTCACCAACCCGGGTGCGGTCGCCGACGGGCTGGTCGCCGACGGGGTGCGGGTGACCCACCTGGGGATGGCCGGCAACCGGGACCTGGGCGCGCTGCCCCGCCTGATCCGGCTGATCCGCACGGGCGGCTACGACCTCGTGCACACCCACCTCTACCGTGCCTGCGTCTACGGCCGACTCGCCGCGCGGCTCGCGGGCGTCCGGGCGATCGTCGCCACCGAACACTCCCTGGGTGACTCGCAGATGGAGGGCCGCCGGCTGACGGCGGGGGTACGTGGGCTCTACCTGGCCAGCGAGCGCCTGGGCCGGACCACGGTCGCCGTCTCCCCTACCGTCGCCGAACGGCTGAGGCGCTGGGGAGTACCGGCCCCCCGGATCGAGGTCGTCCCCAACGGCGTCGACCTGGACCGCTTCCGCTTCGACCCGGACCGGCGCCTGCGCACCCGACAGCGGCTGGGCCTGCCCGAGACGGCGTATCTCATCGGCGGCATCGGCCGGCTCACGGCCGCCAAACGCTTCGACGTCCTGATCCGGGCTCTTGCCCGACTCCCCGCCGACCACTGGCTGTTGCTGGCCGGCGGCGGACCGGAGGAGCACGCTCTGCGGCGGACCGCTCAGGACGCCGGGGTCACGGACCGCGTGCTGTTCACCGGCGAACGCCCCTACGTCCCCGACGGCACCCCCGGCCCCGACCTGCCCTCCCTCACCTCGGCGATGGACCTGCTCGCCTCCCCCTGCCCGGAGGAGACCTTCGGTCTGGCGACGGTGGAGGCGCTGGCGTCCGGGCTGCCCGTCCTCTACTCCTCCTGTCCGGCGCTCGAGGACCTGCCCGCGCACACCGCGGCGGCCGCGCGCCTCGTCCGGGGCGGCCCCGACGCCTTCGCGCGGGCCGTCACCGCGACCCGGGCCATGGGCCCTGGCCCGCGCACCGCGCCCGAGGCCGCCGACCGCTACAGCATCACCCGCAGCGCCGACCGCCTGATGAACGTCTACGCGGCGGCGTTGGCCGCCCCTTCCATGTCTCCATCACCCCAGGGAGTCCCTTTCTCATGACCGAGAACCCCACCGGACCAAGCCACCCGGCCACCGGCCTGGCCCGCGTCAGGACCCTGCCGCCCTGGTACCTCCTCGCGGCCGGAACCCTCGTCGGCGGCCTGCTCGGCGGGGTGTACGGGGTCGTCGAGCCGCCCGAGTACACCGCCACGTCCTACGTCGTCGCCGTCCCGACCGCGAAGTCCGACCCGGCGACCGCGACCGGCTTCGCGCAGGCCTACGGCCGGGTCGCCACGCAGCTCGCGGTGCTCGGGGATGCGCAGGTGTGGGCCGGAGTGCCGGTGACCACGCTGAAGTCGAGCGTGCGGACGGAGACCTCGCCGGACGCCCCGATGGTCGCCATCACGGCCACCTCCACCCGCCGCGACCTCGCCGCCGACATGGCCAACGCCGTCTCCCGCGCGCTGACCCGGCACGCCAACGACACCAAGGACGCCACCCGCGTCGAGCTTCAGCAGTTCGCCCGGGCCACCAAGCCCAGCGCGCCGTCCTCGGCCTCCCCTGCCCTGGTCGGCCTGGTGGGCGCGAGCGCGGGCGGCCTGCTCGGCGGCCTGGCGCTGCTGGCCCGGCCCAGGCGGTCCGACGAGGCGTCCGGGCGCCCCGCGTCCGTACCGGGTCCGGCCATGGCCGGCGACACCCACGGGCAGCTGTGAGGTACCGGGCGGAACTCGTCACCACAGAGCGGGACTTCGCCGAACTGGCCGCGGAGTGGGGTGACCTGTACCGCCGGTGCGGGTCCGCCACCCCCTTCCAGAGTCACGCCTGGCTGCACTCCTGGTGGCTGTCGTACGGCAGACGCGGCAGGCTGCGGCTGGTGCTGGTACGCGACGGGGCCGACCTTGCCGCCGCCGCGCCGCTGATGCGCGTGGACCGCCCGGTGCCCTCACTCGTGCCGCTCGGCGGGTCCATCTCCGACTACGGGGACGTCCTGCTGGACGACGAGCGCGGCCCGGAGGCGGTCGCCGCGCTCGCCGGGGGCCTGTCCGCTGCCGCTCGCACCGCCCTGATCGACCTCCGCGAGGTCCGCCCGGGCGGGGCCGCCGAGCGGATCTACGGCCACTGGAGCGGGCCCCGGCGCCGGGTGGACGACTCGGTGTGCCTGGAACTGCCCGCCGCTTCCATGGACGAACTGATCACGCGCCTGCCCACGGCCAAGGCCCAGCAGCGGGTCCGCGCCAAGCTGCGCAAGCTGACCGCGCTCGGGATCCAGCGGCACACCGTGACACCGGGCGAGGTGGACAAGGCGCTGCGGCGGCTCATCGAGCTGCACGCACTCCAGTGGGAGGGCCGAGGGGTGACGCCCGAGCATCTGCGGCCGCGGTTCCGCGAACACCTGGTGCGCTCGGTCGCGCCGATGGTGCGCTCCGGGGACGCGGTGGTCACCGAGTTCCGCCTCGACGACGACGTGGTGGCCGTGGACCTGACCCTGCTGTCGCGGCGGCTCGCGGGCGGCTACCTGTACGGCGCCCACCCGTGTCTGCGCGAACGCAGGGCGGACGTGGCGGTGATGCTGCTCGACGCGTGCAGCCGGCACACCCAGGACGGCGGGCACGGCGCGCTGAGCCTGCTGCGCGGCAACGAGCCGTACAAGCACCACTGGCGGCCCAAGGAGGTCGTCAACCAGCGGCTGCTGCTGGCCCGTCGGCGCACGGCCCCGCTGCTGGCGGCGGTCGAGTGCGACGTGGCCGCGCGGCGGCGGGGCAAGGAACTGCTGCTCCACTGGCAGGGCAGGACGGAGCGGAAGGAGCGCCACGGTGGCGGCGGGTCCTGAGGGAGTCCGCCGCCACCGGCCGGTCGCGCTACCGGTTGCGCGCCCACCAGTCGAAGCGCAGGCACAGCTTCCCGCCGAGCCAGTACTCGACCCAGTCGCCCAGATCCAACGGCGAGCACTTGGGCGGACTCGTCGGGCTGGCGGGGACGGTGGGCTCGACCGGCTCCGTGACGGGGTCGGTGGGCTCGACCGGCTCCGTGGGGACGGTGATGGTGCCGGAGAGGAGGGACCGGTAGATCTCTGCCGCCCTCGGGTTGTCCGGGCACTGCCACACACCGTGCGGGCAGTAGTCGGTCAGTGTGTTGTAGAGCGGCTTGTGCTCGTTCATCCAGGCGAGCATGCGCCGCATGTATTCGGCGTTGTCCCCGTTGCGGAACAGTCCCCATTCCGGATAGGAGACGGGCTTGCCGTGGGCCTTGGCGAAATCCACCTGCGCCTGAAGGCCGTAGGGCTCATTCACCTGTTCGTCGAATGTCACCCCGGACGGCTGGTCGTAGGAATCCATGCCAACGATGTCGACCGAGTCGTCCCCCGGATAACACTGCGTCCAGGGCACGGCGTCCCGTCCCCGGGACGGCGCGAAGTCGAACCGGAACTTCTGCCCCGGCACCGCACGCATGGTCGTGACGATCCTGTTCCAGTACGTCTTCCAGGACTCCGGGTCGGGCCCGCAGCGATGGGTGTACGTGGTGCCGTTCATCTCCCAGCCGAGCACGATCACCGTGTCCGGCACCTTCAGCCGCACCAGCCGTTCGGCCAGGGCGCGGAAGTGATGGTCGTACCGGCCGGCGGCGCCCTGGCGCAGCAGCAGCCGCACCTCGGCGTCGGAGACGTGTTCCTCGTTGCGCTCCAGCATGGGCACGTTGAGGACGAACATCCGGTCGTCCCGCCCGGTGCGCCAGCGCGCCCACGCGTCGAGGAAGCCGGGGGCACCCTCGATGTTGCTCCAGCGGTCGCCGGGCAGATAGGTGTGGCCGACGCGCAGTTCGGCACCGCCCAGCCAGCGGCTGAGGTCGAGCATGCGGGCCACGCCACTGGGGCCGTAGTCGAGGTAGGCGCCGAACGCGGGAGCATGCTTTCCGGGCCATGCCGGGGCCGGGAGTGGCGGCGGGGTCACCTTCGGCCGCTCGGGCAGGGCCGGGATCACGGGGACCGGTGTGGCGGCGGGTGCCGGAGCGGGAGGATCGGCGGCCCGCGCCACCCCCGCACCCGCGGCGAATCCTGGACCGGACGCCAGAGCCGTCGTCGCGACGACCGACGCCGCGACGACGGCCAACCGCCCGGACCGGGTCCGTCGATGCTGTGGGGCCATGCCTGCTCCTCTCTCCACGCTCGGACTTTCGCTTTCGCTCTCTCTGCCGCGCCCTCAGGCCTTTCCCTTACCTGACACTCAGTCATATCAATATGAATTCCGCCACCGTGCTTACGGCTTTCGTGTGTTCCGATCGCCCGCACGAGTGACACAACCGAAGGACGATGCCGTGTCGCCGTTCGACAGCCGGGTCCCCGCAGTACTGCTGCGGATCGACCCCAATCCCTTTCACCACGGAACGCTCGGTGCCGTGCGCTCACTCGGCCGGGCGGGTCTGGAGGTGCACCTGGTCGCCGACTGCGCGGGAAGTCCGGTCCGCGCGTCCCGTTTCGTACGGCAGTTGCATCCCCCGCCGCCGCCCGGCGCGTCCCCGGCCGACATCGCCGTCGTACTGCGTCAGGTGGCCGCCCGGATCGACGGCCCCGCCGTCCTGATCCCGATGGACGACGCGAGCGCGGTCGCGGTCGGCCGGCTGCGCGAGGACCTGGCCCCCTCCTACCTCCTGCCGCAGCAGCCCCCGGCGCTGCCCGAGCGGGTGGCCGACAAGGCCGAGTTGGCGGCGGTGTGCGCGGCCGCGGACATCCCGCATCCGGAGACGGTCGTCCCGGCCGGCGCCGGCGAGGCCGCCGCCGCGGCCTGGCGGCTGGGCCTTCCGGTGGTGGCGAAGTGGAGCCGCCCCTGGCTGCTGCCGACGACGGGCGGGCTGCGCAGCACGGTCGTGGTGCGCAGCCCGCAGGAGGCGCACGAGCTGTACCTGCGCACCGAGGAGGCGGGCAGCCGGCTGCTGCTGCAGGCGTTCCTGCCGCCGGGCCCGGACCGCGACTGGTTCTTCCACGGGTACGCCGCCCGCACGGGCGCGGTGATCGGCGGCGGTCCCGGTGTGAAGGAACGGTCCTGGCCGCGCGCGGCGGGCCTGACCGCGGTGGGGCGCTGGCGGCCGAACCCGGACGTGCAGGCGCTCGCCGAGCGGCTCACCGACGCACTGGGCTACCGCGGAATCCTCGATCTCGACTTCCGCCGCTGCGGCACGACCGGCGCCTACCACCTTCTCGACTTCAACCCGCGCCCCGGTGCCCAGTTCCGGCTCTTCAGCGACAGCGCGGACCTGGACGTCGTACGGGCCCTGCACCTGGACCTGACCCACCGTCCGCTGCCGGAGGGATCGCCCCTGCCGGGGCGCGCCTTCGTGGTGGAGAACTACTCCCCGCTCACCCTGCTGCGTCCCGCCCCCGACGGACGTGAGCTGGCCTGGCACGCGGAGGACGACCCGGAGCCGGGCCGGGCGATGCGAGGGCTGTGGGCACGCCATGTGTCCCGCCGTGTGCGGGAGCGACTGCGACGGCCGGGCGGAGACGGAACCGGACGCATGGTCGGGGCCACCGTGTCCGTGCCACCGCCCTCCCCCGGCACGCCCTACCTGTCCCCCGCACTTGCGAACGGGCTCCCCGACGGGTTGTCCGACGAAAAGAAAGTGAGCAGCTGCTGATGTACGACCTCCTGGTGGTGGGCGCGGGCCCGTACGGTCTGTCCATCGCGTCCCATGCCGCGGCTGCCGGACTGCGGCTGCGGGTGTTCGGTCGCCCCATGGCCTCGTGGCGTGACCACATGCCGCGCGGGATGTTCCTCAAGTCGGAGCCGTGGGCGTCCAACCTGTCGGACCCGGCGGGCCGTCTGCGGCTGGACGCGTACTGCGCCGGCCAGGGCGTGGCAGCCGAGCACGGGGAGCCGATCCCGGTGGAGATGTTCGCCGCGTACGGCCAGTGGTTCGCCCGTAACGCGGTACCGGAGGTGGACGAGCGCACGGTCGCGCGGATCGCCCCCTGCCCGGGCGGCTTCGAGGCGGTCACCGAGGACGGCGAGACCCTGCACGCCCGCGCGGTCGCGCTGGCGGTCGGTGTGATGCCCTTCGTGGAGCTGCCGGCCGCCCTGCGCGCGCTCCCCGCCTCCCTGGTCTCCCACAGCAGCCATCACGACGACCTCGTCCGCTTCCGCGACCGGGACGTCACCGTGATCGGCGGTGGCCAGGCGGCCCTGGAGACGGCGGCCCTCCTCGCCGAGCAGGGCACACGCGTACGGGTCCTCGCGCGCGCCGACCAGCTGGAGTGGAACGACGTGCCGCCGCCCTGGCAACGCCCCTGGTGGCAGAGGGCGCGCGCTCCTCACAGCGGCCTCGGCCCCGGCTGGCGCAACTGGTTCTACTCCGAACGCCCCGGCCTCTTCCACCGGCTTCCCGAGGCGAGGCGGACGCGGATCTGCGCCTCGGCGCTGGGACCGGCCGGAGCCTGGTGGCTGCGGGACCGGATCGAGCCGGTGGTCGAGGTGCAGCTCGGCCACGAGGTGGCGGCGGCCCGTCCGGTGCACGGCGGGGTGCGGCTGGATGTGGTGAGCGGCGGGGCCGGATCGGAACCGTCGGGGTCGGGGCGGGCCCTGCGCTCCCTGGAGACCGAGCATGTCATCGCCGCCACCGGCTTCAGGGCGACGGGAGAGCGGCTGCGGTTGCTCTCCGACGAACTGCGCGGCTCCCTGGTGACGGTGGCCGACGGCGCGCCGCAGGTCGGGCGGGACTTCGAGTCCTCGTGTCCAGGGCTGTTCCTCGCGGGTCTGGTGACGGCGTCCGGCTTCGGCCCGGCCATGCGCTTCGTGCACGGGGCCACCTTCACGGCGAGCACGCTCGTGGGCGGAGTGCGCAGGCACCTGTCCACAGGCACACCCGGCGGAACGATCCCGGCACCCAGCGGCCGGGGACGGCGCGGGGCGGCGCCCGCCGTGCGGCCCTGACACAACTCCTGGCCGGGTGGCTCGGCGACCACGTGGAGGATGCCGGGCGTGCGCGGCCGGCACCCTCCACGTGTCATCGACGGGACGTTGCTCGGCTTCGCCGGTACAGGACGGCTCCGGCCGCGATCAGTGCGGCGCTCGCGGCCGATGTGGCCAGCAGAGCCTCGCTGCCGGTCTCCGCCAGAGCGGGCTGGTCGTCTCCGGTGTACGACGGGGTGACGTGGTCGCCGTCGGCGGGGGGAGGCGTGCTCTTCCCCCCGGGCGGTGGGGTGGACGGAGGAGTCGTCGCAGGTGTGTCGCCGTATCCGTCGGCGGTGTCCTCGGCGCAGGCGTTGCCGAAGGCGGGGTTGAGTACGGTGGCCAGACCGACGCTGTCGCCGCACACGTTCAACGGCACCTCGACCGGAACCCGCACGTCGTTGCCCGAGCCGACGCCGGGCGAACCCTCGGTCCCGCCGTCCGCGTCCTCGTCGTGGTCCTGACCCGAGCCGTATGAGGAGTCGTCCTCGGCGCCCTCGTTCCGCGCTGCGCAGTCATTGCCGAAAGCGGGGTCGAGTGCGGCGACCACGTCGATCGTGTTGCCGCACAGGTTCAACGGCACCTCGACCGGGACCTGCACGTCGTTGCCGGACACCACACCCGGCGAGTCCACGGCGGACCCGTTCGCCTGCGAATCGGCCAGGGCGGGACTACCGCACAGGGACAGAAGGCTCGTCGCGGCGGCGGCCGCGAACATTCCCCTGCTCAGGGTCTGTCGCACTCTTGATCGTCTTCCTGCTTGAAGAAATGGAAAAGCCGGCCTTGGAACGGACAAGGATGTCCAAGGCCGGCCATGACGCAGCCGTACGGCTGGTGCGGAACGACGTCAGCCGTTCACGCACACGTTGCCGAACGCCGGGTTCAAGGCCCCGAAAACATTCACGGAGTTGCCACACACATTGATGGCCGCGTGAATGGGAACCTGGACCACGTTGCCGGACAGGAACCCTCCGGAATTGACGGCGACACCCTGGGCCTCCGCGTCAGCGAAGGCCGGAGTGGCCGCACCCAGAGCCATGATCACGCCCGCAACGACAGCAGCGGTCTTCTTCATGAACTTTCCCTTCTCTGCGGTCATGCCTCATTGACGGCCGAAACCGCGCGAGCACAGCCGTACGGCTCGCACCATGACCAGCAGCCTGCACACGAGAAATTGACCAAAGAAGGGAAAATCAACGTGCGACACTCCGAAATTCACTCGGTTGGGCCGCACAATACCGCCGCCGTACCGCCGAAAGAGCTACACAGCCGCCGACACCCTCACCCTGCGAGGCGGCTTACTTCTCGCTGTTCGACGACAGGACCGACACGTCCTCCAGGACGTGCGACAGCGCGCCGTCACGCTTGGCCTGCGTGGAGTTGTCGGCACACTGCTGGGTCAGGTCGTCCGAGAGGATCGGCACGTCCTGGACCGGGATGAGGTTGATGACGGCGACGTTGATGTCCTCCAGGGCGGCGCACGGCTTGTTCAGCGTGCCACTGACCAGGGAGAGCTGCGGGCTCATGTCGCCCTTGGTCGCCGAGTTGCCGAATTTCGACGAGGCGCCGTTCCCGTTGGCCACGGTCGGCCCCTTGTCGTCGCCGATGGCAAGCGCCTGGGGCGCGGCCGCCACCGACATGCCAATGACACCAGCGGCAGCCGCTGCGGCGACCATTGCCTTCTTGAGCACTTCGCTTTCCTTTCGTCGTAGCGACGCATGTCCTACGGCCTCATCAACCGGACCCTCGTGAATTGGTTGCGGGGATTCACCCGGTTGGCCCGCATGAAATGCCGGTGCACCTGATCACCAGGGCCGACGAGGCTCGCCAGGCGGTTTCCGTGTGGGCCGACGGAGTGAACGGGAGAAACCATGCTGCGCCGATGCAGTTGAACCAGATCGCTCCCATGCAGATGTTTCCCCCGAAAGGACTGGCCAGTGATCAAGAAGGTTTTTGCCACCGCCGCGATTGCCGCTTCCGTCATGGGCGCCGCCGCTGCCGCGGCTCCGCAGGCGATGGCGCTCGGCGACGACGCCGGGCCGGTCTCCTCGAACGGCAACGGGGCGATGCAGAGCTTCGGCAACTCGACCACGTACGGCAACATGAGCCCCCAGATGGCTCTTATTCAGGGCTCCTTCAACAAGCCGTGCCTCGCTCTGGATGACGTCAGCGTCCCTGTCGTCAACCTCATCCCGGTCCACGACGTGCCGATCCTCTCGGACGACATGACCCAGCAGTGTGCCGAGAACTCCACCCAGACCAAGCGTGACGGCGCACTGGCGCACCTGCTGGAGGACGTGTCGGTCCTGTCCCAGAACGGCGAGGGCTGACATCGACGGGAGGGCGGGGCCACCGAACCGATCGGTGGCCCCGCCCTTCGTGCGCCCTCGACCGGGCGCCCCGCGCAACTGGCTTGCCGACCGCACCGGTTGTGCGACACTCGTGCTCAACTAGGCCGTCTCGTCCTGGTGTCTACAGGGATCGCTTCGTCGTTCGAGGTGTCACACGTGTTGCTGAAATGACGGCGACACGGCGGCCACTGCTGCCACACGGCGGCCTCTTGATCAAGCTGGTGTCTTCTGCGAAGGAGACACCACCGTGCGAATTTCTGACATGCAGCGCTGCGAGGTCCGGCCCGGACAACTCGTCGAGTGGACGGTCAGTGCGGCGACCGTCGCGGCTGCGGCGGTGCTGCCACCGGATCCGCGGCCGCCGGCGTACATCCAGGAGTCGCACGTCAGGACGGCACGGTCGGTGCGTGAGGACGGTCTGTTCGTGCCCACGTGGCTCGGGGCGGCCTTCGACCTGCCGGGGCGCGTGGACCTCGGCGCGCTGGAAGGGGCCCTGCGGGACTGGACGTTGCGGCACGAGACGCTGCGCAGCGGGTTCAGGTGGGCCGGGGACGACATGCAGCGCTTCACGCTCGATGCGAGGGACGTGTCGCTGCAACGTGAGGTGGTCGGTGACTTCACCGAGCCGGAGGCGCTGGTCAGTTACCTCCAGGGCCGGTTCGACATCGCGGCGGACGCACTGGGTTGGCCGAACCTCATGTACGCGGCGGTCGTTCGCGAGGACTCCGTCAGTGTGTACATGGCCTTCGACCACACCAATGTCGACGCCTACTCCCTGCAGCGCATCCCGGAGGAGATCAGCGAGCTGTACATGGCCGGAGTCACGGGAGAGCCCGTCGTCGGTACGCCGGTGGGAAGTTACGTCGACTTCTGCGAGCAGGAGCGCGCGAACGCGGACGGGATCGACGACACCCACGCGATCGTCGCGCGCTGGCGGGAGTTCGTTAGCCGGTGCGACGGAAGGCTCCCGGAGTTTCCCGTCGACCTCGGTGTGCAGCCCGGCGGTGTTCTGCCCGCCCAGAAGCTGCTGTGCGAGCCACTCGTCGACGCGAGCGCCGCCGCCGCGTTCGAGGAGTACTGCCGTCCCTACGGCGGCAGTTTGGTGGGCATCCTGGCGGCGACCAGCCTCATCGTCCATCAACTCGGCGGACAGCCGGTCTACCGCACGGTCGTGCCGTTCCACACCCGGCTGAAGTCGGCGTGGTCGGATTCCGTGGGCTGGTATGTCGGCGGCGCCCCGATCGAGGTGCCCGCGGCCCGGGACTTCGAGGAAGCGCTCGGCGCGGTCCGCGCCGAGTTGCGGGCCAACCGGTCGCTGGCGCGCATTCCGCTGGCCCGCGTACTGCGCCTGCTCGGCACGGACTTCCGTCCGACGTCACCCGACATGTACTCGATGGTCTCGTACGTGGATGCCCGCCTCATTCCCGGCTCGGCCCGCTGGGCCGAGCAGAGGGCGTACGGGCTGATCCGGGTGTCCTACGGCGACCAGGTGTGCGCCTGGGTCAACCGGCTGCACGAGGGCCTGTGGTTCGCCTGTCGCTACCCGGACACCGAGGTCGCCCACAAGAACGTGCGGCGGTACGCCGAAGGACTGCGAGACGTGATCGTCTCCGTGCCCGCGCATGGTCGCTTGCGGGTAGCGGAGCCGGTGTTCACCTGACGCGACTTGCCTTTGTTTCAACCGTGTTGGGCCGTCGCCCGTCGGCAACCCGTTTCCAGAGACTGCAGTTGGCGTCAACCCGGTGATGGTGCGGGGTGTATCCCCCTCAGGAACACGCCTGTTGCGTGCGGGTGCCTACTGTGACTACTGCTAGTATTCGTTCAGTCACGCTGGGCAATCAGTGGTGACGTACGAGCGACGAACGAGGTGTTCCATGCGCAAGATTCAGCAGGTCGTGATCGCAGCAGCAGTGGCGGCCGGCGGCCTGTCCGCCGTCGGCGCCGGCACCGCCGCCGCCGACACCTCCGACGGGGGGCTGCAGGTGAACAACCTCTACCGCCCCTACCAGGAATGCAGTCCGCAGACGGTGGCCGAGAACAACGTCCCGATCGGCGTGCTCGGCCTCGCGACCACCACGGCCACCACCTGCGGCCAGTTCAACACCGCCTTCCAGGGCTGAACTCGGCAGGCACCCCCCACAAAGGACAACGCATCAGATGTTCAACAGAAGGAAGATCGCGACCCTTTCGGTGTTGGCCGGGGGCCTCCTCATGACCTGCGTCGGCATCGCCCAGGCGCATGTTGCGGCGGGCCCGGGAAACTGCACTCGCGACCTGTTCGGTTTCATCTGCACCCAGCGGATCACGGGAGTGATTCCCGAAGACGGCGTCATCCCCCACCAGGAGACCTGCGCACAGGTGAAGCCCGCGACGTCGCCCGCAGCCCTGGGCAATGGCAGGGCGCGGCTAGGCCCCGAGGTGACCTGTGCCGCCCCGGCATCGACTGCACCCGACGCGACCGACACCGCACCGGAGGAGACCGGCCTGTTGGGCCTGTTGGGCTGAGCCCCACAAACCGACGACGCGACATGGCGAACGTAGATCCTCGATAGCTACACGGTGTGTGTATATGCTCACATTGAGTAGCCAAGCCGGGCGGTCCTGCCCGGGTGAGAAAGGGTCAACCATGCGTATGTTTCAGCGCGCTGCAGTCGTAGCGGCGGCAATTGCGGGGCTGTCCACCCTCGGTGCCGGTGTCGGTTTCGCCGGCGACAACGGCGAAGCGCCTCCGCCGATCAGCGCCGTGGCCAACTCGTCGGCCAGCGCCGTCGCCTTCGGGGGCGACTACTACACCCTGCCGCAGGCCCAGCCCGAGGGCCAGCCGGAAGCCCAGCCGGAGGAGCAGCAGCAGCCCGAGGCCCAGCCCCAGGCCCAGCCGGAGGAGCAGCCGGAGGCCGAGCCCGAGGCTCAGCCGGAGGAGCAGCACGGCGAGTAAGAACCTTGCCGCAAGCCCATCCGCACAGCGCCACAACGGACGCATCCGCGTTCCTGGGAAGCCTGACGCACATTGCACGAACTCAACGTCTCGGTCCCGCACCGCTTCAGCGGGTTCAACGGTGTGCTGAGTGAATCCCCGTGGCGAATGCAGCCCGGACGCGCCGCTCGATCAGGGCACGCGTCCGGGCTGCGGCCGTCTGTTTCGACCTTCTCGGGCTCGAGTGCACTCCCATTGATGGCACGTGCGCTCGGGCCTCCATCGTAAAGGAATACCGCACATGTTCACTGCACAGAAGATCGCCGCCGCCTCGGGGCTCATCACGAGTCTCGCCGCGATCTGCCTCGGCGCCCCGTACGCCTACGCGGACGACGGCAACTGCGCGACCACCGCGCAGGGTGACATCATCTGCATTCGCAAGAGTGAGACCCAGATCGACAAGGATGGCGCGCACATCGTCAAGCAGGCACAGGACTGCTCGACGTCGGACCAGCCGCACATGGTGGACTGGCAGGACAAGATGCTCAAGGGCGGGGCCACGAGCGTCGGGCCGGTCGTGGAGTGCTCCAACAACGCTCCCCTGCCCAAGGAGTACAAGAAGCCCAAGGAGTTCAAGAGGCCGCACATCGAGTTCTGAGCATGACGGCGAATGCCGGGCCGGGATGATTCCCGGCCCGGCATTTCGGCTTTTACGGAAGGTCTGCCGACGAAACGAAAATCCCCGGTACCCCGTCAGCGATTCGGGGCACCGGGGAAAATCTTTGTCTTACTTGCCGAACGTGTTGCTGCAGCCCACGCTCGAGCCCTGGGACATCTGCTGGGCGCCCGGGTTACCCTCGTCGTTGATGCCCAGCAGGCCGTTGCCGATGCCGATGTTGCCGAGGATGTCGATGTTGGTGTCGTGCGACTTGCAATTGCTGGTCTGCATGACATCGAAAGTGTCGCCACCGCCCCTGTGACCACCCTGGTCGGCGTGGGCGGTGCCGGCACCCAGGAGGCCGATGGTCCCGAATGCGGCGACGAGGACGGCAGCCGTGCGGAGCTTGTGCATGTCATCTCCGGTGAGAGTGAGGTGGACGCGATCCGTGTTGATCGACATCAGTGCGGTCAAGAAGGCCGAAGGGAACAGCCGACAGGTTCCGGCGACACGCCGGAACCATCGCCGCCTGGCAGGCCTGGCGGTACGCAAATGGTCCCGGCCCTGCGCCGGGACCATTTGCGGAGTTCGGCGCCTAACGCCGGTCAGAACCTCAGAAGGCGCTGTTGCTGCAGCTCACCTTGGAGCCCTGGTCGAAGGACTGAGCACCCGGGTTGCCCTCGTCGCCGATGCCCACAAGGCCGTTGAGGAGGCCGAGGTTGCCGAGGACGTCAATGTTCACGTCGTGCGAGCGGCAGGTGTTGCCCTGCGTGATCTTGAACAGGTCCCCGCCGTCCTTCCCTCCATGACCGTCGGCGTGGGCGGTGCCACCCACGAGGCCGATGCTGCCGAGGGCAACGACCAGGACGGCAACGTTGCGAAGCTTGCGCATGTCATCTCCGGTGAGAGTGATTGGGTGCGATCTGTGTTAGATCGACTCCTTACAGTTACAAGAGATTAGTGCGAAGTATCTCAAAACGGTCAGAGGCGCGCCGATTTCGTGATCGCGGAGCGAAAACACCCGAAAGTCGTATCGCGCGCGAAGAGCTAGCGCGCGTTGGCGAAGGCGCTGGAGAGGGCGTTCGACTGACTGTTGGCCTGGGTGCATTCGATGCCCCGCGTCTGGGAGGCGGCGAGCACCGCGACCGGGACGTTCGCGTCGAGCAGGGACTGGGGGCTGCACTCCTGGGCCGGCCGGAACAGGTTGTTCTGGGCCGGAGCGACGCTCTGCCCCGTCCGGCCGGTCTGCCCCGTCTGCCCCGTCTGCGGGGCCGGAGAGGAGAGCTGAGGGTTGATCTGCGGGTTGAGCTGAGGGTTGAGCTGCGGTGCAACCTGGGTACCGCGCTGCGATGCCGGGGCCGGGGCCGGCTGCTGAACGGCCGGCGAGCCGTAGCTCTGCGTGGTCGCCTGAGCGGACGTGGCTGTGGTGGCCTGGGCGTCCGGCTGCGAAACGGGAGGCGGCACAGCCCCGTTGAAGGCGACGGGGGTGACGGCTGAGCTCGATCCTGCCCCGCCGGCGGCCAGTCCGCCGGCCGCTGCGACGACGAACGCGATTTGCTGGAGCTTGCGCATGGAATTCTCGGCCCTTCATTGACCTGTGCACGAAAATCTGGGGAAACGCTGATACGGCAGCGCAGTTGCAGCTGTTCGCACTGCTCTGAGTGGCTGCGATGGACCAACGTCCTTGCCCCGTGGGGAACGACACGAGAAGAGACGCAGATACGGGCGCCGGGGCGCGGTCACCCATTTGCCGCAAACGGCGTACCGGCCGCGACACGCGCCCCCCACGCGGCAAACGGGTGATGGGCCGTGGGAATCCGTGACCACGGCCAGGCGCCCTCGTTCCAACCGGGAGAGGGCAGCGGTCGTGGACCTGAAACGGGTGAGTCGAGTCGCTGCCGGCTTTGATGCGAAGTCCGCGTGCCACTCGGGATCACCGTTGCTGACCGTGCAGTTGGGAGCAGCGCACCGGCTGCACGCGTGACCGCATTCAATGCAACGAACTTCCCTATTTCAGGTATGAAGGGCCGAGAGTTTCATGCGCAAGCTTCACAAGGCCGTGCTCCTAGTAGCAGCGGCCAGCGGTCTGTCCGCCATGGGCACCGGCATCAGCCATGCCGACTCTCCCATCACTCCCCCGCCGGCGCCGGCTCCCGACAACGCGGCACCGCAGGCCGCCCCGGCGCCCGCCTACCAGTCGGCACCTCAGGCCGCGCCCGCACCCGCCTACCAGCAGGCCCCCCAGGCCGCCCCGGCGCCGGCGTACCAGCCGGCACCGCAGGCCGCGCCCGCGCCCGCACCCGCACCCGCACCCGCACCCGCACCCGCACCCGCCTACCAGCAGGCCCCCCAGGCCGCGCCCGCACCCGCCTACCAGCAGGCACCGCAGGCCGCCCCGGCGCCCGTCTACCAGCAGGCACCGCAGCACACCAGCTACGCCGCCGCCTCGTCGCAGGGGTCGGCACAGGCCTCCGCCTCGCCGTCCGCGCAGCAGGCGGTACCCGCGCAGACGGCACCGCAGGCCGCGCCCGCCCCCGCACCGCCCCAGGTCATGCCGCAGGTCATGCCGCAGGTCGCCCCCCAGTTGGCCGTCCCCCAGACCTTCGCGCCAGAGCCGGCGCCGACTGTCACCCCTCAGGTGAACCCGCAGGTCAACCCGCAGGTGAACCCGCTCATCAACCCGCAGCTCGCGTCGGCGGGCGCGCCGCAGCTGGCGCCGGTCGGCCTCGGACAGCTCGCGGCGCCTCCCGTCGGCCAACTGGGGCTTCCCCGACTCGGCTGACGGCCGCCCGAGCCTCGTCCGCCCCATCCCAGCTCGATCTGTTGCAGACCCCATCCGCTCGAAATGGAGTACCCCATGCGCACGTTCCACAAGGCAGTCCTCGTGGGCGCCATCCTCGGCAGTGTCGGCTCCTTCGGCGCCGGCACCGCTTTGGCACACGGTGAGCCGGGCAACGACTTCGACATCACGCAGGGCATCGAATGCCGCTCGCACGACATGAACATCGAGGTGCTGGGCAGCGTCGGCGCCCTGACCGGCCTGGCGGGCAACCTGGTGAACGGCGAGGGCAACCCCGGTGCGCAGCAGAACCACCTCGGTTCGGACATGGGTTGCGACAACCAGGCGTTCTGACCGCCTTCACCGCCCTACAGGCGGCCTTGACCCTCCCCTGCGCCGAGACCCTCTCGGTGCGGGGCGAGGGTTTTTCCGTGGAGCGGCTTGGCGTGCGAACGGGCCCCAACTGGTGTACGCACACAACCCCGTTCCGGGCAAAAGACTGAAAAACCATTACTTCCATGGTTTCGCGCATGTTTTACCGAGTGCGGGTGAGTACCCGCGACATCTCTGAAGGGCAGGGACCCATGAAACGGGCTATCCGAAACAGTGTGATCGCCGTCGCCGTCGCCTCTGGTGCGATGGCGGTCGCGGGGCCGGCGCAGGCCGACTCCACAGCTGACGGCTCCGCAGAGGGCTCGCCCGGGCTGATCTCCGGCAACGGCGTCCAGTTGCCCGTGGACGTCCCGGTGAACGTGTGCGGGAACACCCTGAACGTGGTCGGGCTCCTCAACCCCGCCATGGGCAACCGCTGTGCCAACGAGGACGGCAAAGCCGGGCACGGCAAGTCGTCCGAGGCGCCGGGCGGGGCCGCGGCCCACGGCAGCGCCCACGACTCGCCGGGCGTGGTCTCCGGCAACAACGTCCAGCTTCCGGTCGATCTGCCCGTGAACCTCACCGGCAACAGCGCGAACCTGGTGGGTATCGGCAATCCCGCCTTCGGCAACGAGTCGGTCAACGGCCCGGTCGACCGTCCCAACGAGTCCGAGGACCGGTCCGTACCGTCCACGCCGCGGGTCCCTCACCAGCCGTCGCACCCGGGCAAGGCGCACTCGGCGCCGGAGGGGTCCCCCGCCGTCGTACAGCCGGAGGCGGCCGCCACCCTCGCGCACACCGGGTCCGACAACCCCTGGGTGCCGAGCGTGGCGAGCCTGGCCCTGCTGACCGCCGGAGCGGTGCTGTACCGGCGCTCCCGTTCGAGCGTGGGCAGCCGCCAGGGGTGATCCCGGTCGGCTGCCTGGCGGGATGGTCAGTCGAGGTGACCCGCCTGCCGGATGGTGTCGGCGAGCTGTCGTACCGCCCGGTCCTCCGTGATGTCCGCCAACCTGTCCGCCCGGTCGGCCAGTTCGCTCAGGTGTGGGGCTCCCGGCAGGGGGCTCCAGCGGTCGTCGCCCCGGCGGAGGGCGTCGGCGAAGTAGGCGGCCACCGCGGTGACCTGGAGGCGCGGGCTCGCGCTGCCCAGGGAGTCGGCGAGGCTGTCCGACTCCAGTTGGCCCGACTCCTCGTGCGGGGTGCGGGTCTCGGGGTCCTGCCAGCGAACGGTGGCGGTGGCGAGGTGGCCGTCCGCGCCCGGCCGGGTGCGGACGGCGTAGAGGGCGGTGACGGTGTGGCCGGGGCCGACCTCGCCGCCGTCGACGCGGTCGTCGCGGAAGTCGTCGTCGGCGACGCGGCGGTTGTCGTAGCCGACGAGCCGGAAGTCGGTGACCGTCTCCGGGTCGAAGGCGACCTGGGCCTTGGCGTCGCGGGCGGTGAGGTCGATGTTCTGCGGGAGCTGCTCGCAGAAGACCTCGCGGGCGTCCTTCTCGTCCGAGACGTACGTGGTGTGGCCGTCGCCCTTGTCGGCGAGGCGTTCCATCAGGGCGTCGCCGTAGTCGCTGCCCACGCCGACGCCGAAGAGGGTGATGCCGTGCTCGCGGCGGGCGCCGTCGATGCGGTCGAGGATGGTGTCGGGGTCGGTGTCGCCGTTGTTGGCAAGGGCGTCGGATACCAGGACGACCCGGTTGGTGGCGCCCTCGCGCAGGCCCTTGACGGCGGTGGCGTAGCCGGTCTCGACGCCGGCCGCGAGGTTGGTGGAGAAGGTGGGCTCCAGGCCGTCGATCGCGTCGTGGATCTCGTCGCGGTTGCCGTCGAGGCGGGTCATCGGCAGGACGGTCTCGGCCTTGTCGCTGAAGGTGACGATCGCGACCGAGTCGTCGTCGCGCAGCCGGTCCGTCATCACGCCGAGGGACTCCTGGGCGAGGTCGAGCCGGCCGGGTTCGGACATGGAGCCGGAGATGTCGATGACGAAGGTGAGGGCGGCCGGCGGGCGTTCGCCGCGCTGCCCGTCCGCGTTCCGGGTGGCCAGGCCCACGCGGACCAGGGACCAGTTCTTCTCGTCGGTGCGGGCGCCGTCGACGGTCACCGTGAAGCCGTTGCCGTCGGGACGCTCGTAGTCCTGGCGGAAGCTGTTGACGAACTCCTCGGGGCGGATCGTCGAGGGGTCGGGGCGCTGTCCGTCGGCGAGAGTGCGGCGGGCGTAGCCGTAGGACGCGGTGTCGACGTCGAGGGCGAAGGTGGAGAGGTGGTCGGGGGCGGTGTCGCGGGACTCGTCGTCGCGTTCGCCGCTTCCCCGGCTGTACTCGGGGGCCGGGAAGGCGCTTGCGCCGTTCGCCCGGTCCTTACTGCTGTCGTCGCCCGAGCCGCCCGCCCCGCATCCCGTGAGGAGCAGGCCGCCCGTCGCGGTGAGTGCGAGGAGAGCGGCCCGCAGCCGCCGTGTCCCGTACCGGTCCATCGTCCGTGCCCCCTTGGCCAGTTGACGCCGTGTCTGTGACTGTGACGGGCCGACGGGCCGGAACGTGCGCTACGGGGGGTTGCGGATGGATCTCGAACAGGGCACGGACGACGGCCGTCGAGACCGGTGGGTGATCCTCCGGTGACCTACGACACCACGTCCTTGCGGGCAAAACCGCGGAAGGCCAGCGCGAACAGCACGAGGGCGTACGTTATCGACAGGGCCGTTCCCTGGATCATGTCGGACCACTCCAGTCGGGGGCGGACGGCGTCGAGCCAGGCGTACTGCCAGTGCGAGGGCAGGAAGTCCCGCCAGTCGCCGAGCGCCGTCACCTGGTCGAGCACATTGCCGACGATGGTCAGGCCTACCGCGCCGCCGACCGCGCCCAGCGGGGCGTCCGTCCTGGTGGACAACCAGAACGCCAGGGCCGCGGTGACCAGTTGGGACACGAAGATGTACGCCACCGTGACCAGGAGGCGCTGCGCCGCGGTGCCGGCGGCCAGCTCACCGCCGGTGGGCAGCTCCAGCGGGCCCCAGCCGTATGCCGCCGTGCCGACGGCGAGCGCGACGAGCGGCAGGAGCAGCATCGCGGCCAGGCTGAGCCCGAGTCCGACGACCAGCTTCGACCACAGCAGCCGGGCCCGGGGCACGGGCGCCGCCAGCAGGTAGCGCAGGGAGGACCAGCCGGCCTCGGAGGCGACCGTGTCCCCGCAGAACAGGGCGACGGGGATGACCAGGAGGAAGCCCGCCGAGGCGAACAGGTTCACCGCGGCGAAGTTCGCGCCGGACAGGGTGGCCGTGTCCATCAGGTTCACCCGGTTGTTGTCACCGCCCGGCCCGCCACCCACCTGGAAGGCGATGAGCAGCACGAACGGCAGGGCGACCAGGATCCCGCCCATGACCATCGTGCGGCGTCGCTTCAGCTGCCGGACCAGTTCCACCCGGAGGGGCAGCGTGCGGCCGGCGCGGTAACCGTCGGCGACCTCCGCGCTGTCGATCAGCGTGCTGCTCATGCGGAGTCTCCGATCAGGGTGAGGAAGGCGTCCTCGAGGCGACGGTGGGGGCCGACCGCTTCCACGGGGACCTCCAGCCGGACGAGTTCGGCGACCAGGTGCCGGGCGCTGCCGTCGGCGTCGAGGCGGACCACCAGCCCGCCGTCGGTACGGACCGCCGAGGCCACGCCGGGCAGCGCGGCGACCTTCTCGACGAGGGGTTCGTCGAGCGGGCCGGCCGTGCCGACCAGCAGGGTGTCGCCGGAGCCGATGATCTCGCCGACCGGTCCCGCCTGGACGAGCTGTCCGTGGTCCATCACCACCAGGTGGGTGCAGGACTGCTCGACCTCGGACAGCATGTGGCTGGAGACGATCACCGTGCGGCCGGCCGCCGCGTAGCGGATCATCACCTCGCGCATCTCGCGGATCTGCGGCGGGTCGAGTCCGTTGGTCGGCTCGTCCAGTATCAGCAGGTCGGGCAGGCCGAGCATGGCCTGGGCGATGGCGAGGCGCTGGCGCATGCCCTGCGAGTAGGTGCGGACCGCGCGCTCCAGGGCGGCGCCGAGGCCGGCGATCTCCAGGGCCTCGTCCAGGTGGGCGTCCTGAGGCGGGCGCCCGGTGGCCCGCCAGTACAGCTCCAGGTTCTCCCGGCCGGACAGGTGCGGCAGGAAGCCCGCACCCTCGACGAAGGCGCCGACGCGGGACAGCACGGGGGCGCCGGGCGCGATGGCGTGGCCGAAGACGCGGATCTCACCGCCGTCCGGTGTGATCAGGCCCATCAGCATGCGCAGGGTGGTCGTCTTGCCCGCGCCGTTCGGGCCGAGCAGGCCGAGGACCTGGCCCTTCTCGACCCGAAAGGACAGGTCGCGGACGGCATACCGGTCGGCGGACTTGGCGTAGCGCTTGCTGAGGTCCCTTATCTGGAGGGGGACTTCGGCGAGGCCGGGGTCGGGGGCGGGGGCGGTGGTGCGGCGCCTCGCCGTCAGGAGGAGGGCGAGCGCGGTCACCGCGCCCGCCAGGGGCAGCCACCACACCCATGAGGGCAGCGGCGCGGCCGCGTCGCTGTCGGCGAGGGTGGTCGGCACCTTCAGGTCGCCCTTGAGGGAGACCGTGTACGTGGCGGGGGCGGCCGGTGAGGCGTAGCCGAGGTCGGTGGAGGCGAGGACCAGGCGCAGCCGGTGGCCGTCCTGGACCTCGTGGTCGATCGCCGGGAGGGTGAGGGTGACGTCCTTGCCGGCCTTGGCGCCCTCCACGCGGAGGGGCTCGACCAGTTGGGAGGGCAGCACCTGCTGTCCGCGGCCGGGGCCGACGTCGTACACCTTGGCGAAGAGGACCGCGTCGTCGCTCGTCGACTTCACGTGGACGGTGACCGTCGGGGACCCGGTGATCTGCAGGTCGTCCTTGACGGGGGCCGACTCGAAGGCGGCGTACTGGCCGGGGAAGTCGAGGGAGATCCCGACGCCGAGCGCGGAGAGCTGGGAGAGGCCGCCGGCGCCGCCGATGCCGGGCAGGGCGGAGACGGCGGGCGGGCTGGAACCGGCCGGGTTCTCGAAGGACTGCTCGCGTCCGGCGAGGGCGACGGCGCGCGGGTCGCCTTCGAGGCCGGGGTAGGTGTCGGCGTCCACGCCGCTCAGCCGGGTCTCGCCGTCGCCGGTGTCGGTGCCGAGGGTGCGGGTGACACGGAAGGCGGGGCCGGTGTCGGCGCCCTTGTCGTCCTTGAGGTAGCGGTCGAACCAGAAGGCGACCCGGGCCTGGACCCGGCCGGTCTCCATGTCGCCGCCGTCGTGGCCGCCCGCGATCCAGTCGACGTCGACGGGGGCGCCGTTGGCGCGGATCGCCTTGGCCGCGGCGTCGGCTTGGCCGAGCGGGAAGAGGGAGTCGGTCTGGCCCTGCAGCAGCAGGGTGGGCACCTTGATGCGGTCGCCGACGGCCGACGGCGAACGCTCGTCCAGCAGCTTCTCGGCCTGCGCGTCCGGGGTGCCGGACTCGGCGACCCGCTCGTACATCCGGCACAGCTGCGGCTCGAACTTGGCGCAGCCGCCGCCGGAGTTGACGAAGATGCCCGCCCAGAGCTTCTTGAACACGCCGTTGGGGAAGAGCGCGTCGCTGAGGTTCCAGTAGGTGATCGCCGGGGCGATGGCGTCCACGCGGTCGTCGTAGCCGGCGGCGAGCAGGGAGATCGCGCCGCCGTACGAGGCGCCCGCGACGCCGACGCGGGGGTCGCCGGGCTTGTCGAGCTGGACCTGCGGCTGCCGGGCGAGCCAGTCGATCAGCTTCCTGACGTCCTGGACCTCGCCCTTCGGGTCGTTCAGTCCGATCTTCCCGGTGGACCTGCCGAAACTCCGCGCCGACCAGGTCAGTACCGCGTACCCGTCCCGGGCCAGGTTCTCGGCCTGTTCCCGCACGTCGTCCTTGCTGCCGCCGAAGCCGTGCGCGAGCAGTACGGCGGGGCGGCGTCCCGCGTCGGACGAGGTGAAGTACGAGGTGTCGATGCGGACGCCGTCGAGAGCCATCACCTGGTCCTCCCGGTGCACCGGGGCCGGCTTGTCGTCGGCCACGGCCGTCCATGTCCCGGCACCGGCGAGCACGACGACGGCGGCCACGGCGGCTGCGAGCCGTCGTGGCCGCCGACGTAGGTCACGCAGCGGCGGCAGTCGAAGATCCATGTGTCAACGGTACGGGGTGAAAAGGCCGGTGAGTCGTCGACCAGGGGGTGAACCGGGGCCATCCCGTGGGGGTACAACGGCGTTCTCGTGTACCGCGTTCGCGGTACGGCCGGTGACACGACGGCGCCCCGGCCCTCCGGCGGAGGGTCGGGGCGCCGTACGCGCTCAGTGGTTGCGCGGGAAGCCCAGGTCCACGCCCGCCGGGGCGTCGGCCGGGTCGGGCCAGCGGGTGGTGACGACCTTGCCGCGGGTGTAGAAGTGCGTGCCGTCGTTGCCGTAGATGTGGTGGTCGCCGAAGAGCGAGTCCTTCCAGCCACCGAAGCTGTGGTAGCCGACGGGGACCGGGATCGGGACGTTCACGCCGACCATGCCTGCCTCGACCTCCAGCTGGAAGCGGCGGGCGGCGCCGCCGTCCCGGGTGAAGATCGCGGTGCCGTTGCCGAACGGCGAGGCGTTGATGAGGGCGATGCCCTCGTCGTAGGTGTCGACGCGCAGCACGGTCAGCACCGGGCCGAAGATCTCGTCCTGGTAGGCCTTCGCCGTGGTCGGGACCTTGTCGAGGAGCGAGATGCCGATCCAGTGGCCGTCCTCGAAGCCCTCGACCGTGAAGCCGGAGCCGTCCAGGACGACCTCGCAGCCCTCGGCCGCCGCACCCGTGACGTAGGACGCCACCTTGTCGCGGTGCACCTTGGTGATGAGCGGGCCCATCTCGGAGGTCGGGTCGTTGCCGGGGCCGATCTTGATCTTCTCGGCGCGCTCGCGGATCTTGTCGACCAGCTGGTCGCCGATGGCGCCGACGGCGACGACCGCGGAGATGGCCATGCAGCGCTCGCCCGCGGAGCCGTAGGCGGCGGAGACGGCGGCGTCGGCGGCCGCGTCCAGGTCGGCGTCCGGCAGGACGAGCATGTGGTTCTTGGCGCCGCCCAGGGCCTGGACCCGCTTGCCGTTGGCGGAGGCGGTGGTGTGGATGTAGCGGGCGATCGGGGTCGAGCCGACGAAGGAGACGGCCTTGACGTCCGGGTGCTCCAGGAGGCGGTCGACGGCCACCTTGTCACCGTGGACGACGTTGAAGACACCGTCGGGCAGACCGGCCTCGGCCAGCAGCTCGGCGATCTTCAGGGAGGCCGACGGGTCCTTCTCGGACGGCTTGAGGACGAAGGTGTTGCCGGTCGCGATGGCGATCGGGAACATCCACATCGGGACCATCGCCGGGAAGTTGAACGGCGTGATGCCCGCGACGACACCGAGCGGCTGGCGGATGGAGGCGACGTCCACGCGGCTGGCGACCTCGGTGGACAGCTCGCCCTTGAGCTGCACGGTGATCCCGCACGCCAGGTCCACGATCTCCAGGCCGCGCGCGACCTCACCGAGGGCGTCGCTGTGCACCTTGCCGTGCTCGGCGGTGATCAGCTCGGCGATCGCGTCCCGGTTCGCCTCGAGCAGCGCCCGGAAGCGGAACAGGATCGTGGTGCGCTTGGCGAGCGAGGAGGTGCCCCAGGTCGCGAACGCGTCCTTGGCGGCGCCGACCGCGGCGTCCACCTCGTCGACCGACGCGAACGCGACCTTGGTGGTGACCGCGCCGGTCGCCGGGTCGGTGACCGGCCCGTAGTTCCCCGACGCGCCTTCGACGGTCTTGCCGCCGATCCAGTGGTTGACGATCTTCGTCATGACCGAGTACTCCTTCACAGATGGCGGCGTCGGGTAGAGACGTGCCGTTCGTACAGCTCTCGGGCCTTCACCGCAGACGGTCGGGTCGCGGTTTCGGCCACAGGTACATCCCACCAGGCCTGCGCCGGAGGCGCGCCCGACACTGTGTCTGCCGTTTCGGTCTCGACGTAGACACATGTGGGAGTGTCGGCGGCCCGCGCCTCCTCGAGGGCGGCGCGGAGGTCTCGTACGGTCTTCGCGCGCAGCACGCGCATACCGAGGCTGGCCACGTTGGCGGCCAGGTCCACGGGCAGCGGGGCGCCCGTGTAGGTGCCGTCGTCGGACTGGTAGCGGTAGGCGGTTCCGAACCGCTCGCCGCCGACCGTCTCGGACAGGCCGCCGATGGAGGCGTAGCCGTGGTTCTGGATCAGGAGCAGCTTGATCGCGATGCCCTCCTGCACGGCCGTGACGATCTCCGTCGGCATCATCAGGTACGTTCCGTCGCCGACCAGCGCCCAGACGTTGCGGTCGGGCGCGGCCATCTTGACACCGATCGCGGCCGGGATCTCGTAGCCCATGCAGGAGTAGCCGTACTCCAGGTGGTACTGGTCCCTCGACCGGGCGCGCCACAGCTTGTGCAGGTCGCCGGGGAGGGAGCCGGCCGCGTTGATGACGACGTCCGACTCGTCCACCAGGACATCCAGGGCGCCGAGGACCTGCGGCTGGGTCGGCCTGATGTCGGGCTCGTCGGCCTCGTAGCAGGCGTCGACGCGCTGCTCCCAGCGCTCCTTGTCGAGCGTGTACTCGTCGACGTACGCGCCCGTGACCCGGTGGGCGTGCAGCTGGAGGGCGCCGGTGAGCTCCTGGAGGGCGCTGCGGGCGTCCGCGACCAGGGGTGTACCGGCGAGCTTGTGGCCGTCGTAGGGCGCGATGTTGAGGTTGAGGAAGCGGACTCCGTCGGCGGCGAACAGCGTGCCGGAGGCCGTGGTGAAGTCGGTCCAGCGGGTGCCGACGCCTATCACCAGGTCGGCCTGGCGGGCCAGTTCGTTCGCGGTGGCGGTGCCGGTGTGGCCGACACCGCCGACGTCCTGGGGATGGTCGTGGCGCAGGGAGCCCTTGCCGGCCTGGGTGGAGGCGACCGGGATGCCGGTGGCGCTCGCGAACTCGGCGAGGGCCTCCTCGGCGCGGCTGTGGTGGACTCCGCCGCCGGCGACGAGCAGGGGGCGCCGGGCCGACCTGATGGCCTGCACCGCTTCCGCGAGTTCGGTGGGGTCGGCGCCCGGCCGTCGTACGACCCAGGTGCGCTCGGCGAAGAACTCGTCCGGCCAGTCGTGGGCCTCGGCCTGGACGTCCTGCGGGAGGGCCAGGGTCACGGCGCCGGTCTCGACGGGGTCGGTGAGGACCCGCATCGCCTGGAGGGCGGCCGGGATCAGGGCTTCCGGACGCGTGACGCGGTCGAAGTACTTCGACACGGGCCGCAGACAGTCGTTGACGCTGATGTCGCCCGCGTACGGCACTTCGAGCTGCTGGAGGACCGGGTCGGCGACCCGGGTGGCGAAGATGTCGCCGGGCAGGAGCAGAACCGGTAGGCGGTTGACGGTCGCGAGGGCCGCTCCCGTCACCAGGTTGGTGGCGCCCGGTCCGATGGAGGTCGTCACCGCGTGGGTGGAGAGGCGGTTCGACTGACGCGCGTAGCCCACGGCCGCGTGCACCATGGACTGCTCGTTGCGGCCCTGGTGGTACGGCATGTCGTCGGCGTACTCGACGAGCGCCTGGCCGAGGCCCGCGACATTGCCGTGGCCGAAGATGCCCCAGGTCGCGGAGATCAACCGCTGCCGTACGCCGTCGCGTTCGGTGTACTGGGCGGCGAGGAAGCGGACCAGCGCTTGCGCGACGGTCAGGCGGGTGGTCATCGGTAACCCTCCGTGTGGTCCGGATGGAAGCAGATCCGCCACTCCCGCGTCTCACCCGGTCCCGCCATGACGTTCAGGTAGTACATGTCGTGGCCGGGCTGGGCGATGGACGGGCCGTGCCATCCGTCGGGGACGAGGACGGCGTCGCCGGAGCGGACCTCGGCGAGGACGTCGGATCCGCCCTCACGGGAGGGAGATACGCGCTGATAGCCGAAACCGTTCGGGCCGTCGATCTCGAAGTAGTAGATCTCCTCCAGCTCCGCTTCCACGCCGGGCCGGTGCTCGTCGTGCTTGTGCGGCGGATACGAGGACCAGTTGCCGCCGGGCGTGACCACCTCGACGGCGATGAGCTTGTCGCAGTCGAAGGCGTCGGCGGAGGCGAAGTTGCGGACGTGCCGCAACTGGCTGCCACTGCCGCGTTCTTCGACGGGGACCTCCGGCGCGGGGCCGTAGCGGGCGGGGAGTCGTCGCTCGCACTTCGCTCCTGCCAGGGCGAAGCGGCCTCCCGCGCCGGAGGCGATCGATGCCTGGGCGTCCCGGGGCACGTACGCGAAGTCCGAGACTCCGGCGAACACGCTTTCCCGGCCCAGGAGTTGGAACTCTTCGTTGTCGGTGTGGACGGTACAGGCGCCCTCCAGCGGAAGCACGATCCACTCGCTGTCACCGGAGGTGAAGGTGTGGGTGCCGCCGGGTGCCAGCTCGACGATGCGCAGGCTGCTGTGGGTCCAGCCGGCCCGCTTGGGGTCGATGTCCAGCGTGTACTGGGCGTTGGCGGAGCCGCCCTTGGGGACGTACAGCTCGTTCTGTGTCATGCGGCGGCCCTCACAGCAGTCCTACGGCGGTGTCCACGGCGGCGGCCACGTCGCCGTCCGCCGGATACAGCAGCGAACGGCCGACCACCAGGCCGCGCACGGTGGGGAGTTGCAGGGCGCCACGCCACTTCTCGTACGCGCCGTCCTGGTCGTCCCCGACCTCGCCGCCGAGCAGTACGGCGGGGAGCGTGGAGGTCGCCATGACCTCGCCCATGTCGTCGGGGTTGTCGGTGACCGGGACCTTGAGCCAGGTGTAGGCCGAACTGCCGCCCAGACCCGAGGCGATGGCGATCGACTTGCTGACGGCCTCGGCGGAGAGGTCGTTCCTGACCTTGCCCTCGGTGGTGCGGCCGCTGATGAACGGCTCGACGAAGACGGGGAGCTTGCGAGCCGCCATGTCGTCGATGGCGCGGGCCGTGGACTCCATGGTGGTGAGGGAGCCCGGGTCGTCGTAGTCGATACGCAGGAGGAGCTTGCCGGCGTCGAAGCCGAGGCGCTCGATGTCCTCGGGGCGGTGGCCGGTGAAACGGTCGTCGAGCTCGAAGCTCGCGCCCTGGAGGCCGCCGCGGTTCATGGAGCCCAGGACGACCTTGCCGTCCAGGGCGCCGAGCAGGAGCAGGTCGTCCAGGATGTCGGCGGTGGCGAGGACGCCGTCGACGCCGGGGCGGGACAGCGCCAGGCAGAGACGCTCGAGCAGGTCGCCGCGGTTGGCCATGGCCATCCGGTTGCCGCCGACGCCGAGCGCGCCCCGGGCGGGGTGGTCGGCGGCGACGATCATCAGGCGGCCGTTGTCGTTGAGCAGCGGCCTGCGGGGGCGGCGGGCGGCCGCCTCGGCGATCGCTTCGGGGTGTTCGGCACGCAGGCGGACGAGTTCCGCGATGTCGACCCTCACTTGACCGCTCCCGCCGCGATTGCACTGTCGATCTCGTCGGGCGTCGGCATCGCCGAGCTGCACTCCAGACGGGAGGCGACGATGGCCCCGGCCGCGTTGGCGTGCCGCATGATCTTCTCCAGGTCCCAGCCGTTGAGCAGGCCGTGGCAGAGGGAGCCGCCGAAGGCGTCACCGGCGCCGAGGCCGTTGAGGACGTTCACGGGCAGGGGCGGGACCTCGGCGGACTCGCCCCTGCTGTTGACGGCGAGGACACCCTTGGGGCCCTGCTTGACGACCGCCAGTTCGACACCGGCGTCCAGGAGGGCGCGGGCGGCGGCGTGCGGCTCGCGTACGCCGGTGGCGACCTCGACCTCGTCGAGGTTTCCGACGGCGACGGTGGTGTGGCGCAGGGCCTCTTCGTAGAAGGGGCGGGCCGTGGCCGGGTCCGACCAGAACATCGGGCGCCAGTCCAGGTCGAAGACGGTGGTGCCGGCCTTCGCACGGTGGGCGAGGGCCGCCAGGGTCGCCGTACGACTGGGCTCCTCGCTCAGACCGGTGCCGGTGACCCAGAAGATGCTCGCCTCGCGGATCGCGTCGAGGTCCAGCTCGTGGGCGTCGATCTCCAGGTCGGGGGCCTTGGGCTGCCGGTAGAAGTACAGCGGGAAGTCGTCCGGCGGGAAGATCTCGCAGAAGGTGACGGGGGTCGGCAGGCCCGGGACCGGGGTGACCCAGCGGTCGTCCACGCCGAAGCCCTGGAGGGCCTCGTGCAGATAGGTGCCGAAGGGGTCGTCGCCGGTGCGGGTGATCACCGCGGTCCGCCGTCCCAGGCGCGACGCGGCGACCGCGACATTGGTCGCCGATCCTCCGAGGAACTTGCCGAAGGACGTCACCTGCGGCAGCGGGACACCGGTCTGGAGTGGATACAGGTCCACACCGATCCGCCCCATGGTGATCAGGTCGTACGCCATCGGCTTCCCTTCGTACCTGCGTCGGCTCTCCCGGCGTTTGTAGCCCCGGACGCCGAGCCCTGTCAATGTTTTGTCCAGACATTCGGACGAGACCTTGACAGCGCTTGCTGTCCGAACCGAAGCTGACCGGCATGACAGCGCCCGCACCTCAGCCCTCACTGTCCCGCATCCGGATCGGCTCGGCTCCGGACTCCTGGGGCGTGTGGTTCCCCGACGACCCCCAGCAGGTCCCCTGGCAGCGCTTCCTCGACGAGGTCGCGGACTCCGGTTACGAGTGGATCGAGCTGGGGCCGTACG
This sequence comes from Streptomyces doebereineriae, assembly GCF_031845645.1. Taxonomy (NCBI): domain Bacteria; kingdom Bacillati; phylum Actinomycetota; class Actinomycetes; order Kitasatosporales; family Streptomycetaceae; genus Streptomyces; species Streptomyces doebereineriae. The sequence continues at coordinate 53,178 of NZ_JAVREZ010000024.1, forward strand.
GGTATCTGCCGACCGACCCCACGGTTCTCACCGAGGAGGTGTCCCGGCGTGGCCTGAAGGTGTCCGCCGGTACCGTCTTCACCGGCCTGCACCACGGCGAGGCCGTGTGGGAAAAGACCTGGGCGCATGTCGCGGACAACGCGGTGCTGGCGCAGGCCATGGGTGCCAGGCATCTTGTCGTGATTCCGTCGTTCTGGCGGGACGACAAGACGGGTGAGGTGCTGGAGTCGTCCTCGCTGACGCCCGAGCAGTGGCGGAACCTGACCTCGCTGACCGAGCGGCTGGGGCAGCGGGTGCGGGAGGAGTACGGCCTCCAGATCGTCGTCCACCCGCATGCGGACACCCACATCGACAGCGAGGAGAACGTCGTCCGGTTCCTCGACGGGACGGACTCCTCCCTGGTGTCGCTGTGCCTGGACACCGGGCACTACGCGTACTGCGGCGGCGACAGCGTCAAGCTGATCGAGACCTACGGGTCGCGGATCGGGTATCTGCACCTCAAGCAGGTGGACCCGGAGATCCTCGCGGACGTACGGGCCAAGGGAACGCCGTTCGGGCCCGCGGTGGCGCAGGGCGTGATGTGTGAGCCGCCTTCGGGTGTGCCGGCGCTCGGGCCCGTGCTGGAGGCGGCGGGACGGCTGGATGTCGATCTGTTCGCGATCGTCGAGCAGGACATGTATCCGTGTGAGCCGGATCGGCCGTTGCCGATCGCTCAGCGGACCAGGGCGTTCCTGCGGTCCTGCGGGGCGTAGCGCCCCAGAGGGTGTTGCTGTGCCCCATCGGCTGTGAAGCTGGGGCGATGGTGTTGGTCCGTACCGGACGTGGGTCCGGTGGGTTGTGGGAGTTCGCCCTCGGGGCGCCTCATCCTCGGCTGCGGCCCGGGGTGTTGAGCTATCGCGGGGTTCGGCTGGCGATGGACCGGCCGCGGCGGCGCCTCGAAACGCCCGTCGGGGCCGCCACGCTGCTGCTGGGGTTCGAGCAGCCCGTGCGCATCACGCGCGCGGGGCGGGCTCCGGAGACGCTCGTCTCCGTCTTCTGCGGGCCCACCACCACACCCGCCGTCGGTGAACACGGCGGCCGGCTGTCCGGCATCGAAGTGATGCTCACGCCCTGGGCCGGGTTCACGCTGTTCGGGACCCCGCAGTACGAGACCGCCGACCGGGTCGTCGATCCCGACGCGCTGCCGCACGCGCTGGACCGGCGGGTCGGTGAACTCGCCGCCGCGCTGGCCGTGTTGCCCTCCTGGGAGGAGCGCTTCCGGTTGCTGGACGACGTGTTCGCGCGGTGGTGGGACGCCGGTACGCCCTGTTCGGCCCGGGTGGTGCGGGCCTGGTCGGAGCTCGTGCGGACGGGCGGTGCCATGCCGGTGCGGCGGCTCGCCGAGGAGGTGGGCTGGAGTGTGCGGCATCTGGAGAACCGGTTCCGGGAGCAGATCGGGCTGGGGCCCAAGGCGGCGGCGAGAGTCCTGCGGTTGCAGCGGGCTCGACGGCTGCTCGCCGCGGGGCGTGGACAGGCGGAGACCGCGGCGGCCTGCGGGTTCTACGACCAGGCGCATCTGAGCGGCGAGTTCAAGGCGATGACCGGGTGCACACCGCGGGAGTTCACGACGGCACGACGGCTGCCCTTCGCCGGCGCCCCGCCCGGGGACCGGATGGACGGTGAGGCGACGAGCCTGATCCTTGCGTCCGGGACAACCGCTGCATCAGGTACGCCTGCTGCAGCCGATGCTTCCCGGCGAAGTGCGGATTTCTCCAAGACCCACGGGACCACCTGACTGCACGCTGTGCGCGTCCAGCCGGTTGATCGGGGGACGGCCGGGGGGAGCCGGTGGGTCGGGCCCGGCGCAGCGGGTCCGGCCCACCCTGCTGCCGGAGGGGAGTTGCGCGAGCGAGGTCCTCCTTGGCGGGCCCGGGGTCCCGCTCGGCTCGACGCGCAGCGCCGTCAGTCTTCAAGAGAGGCCGCGGGGTCTGAAACGGCCCCTTTGTCAACGCGCCACGCCCTCGCGCCCGCGTACGTCTTTGCGTCACCTCTGTCACAAACGCCCCGTCCGTGTCACACATGTCCCGTGTACGCGAGCTGCGCGTCACACCGGGCATACAGGCGCTGACGGAAAGTCACCGCGAGTCGTTCACCGGACGCAGGATTTGTGATCGCCAGCGCAGCGCCCGGTCCCCCCGACGGCCTTTCCCGGCCGCCGCCGCGGTGCGCGCGGGGAGGTGCACCACATGACCGACCGAAGGCTCTGGTCGTACAAGGAGATCGCGGCGCACATCCGGGTGCAGCCGGACACCGTGCGGTCGTACCGCAAGCACGGGCTGCTGCCGCCACCCGATCACGTCGAGGGCGGCAAGCCCTTCTGGTACGCGGACACCGTGCGCGCGTGGGTCGCGTCCCGGCCGGGCAACCGGGGGCGGAGAGAGGACTGAGGGCCGGCTCGCCCGGTGACACCAAGCCGGGACTGACCGAGTCCCGTCCCTGTGGGATATGAGCGGCGCCGCAGCCGTCCCGTGCCCGCCCGCCGAAAATCCCGGGGCAGGAGGGGTCGGCGTCTGGCACAGTCGACCCATGAGCGACTTCTCCGTCAAACCCGTGCTGACCGGCGACAGGACCGTGCTGCGACCGTTCACGGAGGCGGACGCCGAGGTCATGGCGGAGATCATCGAGGACCCCGAGGTCGTCCACTTCACCGGCGCTCCCTCCGGCGAACTCACCCTGGAGCGGCTGCGGTCCTGGTACGGCACCCGCTCCGAGCAGCCCGACCGTCTCGACCTCGCCGTCACCGACCGCGCCACCGGCGAACTCGTCGGCGAGGTCGTCCTGTACGAGTGGGACAGCCACGCCCGCAGCTGTACCTACCGCACCCTCATCGGCCCCCGGGGACGCGGCCGGGGCCTCGGCACCGAGGCCACCCGCCTGATCGTCGGCTACGGCTTCGAGCAACTCGGCCTGCACCGGATCGAGTTGGAGGCCTACGGCTACAACGCCCGTGCCCTGCGGGTCTACGAGAAGGCCGGATTCGTGGTCGAAGGTGTGCGGCGGGAGGCCGATCTACGGGACGGCGAGTGGGTGGACTGGGTGATCATGGGCATCCTCGACCGCGAGTGGGCCGCGCTCAGCTCCACGGCTCGATGACCGTCACCCCCGCTCCGGGTGCCGTGCCCATCGCCGCCAGGGCGTCCGGGACCGCGTCCAGTGTGATCGTGGACGTGAGCAGCAGATCAGGGCGCAGCACGCCCGCCCGGACCAGTTCCAGCATCGGCGGGTAGGTGTGCGCGGCCATGCCGTGACTGCCGAGGAGTTCGAGTTCCAGGGCGATCGCGCGGGCCATGGGGACCGGGGTCGTGCCGTCCGGTGAGGGCAGCAGGCCGACCTGGATGTGCCGGCCGCGGCGGCGCAGGGAGTTGACGGAGGCCGCGCAGGTGGCGGGTGAGCCGAGGGCGTCCAGGGAGACATGGGCTCCGCCGCCGGTCAGGTCCCGGATCGCCGCCGCGGTGTCCTTCGTACCGGTCGCGTCCACGCACTCCGCCGCGCCGAACTTCCTCGCCAGGGCCAGGGCCTGGGGAGACACGTCCACGGCCACCACCCGGGCTCCCGAAGCCGCCGCGATCATCACCGCGGACAGGCCCACGCCGCCGCAGCCATGCACCGCGACCCACTCCCCCGCGGTGACCCCGCCCTGCTGCACGACCGCCCTGAACGCCGTGGCGAAACGGCAGCCGAGCGACGCGGCCGTGGTGAAGGACATGTCCTGCGGAACGGCCACCAGATTCACCTCCGCGTGGTCCAGCGCCACGTACTGGGCGAAGGAGCCCCAGTGGGTGAAGCCGGGCTGTGTCTGGCGCTCGCAGATCTGGTGGTCACCGGTGGCGCAGGACGCGCAGGTGCCGCAGGCGCAGACGAACGGGACGGTCACCCGGTCGCCGGGGCGCCAGGCGCTCACGCGAAGGCCGACCGCTTCCACGACGCCGGCGAGTTCATGGCCCGGTACGTGAGGGAGGGTGATGTCCGGGTCGTGCCCCTGCCAGCCGTGCCAGTCGCTTCTGCAGAGGCCCGTGGCTTCCACTCGGACGATCACGCCGTGGTCCGACGGGTGGGGGTCGGGGACGTCACGTACCTCCGGGCGTTCGCCGTATCGTTCGAAGATCACCGCTCGCATCTGCCGTCCCCTCGCCGTATTCCTCTTCCTCTGCCGTTACATCGTCGCCGGTCGCGCCCCTGGGGGGTTCGGCCTCCCCTTCGCTCAGTCCGAACCGTTCATGGAAGCGCCTCAGAGGAGCCGGTGCCCACCAGGTCGCGCGGCCCGTCAGCCTCATCACCGCCGGTACCAGCAGACTGCGGACGATCATCGCGTCCATCAGCACCGCCAGCGCGATGCCCAGGCCCAGCATCTTCGTGTTGGTCACCCTCGACGTGCCTATCGCCACCATCACCACGGCGAGGATGACCGCGGCCGCTGTGATCAGGCCTCCCGTGCGTTGCAGGCCGTGGCGGACCGCCTCCTCGTGGTCGCCGGTCCTGTCGTACTCCTCCTTGATGCGGGAAAGGAGGAAGACGCCGTAGTCCATGGAAAGGCCGAAGGCGACGCAGAACATCAGGACCGGGAGTGTGGTCTCTATGGAGCCCGGGCTGGTGAAGCCGAGGAGGCCGGAGAGGTGTCCGTCCTGGAAGACCCAGACCACCGCGCCGAACATCGCCGTCAGGCTGAGGGCGTTGAGGAGGACCGCCTGGATCGGGATCAGGACGCTGCCCGTCAGCAAGAACACCAGCAGCAGGGTGACGATCGTGATGAAGACCGCCGCCCACGGCAGGCGGTCGCCTATCGCGTGCTTGGAATCGACCAGGACGGCCGCAGTGCCGGTGACCTTGGTGTCGAAGGGGGCCTTCGTGGAGCGCAGCTCACCGACCAGGCGCTGGGCTCCGTCGTCCACGGCCTCGCCCCTGGGCTGGACCGTGAAGTACGCCGAGTCTCCCTTCACCAACGGGCCGTCGACCCGCAGGACCTCGGGGAGGGCGGCGATCCGCTCCTTGTAGGAGACGTACTGTGCCGGGGTCGCCCTGCCCTCGGCCAGGACTTCCAGGCCGCCGCCGGGGCTGCCGGGGAAGCCGTCCCTGAGGTGCTGCTGCACCACATGGGACTCGGCGGAAGCGGGCAGTTGGCGGTCGTCGGCGGTGCCGAACTTCACCCCCAGGAAGGGCAGTCCGAGCAGGACCAGGACGGCGGTGGTGCCCAGGGCGAAGAAGGGGGCGCGGCGCATGACGAGGGTCGCCGTGCGTGCCCAGGCGGTGCCGGCGTCCTGCGCTTCGGTCTTCTTCGGTGCTCCGCGCCTGAACAGCCGGCGCAGGTCCAGGGAGTTGACCCGGTGACCCAGCAGGATCAGGGCGGCCGGGAGGAGGATCAGGGCGGCTGCCGCGGCCAGCAGGACGACGGCCATCCCGGCGTAGGCGAAGGACCGTAGGAAGTACTGCGGGAAGAGCAGCATCGCCGCCAGGGACACCGCGACCGTGAGGGCGGAGAAGAGGACGGTGCGGCCCGCCGTGCGCAGGGTGGTCCCGATGGCCGTCAACGGGTCGGCACCGGTGGCCAGTTCCTCGCGGAAGCGGCGGACGATGAACAGCGCGTAGTCGATGGCCAGGCCCAGTCCGAGGGCCGTGGTGAGGTTCATCGCGAAGACGGAGACGTCGGTGAACTCGGTCAGGCCGCGCAGCACGGCGTTCGTCCCGAGGATCGCCACGATGCCGATGCCGAGCGGGAGAAGGGCCGCGATCGCACTGCCGAAGACCATCACCAGCAGCAGGAGCGTGATCGGCAGGGCGATCATCTCGGCTCGGGTGAGGTCCTCCTGGATGATCGTCTGCATCTCGTGCCGCACCGCGACGATGCCGCCGATCTCGACCTTCACCGGGCCGTGCGTCCCCCGGAGGGAAGGGGCGACGCGGTCGAGCGTCTCCCCCATCTGCTTCTCGTCACCGGTGATGCGGGCGGCGATCAGCGCCTCATGGCCGTCCTCGGCGCGCAGGGCCGGTGATGCGGCGGACCAGTAGGAACCGACCCCGGTGATGTCCTTCTCGGCGGCCAGGCGGGCGGTGAGGCGCTTGGCCTCCGCGGCCACCGCCGGGTCGTCCACCGAGGCGTCGCCCGCGTCGACGAGCAGCAGGAGGTTGGGCTGGGAGTCCGGGAACTCACGCTCCAACGCCTTGGTGGCGTACGTCGACTCCGCGTCCGGGTCCTCCCAGCCGCCCGCGCCCAGGCGGTCGGCGACACCGCTGCCGGCCACTACGGCGAGGAGGGTGAGCACCAGGGCCACGAGGAGCGACAACCTGGGACGGGCGGTGACGAGGCGGGTCCATCGGCCGACACGAGGCGGGCTGTTTACTTCGGTCATGGTGCGGTGTCCCCTTCACCGTGGAAACCGTAGAATGCAAAACACGAGAGATCGCTCGCGTTTCCAGAATGCGAGCGACCGCTCGTGTTTGTCAACCGTGGACGGAGAGCTGGGGATAACGCGTGCCCGACAACGAGCAGAAGGAACAGCCCCGCCGCCGCCAGGCACGCGGCGAACGCCGGATCGCCCAGCTCCTGGACGCGGCGGCCACCGTCTTCACCACCACGGGCTACACCGCGGCCAGCACCAACGCCATCGCCCGCGAGGCCGGCGTCTCACCCGGCACGCTCTACCAGTTCTTCCCGAACAAGGAAGCGATCGCGATCGAGCTGGGCGGCCGGCTCGTGCACGAGATGCAGACGGCGTACGGCGAGGCGCTCGCCCCGGTCGACCCGGCGACCCCGCTGGAGGAGGCGGTCGGCGCCGCCGTGGACCGGTTCATCGCCTTCAACTGCCGACACCCGGTGTTCTTCGCGCTGATGCACGGCCCCGACATCCCCGGCAGGCTCACCGAGGAGCACGACGCGCTGCATGTGGCCCTCGTGGGCCGGGTCGAAGGGCTGCTCTCCTCGATCCTCCCCGAGGCGCCCGTCGCCGACATCAAGCGAACCGCGCAGATGGTGCTGGGCATCTACATGGCGGGCCTGGAGCTGGTCCTCGCCCACGAGGGCGCCGAGCGCGACGCGTACATCCGGGAAGTGAAGACCGCGCTGACCCGCTATCTCGACCCGCTGCTCGGTGACCGGCTCGGCAGACCCGGCCTCACGACGACCCCGTAGCCCGCCCGGCCCGGCACCAGCACCCCTGCGTGGGGTACTCGCTCCCTTCGGGACCTCTCTTGGAGAAATACCCCCTAGGGGTATAGGCTGGGCACCATAGACCGTGCCCACCTCTCATGAGTCATCAGGAGAACGACATGACCACTCAGACCGACACCGCCGGGTCCGTCACCGCCGTCTACAAGGTGAGCGGGATGAGCTGCGGACACTGCGAGGGCGCCGTCTCCGGGGAGATCTCCGAGATCGACGGGGTCAGCTCGGTGAAGGCGGTCGCCTCCAGCGGCGAGGTGACGGTCGTCTCCTCGGCGCCGCTGGACGAGGAGGCGGTACGCGCCGCTGTGGACGAGGCCGGGTTCGAGCTTGTAGGACGGGCCTGAGAACGTCGCGACAGGAGGTGCGGAGCCGCACATCGATGCGGCTCCGCACCCCTGAGGGAGTTGCCGTACATGTCCAGCATCACCGAAGCCGCGCCCATGGGGACGACCTCCGAAGTCGAGCTGCTCATCGGTGGAATGACCTGTGCCTCGTGCGCCGCCCGGGTCGAGAAGAAGCTCAACCGGATGGACGGCGTCACCGCCACGGTCAACTACGCGACCGAGAAGGCCCGGGTCAGCTACCCCGCGGGAGTTGACGTCGCCGATCTCATCGCGACCGTGGTGAAGACCGGGTACACGGCCGAGGAGCCCGCGCCACCCGCGCAAGAGCCGTCCCGGGACGACCCCGAGCTCACCACCCTCCGACAGCGGCTCCTCGTATCCGTGGCGCTCGCCGTCCCTGTCGTCGCGCTCTCCATGGTCCCGGCCCTCCAGTTCGACAACTGGCAGTGGCTCGCGCTGACCCTCGCCTCGCCCGTCGTCGTCTGGGGTGCGTGGCCCTTCCACCGGGCCGCCTGGACGAACATCAGGCACGCCGCGGCCACCATGGACACCCTCGTCTCGGTCGGGACCCTCGCCGCGTTCGGCTGGTCGCTGTGGGCCCTGTTCTTCGGTGACGCCGGCATGACGGGCATGCGGGAGCGGTTCGAGCTCACCGCCGGCGGCATGGACGGCGCCTCGACGATCTATCTCGAGGTGGCCGCCGGAGTCACCGCCTTCATCCTGCTCGGCCGGTATCTCGAGGCTCGCGCCAAGCGCCGCGCGGGGGCGGCTCTCAGGGCCCTGATGGAGCTCGGGGCCAAGGACGTCTCCGTGCTGCGGGACGGGCGGGAGGTGCGGATTCCGGCGGAGCGGCTGGGCGTCGGGGACCGGTTCGTCGTACGGCCCGGCGAGAAGATCGCGACCGACGGCACCGTCGTCGAAGGTGCCTCCGCCGTGGACGCCTCCATGCTGACCGGTGAGTCGGTACCGGTGGACGTCGGCGTCGGGGACGTCGTCACCGGCGCGACCGTCAACGCGGGTGGGCGGATCGTCGTAGCGGCCACGCGGGTCGGGGCGGACACGCAGCTCGCGCGGATGGCGAAGCTGGTGGAGGACGCGCAGAACGGCAAGGCGGAGGTGCAGCGGCTGGCCGACCGGGTCTCCGCGGTCTTCGTGCCGGCTGTCATCCTCATCGCGGTGGCCACCTTCGGAGGATGGCTCGGCGCCACCGGGGACACCGTCGCCGCGTTCACGGCGGCCGTCGCCGTGCTGATCATCGCCTGCCCGTGCGCGCTGGGCCTGGCCACACCGACCGCGCTCATGGTCGGCACCGGACGCGGCGCCCAGCTGGGCATCCTCATCAAGGGGCCCGAGGTCCTGGAGTCCACGCGGCGCGTGGACACCGTCGTCCTGGACAAGACCGGCACGGTCACCACCGGCCGGATGACCCTCCAGGAGGTCTACGTCGCCCAGGACGCCGACGAGAAGCAGGTGCTGCGGGTCGCGGGCGCCCTGGAGCACGCCTCCGAGCACCCGGTCGCCCGGGCGATCGCCGTGGGCGCCGAGGAGCGGGTAGGACCGCTGCCCGAGGCCGAAGGGTTCGAGAACGTCCCCGGGAAGGGCGTACGCGGGCGCGTGGAGGGCCATGAGGTGGTGGTGGGGCGGCTGATCGACGTGCTGCCCGCCGAACTGGCCCGGGCGAGGGAAGAGGCCGAGCGGGACGGTCGTACAGCTGTCGTCGTCGGGTGGGACGGCGTGGCGCAGGGTGTCCTGGCCGTCGCGGACGCGGTCAAGGAGACCAGTGCGGAGGCGGTGCGGTCACTGCGGGCGCTGGGGCTCACGCCGGTGCTGCTGACCGGGGACAACCGGGTGGTGGCCGAGGCGGTGGCCCGGGCGGTCGGAATCGACGAGGTGATCGCCGAGGTGCTGCCCGAGGACAAGGTCGATGCCGTACGGCGGCTTCAGGGCGAGGGACGTGCCGTCGCGATGGTCGGTGACGGGGTCAATGACGCGGCCGCGCTCGCCGCCGCCGATCTGGGGCTCGCCATGGGGACCGGGACCGACGCGGCGATCGAGGCGGGGGATCTGACGCTGGTGCGCGGGGATCTGCGGGTGGCCGCGGACGCGATCCGGCTCTCGCGGTGCACGCTCTCCACGATCAAGGGCAATCTCGTGTGGGCCTTCGGGTACAACGTGGCGGCGCTGCCGCTGGCCGCCGCCGGGTTGCTGAACCCGATGATCGCCGGGGCGGCGATGGCGTTCTCCTCGGTGTTCGTGGTGACCAACAGCCTGCGGCTGCGTGCCTTCCGTTGAGGATTCCTTTGACCGACCCCTCTGGAGTCCGGGGCCCCACTCACATAAGCTCTTCACAAGACTCGCGCATCGTCCTTACGCTTGGGTCTCGTTCGCCGTATCCGGGCTCTTGCGTATCTAACGGACATTTGCAAGAGACGCAGATCACAGTGATGTGAACGTAACCATCGAAGGGGTTCGAAGGTCTAAGTTGGCGATGTCAGGCAGCGTCTTGGGGGGCGTTGACTGGCATCTGAGGATGTCTTGGGGGACTTCCTCGGAGCTGCGTTGCCGGGGCACGCACTTAGGGAAGCTTTGAGCGGCCCTCCCGACCGTGCGTTGTCCCGGCAGACCGCACACAGGAGTAGTACGAGGAGTTTTGCTCGTTCTGCTCAACAGCAGTACCAGCAGTACCGGAAAGACAGCGATTCAGGCGCTGGTCTCTCAGACGCCCGGCCGGATCCCGTGGGGGGAATCCGCACCGGGACATGGGAAGGCGCCCTGGACGCCGGCCCGTGGGGGGACCGGCGCCAGGGCGCCTTCCGCTTTTTTCGTCGGCTACGACGGCGTGGGCACCGCGGACGCCGAAGGGGCGCCGCCGAAGCGACGCCCCTCTACAACCTCACCGCCAGGTGTCAGCGCTCTTCCACCGGGACGAAGTCGCGCTCGACCACGCCCGTGTAGATCTGGCGCGGGCGGCCGATGCGGGAGCCGGGCTCCTTGATCATCTCGTGCCACTGGGCGATCCAGCCCGGAAGGCGGCCGAGGGCGAACAGGACCGTGAACATCTCGGTCGGGAAGCCCATGGCGCGGTAGATCAGGCCGGTGTAGAAGTCGACGTTCGGGTAGAGGCTGCGCGAGACGAAGTAGTCGTCGGAGAGCGCGTGCTCCTCCAGCTTGAGCGCGATGTCCAGCAGCTCGTCGGACTTGCCGAGGGCCGAGAGGACGTCGTGCGCGGCCGCCTTGATGATCTTCGCGCGCGGGTCGAAGTTCTTGTAGACCCGGTGGCCGAAGCCCATCAGGCGGACGCCGTCCTCCTTGTTCTTCACCTTGCGGATGAAGGAGTCGACATCGCCGCCGCTGGCCTGGATGCCCTCGAGCATCTCCAGGACGGACTGGTTGGCACCGCCGTGCAGCGGGCCCCACAGGGCGTTGATGCCGGCGGAGATCGACGCGAACATGTTCGCCTGGGACGAGCCGACGAGGCGGACCGTGGAGGTCGAGCAGTTCTGCTCGTGGTCGGCGTGCAGGATCAGCAACTTGTCGAGGGCGGAGACCACGACCGGGTCGGGCTCGTACTCCTGCGCCGGGACCGAGAAGGTCATGCGCAGGAAGTTCTCCACGTAACCAAGGTCGTTGCGCGGGTAGACGAACGGGTGCCCGATCGACTTCTTGTACGCGTACGCCGCGATCGTCGGAAGCTTGGCAAGCAGGCGGATCGTCGAGAGGTTGCGCTGCTTCTCGTCGAAGGGGTTGTGACTGTCCTGGTAGAACGTGGACAGCGCGGAGACGACCGACGACAGCATGGCCATCGGGTGGGCGTCGCGCGGGAAGCCACGGTAGAAGTTCTTGACGTCCTCGTGCAGCAGGGTGTGCTGCGTGATGTCGTTCTTGAACACCGAGAGCTCGTCGACGGACGGAAGCTCACCGTTGATCAGGAGGTAGGCGACCTCCAGGAACGTGGAGCGCTCGGCCAGCTGCTCGATCGGATAGCCGCGGTACCGGAGAATCCCGGCCTCGCCGTCGAGGTAGGTGATGGCGGATTTATAGGCGGCGGTGTTGCCGTAGCCGCTGTCCAGGGTGACCAGACCGGTCTGGGCGCGGAGCTTTCCGATGTCGAAGCCCTTGTCGCCGACGGTGCTGTCGATCACCGGGTAGGTGTACTCGCCATCGCCGTACCGCACTACTACAGAGTTGTCGCTCACGTCATCCCTCACCGACGTTGTGCCTCTTCTTCGAGGTTGCCCTGACTGTCTCTACCATCCCCCATTTGGCGCAGGAGAGTGCACTCGGGGTCGGCCGTTGGGCGTATCGGCGGCACTGAGTGCCGCCAACTTGCTCATCCTGCCCGTCCGCAACCGCTTCCGGAAGGGCTCTGTGACCCACGTGACTCATTTGATCGATCATTTTTTGTGTTGCCTCACCATTGACGCTCCTCACGGGCCCGAGAGCCGGAAGTCGAGCGCCGTGCAGCGCCGCCCCGCCGAGACCGTGCGCACCGCCTGACCGATCGCCTTGCGCGAACCGACGAGGACGACCAGTTTCTTCGCCCGCGTGACCGCCGTGTACAGCAAATTCCGCTGAAGCATCATCCAGGCGCTGGTGGTGACCGGGATCACCACGGCGGGATACTCGCTGCCCTGTGAACGGTGGATGGTCACCGCGTACGCGTGGGCCAGTTCGTCCAGCTCGTCGAACTCGTACGGCACCTCCTCGTCCTCGTCCGTCAGCACGGTGAGGCGCTGGTCGACCGGATCGAGCGAGGTCACCACGCCCACGGTGCCGTTGAAGACACCGTTGGTGCCCTTCTCGTAATTGTTGCGAATCTGGGTGACCTTGTCGCCGACCCGGAAGACCCGGCCGCCGAACCGCTTCTCCGCGAGGTCGGGACGGGCCGGGGTGATGGCCTGCTGGAGCAGACCGTTGAGCGTGCCGGCGCCCGCGGGGCCTCGGTGCATGGGGGCGAGCACCTGAACGTCCCGGCGCGGGTCGAGGCCGAATTTGGCCGGAATCCGACGGGCCGCCACATCCACCGTGAGCCGGCCGACCTCCTCGGTGTCGTCCTCGACGAAGAGGAAGAAGTCCTTCATGCCGTCGGTGACGGGGTGCTGCCCGGCGTTGATCCGGTGCGCGTTGGTCACCACACCGGACTGCTGGGCCTGCCGGAACACGCGCGTGAGGCGCACCGCGGGGACCGGGCCGCCGTCGGCGAGCAGATCCCGCAGGACCTCCCCCGCGCCGACGCTGGGCAGTTGGTCGACGTCCCCGACGAACAGCAGGTGCGCGCCCGGAGGCACGGCCTTCACCAGCTTGTTGGCGAGCAGCAGGTCGAGCATGGATGCTTCGTCGACCACCACCAGGTCGGCGTCGAGCGGGCGGTCCTTGTCGTAGGCCGCGTCGCCGCCGGGCTTCAGCTCCAGCAGGCGGTGGACGGTGGAGGCGTCGGCACCGGTGAGTTCGGCGAGGCGCTTGGCGGCCCGGCCGGTCGGGGCGGCGAGGACGACCTTGGCCTTCTTGGCGCGGGCCAGCTCCACGATCGAGCGGACGGTGAAGGACTTTCCGCAGCCCGGGCCGCCGGTGAGGACGGCGACCTTCTTGGTCAGCGCGAGCCTGACGGCGGCCTCCTGCTCGGGCGCGAGCTCCACTCCGGTGCGGGACTTCAGCCAGCCCAGCGCCTTGTCCCAGGCCACGTCGTGGAAGGCCGGCATACGGTCCTGGTCGGTACGCAGGAGCCGCAGCAGCTGGGCGGAGAGGGAGAGTTCGGCGAGCTGGAAGGGGACGAGGTAGATGGCGGTGACGGGCTCGGATCCGGGCTCCGAGCCGGGCACCTTCTCCCGTACGACACCCGGCTCGCCGGAGTCCTCGTCGGGCAGGGCGAGTTCGGCGAGGCACTCGATGACCAGGCCGGTGTCGACCTGGAGGAGTTTCACCGCGTCGGCGATCAGTTGTTCCTCGGGGAGGTAGCAGTGCCCCTGGTCGGCGGACTGTGAAAGGGCGTACTGCAGGCCCGCCTTGACGCGCTCCGGGCTGTCGTGGGGGATGCCGACGGACTGGGCGATCTTGTCGGCGGTGAGGAAGCCGATGCCCCAGACGTCGGCGGCGAGCCGGTAGGGCTGGTTCTTCACGACCGAGATCGAGGCGTCGCCGTACTTCTTGTAGATGCGCACGGCGACGGAGGTGGACACCTCGACACTCTGGAGGAAGAGCATGACCTCCTTGATCGCCTTCTGCTCCTCCCAGGCGTCGGCGATCTTCTTGGTGCGCTTGGGGCCGAGCCCCGGAACCTCGATGAGCCGCTTCGGCTCCTCCTCGATGACCTGCAGGGTGTCCATGCCGAAGTGCTGGGTGATGCGGTCGGCGAAGACGGGACCGATGCCCTTGACCAGCCCGGAGCCCAGATAGCGGCGGATGCCCTGGACGGTGGCCGGCAGGACGGTCGTGTAGTTCTCGACGGTGAACTGCTTGCCGTACTGCGGATGGGAGCCCCAACGCCCCTCCATCCGCAGGGACTCCCCCACCTGGGCGCCGAGCAGCGCGCCGACGACAGTGAGGAGGTCGGCGCCGCCCCTGCCGGTGTCGACGCGGGCGACCGTGTAGCCGTTGTCCTCGTTGGCGTACGTGATCCGCTCCAGCACGCCTTCGAGTACGGCCAGTCGTCGTTCACCCGTGGAGGCCCCCGCCTGATTGGACATGATCCGACGGTACCGCCCGGCACCGACAGCGCCCCGGTCACCGGATCAGCCGGTCCGCTTCACGCGGGTCCCCGCGTATCACCCCGGACTCCGGGGGCAGCGCCGTGCGGTTCGCCCTCCGGGCAACCCAAGCCCCACCACACCAAATCCAGTACCGCTCCCATCGCTCGCCCCGGGCATCCCACCCCTCCCGGTCAGGGACACGACCACCACGATCTCCGCCGCCCAGATCCGGCTATGTCGCCTGCGACGTCACGTGGTCGATCACCTTCCGGAAGTCCTCGGTCGGGGAGAACTCGACGAACTCGCAGTCCTCCAGGGCGACGGGGACATGGCCGGGTCCCCAGTAGTACGCCTGTCCCGCCGAGTACTCCTCCTCGCCCGTGGGCGTGAGCATCTTCAGCCGGCCCTTCAACAGGTAGCCCCAGTGCGGGCACTGGCAGGCGTCGCCGTCGAGGCCCTTGAGGGCGGGGCCCATGTCCGTGCCCTCCGGCAGCCGGAGATAGCCGACGGACATGCCGCCGCCGATGGGACCGGTGCGCACCTCCACTCCGTCGCCCGCGAGGACGACGGGCACGTCGTCGTGAGTGGCTCCTGTCATGGTTCCTCCGCTCCGGCCCGCCATGGCCTTGGGGAAACGACTCCTGCGCCTCCCAGCCTGGTCCGCCCTCGCACGGCCCGCGACATCACGATCCTGTCTCGGGGTCTTGCCAAACCGTCGTGTAATCGATTCCAATCCACTGCATACATCGATGTAATCGATTCCACGAACGATCCACAAGGAGGTGGAGCGGCGATGGCGAGCATCAAGGATGTCGCTGCCGAGGCGGGAGTCTCCGTCGCCACGGTGTCGCGGGTACTGAACGACCATCCGTCGGTCAGCGCCGACGCACGCACGCGCGTGCTGGCCGCCGTGGAAGCGCTGGGCTACCGCCCCAACGCCGTTGCCCGCTCCCTGCGCACCGACCAGACCCACACCCTCGGCCTGGTCATCAGCGACGTCATGAACCCCTACTTCACCGAGCTGGCCCGCTCCGTCGAGGAGGAGGCCCGCGCGCTGGGGTACAGCGTGATCATCGGCAACGCCGACGAGCGGCCCGACCTCCAGGATCATCACGTACGGAACCTGCTCGACCGGCGGATCGACGGACTCCTGGTCTCCCCCACCGACGGCGGCTCCCCGCTGATGCTGGACGCCGTGCGCGCGGGGACACCGATGGTCTTCGTGGACCGGTGGATGCCGGGCGTGGCCGTGCCGGTCGTCAGGTCCGACGGGCGGGCCGCCGTACGCGATCTCGTCGCCCATCTGCACGGGCTGGGGCACCGCAGGCTCGCCATCATCGCGGGCCCGGCGGCGACCACCACCGGCCAGGAGCGTGTCGCGGCCTTCCGGGAGGCCCTCCAGGCGTACGGCCTCGATCTGCCCGACGCCTATATCGGGCAGGGCGACTTCCAGGCCGAGAGCGGGCGGCGGGTCACCGAGGGCTTCCTCGACCTGCCCGAGCCGCCCGAGGTCGTCTTCGCGGCCGACAACCTGATGGTGCTCGGCGCGCTGGACGCCGTACGCGCGCGTGGGATGCGCGTACCGCAGGACATCGCCCTGGCCGCCTTCGACGACATCCCGTGGTTCGTGCACACCGATCCGCCGATCACCGCGATCGCCCAGCCCACGGGCGAGCTGGGGCGGGCCGCGGTGCGCGCGCTCGTCGACCGCATCGAGGGGCGGCACCCCGAGTCGGTCACCCTCCCCGCCCGTCTCGTCGTTCGCCGCTCCTGCGGCGAGCCCTCCCCCAGGAACGTCGCAGTGAACCCCGTAACGAACAGGAGCGAGTCGTGAGCAACGAGGACGAGTTGCTGCGCATCGAGGGCATACGGAAGTCCTTCCCCGGCGTGGTCGCGCTCGACGGCGTCGACTTCGACCTGCGCCGGGGCGAGGTGCACGTACTGCTCGGCGAGAACGGCGCCGGCAAGAGCACGCTGATCAAGATGCTGTCGGGCGCCTACCACCCCGACGAGGGCCGCGTGCTGGTGGACGGCCATCAGGTGCACATCCGCGGGGCGCAGGACGCCGAGCGGCTGGGTATCGCCACCATCTACCAGGAGTTCAACCTCGTCCCCGATCTGACGGTCGCCGAGAACATCTTCCTGGGCCGGCAGCCGCGCCGCCTCGGGATGATCGACCGGAAGACGATGGAGGCCGACGCCGAGGTGCTGCTGAAGCGCGTCGGAGTCAAGGTGTCGCCACGCGCGCGTGTGCGTGAACTGGGCATCGCCCGGCTCCAGATGGTCGAGATCGCCAAGGCGCTGAGCCTGAACGCGCGGGTGCTGATCATGGACGAGCCGACGGCCGTGCTGACCTCCGAGGAGGTCGACAAGCTCTTCGCGATCGTGCGCAGGCTGCGCGAGGACGGGGTCGGGATCGTCTTCATCACCCATCACCTGGAGGAGATCGCCGCCCTGGGCGACCGGGTCACGGTCATCCGGGACGGGAAGTCGGTCGGGCAGGTGCCTGCCTCCACGCCCGAGGACGAGCTCGTACGCCTGATGGTGGGGCGGTCGATCGAGCAGCAGTACCCGCGCGAGCGCGGGGATGCCGGAGCGGCCCTTCTGAAGGTCGAGGGGCTCACCCGCGACGGCGTCTTCCACGACATCGGCTTCGAGGTGCACGCCGGAGAGGTCGTCGGCATCGCCGGGCTGGTCGGAGCGGGCCGTACCGAGGTGGTGCGGGCCGTGTTCGGCGCGGACCCGTACGACCAGGGGGCCGTGAAGGTCTCCGGTGCGCCCCTCAAGGGGCATGACGTGGGCGCCGCCATGGCGGCCGGTATCGGTCTGATCCCCGAGGACCGCAAGGGCCAGGGTCTGGTGCTGGACCAGTCGGTCGAGGAGAACCTGGGGCTGGTGACCATGCGGGCCGCCACGCGCGCGGGGCTCGTCGACCTCAAGGGGCAGCGGGAGGCCGCCGCGCGGATCGCCGAGCAGCTCGGGGTGCGGATGGCGGGCCTGCACCAGCACGTCCGGACGCTCTCCGGCGGCAACCAGCAGAAGGTCGTCATCGGCAAGTGGCTGCTCGCCGACACCAAGGTGCTGATCCTCGACGAGCCCACGCGCGGGATCGACGTCGGCGCCAAGGTCGAGATCTACCAGCTCATCAACGAACTCACCGCGGCCGGTGCCGCCGTCCTCATGATCTCCAGCGATCTGCCCGAGGTGCTCGGCATGAGCGACCGGGTGCTCGTGATGGCCCAGGGCCGGATCGCCGGCGAACTCGCCGCCGACGAGGCCACGCAGGACTCCGTGATGGCACTCGCCGTCAGCAACCCCACGACCGACAAGGAGGCCGCTCGTGGCCACTGACACGCTCAAGAGCACATCGAGCGCTGATAGCGCCACCGGCGGCCTGCGCCGGCTGCTCCTCGACAACGGCGCGCTGACCGCGCTGATCGTTCTCGTCATCGCCATGTCGGCGCTGTCGGGCGACTTCCTCACCACCGACAACCTGCTCAACGTCGGCGTCCAGGCGGCCGTGACCGCCATCCTCGCCTTCGGTGTGACCTTCGTGATCGTCTCGGCGGGCATCGACCTGTCGGTGGGCTCGGTGGCGGCCCTGTCGGCCACCGTCCTCGCCTGGAGCGCGACGTCACACGGGGTGCCGGTCCTCATAGCGGTCCTGCTGGCCGTCGTGACCGGCATCGCGGCCGGTCTCGTCAACGGCTTCCTGATCGCGTACGGCAAACTCCCCCCGTTCATCGCGACCCTGGCGATGCTCTCCGTGGCCCGCGGTCTGTCGCTGGTGATCTCCGAGGGCTCCCCGATCGCCTTCCCCGACTCGGTCTCGCACCTCGGTGACACGCTGGGCGGCTGGCTGCCGGTACCCGTGCTCGTCATGGTCGTCATGGGGCTCCTCGCGGCCTTCGTGCTCGCACGGACGTACATCGGCCGCTCGATGTACGCGATCGGCGGCAACGAGGAGGCGGCCCGTCTCTCCGGCCTCCGGGTGAAGAAGCAGAAGCTCGCCATCTACGCGATGTCCGGTGTGTTCGCCGCCGTCGCGGGTGTCGTGCTCGCCGCCCGGCTGTCCTCCGCTCAGCCGCAGGCCGCCGACGGTTATGAACTGGACGCGATCGCCGCGGTCGTCATCGGCGGTGCCTCACTGGCCGGTGGCACCGGCAAGGCGTCCGGGACGCTGATCGGCGCGCTGATCCTGGCGGTGCTGCGCAACGGCCTCAACCTGCTGAACGTGTCCGCGTTCTGGCAGCAGGTCGTCATCGGTGTCGTCATCGCGCTGGCCGTGCTGCTCGACACTCTGCGCCGCAAGGCCGGGGCGACCCCGGTGGCCGGTGCCTCGCAGGGCGGCAAGGGGCGGCAGGCGGCGACGTACGGTCTCGCGGCCGTGGTCACCGTGGCGATCGTCGGCGCGACCTCCTTCCTGCACAACGGCTCGTCCTCGACGGCGAACCCGAAGGTGGGTCTGTCGCTGTCGACCCTCAACAACCCCTTCTTCGTGCAGATCCGGTCGGGCGCCCAGGCCGAGGCGGAGAAGCTGGGCGTGGACCTGACCGTCACGGACGCCCAGAACGACGCCTCCCAGCAGGCCAACCAGCTCCAGAACTTCACCAGTTCGAGCCTCGGCGCGATCATCGTCAACCCGGTGGACTCGGACGCGGCGAGCAACTCGGTGAAGGCCGCCGACAAGGCGAAGATCCCGGTCATCGCGGTGGACCGGGGCGTCAACAAGGCCTCCGTGGACGCGCTGGTCGCCTCCGACAACGTCGCCGGCGGTGAGCTCGCGGCCAAGTCCATCGGCGAGAAGCTCGGCGGCAAGGGCAAGATCGTGATCCTTCAGGGCCAGGCGGGCACGTCGGCCGCCCGTGAGCGCGCGGAGGGTTTCGCCCAGGGTCTCAAGGCGTACCCGGGCATCCAGGTCGTCGCGCAGCAGCCCGCCGACTTCGACCGCACCAAGGGGCTCGACGTGATGTCGAACCTGCTCCAGGCCCACCCGGACGTCCAGGGTGTCATCGCCGCCAACGACGAGATGGCGCTCGGCGCGATCAAGGCGCTGGGCTCCAAGGCCGGCACGTCGGTCTCGGTGGTCGGCTTCGACGGCACGCCGGACGGCCTGAACGCGGTGAAGGACGGCACCCTGTACGCATCTGTGGCACAACAGCCTTCCCAGCTGGGCAAGATCGCGGTGGACAACGCGCTGAAGGCTCTCGAGGGCAAGAAGGTCGAGGAGACGATCAAGGTGCCGGTGAAGGTGGTCACCAAGGAGAACGTGGCCGGTTTCACGGGCTGACGACGGCGCACGGGCGGGCAGTCCCTTCGACTGCCCGCCCCGCGTCACTGACTAGGGGAGTCATTCATGGACGACTACGACCTTCTGGTCGTGGGGTCGGCCAACGCCGACCTGGTGATCGGTGTGGAGCGGCGGCCGGGGGCCGGAGAGACGGTGCTCGGCTCGGACCTGGCCGTGCATCCGGGGGGCAAGGGCGCCAACCAGGCGGTCGCGGCCGCCCGGCTGGGCGCGCGTACGGCGCTGCTGGCCCGCGTCGGCGACGACGGTCACGGGCGGCTGCTTCTGGACTCGCAGCGGGCGGCCGGGGTCGACACGGTGGGCGTGCTGGTGGGCGGGGCGCCGACGGGGGTCGCGCTGATCACCGTCGACCCGTCGGGGGACAACAGCATCGTGGTGTCGCCGGGCGCCAACGGGCGCCTCACGCCCGGGGACGTACGGACCGCAATCAGCCTCTTCCACGCCTCGCGGGTGGTGTCGACCCAGCTGGAGATCCCGCTGGAGACGGTCGTGGAGGTCGTACGGAATCTGGCGCCGGGCAGCCGGTTCGTGCTGAACCCGTCGCCGCCGCGGCCGCTGCCGACCGAGGTCCTCGCGGCCTGTGATCCGCTGATCGTCAACGAGCACGAGGCGAAGGTGATCCTCGGGGACGCGTGCGTGAGTGACGCGCCGGAGGACTGGGCGCGGCTGCTGCTCGCGAAGGGGCCGCGGTCGGTGGTGGTGACGCTGGGCGCGCAGGGGTCGCTGGTGGCCTCCTCGGCGGGGGTGACCCGGGTGGCGTCGGTGAAGGTGGACGCCGTGGACACGACGGGTGCGGGGGACGCCTTCACGGCGGCGCTGGCGTTCCGGCTCGGGGCCGGTTCCGCACTGGCGGAGGCGGCCGCCTACGCGTCCCGGGTCGGGGCGGTCGCGGTGACCCGGAAGGGTGCGCAGGACTCCTTCCCCACGGCGGATGAGGTCGACGACCTGTGCTGTGCCGGCTCGGGGGGCGGCCCCCGGACCCTCGGCAGAAGGCCGGACGAGGCGCCCGGAGCGACGCGGCGAGGTGAGTCCCGGTGAAGAAGGCCGGAATAGGCAACTACCCAGCGCTAAAGCGCCGGGCTTGCACAACGGGCATCACTGGCGGTGATGCCGCGTTTGCGTCCAGTCCCACCCCGAGATGTCCGGGGCGAGGCAGGGGCCGTTGACGGGGCCCCGCGTCGCCACAACTCCCACGCTCTGGCGCGGATGTTGCGGGAGCTGTTGCGGTCTGCGTGATCAACGAATCCGCAGCTCCGGCACGCGAACCAGGCCTGGGAGACCCGGTTCGCCTTGTCGATGTGGCCGCACTCGGCGCAGGCGCGGGAGGTGTACGCCGGATCGACGTGCACCACCGGCACCCCCGCCCTGCGGCCCTTGTACGCGATGAACTGCCCCAGCTGAGCGAAGGACCAGCTGGCGTGGGTGGCCCGTTGGGGCTTGCGAAGCCGTACCCGCTCGCGGATGCCCGTCAGATCCTCCAGGGCGATCCCACGACCGGTGCGTTCCGCCTCGGCCACCATATGCTTCGCGATCTTGTGGTTGATGTCCTTCGCCCGCCGCGCCTCCTTGCGCCTGCGCTTCTTCAGCCGCCGCTTGGCGGACGGGGTGTTCTTCTTCTGCAGCTTCTTACGTAGGCCGCGCTCGCGGGTGCGGATCCTGTTGAGCTCGCGCCCGGCCATGATCTCGCCGTCGGACGTGGTGGCGATGTTCACGATGCCCAGGTCGATCCCGAGGAAGTCCACCGGCTCCGTGTTCAGCGGCGCTTGGGGGACTTCACAGGTGGCGTTCAGGAACCACATGCCGTCCCGCTCCAGTAGGTCGGACTCGCCCTTGCGATACAGGGCCAGGGTGGCCAGCTGCTCCGCAGAGGCGGTGAACGCCACACTCTTGACCCGCCCGCCGGTGGTCCAGATCGACACCGTTCGGCCAGGGACCTGCCAGGACAGCATGCGGTCGTCGTAGGGCTGCGCACCTTCGGGGCGGAAGACGACCGGCTTCTCGGTCGCCCGGCGGTAGCGCTTGGAGCCGGGCCTGCCGAGGTTTCCGGCCTTCAGGTTCGCCCTCAAGGTGGTGTACGCATCACACGTCTTCTTGATGACGTGCTGGGCTGCCTGCGCGCCCAGCCCCCAGCGCGACTTGACGGTGTCGTAGGTGTGTCGGCGCAGGGCGAAGTTCTTGAACTCACCGCGCGCGAAAGCCACCTCGCTCACCCAGGAGGAGGCCTCGTTGCAGGCGTGCAGGGTCGCCTCCAGTGCCGCCGCCTGCTCGGGCGTCGGCAGCAGCCTGACCTGCACCACCAGCTTCACAAGCACCGAACCTACACACCCGCACGACAGACCACCGCACGTTCGAAGTGGATCACCTGAACGAGTGACACCCATGGCCGTGTGGCGACCCCATGACCGGACCACAGACCCGGCTGCTCCGCGGCCGGGCAGACATCCTGGGCGTGAACGCCCGGGTTTCCTCGCAAGAAACAAAGCTGAACCGTCATCTCTCCGGCGCGCTCGCCGAGCTGGGGCACGGGGACGGGGTGCTGGTGTGTGACGCCGGGATGCCGATCCCCGACGGGCCGCGCGTGGTCGACCTGGCTTTCAGGGCCGGGGTGCCGTCCTTCGCGGAGGTCCTCGACGGGCTGCTCGCCGAGCTGGTCGTGGAAGGGGGGACGGCGGCGGCGGAGGTGCGGGGCGCCAATCCCGCGACCGCGGAACTGCTGGACACCCGGCTGCCCGAACTGCACCTGGTCTCCCACGCGAAGCTCAAGGAGCTGTCGGCGGGCGCGCGGCTGGTCGTACGCACGGGTGAGGCCCGGCCGTACGCGAACGTGCTCCTCAGGTGCGGGGTGTTCTTCTGACGTCCGCAGAAAAAAACCCGGAGAGCCGTACAACCCTCTCCCGACCTCGCGGGTCGTACTTGGCATCAGGACTCTTGGAGGGGGATCTGGGGGGATCGCGGGGGTTCTGATGGGGAGGGAAACCCGAGGGGGCCCGGTCATCGACCGGGCCCCTTCGAAATGCCCGGGTGTCGGTGCCCGCCTCCACGGTTCCCCCCATGGCTTCTGTGACTCCTGAGGAAATGCGGGACAGGTTACGTCCCTGGCGGTTCGGGAGGCCGCTGCTGCCCGTCGGCATGCCACACCGTTCCTGTGGACTGAGCGGAGTGAGTCCGTTCAGCCGCGCGCCCCGAACGGTCTTGGGCGAGCTGGTCCCCGGCGTACTCGACCCCGGGGCGGCGACACGCATCCTGTGCGCGGTCCGAGCCCGGGAGGCCCCCGCGGCCGGAGGCCGCTGATGGACACAGCCCTCACGACCTGGCAGGTCGGTACGGCCAGAGGCGACGGGGAGGCCCTGACCCATCCTCAGGTGGAGCAGGGGCCCCGCACGCTGACGCCGTACCCGGTGTCCCAGGTCGCACAACCACGCTAGCCCAAACAGCCCAGGGCGCCGCAAGCGAGCTAATGCCGACCTGTGCGCACCCCCTGGCGAGCAGCAACAACCCCTGCCATCCCTTCGTCGCGTCCATCGACCTCGCGACCCTGTCCGCGGACGCGACGGATCTCCCCCTGCCGCCCGACGGCCGGCTGCTGCTGTTCGCCTATCCCGAGGACTTCGGCGAGCTGACCGACATGGGGAACGTGGTGTACGTCCCCGCGGGGGCCGCCGTGGAGGAGCGGGACAAGGAGGGATGGGCCTGGTTCGCGAACGACGACGAGTACCAGGAGGTCTTCGCGCAGTTCCCGCAGGAGACGCTCAGGGCGACGGTCGACGTCTCGCTGCCGTACCACTACTGGGTCGAGATACCCGAGGAGCCCCGCTGGGTACCGCTGCCCGGGCATCCGCGCTCCGAGGAACTGGCCGCGGTGTGGGCCGAGACCCACGACGACATCGCCTCCTCGGGGCGGCTCCGGCTCGGCGGGTACGCCGACCAGGAGGCCGTCGACACCGACCCCGTCGGGACGGCGATGACCTGCGCGCTGAAGGAGGCGGCAGCGGGCCGTCGCGAGCCGGTGTCGGACGACCTCGCGGACTGGGTGCTGCTCGCCGAGTGGGGTCCCTGGATCGACGGCTTGGAGGGCGCCACCGTCCACTGGTCGATCCAGCGCACGGACTTGGCGGCACGGCGCTTCGAGCGCGCGTTCACGACGGTTTTCCGGAATCCGTAGGGGCTCCGGACGGGGCCGGAGGGGAACTCCCGAGGTTCCCCTCCGACCCCCGCTTCACAGGGTGTGGGCCACGAACCGTTCGGCGGTCTCGGCGAGCACCTCGCGGCCGTCCCGGGCCCACAGCGCGTCGTTGAACAGCTCGACCTCGATCGCGCCCGTGTACCCGGCCGCCTCGACGTACCGCTGCCACTCCCGCATGTCGATCGAGCCGTCGCCGATCTGGCCGCGGCCGTTGAGGACGCCCTCGGGGAGCGGGGTCGTCCAGTCCGCGAGCTGGAAGGTGTGGATACGGCCGCCCGCGCCCGCGCGGGCGATCTGTGCGGGCGCGTTGTCGTCCCACCAGATGTGGTACGTGTCCACCGTGACGCCGACCTGCTGGGCGGGGAAGCGCTCCGCCAGGTCGAGGGCCTGGGTGAGCGTCGAGACCACGCAGCGGTCCGAGGCGTACATGGGGTGCAGCGGCTCGATGGCCAGCTTCACCCCGTGCTCCTCCGCGTACGGGCCCAGGACGGACAGGGCGTCCGCGATGCGTTCGCGGGCGCCGTGCAGGTCCTTGGAACCGGCCGGGAGGCCGCCGGAGACCAGCACCAGGGTGTCGGTGCCCAGCGTCGCCGCCTCGTCGACCGCGCGGCGGTTGTCGTCCAGCGCCGCGGCCCGCTCGTCCGGGTCGATCGCCGTGAAGAAGCCGCCCCGGCACAGGGTGGTGACCGTGAGGCCCGCGTCACGGACCAGCTTGGCCGTCTCCTCGACGCCGTACGACTGGACGGGCTCCCGCCACAGGCCGACGTTGCCGACGCCCGACTCGCGGCAGGCGTCGACCAGTTCCGGCAGCGACAGCTGCTTGACCGTCATCTGGTTGATGGAGAAGCGGGACAGGTCGGTCACTGGTTCACCCCGTACAGGGACAGCAGGTTCTTCATCCGCTCCTCCGCCAGCTTCGGGTCCGGGAACAGGCCCAGGCCGTCGGCGAGTTCGTAGGCGCGCGCGAAGTGCGGGAGGGAGCGGGCCGACTGGAGGCCGCCGACCATCGTGAAGTGCGACTGGTGGCCGGCCAGCCAGGCCAGGAAGACCACGCCCGTCTTGTAGAAGCGGGTGGGTGCCTGGAAGAGGTGGCGGGACAGCTCGACGGTGGGGTCGAGGAGTTCGCGGAATCCCTTGGCGTCACCGGTGTCCAGGACGCGCACCGCCTCGGCCGCCAGCGGGCCCAGTGGGTCGAAGATGCCGAGCAGGGCGTGGCTGAAGCCCTGCTCGTCACCCGCGATCAGCTCGGGATAGTTGAAGTCGTCACCCGTGTAGCAGCGGACTCCCTGCGGGAGCCGGCGCCGGATGTCGATCTCACGCCGGGCGTCGAGGAGCGAGACCTTGATGCCGTCGACCTTGTCCGGGTGGGCGGCGATGACCTCGAGGAACGTGTCCGTGGCTGCGTCGAGGTCGCTCGATCCCCAGTAGCCCTCCAGCGCCGGGTCGAACATCGGGCCCAGCCAGTGCAGGACGACCGGCTCGGCGGACTGGCGCAGGAGGTGGCCGTAGATCTCCAGATAGTCCTCGGGGCCCTTCGCCGCCGCCGCGAGGGCCCGGGAGGCCATCAGGATGGCCTGGGCGCCGGACTCCTCGACGAGGGCGAGCTGCTCCTCGTAGGCGGCACGGACCTCGTCCAGGGTCGCGGGGCCGGTGAGCTGGTCGGTGCCGACACCGCAGGCGATGAGGCCGCCGACCGACTTGGCCTCGGCGGCGCTGCGCCGGATCAGCTCGGCCGCGCCCGCCCAGTCCAGGCCCATCCCGCGCTGGGCGGTGTCCATCGCCTCGGCGACCCCGAGCCCGTGCGACCACAGGTGGCGGCGGAAGGCGAGGGTGGCGTCCCAGTCGACGGCGGCCGGGGAGTCCGGCGTGGAGTCGGCGAACGGGTCGGCGACGACGTGCGCCGCCGAGAAGACCGTACGGGAGGTGAAGGGGGTGCCGGGGGTGGCGGCGAGGGGTTCCTTGCGGGGCTCGTAGGCCCTGAATCCCCCGTCACCGGCAGGAAGTCGGATCGTCACAGCGAGATCTCCGGTACGTCGAAACGGCGGCCCTCGGCCGAGGACTTCAGGCCCAGTTCGGCGAGCTGGACGCCGCGGGCGCCGGCCAGGAGGTCCCACTGGTAGGGGGCGTCGGCGTAGACGTGCTTGAGGAAGAGCTCCCACTGGGCCTTGAAGCCGTTGTCGAACTCGGCGTTGTCCGGGACCTCCTGCCACTGGTCGCGGAAGACCTCGGTGGCGGGGATGTCGGGGTTCCAGACCGGCTTGGGGGTGGCGCTGCGGTGCTGGACACGGCAGTTGCGCAGACCGGCGACGGCGGAGCCCTCGGTGCCGTCGACCTGGAACTCGACGAGCTCGTCGCGGTTGACGCGGACGGCCCAGGAGGAGTTGATCTGGGCGATGGCGCCGCCCTCGAGCTCGAAGATGCCGTAGGCGGCGTCGTCGGCGGTGGCGTCGTACGGCTTGTCGTTCTCGTCCCAGCGCTGCGGGATGTGGGTGGCGGTGAGGGCCTGGACGGACTTCACCCGGCCGAAGAGCTCGTGGAGCACGTACTCCCAGTGCGGGAACATGTCGACAACGATGCCACCGCCGTCTTCGGCCCGGTAGTTCCAGGAGGGTCGCTGGGCGGTCTGCCAGTCGCCCTCGAAGACCCAGTAGCCGAACTCGCCGCGGATCGAGAGGATCCGGCCGAAGAAGCCGCCGTCGATGAGGCGCTTCAGCTTGAGCAGGCCGGGGAGGAAGAGCTTGTCCTGGACGACGCCGTGCTTGATGCCCTTCTCGTTGGCGAGACGGGCCAGCTCCAGGGCGCCCTCCAGGCCGGTGGCGGTGGGCTTCTCCGTGTAGATGTGCTTGCCCGCCGCGATCGCCTTCTTGATCGCCTGCTCGCGGGCGGAGGTGACCTGCGCGTCGAAGTAGATGTCGACGGTCGGGTCGGCGAGGACCGCGTCCACGTCGGTGGAGATGTGCTCGATGCCGTGCTGCTCGGCCAGGGCCTTCAGGGCGTGCTCGCGGCGGCCCACCAGGATCGGCTCGGGCCACAGCACCGTGCCGTCGCCCAGGTCGAGACCGCCCTGCTCGCGGATCGCGAGGATCGAGCGGACGAGGTGCTGGCGGTAGCCCATGCGCCCTGTCACACCGTTCATGGCGATACGCACCGTCTTGCGTGTCACGTCATTCCCTTCGTAGGAGTCGTACGCGGTCGTGCGCGCCGCGCACGCTCCACTGATGAGCGTTACAGCAAGCGCTTTCTATCTAGGAAGAAGCTAGCCTCTGACCAGCGGTCTGGACAAGAGCGTGAACCGGGTGAGTTGTTCGAGGGGGCGAACAGCTGGGCGTCATGGCCTTAAGGTCGGCTCGGAACCGGGACCTTGGTGCCCGCGTGTACGACGGAGTACGACTGAGATGCGCTGCGGCGCGCGACCGGAGGACGACAGATGACGGTGACCCTGGCGGACGTGGCGGCCCGCGCCCAGGTCTCCCCCGCGACGGTGTCGCGCGTATTGAACGGCAACTACCCCGTGGCCGCGACCACGCGTGAGCGGGTGCTGCGGGCCGTGGACGAGCTGGACTACGTGCTCAACGGCCCGGCGAGCTCGCTCGCCGCCGCCACGTCGGATCTGGTCGGGATCCTCGTGAACGACATCGCGGACCCCTTCTTCGGAATCATGGCCGGTGCGATCCAGTCGGAGATCGGGGGGCCGGGCGGGCGCGCGGGCGGTGAGCGGCTCGGGGTCGTCTGCAACACAGGGGGCTCTCCGGAGCGGGAGCTGACGTATCTCACCCTGCTGCAGCGGCAGCGGGCGGCGGCGGTCGTCCTGACGGGTGGGGCGGTGGAGGACGCGCCGCACAAGGCCGCGATGTCCGCCAAGCTGCGCAAGCTCGCGGACGCCGGGACCCGGATCGTGCTGTGCGGGCGGCCGCCGGCGCCGGAGACCGGGGCGTTCGCGCTGACCTTCGACAACCGGGGCGGGGGCAAGGAACTCACCGAGCACCTCATCGGACTCGGGCATCGGCGGCTCGGGTACATCGCGGGGCCGGAGGAGCGCACGACGACCCGGCACCGGCTGGAGGGGCACCGGGCGGCGCTGGAGGCGCACGGGATCACCGAGGACCCGCGGTGGACCGTCCATGGCCGCTACGACCGGCGGTCCGGGTACGAGGCCACGCTGGAGCTGCTGCGGCGGGATCCGTCGCTGACGGCTGTGGTGGCCGCGAACGACTCCGTCGCGCTGGGCGCGTGCGCGGCCCTGCGGGACTCCGGGCTGCGGATCCCGGAGGACGTGTCCGTCGCCGGGTTCGACGACCTGCCGTTCAGCATCGACGCGGTGCCTGCCCTGACGACGGTGCGGTTGCCGCTGGCGGAGGCGGGGGCCCGGGCGGGGCGGATCGCGATGGGACGGGAGGAGCCGCCGCCCGGGGGGATCGCGACGGTTCGGGGGGAGCTGATGGTGCGGGGGTCGTCGGGGGTTCCTCGGGGCTGAGGAGGCGTGGGCGGGTGCGGGCCGGTGGGAGCTGGTCGCGCCCACGCGGCGACGGCCGCAGATCGACAGGGCCCCGCGCCCCTTGGGTGGGTTCAGTTGTCCGAATCCCCTGCGGAAGCCTTCCTCGCCGCCTCTTCCACCCTGTTCCGGTACTGCTCCCACCAATCCCCGTCCCCCGGCGCCATGTTGTCCCCCTCCGCCCTCTGCCCCACCGACCCGTCGGCGAGTTCGCGTACGACGTCGGCGTGACCGACGTGGCGGTGGGACTCGGCGATCATGTGGATCAGGATGCGACCGAGGGTGAGCTCGGAGTGCGGGGGCCAGGGGACGCGGCCGACGGTGTCCAGGGGAAGGGAGTCGAGGGTCTCGTCCGAGTGGGCGCAGGCCCGGCGGTAGCCGTCGACGATCTGCTCGCGGGTCTCCTCGGCGGTCGCCCACAGGTCGGCGTTCGGTTCGGCGGCGCCGGTGATCCACAGGGGCTGGGCCCCGGGGAGCGGCCGGCCGAAGGTCTCGCCGAAGTAGATCGCCTCGGCACCGGTGAGGTGCTTGACCAGTCCCAGGAGGTTGGTGCCGGTCGGGGTGAGGGGGCGGCGGACGTCGTACTCGGAGAGGCCGTCGAGCTTCAGGAGCAGGGAGTCGCGGGCGTCCTGGAGGTAGAGGCGAAGGTCGGTGGCGGCGTCTGTTGCGGTCATCGAGTCAGTCTGTCGTCGGCGCGATCTTTGTCCACCGATAAACGGATCAGTGGCGGGCCTTCACCGCCGCGAATGCGAACAGGTTGGGGATCCCGCCCGAGCCGGTCTCGGTGGTCCGCTCCAGGCGCAGGCCCGCCGCGAGCGTGGCGTTGAGCAGGTCGGCCAGCGGGAGGTGCCAGGCGCCGACGCGGGCGCGTACCCCGGCCGGGTTCCATGAGTCGAGGGTGCGGGTGCGGTCCGCGTACCGCTCGTCCAGCACGATCCTCGTCCCCTCGCTCCAGTCGGCGAACGCGCCGATGAAACAGGGATGGACGCCGAGGTGCACGAACCGGCCGCCGGGGCTCAGTACGCGGGCGACCTCCCTCAGGACCGCGGCGTAGTCGGGGACGTCCGTGCTCGCCAGCACGCACATCGCGGCGGGGACCGAAGCGTCGGCCAGCGGAAGGGCCGTCGCGTCGCCGACCACGACCGGCAACCGGTGGCCCGCGTGGCGGAGTTGGCCGCGTGAGAGGTCGACGCCGACCGGTGTCCAGCCGAGAGCCGCCACCGGGGCCGTGTGCGCGCCGGTGCCGCAGCAGACGTCCAGGCAGATTCCCTCGCCGGGGCCCAGCAGTTGCCCGAGCGTGGTGTGCACCCTGTCGATGAACTCCCCGGCGGAGGAGGGCGACATGTAGTCGTTGTACCAGTCCGCGTGGTCGTCGTACGTCGCTGTCGTCATGGCTGGATGCTAGGGACCGCTCCGGTGCCACAGCCTGCCGTTCGCTCACGGCTCACGGTTCGTTGTCAGTGCTCGCCTCTATCGTCCCGGCATGGTCTTTTCGCTGCCCGACGGGCTGCCTTCGGGGCGGTTCGAGCAACGGGGCCCGTCGGAGGTCTGGATCTGCGACGAACTGCCCGACGATGTCGGGAAGGTGTGGGCGGAGCTGCTCGGGCGGGCCCCGGTCACCGGGCTGCAGCCGCATCTCTGTTGGCCCGACGACCCCGCGCGCCCCGCGGATCCGGCCGCCGCCGACGCCGTACGCCTGGAAGAGGTCCTCGCGGCCGACTTCACGGAGTACCGGGAGCGGCGGCTGCCGTTCTGGTCCGATCCCTCCTCCGCGGAGCCGGACGACACCCCGGAGGACGTCGAGCCCTGGCCGCACGATCCGGGGCCACCGTTCGCGAGCTGGCCGGGGCTCGCGCCCGCCGGTCCGGACACCGGTACCGGTCCGGGCGCCGATGAGGCCGCGGGCCGTACCGTCGCCGACCTCCTGCGCACCGGGCCCTACGCGGCGTCCCTCAGCCTGGTCCTCGTCCCCGCCCGCAGTTCCGCCGACGTCCCGGCGGTGATCGGGTGGACCGACAGCCCGCCGATGCCGCTCATGGGTGCCCTGCTGCGGAGCTGGGAGGAGCGGTTCGGGGCCCGGGTCGTGGCCGCGTACGGCGGTGAGCTGTATGTCTCCGTCGCCCGCCCGCCCCTCGACCCGGCACACGCCGAGAGGCTCGCCCTGGAGCATGTGCTGTCCACCGCGGACAACATCGTGGACGACCCGCCGACGCCCTTCCCGGAGTACGCGCGCGAACTCGTCGGGCGGACGGAGTGGCGGTTCTGGTGGGACTGAGCCGGAAGACGCCGTACGCTCCCGCACCGATGAGTTTTCCGCCCCACCTCGGTCTGCAACGCCGTAACCGGCTAGGAACTGGAGTGAGTCCCATGCGCATCGTGGTCAGTGAGTTCATCAGTCTGGACGGGGTCGTGCAGGCGCCCGGCGGGCCCGAGGAGGACACCGACGGCGGGTTCGCGCACGGCGGCTGGTCGCACCCCTACTTCGACGAGGAGGTGCTCGGACCGGCGTTCACCGAGGGGATGGAGCGGGCCGAGGCGCTGCTGTACGGGCGGCGGACGTATCTGACGATGGCGGGGGCCTGGCCGGAGCGCGCCGGGGACCCGTTCGCCGACCGGCTGAACTCCTTGAAGAAGTACGTCGTGACCGACACCCTCGGCGACTCCGAGCTGACCTGGAACAACACCGAGCGGGTTCCGGGCTCCGAGGCCGTCGCGCGGATCCGTGCGCTGCGTGAGCGCGAGGGCGGTGACCTGGCGATGATGGGCAGCCCCACTCTCGTCCGCACGCTGATCAGTGAGGGGCTCGTCGACGAGCTCCAGCTCATCGTGATGCCGGTACTGCTCGGTGGCGGCAAGTCGATCTTCCCGGAGGACGGTGGGAAGCGGCCGTTCGAGCTCGTGTCCACGGTCACCGGGAAGACCGGCGTGCAGGTGTGCGTCTACCGGCCCGCTACCGAGGGGTAGCCGCGGCGGGCGCGGACGTCCTACGCTCAGTCCATCGATATCTCTGACTGAGTCAAGCATCCGGGGGTCGACCGATCATGACCGTCCAGGACATCCGCGCCTTCAACCGCTTCTACACGAACGTCATCGGGGCTCTCGACTACAGCCGCCAGCTCTACGCCCCCTACACCCTCACGGAGTCCCGAGTCCTGTACGAACTCGCGCACTCGCCGCGCACCGACGCGGCCGATCTGCGCACCGAACTCTCTCTGGACGCGGGGTACTTGAGCCGGATCCTGAACAAGTTCGAGCAGGACGGACTGATCGAGCGCACGGCCTCGGCCCGTGATCCGCGCCGGCGCCGGGTCACGCTCACCTCGCGCGGCCGGGAGACCGCCGCGCTGCTCGCCGAGCGCGCCGACGAATCGGTGGGCGCGCTCCTCGCGACCGTCCCCTCCGCCGACCGGCCCCGGCTCTCCGAGGCGATGCGGACCGTCCGCACGCTCCTGTCCGACGGCCGCCCTCCCCGCCGCGAGGACGTCCTGCTGCGCGAGCCGCGACCCGGTGACCTCGGCTGGATCGTGGCCCGCAATGCGGCCCTCTACGCCGCCGAGTACGGCTTCAACGCCGACTACGAGGGACTGGTCGCGAGGATCGTCGCCGACTTCGCGGAGGATCACGATCCGCATCTGGAGCGTGTGTGGATCGCCGAGCTGGACGGGCGGCCGGTGGGGTGCGTCATGTGCGTACGGGACGAAGCGCCCGCCACGGCCCGCCTGCGGCTGCTCCTCGTCGAGCCCGACGCGCGCGGACTCGGCATCGGGGACCGGCTGGTGGCGGCCGTCGTCGACTTCGCGCGCGGTGTCGGCTACCGCGACCTGGTCCTGTGGACCAACGACGTCCTCGCCGCCGCCCGCCGCGTCTACCAGCGCCACGGATTCGTCCTGGCCGCCGAGAAACCCCACCGCTCCTTCGGCAGGGACCTGAACGGGCAGGACTGGCGACTGGACCTGACGGGCACGGGTGAGTGAGGTGGGGCGGCGGGTGAGCGGCTCGGCTGGATCGGCCGGTCAACCGGAGAGCCGCTCGGCCCGTTCGGCCAGTCAATCGGCGTGACCTGGCTCGGCCCCCTCGGCCACTCACCCGGCATGACCTGTTCCGCCCACTCGGCCAGCCAGCCGGCATGACCTGTTCCGCCCACTCGGCCAGCCAGCCGGCGTGACCTGGCTCGGGCCCCCTCGGCCACACAACCCGCATGACCGGCTCGGCCCACTCGGCCGTTCCATCGGAGAGCCGCTCGGCCGGTCGGCCCGGGAGTGGCTGAGCCACGCGCCCAGGGCGTGGCGGAGCCGGTCGGCCGGCCTGCGGTCCATCCGCCCAGCGGCTGCGTCACCCATTGGCTCAGCCACGCACCCGCACCACCCGCCCGGACTGGACCTCACCGACTCGACCGGGTGAGAGTAGGGCGCATGAAACTGGCGTTCTCCACCCTCGGTGTCCCCGGCCTCCCCCTCACCGACGTGCTACGGCTCGCGACCACGCACGGCTATCACGGAGTAGAACTGCGCGCGCATCCGGAGGAGCCCGTGCACCCCGGTATCGGGCTCGCCGAACGGGCCGACGCGGTCGCCGAGTTCAAGGCGGCGGGCGTGGAGGTCCTCGGTCTCGCCGGGTACGCGCGCGTGGCCGCGCCCGGCGACGACGAACCCGTCGTGGAGGAGATCCACCGTCTCCTGGACCTCGCCCGCGACCTCGGCGCCGGCTTCGTGCGCGTCTTCCCCGGCGCCGCCTCCGACCAGTCCCGCGAGGAGGCCGACGCCACGGCCGCCCGGCGGCTCGGCACCGCCGCGGAGTACGCCGGCGACCTCGACGTACGCATCCTCCTCGAAACCCATGACTCGCACCGCACGGGCGCCGACGCGATCCGCATCCTCGGGCCGGTCGGCCACCGTCAGGTCGGCTCGCTCTGGGACGTCATGCACACCTGGCTCGGCGGCGAACAGCCCTCCGAGACCTACGCGGCCCTCGCCCCGCACCTCGGATACGTCCAGGTCAAGGACATCGCGTCGGCCGACGACACCACCCCGGTCGCGCTCGGCTCCGGGGTCCTGCCGCTCTCGGAGTGCGTGGAGGTCCTCTCCCGGCACGGCTGGGACGGCTGGCTGTGCTGGGAGTACGAGAAGCGGTGGTACGAGGCGGCCGCGCCGCTGGAGGAGCTGCTGGGGGCGGGCCGCGAGCACCTGGCGCGACTCCTGAACGACTCGGCGTAAGCGGCATCGAGGGGTCAAACAATCAAGCGGTCAGGAAGGGCTGAGGCTCCGCCGTCCAGGGCGGGGCCGCAGCCGGTGCCACACCGGCCGCTGCGTCCCGCAGTCGTCCGGGACGACCGGTGCGTCCGGCAGCGCGGACAGGACACCGGCCTTCGCCTGCCAGTCCTTGAACACGCCCTGGAACAGCGGGTGGTCCTGGCCGGGCAGCGAACTCCTCGGTGCGGTCATCGCGTCCTCCTTCGTGTGTCTGCCGAAGCTCACTGTCGAAGGTAGGGAGAAACGGTCCGCTGCTACCGTCCAATGGCATGCGGGTATCACAGACCAATCTGGCGGGCGATCTCCTGATCGATCTGAGCCGGACGGGCGAGGGCCCCTTGCACGAACGGGTCAAGCGGGCGCTGCGCTCGGCGATCCGCAGCGGGCGGGTCGAGGTCGGCACCGCCCTGCCGCCCAGCCGGCAGCTCGCCAGTGACCTCGGCTGTTCCCGCTGGGCGGTGACCGAGGCGTACGGCCAGCTCGTCGCCGAGGGGTATCTGGAGGCCCGCAGCGGCTCCGCGACCCGGGTGCGCTGGTCCGGCGACCGGGACGGCGTCGTCGAACGCCCCGCGGCCCGCAAGGTCTCCGAGGCCCGTTTCGACCTCGCGCCGGGCCTGCCGGATCTGCGAGCCTTCCCGCGCCGCCGGTGGGCCGATGCCGTCCGCGCCCAGGTGACGAACACGGCGTTCACTGAGTTCGGCTATCCGCCGCCCGGCGGTCACCCCCGGCTCAGAGGACTGCTCGCCGAGTACCTGGGCCGTTCCCGCGGCGTCTCGACGACCGCCCAGGACGTGACGGTGTGCATGAGCGTGACGGACGGGGTGCGGCGCGTCTGCCGTGCCCTGCGCTCCCAGGGCATCACCGCCGTCGGCTGCGAGGAGCCGGGCTGGACACGACTGCGCCAGGTGATCCGCGCCGCCGGCCTGGAGCCGGTGCCCGTGCGCACGGACGGCGGCGGTCTGCGCGTGGACGACCTCGCCGGACACTCCGGGCTGCGGGCCGTGCTGGCCGCCCCGGCGCACCAGTTCCCGCTGGGCACCGTGCTCGTGCCCGAGCGGCGGGCCGCGCTGCTCGACTGGGCCCGCCGGGTGGACGGCGTCGTACTGGAGGACGACTACGACGCGGAGTTCCGCTACGACCGCCGCCCGGTCGCGGCCTTGCAGGGTATGGACCCCTCCCGGGTCGTCCTGTTGAAGTCCCTGAGCAAGACTCTGTCCCCGGCGCTCGGCATCGGATGGCTGGTGGCGCCCTCGCGCTGGACCGACATCCTGCACCGGATCGACCAGGCGGCGACCCATCCCCCGGTCCTCGACCAGCTCGCGTTCGCCACCCTGCTGGAGTCGGGCGCCTACGACCGCCATCTTCGGGCCTGTCGACAGCGCTACCGCGACCGGCGCGACACGCTCGTGCGGACCCTCGCCGGACAGCTGCCCGACGCCCCCGTGTCCGGCATCGCGGCCGGGCTCCACCTCATCCTGCGGCTGCCGGCCGCCGTGGACACCGCGGCCGTGGTCAGGGCGGCGGCCGCCCGGTCGCTGTCCGTCGCCGACCTCGCCGCCTATCACGCCACCGAGGACCACGCCGGCCACGGCCTGGTCCTCGGCTACGGCAACCTCGCCGACAGCATGGTGGAGCAGGCGGTGGGGCACCTCCGTGCGGCGATCGAGGAGAGCCGGTAATTCGGTGGCCGGGACGGTGGCGGCCCGTTACCGTCCCGGGGTGCATCAGCCCGCCCCTGCCCCGGTCCCCCTGTCATGAGCCTCAGCCGTACGTTCCTCGATGTACGGCCCCTGCGCGCCTCCCCGGTCTTCCGGCGGCTGCTGTTCGGGCGCACGGTGTCCACGCTCGGCACCTTCATGACCATGGTCACCGTCATGTACCAGGTCTGGGACATGACCCACAGCACGATCTGGAGCGGCGCGGTCGGTGTCGCTCAGGCGGTGCCGATGGTCGGGGTCAGCCTGTTCGCGGGCGCCTGGGTCGACCGGGCCGACCGGCGCCGGGTCTACCTCACGGGCACCGTCGGCTCGGCGGTCTGCTCCCTGCTGCTGGCCGTGCAGGGCTTCGCGGGGCACGCGCCGGTGGCCGTCGTCCTGCTGTTGGTCGCCGCGCAGACCTCCTTCGCCGCGCTCGGCGCGCCCGCCGCCGGCGTGTTCGTGCCGCGCCTGCTGCCCCGGGAGCAGGTGGCCGCCGGTCTCGCGCTCCAGCAGGTCACCGGCCAGGCGATGATGCTGGTCGGGCCGGCCGTCGCCGGGGTCGTACTCGGCTGGTGGGGCATCGGCGTCTGCTACCTCCTGGACACCCTGAGCTTCGCGATGTCCTTCTACGGCGCCTACGGTCTGCCCGCGCTGCCGCCCGAGGGCGAGAAGTCCCGCCCCGGTGTGCACGGTGTCCTGGACGGGCTGCGCTTTCTCACCGGCGACCGGGTGGTGCGCGGCGCGCTGCTGACCGACCTGGCCGCCACCGTCCTGTCCATGCCGGTGAGCCTGTTTCCGCTGGTCAACGAGGAGCGCTTCGGCGGCGACCCGCGCACGCTCGGCCTGTTCCTGTCCGCGCTCGCCGTGGGCGGTGTCGCCGCGACGGTCTTCTCCGGCCCGGTCACGCGCCTGGCCCGCCCCGGCCCGGTGATGCTGTGCGCGTCGGCGACCTGGGGTGCGGCCCTGGCGCTGTTCGGCCTGACCACCAGCGCCTGGGCGGGCCTCGGCTTCCTGGGGCTGGCCGGAGCGGCGGACGCCCTCGCCGTCCTGTCCCGCACCACCATCGTCCAGACCCGCACCCCCGACGCCCTGCTCGGCCGGGTCACGGCCGCCGAGATGATCGTCGGCCAGGCGGGCCCGCACCTCGGCAACCTGCGCGGCGGCCTGCTCGCGGGCTGGAGCTCGGGCGTGACGGCGCTGATCACGGGCGGTCTCATGTGTGTGGCGGCGGTGGGCTATGTCGGGGTGAGCACACCGGAGTTGCGGGCGGTTCCGGCTACGGACGAGGTGTGATCCGCGCATCCGGGTCCAGACACCAGTCCAGTACCGCGGGCCAGGAGCCGTAGCCGGCGTCCAGGTCGAGGTGGGCGGCGCCGGGGAGGATGTCGGCGGAGATGCCGAGCGGCTCGCCGAAGGTCTCGCGGGCCCCCTCCGGGCAGTACGGGTCGTTGTCGCCGGCGACCAGGCGGGTGGGCCCGGGGAGGGCGAACTCCAGGGCGGGCGCGGCGAATTCGGTGACCTCGGGATGGTGTCCGAGGACGGAGGCGGAGGGCGGGGCGACGAGCAGCACGCGGTCGGCGGAGCCGTGCCGCACGAGCCCGCGTGAGACGGCGTGCAGCCACAGCAGGGCCGAGGCGCTGTGGGCGATGACGACGCGCTCCCCGCCGGCGGGCAGTCGACCGAGATGCCGGGCGAGTTCGGTGAGCCAGGTGTCGAGGTCGGGGTCGTCGGGGTCGGGCAGCTGGGGGTAGGTGACGTGGTGGCCGAGGTCGGTGAGGCGGTCGGCGAGCCAGTGCTGCCAGTGGTTGCCAGGCCGGTGGTTCTGCCAGCCGTGGAGGATGAGGTAGGCGGTCATGGCGTCGATGGTTTCCGATCGCCGATGCGCAGGTCCAGTTAATCTTTCACGGTGGAACAGGTAAGCGAACCCTTCACCATCGATCTGCGTCGGCTGACCGTCCTGCGCGAGCTCCAGCGCCGGGGCAGTCTGGCGAGGACGGCGGAGGCCCTGCACCTCACCCCGTCCGCCGTCTCGCAGCAGATCGCGGCGCTGGCCCGCGAGACGGGCGTACCGCTGACGGAGAAGGACGGCCGAGGCGTACGGCTGACCGGTCAGGCGCGTGTGCTGCTGGCTCACGCCGACGCCATCGCGGCCCAACTGGAGCGGGCGCGGGCCGACTTGGGGGCGTACGGGGAGGGCGGGCGGGGGTCGGTGACGATCGGCTGTCTGTCGAGCGGGATCCTCGGCGTGGCCAGCAAGGCGCCCAGCGCGGTGAGTACAGCGGCAACGTGGACGTCCTTATGGGTATCGACGCCCAGAACGAGTTCACAGGACCCGCCGTGAACAGCCGCTTTGGGACGCTGATCGATCGACGCCGTTGTCATGAGTGCCTCCGTCCGGACTGGCTGGGGTGAACCGGCTCGACGGATACGGGCGGTCAAGACTGTGACGATGCTGAATACGAAAGCCCCTATGGAGACACGTCCGTTCGCCGGGTCGGCATGCCCGTCCGTACCACGGTCGGCAGATCAACTCTCTGGACAGCAAGGTCAGTCCCAGACCGAGCCAGACCGTGGTTCGAACGAGACACCGTCATTCTCACAGTCCCAGACCAGCACGATCGGGCCCCCGAGCTGGATGCGGGGCGCGGACGACCAGGTCGCGGAAGTCCCGCCAGCCGAAGAACTTCGGCTCGTCCTTACGGCCCCGGTACTCGCGGATCGCGTAGATGAGCCGGGACCACTGGCCTGGCTTGAAGCAGACCATGCCCGCCATCGACACCCGCCCGGAGCCCCGGCCCCGCACCCGCACGACCGGGGTCTGCCCGATCCGACCCCAGGTCCTGGCACGCGGCGGAGTCATCGACTGTCCGGCCTCGTCCTCGAAGACGATCCAGGCGCCGCGCTCCGCCGCGGTGCTCTTACCCGCGGCCAGGTCTCCTTCTTCCACGCCTCGACCGCATCGTCGTCCCGCTCGATGGCCCGTCTGGCTGGCTGCTGCCAGCTCCAGCCATGCCGCTTCAGTAACCGCCACGTGCCCTCGACGGTGTAGGAGACGTGGAACAGTCGGCCGATCAGCGTCTTGATCCGCCAGCGTCCAACGCTGGTCCGCCCAGCCATGAACCAGCGGGCCACGCTCCAACTCTCGCTCCAGCCTGGCGATCTGCGTTTCGCCGAGCCGGGACCGACCCGGAGAGCCCTGCTACAGGACCCCGGCCTCGCCGTGCTCACGCCAGGCCCGACGCCACCGCTCCACCGACCGCTCGCTCACCCGCAGAGCGGCGGCGAGCGACCTCGCGGTTCGTCTCCCCGCGCTCGAAGCAGACGACGGCCTGCAACCGAATCCCCTCCCGCGCGGCCCTCTCGGCGTCGGTCAGCCCACCACCCTGCGCGTATCTCACTACCCAGGACCTACCGGAGCCAGCAGACCGCTGTCAGGCGAACCGTCCCGACATCACTCAATCAAGTTCAAGTAGCAGCTACCGATCAGCCAGACCCAGCGGCGGGCTACGCAGCGAGAACCGAGTAGGCGCGAGATGCCGCGATTAGTACACCTGCCCAGTGACGTGACCTCAGGTACTCGGCGTCGGAGCGGCCAGATCCTTCCTCTCTCAGTACCAAATCAATCCTCTCAGCGAGTTCCGCCATGACAGATACTTCTTCGTGCGACCTAAGGACTTTCCCCAAGGCCAACGCAGGGTCCTCCAGTACAAGCGTGTCGTCGTAGAGGATGTTCAGATTCAGGCTGAAATCGTCGAAGTATCCTTCGTGGGGATATTCGCGACGAATCCAAACCCGGTTCTGATACTCCGCGTCACTCAATGCCCGCACCGCAGAGAGAACATTTTCTCTCATTTCGGGAAATTCGACGTCTGTCATGTCGGCGAGTTCCATGTCTTCCATTTGAGCCAGTCCGTCAACGGAATATGCGCATCGTAGGCATTAGCCTTGATGTCGCCAGCTATGGGCTTACCGTCACGGCCTATGACCTTCCCTCCCGAATTGATCACTACGTGATCGACCTGCTGGTATTTCTGGGAGTTGTTCAGGTTCCCTTGGTCGATCCTGACGCCGTTCCCCTTCCCATCGTTCCAGCGCCAACCGATGCCCTTCTTCGTGGCCTTACCAGATCCCAATTCGCTAGGCACCTTACTGGTCGCGGATTGAGGAATCCACGAGGGTGCCGCAGGCGCAGTGGCAGCCGACTGACTACCGCTCTGTTGTGCCTGGTTGAGGGCTTTGTTGAGGCCGTTGTCGATGCGGTTGATGCCGTCGGCGCCGCCCATGACGCCGGCGCCGACGAGGGTGGCGCCGCCTGCCGCTGCGGGGGCTCCGACGACGCACCCCGCGACGGTTGTGCAAATGAGGGCACCGCCGATGAACATCTCGCCGCCGTAGTTGATCAGGCCGACGCTGCCGATCGTCTCGAGGGCTCCGATCCAGACGTCGGGCTGGCTGAGGATGGCGGTGCCGTAGTTGATGGTGGTGTCCACAGCCCCGGAGACCCAATGGAGGAAGCCGCCGCCTCCGTCATCGTCACCGCCTCCGTTGGTGCTCGTGGTGGTGATCGTGGAGCCAGTGCTGCTGGTGTAAGCGGTGCCGGTGTTCCACCCGGGTGCTACTCCGCCGCCGGTTGGGTTGCCGTTCTTGGACAGGCTGCCGTCACCGTGGGTGACGACGCCGTTGCCGCAGCCGACGTCGAAGCCGGCGCCGCAGGCGAGTCCTTCGCCGGTGGGGTCGGAGAAGGTGGCGGGGTTGTTGGCGCTGTAGGTGTAGCCGTTGAGGGTCTGTGGTTTGTCGGTTTCCAGGAGCGGGTCGACGCTGATGAATCGGGCGAGGACGGGGTCGTACTCGCGGGCGCCGATGTGGGTGAGGCCGGAAGATGAATCACGGCTCTTGCCGAGGAAGGTCTTGTCGTCCGGCCAGGTTCCGGTGCCGCCGGTGCGGGCGGCTCCGAAGGGGGTGGTGTAGCGCTTGGTGATGGCCTGGGTGGTGGCGTCCAGGGCGAGGCTGGATGTGCCGTGGTGGTCCGCGGCGAGGTAGGAGAGGGTTGAGGTGCCGGACTTGTTGCTGCGGACCGCGATGGCGGCGGGGCCGGCCGAGTAGTAGCGCTGGGCCCAGTACTTGGTGGTGGAGGTGCTGGTGTCCAGGTGGATTTCGGTGGCGCCGAGGTAGAGGACCGTCTCGCCGGCTGTGTTGCGGCGGATGAGCAGGCTTCCGTCGGCGTCGTAGACGTACCCGGTGGTGCTGCTGCCTTCCACCAGCCGGTTGAGGCGGCTTTCGTTGTCCCAGGCCAGGGTCTGGGAGGTGGTGCCGTCGAGGCGGGTGGTGGTGTTGCCTGTGTCGTCGTAGACGTAGGTGGGGGTGACGCCGGTGCAGGTGCTGCCGGTCGTGGTGGCGGCGAGCTGGTGGGGCTTGGTGGCGCTGTAGCAGTAGGTCTTGGTGGTGTCGGCGCTGGCGGTGTGGGCGGTCTCGGTTTTGCGCAGGCCGGAGTCGGTGTAGGTGTAGGAGGTCCAGTACGGGCTGGCGCCGCCGAGGTTGGCGGTAATGCGCTTACTGGTGGAGCAGTCGGCGGTGGCCGGCGACCAGGCGTTGGTCAGACGGCGGTAGCCGTCGTAGGTGAAGCACTGGTTGTCGGCCGCACTGGTGCCGCCCAGGGTGGTGGGGTCAGTGATCGCGGTGACGTTGCCGGCGTCGTCGTAGGTGTAGTTGAGGTCCTGCAACTGGTAGCTGTGGGTCTGGTCGGTGACCATGGATTCGGTCAGCCGGTCGGTGCCCTCTTCGTACTTGTTAGTGATGTACGCCTTTTTGGTGCCGGACGCAGAGGACGTGCCCAGAGTGAGCTGTTCGCTCTGGCCGAGAGCGGAATAGCTGGCGCCCAGCAGGTAGCCGGTGGTACCGCTGACGGCGGTGGGCAGACCGAGCCCGTTGTAGTCGGTGTTGACGGTTTCGGCGCTGAGGCCGCCCGCTGCGGGCTCGGAGGTGTACTGCTGGGTGCCGTCGATGTTGTAGTACGTCGAGAAGGCCAGCGTCGAGGACGGGACCGCGCCGGACTTCACCAGGGCGTCGCCTGCGGGCAGGACCACCTGGGTGGTGGTCGCGCGGTAGAGGCTGTCGTAGGCCGTGACCTGCTTGGTGTAGGCACTGCCACTTGCGGAGGCTCCGCCGACATAGCGGGTGGAGGAGTCCTGCTGGCCCTTGGCCAGGGTGTCGTAGGCGTAGTGGGTGAGCTTGTTCGCGTCGACCTGTTCCTCCAGCGTGGAGGTCAGATCGGCGGTCGAGGCGGCGCTCCACGTGTCGGTGGTGCGGCCGAGGACGTCGTAGGCGAAGACGGTGACGCGGCCCGCGCCGTCCTTGGTCCAGGACGTCTGGTCGAGGTTGGTGTAGCCGGTGGTTGCGGTGCCCTTGTCGGGGTCTGTGCTGGAAGTCTGACGACCGAAGAGGTCGTAGGAGTAGGTCCACTTGCTGTCGGGGCCGGTGATCGAGGCTTGCTTGCCGTCGCGGGTGTAGGTGTACGCGGTGGAGGTGTAGGCGGCCCCGACCGTGGCTCCGTAGGCCGTGTCGGCAGGGGAGGTGCTGGCGTATTCGCGGCGCTGTACCGTCCGGCCCTGCGCATCGGTGATGGTCCGTACCGCGGAGCCGCCTGAGGGGGCGGTGGTGGCGGTGGAGTCACCGGTGTAGCTGCTGGATACGGTCCATTTCTGTACGCCGTAGACGAGCAGGGTGCTGGAAGTAGGGCGCCCGGCGCCGTCGAAGACGACCTCTGTCTGCTTGGGCGCTTCGCCGTACTCCGCCCGGGTGTAAGTGCCCGACGGGGTCGCCGTGGAGTCGAAGATGTCGGCGTACGTCTCGTAGGCCAGGCCCCGGCTGTCGTAGCGGGTGTCCGTCAGCAACTGGCCCCCGACCGGCGTCGGGGACTGTGTCTGGAGGGTGCGCAGCAGGGAGTCGTAGACGGTGTACGTGGTGTTGTACGTGCTGCCGTCGGCCTTGAGCGTCGAGGTAGACGTCCAGGAGGGTTCGGTCTTCGAGACGGAGTAGGCGTAGGTGTAGTTGGGGGTCTGCTCCAGCGACCGGGATCGGTTGGGCAGCCAGGTTGCTGTCTTGCGGCCGAGCGCGTCGTAGCTGCTCTCGGTGATCTTGTTGTTGGCGTCGTTGACCTTGGTGGGTGTGCCGCGGGCGTAGTCGGCGTAGGTGTAGACGTTCTGGGACTTGGGGTTGGTGACCTTGGTCTTGGTCAGCGGGCCGGCGGCCGTGGGGGTGTAGGCCGTGGTCGTGGTGTTGCTGGCGGCGTCGGACGACGTAAGGACGCGGCCGAGGGTGTCGTAGGTCAGCTTGGAGAGCGTCTGCCAGGAACTCGGGGAGCGCTCGCCGCTGCTGGCCGTGGCGGGATAGGCGGAGGCGCGGCCGGTCCAGGTCACCTCGCCCTTGGTCGGTGTCTGGGAGGCGGTCCACGAAGTGGCGGTGGCGGTGTCGTAGACGGTGGCGGAGTCGGCCAGGACGTCACCGCGCGTAGCAGTGGAGGTGGGCAGGGACAGGGAGGTTTCGGCGACCGAGCAGGGCTGGCCGACCGTGCGGGTGCGGGAGACGAGGGAGTTGATGCCCAGCGTGTCGTTGCGGGCGTACCAGGTGCGGGTGCAGGTCTCGTCGCCGGTGACGGCAGTGTCGCCCTCGTCGTAGACCTTGGTGGGCATGCCGTAGTCGTCGAAGGTGGTGGTTGAGGAGGCGCTGGTGCGCCACTTCGACGTGGCGGTGAGGTAGGTGTGGGTGTAGGACTTCGCGGTGCGGACGTAGTACGCCTCGATGTCGGCGTACGACTTGTGCTGGGTGGCTGTCTTCTTCAGCCAGGGATCGTTGACGGTGACCGCAATCGGCGTAGAGCCGTTGTAGGTGATCTGCTGGCGCAGTTGGCCGGCGTAGGGGTCGCTGTCTGTCTGGTCGGCGACGTCCAGGCCGCTGAAGTCGATTCCGGCGACGGACGCGGGACGTGTGGTGCCGTTCTTCTGCTTGTCGCCGTTCATGCCCTGCAGGTAGAGCGACACGGTCTTGGACTGGGTGCCGCCGGAGGCGCCGGTGGTCTCGGTGACCTTGCCGTAGCCGCGCCAGATGGACCAGGTGCGCTCGTCTGCGGGGGTGATGGGGTCGTCGTTGTAGTGCCAGGCCGGGTTGGCGTAGCTGTAGGCGTGTTCGACCGCGAGGTTCTTGCCGGCCGGGTCCGAGGAGAGGACCGCGGTTACGCGGTACTTGTGGAACCAGTCGATCAATGACTCGGCGGCGCCGTTGATGTGCCAGTAGGTCGGGTAGCAGCTCTTGGTGTCGTTGTCCTCGGCGACCGGCATGTTGGAGCCGCGCACACATTCCGGGTCGGAGAGGGTCACGGTGGTGATCGCGCCGGTCTCGGACGTCACCGTCTCGATGCGCGGGCGGGTCAGCGGAAGGATGTCGTCGTCGTTGGAGTCGACCCGGTTGGGGCGCATCTGGTAATCGAAGGTCACCGGATCCAGCGCGATGTCGGTGCCGTTCTTGCCGGTGTGCCGGATGGACATCAACGCCAGCGTCTGGTCAGAGGTGTCCCCGTCCAGGTCACCGCCGTCCAGGAATTTCTGGGTGAGCGTCCAGGAGTCGACGGCGGTGAAGGCGCTCGACGCGGCCGACCAGGCGTAGGTGTCGATGCCGGTCAAGCGCTTGCGGGTGAAGAAGGACGGGCTCTTGGCGTCGCAGTCCGCGTCCTGCTTGCACACGGAGTCAAAGGGGACATCGGGCCAGTTGTCGGCGGTGGAGTCCGTCAGCGAGGAGCAGTCGGAGGCGGTGCAGCGCTCGTCGTAGGAGAAGGTGACCTTGTCCGAGGTGACCCCGCTGAACAGGGTGTCCTTGTTCTGCCCGTAAAGGATCTTGGAGAGATAGCCGCCGCGCGTGTAGGCGGTGGTGGCGGTGGCGGCGCCGTTCTTGGCGTAGTAGTTGGTCTCGGCGGTGTACCAATACGTCATCGCGTTACCGTGCGGGTCTACGACATAGTCCAGGTTCCAGCGCCAGGCTTGGGTGAGAGAGCGGCCGGAGAAGGAGTCGCCCTGGTTGTAGCCGGGCTCACCGGAGTCGTCACCGTAGACGGGGACGGTCCATACGGAGTTGGTCCGCTCGGTGCCGGCGCCGCTGAGTTTGTTGAGGCCGAAGACGTACTTTGTTCCGTCTCCGGTAGTGACGGTCCAGTACTCGCCTTTGCCGTCGATGTTGTCGTTGCCGTCGTCATCATTCTCGGCGCCGGTGGAGTGGGTGACGGTGGAGGCGTCGTCGTTCTTCAGCCGCCACTTGCCGTCGATGTCGTCCTTGACCAGTTCGCTGGATTTGCCGTTGAGGACCAGCGAGGCGTTGTCGTACTTCCAGCACTGGTCGTACTTGTCGTCCTGGCCGTCGTTGTCGCAGGCACCGTAGGAGCGGTCGATGTAGGAGGAGGTGAGGTCGAAGCCCTCGCCGACCTGCGTGGACTGGTTGTTCGTGGATGCCGTCTTGCCGTCCGAGCTGCCGGAGTCGTACGACAGCGACAGCGACGGGGCAGGGCCTGCCGCGGCAGGGGGGGTGCTCAGCGGGTACGACCAGGTGAACGCGCCGGAGGAGCCGCCCGCCTCCCAGGTCGAGGACGACGACAGCGGGGAAGCTGC
Source organism: Streptomyces doebereineriae (assembly GCF_031845645.1). Classification (NCBI taxonomy): domain Bacteria; kingdom Bacillati; phylum Actinomycetota; class Actinomycetes; order Kitasatosporales; family Streptomycetaceae; genus Streptomyces; species Streptomyces doebereineriae. Next base: position 97,982 of record NZ_JAVREZ010000024.1, read on the forward strand.
GTAGTTGCCCGCGCCCGAGGCGGACTCGCCGGCGGACGCGGTCAATGCGAGGACCGTGCCGGAGGACGCTGCGTCGGCCGCCGTCTGGGAGGTGCTCTGCAGGCTGGTTGCGGTCGTGGCCGAAGGAGAGGTGAGGTCAACCTTGGCCGAAACGGTCTGGCCCGAGATGTCATTACTCGAGTCGAGCGGAGTCTTAACTCGGCATGCCGCCTTCTTCGGCGTGGTGAGGGCGCACGCGGGCAGCTGGACCAGGCGGAGGCGGCCGGACCAGCCGCCTCCGTACCCTGACGCGAACGCCGAGTAGTCGACACTCACTTCGGCCGTGCCTGGGGCGGTGGCGTCCGCGGTGAGCAAAACCCCCTTGATACCGGCGGCTGTGGCGGCCTCGCGGCTCAGAACGCGTACCCGGGCCTGGCCCGAGGCTGCGTCGTCCTTCGCACTGGAGGAGGAAATCGTGACCGGCAGTCCGCCGGCAGTAACCTTGGCCTTGCCGTGTCCCGGGATCTGCGCGGTGTCCTCGGCTGCCGCGGGCCAGGACGCTTTCTGTTCCGCTGCGGCCCGCTGGGCCTGCGCGGCGTTGGCCGCCTTGGCCTTGGCGACCGTGGCGCGGGCCTTCTTGGCGCCCAGGCCGGTCACCTCCCGGACCTTGCTCACCCGCTGCTCGGCCACCGCGGGCTTGCCCAGGCCACCGCCTGTCGCGGCAGCCGCGACGGGTGTCAGAGCGACTGGCACGGTCAAAGACAGGGACAGGGTCACCACAAGTGGCGTCCATCGGGCTGGTATTCGGATACGCACGAAACCCCCAGGCGAAGAAAGATCGGGAAAGTCCGAGAGTGCGGCGTGGGCTACGGGCAGCGACCCAGCAGACTCAGTGGTGGCACGGGCGGCAACACGCGTCACGGGTGACGACAGCGGACGAGGTGTGAGGCGGGCGGCGACCTGTGCCGCCGCCCGGCCGTGCCATGCTTCGGGGTCAGTCCCCGACGGTGTTGCGGATCTGGTCCTGGCTGGCCATGGCGCCGGCCCAGACCCGGATGTCGGTGACGGATCCCGGCAAGTAGTGGCCCCAGGCAGAGTTCGCGAACCCCTTGCCGACCGCGAAGTCGCCGGATCCGACGACGGCCGTGTAGGCGGTGTCGTCACCGTTCTGGTTGAGGCCCAGATAGAGGCTGACTGTGCCGGACTGGGCGTCGTACACCCCGGTCATTCGGACCGGGCTGCCCAGCATGGCTGCTGCGTCGGACGTGACGCCGGTGAAGCCGCCGTTGGGGTCAAGGCGTCCAAAGTGCCAGAGGCCGACTGGGATCGTTTTGTCTGTCTCCAGGTCAGTGTCGGTGTTCTTCAGCTCGTACCAAAACCCCCAGGCGGACCCGTCGGCGCTGGGCTGACCGATCACCTGCGCGGTGTAGCCGATGTTCTTGGCAAGCAGCGCATCAGCGTCCAGTTGCACGGCGGTGGTCGCGGTGAACGAGCCGGTCTCATCCACCAGCGGCCCGGAGGCTGTGGCCGCGCTGTCCGCGCCGTGGAGGACGATCCCTTCACCGTCCAACGAGGCGCCACCGGAGAGAGTGAGCGCGCGGCCGTAGCCGGAGTCGCTGTCCGCGAGGGTGGTGCCGCTGTGATCGGCCGGGTTCCAGGACGCCACCAGCTCGGCACCCGCATAGCCGTTGGAGTTCATCAGCCGTGCGTCCGTGGAAATCAGGGCATCGGTGAGATTGACCTGCCAGGCCCGGACCTCGTCGATCTGGCCGCCGAAGTAGTCGGTGGGAGATCCGGCCGTGTAGAGGCTCCGGCCGATCAGGAAGCTTCCGTTGGCGGCCGTGGGCTGCCCGCTGTCCAGGACGACCGGGGAGCCCTGGGGCTTGCCGTTGACGTACAGCTGGATGGTCTTGGCCTTCGAGTCGTAAACGCCGGCCAGGTGGGTCCACACGCCGAAGGGGACCGAGGTCTGGTTGGCGTAGGAGCGGACGATGTGCGAGGTCCCCGCGGCGTCCCGCCAGTGCCAGTTGAAGATCCAGCCCTTGTAGGAGGTGGAGTAGTAGATCGAGAAGCCCGACGCGGTGGCGTCGCTGCTCACCTGCGAGACGACGGCGTAGTTGTGGGCCGGGGCCGAGGCGATGCGGGCCCACGCCGAGACCGTGTAGGAGGCCCGGGTCTCCAATACCGCGCCGGAGGTCGCCGCGTAGCCGGTGGAGCCGTCCAGGGTCAGCCCGGTGTCGGTCACCGGGGTGCCGAGGTCGTTGCCGGTGGCGTCCTTGGTGATGACGCCACGTCGGCCGCGTCCGTCACGGGAGGCGCCCGAGGCGGAGAGGGCGGCGTTGTCCTGGTTGGCCGTCACCGTGGTTGAGGAGTCGACGGCAGCCCCGCTGGGCTCGTCGAAATGCCATTGCCCGACCGGACCGGGGCCCTCGTCGACCACGAAATCGATCGCGTTTTGGGCACCCCAGCCGAGGGTGTCCTTGGCACGCACAAAGATGGTGTACGTACCCGGTGCCGATGGAGTGATGACCTTGGTCACGGTCGAGCCGGGGATCGGAGCAGACCAGGAGACCTCCGTGGACAACTTGTACATGTAGGCGGTGTTCGTGTCCCCCGAAGATGGAATGAAGGTGAAGGACGCATCGACGCCCGGTCCGCCACCCGGCACGCAGGTGGACGCGCACCGGGAGTACGGGCTGGCCACCGCGATTCCGGGGGCTTTCGGGCGAGACGAATCAACCTTGAAGTAACACCAGTCGTTCGTAGCAGCGTTGGACGCCGAGGACAGATGGCTGTTGTAGCTGTTGTAGTACGAGCGGGTCCAGGTCCGGTAGCGGTACAGCGTGCCATCCGTCAGCGTCGGAGTGTCCGCGAACAACTGGGCGTTGTCGGCGGCGTGGCCGCTGGTGGGCCGCTCCATCTCATCGACCGCCTGAGACCAGGAATTGCTGCTGGCGGTGTACTTGTCCACGTCGAAAGCCGCGCGCAGCAGCGCGTCCTCCTCGCCGCCCTTGGCGGTCTGCACGGTCGCGGTCAACCGGGCCTTGGGGGTCGAGACGATCAACGGATCGCTCTGGTCGGTCTCGCACTGGGTGCCATCACCGGTGACCAGGCCGATCGCGGTGGGCTTGGCCGGAATGCCGACGAAGTCCACGTCCAGGGTCGCGTCGTCGTCGAACCGCTTCCAGCCGTTGGGGTCGGACTCGTCGTGCGCCTTCAGCATCAGAGTGAGACGGGAGATGTCACCGGCCGCGAACTTCTTCACGGTCGAGGTGAGGTTCTCGTTGGTCTCGTCCGGGTTGTCGTTGAACTCAATCGGCGCGTCCGGCTGGCTCGGATCGCAGGCCGAACCCCGGCCCGCCGATACGTACCGGTCGACCATCAGGTCCCAGTTCGCCGTCGGCCCCGGCCACTTGGTAGACGAGGAGATGTTCCCGGTACGCGCCAGATCCACCCAGGTCGGTTCGCAGGACATCGAGAATCGCTCGGTGATCCGGAAGGTTGCATCCAGCACCTGCTTGCCCGCCAGCTGGCTCGGCGAGAACTCGAAGTACATCCGGTTCCTGTAACCCGAACCGCAGTAGTAGGCGTAGCCGCCGGTCACATAAGTGTCGCAGTAGCCGACGCCCTTGCCGTCGTCACCGCCGGAGAAGTTGTAGAACGTGTCCCCGTCAGAGGACAGCAGCGTGCGCTCCGACTCGCCCCACGACACATCCGGGTCGATATACAGCGGGTACACCGTGTCCTCGCCGGTAAGGAGCTCCGCGTTCGGTACCACCGTCACCGAATCCGCATCCGCCGACACCGGCAACATCACCGAGGCATCGCCCTCGCCCGGGCCATCCGCCGGATCTGCCGATGCCTCACCGGACCCGTCCTCGTCCGCTGCCGAGGTGCCGGCCGCCGACGCCAGACTGAACGAAGCCTGCGACGCGTTCGCCGACGAGGCACTCGGCGAGGAGGAGACCGAGTCCCCTGCGGAGTCCCACATCTGCGCGGACGGGGCACGGAAGACCGTGTTGCCGTTGGCGTCCACCGCAGACAGGCTCCCGCCCCCGTCGCGGATGGTGAGGCCCTTGGCCTGCAGGGAGAAATCGAGCTTCTTCAACTGCGGATTGGCGGCCGCGGCCGCGCTCTTGACCACCAGCACCTGCCGAACGCCTTCGACCGTGGCCGTCATGCGCAAGTCCACACCCGGCAGCACGTCCGCATACAGCGCGGACGCACCCTCCAGCGCCGGCTCGGGAAGCGCCCCAGGCCAGCCCAACGACAGGGACATGCCGTCGTCAGCCAGCGTCACCAGATCGGCGCCATCGCCGCCACCGGACAGCGAGACGTTCAGCACGGCCGCCTTCGGCCCGATCGAGCCGTCCGGGCGCCGTTCCAACGTCGCATCCGGTGCCGCCCACGAACCATCAGGAAGCTTGGCCCGCACGGAACTGCCGACTGCACCAGTTTGAAGGTCAGACCGTCAGGGTTGGCGTACGTCGACGAGTACTCAGTGCGCTGGCCCACCACCTCGACCCGTTCACCGGACTCAGCCGCCTGCGTCGAAGCAGCCTGCGCCTCCGACGTCGCATCCGCGCGAGCCGCCGGCACGGACACCCCCAAGACCGGAAGCCCTGCCAGCAACGCCGTCACCGCCGCGCCAGCAAAGAACCGCCTTCCGCCACACCGTCTACGTTCCGGGCCACTGCCCTGCACGCCGACATGACGGCGCGACACACCCCACCCCATAGCCCCCGCCACCCCACCCTTAAAGGATCTTTATAAGTTGAAGATCTAAGTTCACTGAGTGCAGCACGTCAACACTTTTGAGTGATGAACTCGGCAGGCACATGTCAGGAGCGGAATCGATCCGGGCTCCCAAGTCCACCAGTCCACAGTTCGGGATATGAATGTCTGACTACGTTGCCGGGGTGAGGCTGCCAAACAACCAACCAGAGCGCAGGGGCACAACTACCCCCGCCGCGCCACGAACCCCGCCACCCGCTCCTCCAGCCGCTTCCGGCACCCCGGCCACTCCTGTGCCGTGATCGAGAAGATCGCCGAGTCCCGCAGCCGTCCGTCCTCACCGGGCGCCCAGGAGCGCGACCAGTTCCGCAGGACGCCCTCGAAGCGGGCGCCGACGCTCTGGATCGCCGCGCGGGAGCGTTCGTTGCGGGCGTCCGTCTTCAGGTCGACGCGTGCGACGCCCCACTCCTCGAAGGCGTGCCGGAAGAGCAGCAGCTTGGCCTCGGCGTTGATGCCCGTGCCCTGCGCCGAGCCCGCCAGCCAGGTGAAACCGACCTCCACGGCGTCGAGTCGGTCCTCCGACAGCCAGCACCGCGGCTCCCAGAACGACGTGGCCCCCACCGCCCGCCCCGTCGCGACCGACACCTGCGCGTACGGCGCGAGCCGCCCCGTCGCCGCCCGCGCGAGCTGCGCGTCGACGTAGTCACCGACCTCGTCGGCCCTGGGCACCCAGGTGAACTCGTACGTGCCGCGGTTCTCCTCCGCCGCCCTGGCCAGGTCCGCCGTGTGCCCGTGGTCCAGCGGTTCCAGGCGCACCAACTCGCCTGCCAGGACCGGCCCTTCCAACTGGAAACTCAACGCCCTTCAACCCCCGATGGTCCTTCGCAGCTCCGCGAACGCCTCATGGAAACCGGGGAAAGTCTTGCGCACGCATCCGGGGTCGTCGAACGAGATTCCCGGTACCCGAAGGCCGGTGACCGCGAAGGACATGACGATGCGGTGGTCGCCGTACGTCGTGATGCGGGTGTCTGCCGAAGGAGCCACCCCCGGGTGGATCTCGATCCAGTCCGGGCCCGTCGCCACCCGCACGCCCAGCCGCCGCAGGTTCTCCGCGCAGGCCTCCAGGCGGTCGCACTCCTTCACCCGTGTGTTCGCCACGTCCTCGATGCGGACGGGGGCGGAGGCGAAGGGGGCGATCGCCGCGAGCGTCGGCATCGTGTCCGAGATGTCCCGCATGTTGATCGTGAGGCCGCGCAGTTCGCCGGTGCCCCGGACCGTGGTGGCCGCGGCGCCGACGGACACCTCCGCCCCCATCCGCCGCAGCACGTCCACGAAGCCGAGGTCGCCCTGGAGCGCGCCCGTGCCCAGGCCCGGGACCGTCACCTCGGCGCCCGGGGTCACCGCCGCCGCCGCGAAGAAGTAGCTCGCCGTGGACGCGTCGGGCTCGATCGCGTAGGTCGTGGCGCGGTAGCCGCCCGGCGGGACCACGAAGACGTCGCCCTCCCTCGCCACCTCCACCCCGAACGCCCGCATCATCGCGAGGGTGATCTCGACGTACGGCGCCGACACCAGGTCCGTGACGCGGATGCGCAGGCCCCGGCGGGTCAGGGGGCCCAGCAGCAGGAGTGCGGTGAGGTACTGGGAGGACTGGCCCGCGTCCAGCGTCACCTCGCCGCCCTCCACGCCCGCCGCCCGCACCGTCAGCGGGTGGTGCCCCTCCGCCTCCTCGTGCCGCAGGTCCACGCCCAGGTCGCGCAGCGCACGCGACAGCGGCAGCAGGGGACGCCTGCGCATCTGGGGCGAGGCGTCGAAACGGTATGTTCCGTGGCCGGCCGCGGCCAGGGTGGGCAGGAAGCGGGCGGTCGTCGCGCCGTCACGGCAGTACACGTCCGCCTCGGCGAGCGCCGGTCCCTGCGGGCGGCCGTCCACCTGCCACGCGTCCGGTGTACGGCCCACCCGGTAGCCCAGCCGTACCAGGCCCTCGGCGAAGCCCTCCGTGTCGTCCGAGCGGAGGGGGCGTACGAGGGTGGTCACTCCGTCGGCCGCGGCGGCCAGGAAGAGGGCCCGGGCGGTGATGGACTTCGAGCCGGGGAGCGAGAGGGTCTGCGGGGCGGGCGTGTCGGCGGGCATGCCCCTCATGATCGCCCACGACCACCTCAGACGCCGGGACGTCCACGGGGTGGACCTCGGTCAGGCGCGACGCCCGGAGCGTGGCCCCCGCCTCCACCGGTCGTCCGGCAGCGGCGCCTTGCGGTCCGTCTGCACCTGAAGCTCGTAGTACGAGTCGGCCGCCGTCCCGTGCCACGCCATGCACCGACCCTGCGCGGGGGCGTGGCCGGCCCGATATGTCGGCTCATCCGTCCCGTTGACCCCGGCCGCACCAACTTGGGGAAATCAGGCCAAAGCCGGGAACCCCGCCCCGCCGCCGCTCGTCCAATGCGCAAGCTGCCGGAGAGTCACCGTGGTACGGCGTCGGCCTCGCTGCTGGCTGCGAACGCTGACCAACCCTCTCCTCCGTACTGCGGCCGGCAGCACGCCGTCATCGGCGCGCCCCCCTCCAACTGCGCCGATGGCGGCCCCTCCCTGGTTGCTGCGCGCTCCCTTGACTGGCAGAAACTTCCCGGATATTGGTGACCCCTCGGAAGTTTCCTTCAGCGGATCACCTCCGGAAGGAGCGCACGTGCCCTCCAGACGTACCGTCCTCGCCGCCACAGCAGGCGTCGCCGCCTCACTCGCCATCAGCGGGACCGCACACGCCAGCGACAAGAAGCTCCGCTCCCTCATCTCCCGTATGACGCTCGAGGAGAAGGTCGGCCAGCTCTTCGTGATGCGGGTCTACGGCCACTCCGCCACCGCCCCCGACCAGGCCGACATCGACGCCAACCTCAAGGAGATCGGCGTCCGTACGGCCGCCGAGATGATCGCCAGGTACCGGGTGGGCGGGATCATCTACTTCACCTGGGCGCACAACACCCGTGACCCGCACCAGATGGCCGACCTGTCCAACGGCATCCAGAAGGCGTCACTGCGACAGCCGCGCGGACTGCCCGTCCTCGTCTCCACCGACCAGGAGCACGGGATCGTCTGCCGGGTAGGTGAGCCCGCGACCCTCTTCCCGGGCGCGATGGCGATCGGTGCGGGTGGCGCGCGCAAAGACGCCCGCACCCTCGGCCGGATCGCGGGGCAGGAACTGCGAGCCATCGGCATCCGGCAGAACTACTCCCCCGTCGCCGACGTCAACGTCAACCCGGCCAACCCCGTCATCGGCGTCCGCTCCTTCGGCTCCGAGGCCGGCGCGGTCGCCGGGCTCGTGGCCGCCGAGGTCGCCGGGTACCAGGGCGCCGGGGTCACCGCGACCGCCAAGCACTTCCCGGGGCACGGGGACACCGCCGTCGACAGCCACTACGGCTTCCCGGTCATCACCCACAGCCGGGAACTGTGGGAGAAGCTGGACGCCGTTCCCTTCCGGGCCGCGATCCGCGCCGGCATCGACTCGATCATGACCGCGCACATCCAGTTCCCGGCCCTCGACGACTCCGGCGACCCGGCCACCCTCTCCCACCCGATCCTCACCGGCATCCTGCGCGGCGAACTCGGTTACGACGGGGTCGTGGTCACGGACTCCCTCGGCATGGAGGGCGTCCGCACGAAGTACGGCGACGACCGCGTCCCCGTACTCGCCCTCAAGGCCGGTGTGGACCAGCTCCTCAACCCGCCCTCCCTGGACATCGCGTGGAACGCCGTCCTGAAGGCCGTACAGGACGGCGAGCTCACCGAGGCGCGGCTGGACGAGTCGATCCTGCGGATCCTGCGGCTCAAGGCCCGGCTGGGGCTCTTCGAGGAGCCGTACGTCAGCCACGGCGGCGTCACCCGGTCCGTCGGCACCCCGGCCCACCTCGCCGAAGCCGACCGGATCGCCGAGCGGACGACGACCCTGCTGGTCAACGAGAGGCGACTGCTGCCCCTGAACCGCAGCACCCATCGCAAGCTGCTGGTGGTGGGCGCCGACCCCGCCTCTCCCTCCGGTACGACGGGCCCGCCGACCGGGGTCCTGGCCACCGCCCTCACCGAACTCGGCTTCACGGCCACCGCCCTGCCGACCGGTACGGCCCCCTCGGCGGCCACCGTCGCCCAGGCCGTCGCCGCCGCGCAGGACGCGGACGCGGTGATCGTGGGGACGTACAACATCACGGCCGCCCAGAAGACGCTCGTCGAGCAGCTCGTGGCGACCGGGAGGCCGGTGGTGGCCGTCGCGATCCGCAATCCCTACGACGTGGCCCGACTCCCCACTGTCCCGGCATACCTGGCGGCCTACTCCTGGACCGATGTCGAACTGCGGGCGGCGGCACGGGTGATCGCCGGAAAGGCGGCACCGCGCGGGAAGCTGCCGGTGCCGGTGCAGCGGGCGGACGATCCGGCGAAGGTGCTGTACCCGGTCGGGTACGGGCTGTCGTACGGCCGATAGCGCGCGGGACGTAGTTCCCGTACGACTCGCAACTCGTACATCACCCCCGAAAGGCGCAAAGGACCCCACACGTCTGGCGTGGCCCCGTCGCGACGGTCACGCTGGGCGGTGGGGGTAGTGCGGGGGGATGGCGATGCGCGACAGGTTTTCCACGGGGGTGGTGTGTGTACTGCCGGCGCTGCTCGCCGCCCTGCTGACGGGGTGCACCCAGCCGGCGGCCGGCGGGGAGAGCGACGACCCGACCGGCGCCACGGCCTCGGTCTCGCCGTCCGCGACCCGGGCCTCCGGTTTCGGCGCGGTGTTCCTCGCGGTCGACGAGTGCAGCTCCTTCGGCAAGGCCAGCTTCACCGAGGTGCCCTGCACCAGTGAGCGGGCGGCGGCACGGGTCGTGGCCCGGCACGACGGCACCCCGTCCGGCGGGCCGCCGTGCCCGGCGACCACCGACTTCGTGCTGCACATCAGCGAGCAGAGCCAGATCTCCGACGAGGACGGCGACGGGGCGGTGCCGCAGGGATACGCCTGCATGCGCAACCTGCAACCGCCGCACCCCGGTGACCCCGGCGGCGGGGGCGGGCCGCGGACCATCGTCGGCGACTGCGTGTACAGCTCGGGCAGCGGGCAGGTCAGGGAGACCGCGTGTGACGGCAAGGGCGCGAAGAGACCGCAGTACAAGGTGGTGCAGGCGGTCGCCGAGCGCAGCCGGTGCCCGCTGTCGACAGCCCTGTACGTCCAGCTCGGCGGCGCTCAGCCGGTGGGCTGCGCCCGGCCGTTGTGATCCCGGCCGGGCGCGGCGAGCGGACTACGGACGCAGAGCGGGCTCGCGCTCCACGTCACGGACGTCCAGCTTCTTGTCGAACTTCGCGAGCGGCTTCGCCTCGGTAACGGCCGCGGCCGGGACGCCCGCCCAGGCCAGGATCCTGGCCGTGGCGAACGCCTTCTGGTCGGCGACCAGACCGGCGACGTTCGCCCCGTGGTTCATGCCGGGCGCGGTGAACACGTACGCGTCCTTCGCTCCCTTGTCGACGCGGAACCGCTCCGCGCCCCACGGGTCGTTCTGGCCGTAGACGTAGAGCATGTGACGGGCGTTGTTCCGCACCCAGTTGTCCACGTCCCGCATCGCGTACGGCTGGAACTTCGTCGGGATGTCCCGCGGGACGAAGTTGCGCGGCGGCTGGTAGCCGTAGCGGATGTACTTCTTCTCGATGTGCGGGAAGTGGATCGTCGGGGCGCCGAGCTGGGTGGCGGCCTGGTAGTAGTACGGCGTGTACGGTGCCAGGCCCTGGTCGGTGTAGAAGGAGAACCCGGAGACGGTGTCGATGGAGTTCCAGATCTGGTCGTCGGTCGCGGTCTTCGCGTTCGGCGGGATCAGCTCGTCGTCGCCGCAGTTGGCCAGCAGGTTGTACTGCCAGAAGCCCCAGACGTAGTCGAGGACGACGGCCTCGTAGGCCCGGTCCAGGCTGCCGACGGTGGTGAAGGTGAAGCCCTCCGCCGCCGCGTACTGGGCGTACTTCTTCTCCAGCGGCTCGCGCCGCACCAGGGCCTCGCGCTGCACCGCGTTCAGCCGGTCGCGGCACTCCTCGGTGCCGACCTTCTCGAAGAAGCGGTCGTAGGCGGAGTCCTCGTTGTTCACCACGTCGTTGGGGGCGACGTACGCGACGACGCCGTCCATGTCGCGCGGGTAGAAGCGCTCGTAGTAGGTGGCGGTCATGCCGCCCTTTGAGCCGCCCGTGGAGATCCAGTTCTTCGAGTAGATCTTCTTCAGCGCCTTGAAGATGCGGTGCTGGTCGCTGGCGGCCTGCCAGATGTCCAGCTTGGTCCAGTCGGCCGGGTCGGGCCGGGAGGGCGTGAAGAAGCGGTACTCCATGGAGACCTGGTTGCCGTCCACGATCTGGGTCGGCTCGCGGCGGCTCGGCGTCGTCGAGACGCTGTAGCCGCCGGTGTAGAAGACCGTCGGCCGGCCGGCGTCCTTGTGCAGCACGGTGATGCGCTGCTGGAACGTGCCCTTGGACGGGTGCCGGTGGTCGACCGGCTGGGTGTAGTTCAGGACGAAGAAGCGGTAGCCGGTGTACGGCTTCTCCTCGATCAGGCTCATCCCCTGGATGGCGAGGAGCTGGTCCTTGATGTCGGTGGCGGCACTGGTGCCGTCGGCCTCCGGCTCGGCGGCGGTGGCCGCCCCTGCCGTACTGACCGTGCCGATGAGCACGACCAGCGTGAGGAGCCATCTGAGCGCCTTGCGCATGCACCCTCCCCTGTGAGTACAGATGTGCGCCGGACGCTAGCGGCGCAAGTCCGGTCCGCACCAGGGGAGGTGACGCCATGATGGGGAAAACCCTGTGAGAAACCTGTGTCTCAGAGCCGAATCCAGCCGTCCGAGTCGTACTTGCCCCGGCCGACCTCGCCCTTCACCCACACCTTCCGCTGCCCGGCGTGCACGGTGACCGGACCTGCCCGGTACTTGTACCGGCCCACGTCCTCGACCGGCCGCAGCCCGTACGCCCGCAGACTCACCTTCATGTGCTGCCGGACCCCGGGGCGCTTGGGAAGTGTCACCGCGCACACGTAACCGCGCCGCTTGTACACCTCCACGGTGCCGGTGGAGAACGGGAACGACCTGACCTTGCGCCCCTCGCAGGACGAGGCCGCGGCCTGCGCCTGTCCCGGCACGGCGACCCCGAGCATCCCGGCCGCCACCGTCACGGCCAGTCCCACCGCCAGCCGCCGTATCGCTCCACTCTTCACTGCCGTCCCTCCCGCAGCTCTTGGGCGTACAGGTGTACGGACGCAGAACATATGTCGGACGGTTGCACGACCGTCAGCCGGACACCTCGACCGGCTCCCCCACGAAAGTCCGCCACAACTCGGCGTACCGCCCGTCCAGCGCGAGCAGCTCATCGTGGGTTCCGTCCTCGACCACGCGGCCGTGGGCCATCACCACGACCCGGTCCGCGCGGGCCGCCGTGGTCAGGCGGTGGGCCACGACGAGGGTCGTACGGCGGCCCGCGAGACGGTCGGTGGCCTGGTTGACCAGGGCCTCGGTGGCGAGGTCCAGGGCTGCCGTGGCCTCGTCGAGGAGCAGGATGTCCGGGTCGACCAGTTCCGCCCGGGCCAGCGCGATCAGCTGGCGCTGGCCCGCGGAGAGGTTGCGGCCGCGTTCGGCGACCTCGTGGAGGTAGCCGCCCTCCAGTGTGGCGATCATCTCGTGGGCGCCGACCGCGCGGGCCGCCGCCTCGACCTCGGCGTCGGTGGCCTCCGGGCGGCCGTAGGCGATGGCGTCGCGGATCGTGCCCTGGAAGAGGTAGGCCTCCTGGGGGACCACGCCGAGGCGGTGGCGGTAGGAGGTCAGGTCCAGGGCGCGCAGGTCCGTGCCGTCGACCGTCACCCGGCCGCCCGTCGGGTCGTAGAACCGGGCCACCAGCTTGACCACGGTGGACTTGCCCGCGCCCGTCTCGCCGACGAACGCGACCGTCTGACCGGCGGGGATCTTCAGGTCGATGCCGCCGAGGGCCTCCTCGTCGTCGCCGTACGCGAAGTGCACGTTCTCGAAGGCCACTTCGCCCCGCAACGACAGCACGTCCAGGGGCTCCTCGGCCGCCTTCGTGGACGTCGGTTCCTGGAGCAGCTCCTGGATGCGCCCCAGGGAGACGGTCGCCTGCTGGTAACCGTCGAAGACCTGGGAGAGCTGCTGGACAGGGGCGAAGAACAGGTCGATGTAGAGGAGGTAGGCCACCAGGGCGCCGGTCGTCAGGGTCGCCGCGTCCACTCGGCCCGCGCCCGCGATCAGCACGGCCGCGGCGGCCACCGAGGACAGCAGCTGGACGAAGGGGAAGTAGATCGAGATCAGCCACTGGCCCCGGACGCGGGCCTGGCGGTAACTGTCGCTGCGCTCCGCGAAGCGCGCCCCGCCGTCCCGCTCCCGGCGGAACGCCTGCACGATCCGCAGCCCGGACACCGACTCCTGGAGGTCGGCGTTGACCACCGAGACGCGTTCACGGGCGAGTTCGTACGCCTTCACGCTCGCCTTACGGAAGAAGTACGTGGCGACGATCAGCGGCGGGAGCGTCGCGAAGACGACCAGCGCCAGCTGTACGTCGATCACCAGCAGGGCGCCCATGATGCCGAAGAAGGTGACGACCGAGACGAACGCGGTGACCAGGCCGGTCTGCAGGAAGGTCGAGAGGGCGTCGACGTCCGTCGTCATCCTCGTCATGATCCGGCCCGTCAGCTCCCGCTCGTAGTAGTCGAGTCCGAGCCGCTGGAGCTGGGCGAAGATCTTCAGACGCAGGGAGTACAGGACCCGCTCGCCGGTGCGTCCGGTCATCCGGGTCTCGCCGATCTGAGCCGCCCACTGGGCGAGGACCGAGAGCAGGGCGAACAGGGTCGCCGTCCAGATCGCGGCCATCGCCATCCGCGACACGCCGTCGTCGATGCCGTGCCGGATCATCACCGGGAGCAGCAGGCCCATGCCGGCGTCCACGGCGACCAGGCCCAGGCTGATCAGGAGCGGGCGGCCGAAGCCCCGCAGCAGCCGACGCAGGCCGTACGACTCCTCGGGCGTGACCGCGCGTCCCTCGTCGATGTCGGGGGTGTCCGTCGCCGGGGGCAAGGCGTCGACCTCGGCGAGGAGTTCGGGGGTGGCCGGGGTGCCGGCCAGCGCCGTGTCCTTGGGCTCGCGGTCGCCGGTCCACAGGCGGGGGGTGACTCCGCGCTCGGCGTCGAACTCGGCGTCCAGCTCGTCGCGTACGGAGGTGTCCTCGTCCGCGGCTTGTACGGCAACCGGGTGGGCGTGGCCCGGGGAGGTGCCACCGAGGCCGTCGGGGTCGGTGAGCAGGCGGCGGTAGAGGGGCGACCGGCGCTGGAGTTCCTCGTGGGTGCCGAGGTCGGCGAGGCGGCCGTTCTCCAGGACGGCGATGCGGTCGGCGAGGTTCAGGGTGGAGCGGCGGTGGGCGATGAGGAGGGTGGTGCGGCCCTCCATGACCTGCTTCAGGGCCTCGTGGATCTCGTGCTCGACCTGCGCGTCCACGGCGGAGGTGGCGTCGTCCAGGACGAGCAGGCGCGGGTCGGTGAGGATCGCGCGGGCGAGCGCGACGCGCTGACGCTGGCCGCCGGAGAGGGTGAGGCCGTGTTCACCGACCTTGGTGTCGTAGCCCAGGGGGAGCTCGGCGATGAAACGGTCCGCCTGGGCGGCGCGGGCGGCCTTCTCGACCTCCTCCTGCGTCGCCTCGGGACGGCCGTACGCGATGTTGTTCCGGACCGTGTCCGAGAACAGGAAGGAGTCCTCGGGGACCAGGCCGATCGCGGCCCGCAGCGAGTCGAGGGTGAGCTCGCGGACGTCGTGGCCGCCGATGAGGACGGCGCCGTGGGTGACGTCGTAGAAGCGCGGCAGGAGCAGGGAGACGGTGGACTTGCCCGAGCCGGAAGAGCCTACGACCGCGAGGGTCTCGCCGGCGCGGATCTCGAAGCTGAGGCCGTCGAGAACAGGGCGCTCGTGGTCGTAGCCGAAGGACACGTCGTCGAACTCGACCGTGGCCGGGGCGTCGGCGGGGAGTTCCTTGGTGCCGTCCTTCAGGTACGGCTCGGTGTCGATCAGCTCCAGGACGCGCTCGGTGCCGGCGCGGGCCTGCTGGGCGACCGTGAGGACCATGGCGAGCATGCGGACCGGGCCGACGAGCTGGGCGAGATAGGTGGAGAAGGCGACGAAGGTGCCGAGCGTGATGTGACCGCGGACCGCGAGCCAGCCGCCGACGGCCAGCATCGCGACCTGGCCGAGGGCGGGGACGGCCTGGAGGGCCGGGGTGTACTTCGAGTTGAAGCGGATCGTGCGCAGGCGGCCCGCGTAGAGGCGGCGGCCGACCTCCCTGAGCTTCCCGGTCTCCTGGTCCTCCTGGCCGAAGCCCTTGACCACGCGTACGCCGCTGACGGAGCCGTCGACCACGCCCGCGACGGCGGCGGCCTGGGCCTGGGCGTACCAGGTGGCGGGGTGCAGCTTGGAGCGGGAGCGCCTCGCGATCCACCACAGGGCCGGTGCCACCGCGAGGGCGACCAGGGTGAGCGGGATCGACAGCCAGGCCATCACGATCAGGGAGATCAGGAAGAGGGCGAAGTTGCCGATCGTCATCGGCAGCATGAAGAGCAGGCCCTGGATCAGCTGGAGGTCGCTGGTGGCCCGGCCGACGACCTGGCCCGTGGACAGCTCGTCCTGGCGGCGGCCGTCCAGGCGGGTGATCGTGCCGAACATCTCCGTGCGGAGGTCGTGCTGGACGTCGAGGGCGAGGCGGCCGCCGTAGTAGCGGCGGATGTAGGTGAGGACGTAGACGAGGACTGCCGCGACGACCAGGCCGCCGGCCCAGGGGGCCATGTCCCGGGTGTGGTCGCCGATGACGTCGTCGATGATCACCTTGGTGATCAGGGGGACGATCGCCATGACGGCCATGCCGCCGAGGGATGAGACCAGAGCGAGGACGACGTCCTTGGGGTAGCGCCAGGCGTACCCTGCCAGTCGTCGTGCCCATCCCCGTTGCGGTTCCACGCGGTGCCCTCCGGTTTGTCCCTCGACCTGATCTACCGGAAGGCACCAACGCGAAATTAAGCGGATTTCATCCCTCCGCAACATTTTCGAGGGTCAGACCCGGTCAGACCCGCACCCTGAGGTAGTAGAACCGGGTCGTCTGCACCGTGTTCTGGTTGTCGTCGCTGACCAGGAGGACCTTGAGGCGGCCCTTGCTCACGCCCGTGACGGCCATGCCCTCGATGTTGTCGAGGAGCGGGTTCGGCTGGGGCTGCTTGGCCGTCGCGCCCAGGGTCGGGCAGCTCGCGATGTCCGTGAGCAGGGTCTTCTTGATCAGGCGCACACCGGACTGGCCCGCCAGGTTCTCGACGCCGCTCGTGTCCGTCGCGTGGCGGGGGTCGGCCAGGTACAGGCGGACCGTGTTGCCGACGCCGGAGGTGAAGCCGCGCTCCAGGACGAGGAGGCGGCCGTCGGGGAGGGCCTGGACCTCGGGGACGCCGAGGAAGGCGGCGTCGGTGCGGTAGGCGTACTGGGCCGCGAGCTCGAAACTGCCGTGGTGGCGCCGCCAGGTCTGGAAGCGGACGGTGCCGGCCGTGTCGCCGGAGAGCGCGTACTCCATGGAGGCGAGCAGGGTGTGGCCGCCGTTCATGAGGGTCAGGCCCTCGAAGGTCTGGTTCGACGTGGCGCGGCCGGCCGGGGCCACCTGGAGGGAGGCCGGGACGGGGAGGCGGTCGAGGATCGTGCCGTCGGTGCCGTAGCGGCGGATCGACGGCTCGGTCTCCGACGTGATCAGCCGGGTGCCGTCCCGGTCGATCACCAGGCCCTCGGAGTCCAGCGCGGCGCCCTTCTCGTCGGCGAGCGGGACGACCGCCGTCGGCGCGAGGGTCTTCGCGTCCAGGGAGAACAGCGAGGAGCGGTCCGAGAGGGCGGCGAGCGAGCCGTCCCGGTCCACCGCGAGCGCGGAGAGGTTGCCGACGAAGGTGCCGTCGTACGTCGTCTTGTCGAGCGCGTCGGAGAAGCGGTCGAGGGAGACGGACGGGGAGCAGGCGTGGCGCACCGGCGCGGCGGCCTGCGCCGGGCCTGTGGCCGTGAGGCAGGCCGCCGCCGCCAGGGCCGCGGTGGTGGTGGCGAGTACGGTTCTCAGCTGCATGGGCGTCACCGTAGGGCGGGTCGGTGACGTACGGGAGTCCGGCAGGCGTCAGCTCGCCGCGAGATCCCGGTGGATGACCTTCGCGACGCCCTGGATCGTCGTGATGCCGTAGTTCATGGTGCTGTTGCCGTGGGTGAGCACCGTGATCATGTAGTCGTGGCCGCCGCCCTTGAAGGTGCCGACGCTGTGCACCCGCCAGCCGTGGGTGGAGCGCTGCAGCCAGCCGTTCTTGACGTGCCAGGAGATGCCCGATCCGGCGCCGTACGGTGTGCCCCAGCGCTGCGACGAGATGACCTGGCCCATCAACTTGAGGATGTAGGCACGGGCGTTGTCGCTCAGGACCGTGTTCTTCGCGGTGACCAGCTTGAGCAGCTTCTGCTCGTCGGTGACGGTGATCTGGGTCAGGCCCCAGTAGCCGTTCGCCCCGGGCTTGGTCTGCGTCATGCCGGCCGCGGTGAGGAATCCCTTGATCTTCGTCAGGCCGAGCTGCCGCCACAGCTTGCTGGTCGCGTCGTTGTCCGACTTGGTGATCATGGCCTTGGCGAGGGTGCTCTCACGGTCGGTCAGATACCTGTTGTGCTTCTTCGCGTCCCACAACAGCGTGGCGAGGACGGTCACCTTGACGACGCTCGCGGAGTCGTAGGCGGTGGAGGAGCGCAGGGTGCAGGTGGTCTTGGTCGTACGGTCGTAGAGGCCCACGGCGATCGTGCCCGAGCGGTGGGAGAGGGCGGACGTGATGTCCCGCTTCAGTTTGTCGGCGAGGCCCGCCTTCGCGGACGTGCAGCTGACGGCCGGTGCGGTCGCGGCGGCGGCCGGCGTGGCGGCGGCGACGCACGCGGCCAGCGCGCCCGTCGCGATCCATTTCGCGTGTCTTGATATCCCCCGAGTCATGCCCTGTTGACTCTCGGGTTCGGGTGAATGGTTGTACGCATGGGGAATGGTTGTGCGAGTCGTTACTCAACCCGTGGCGATTTCACAGGATGGAGCCAGGTACGTCACAGCCCTCACCCAAGCCCCCTCTGCACGATGCCCGGGTGACATCTGCCACCGATCCCCACCCCCACACCGAGACCGTGTCCGCCGACTGGCCGCCACCGGCCCCGCCCGCGGCATCCCCGGACAAGGCCCCGCGCTGGTCGCTGCCCGCGCTGCTCGCGATCCTGGTCCTGGCCGGCGTCCTCTACAGCTGGAACCTGTCCGGGGCCGGCCTGAACAGCTTCTACAGTTCCGCGATCTACAGCGGTACGCAGAGCTGGAAGGCCTGGTTCTTCGGGTCGCTCGACGCGGGCAACTTCCTCACCGTCGACAAGCCGCCGTTCGCGCTGATGGTCATGGGGCTGTCGTGCCGGATCTTCGGCTTCGGCACCTGGCAGATGATGCTGCCCGAGGTCGCGGCCGCCCTCGGCACGATCTGGATCCTGCACACCTCCGTGAAGCGGGTGTTCGGGCACGCGGCGGCCGCGATCGCCGCGCTCGTCCTCGCACTGACCCCGATCACCGTCGCGATCAACCGGGACAACAACCCCGACACCCTCCTCGTCCTGCTGATGGTCGGCGGCGCGGCCCTCGCGCTGCGCGCGGTGCGCACCGACAGGCTGCTGCCGCTCATCGGCTCGGCGGTCCTCTTCGGGCTCGCCTTCAACACCAAGATGCTCCAGGGCTACATCGCCCTGCCCGCCGTCTTCGCGGTGTACGTGTACGCGTCGCGGCTCGGCTGGAGGAAGAAGGTCGTCAACCTGGCCCTCGCGGCGGTGGCGTTGGCGGTCTCCAGCTTCTGGTGGGCGACGGCGGTCTCGCTCGTGCCCGCCGACGACCGGCCCTACATCGGCGGTTCCACCGACGGCTCCGCCTGGAACCTGATCATGGGCTACAACGGCCTGGGCCGGGTCCTCGGCGGCGAGGGCAACGGCGGAGGCGGGGGCGGCGGAGGCGGCACCTTCGCCGGCACCGCGGGCCTCGGCCGGATGTTCAACGACATCCTCGGCGGCCAGATCTCCTGGCTGATCCCCTTCGCCTTCCTCGCGCTCGTCGCCGGCCTGGTGCTGTGCGGCCGGGCCCCGCGCACCGACGCCACCCGCGCCGCGCTCGTCCTGTGGGGCGGCTGGCTGGTGCTGCACTACCTGACCTTCGCGATGGCGGAGGGCACCATGCACCCGTACTACACGACCGCGCTCGCCCCGGGCATCGCGGCGCTGACCGGCGCGGGCGGCGTCATGCTGTGGCGCGCCTTCCGCGGCGGTGACGCCCGCTGGTCCTGGGTGCTGCCGGCCGGACTCGCGGTCACCGGCGTCTGGGCGATCGTGCTGCTGCGCCGGGCCACCGGCTGGAACACCTGGCTGTGGCCGGTCGTCGGTGTGGTCATGGTCCTCGCGATCGTGGGCCTGTTCGTCTTCCGTACGGCGAGTTCCGGCACCAGGGCACGGCTGCTCGGCGTGTCCGTCGTCGCGGCGATCGTGGCGGCCCTCGCGGGCCCGACGGCGTACGCCGCCTCGCCGGCCTTCTCCACCACCACCGGCGGCATGGGCGGCACCAACCCGACGGCGGGTCCGTCGACCGGTGGCGGCATGGGCGGTCCCGGCGGCGGTGGCGGCCGGGGCGGCTTCGGCGGCAACGGTGGTGGCCCCGGTGGCGGGCAGGACGGCGCCCAGCAGGACGGCCGGGCGGGCGGGGAGTTCCCCGGAGGCAACGGCGGCGGCCAGATGCAGCCGGGTGGCGGCACCGGTGAGCTCCCGCAGGGCGGCGCGCCCGGTGGCACGAACGGGGAACTCCCGGGCGGTGGCACGGCTCCCGGCGGCACCGGCGGCATGACCGGTGGCCCCGGTGGCGGCGGTATGGGAGGCAGCGTCGACAGTGCGCTGGTCTCGTACCTGGAGAAGCACCAGGACGGCGCCAAGTGGCTGCTCGCGGTGTCCAATTCGCAGAGCGCCGGCCAGCTGATCCTCAGCACGCACAAGCCCGTCATCTCCATGTGGGGCTTCACCGGCACCGACAAGGCGATGACCCTCGCCAGGCTCAAGGAGCTGGTGAAGAAGGGCGAGCTGCACTACATCCAGCTCGGCGGCGGCGGAATGGGCGGCAACAGCAGCCTCAGCCAGGAGATCACCAGCTGGGTGCAGAAGAACGGCACTGCGGTGAAGGGGAGCGACTACAGCACGACCAAGAGCTCGACGTCGGACACGGGCACGGGCACGAGCACGTCGACGGTCTACCGCCTGGACCCGTCGGACGTCGGCTGACCAAGTCCCGGTCATGCGGCCCCCGATCACGCGTCGGGGGCCGTTCGGCGTGTCAACTCGCGTAGACAAGGCCCGATTTGCCGTTTCAGGTCACCTAATGGACACGCAGCATCCATTTACACGGCCGCATGTCCATGTCACGCTCCCATCTGCCGCCTCCATTCAACCCGCGTAGATGGGACCCCCCTTATGCTGGCGACACGCATCCGCAACTGGAAGTCGGTGGCGCTCACCACCGCCGCCGTGCTGGTCGGGCTCGCCGCCCCGGTCGTGACCACGACCCCGGCCGCCGCCACGACGACCGCGTACGACTCGACGTACTACAAGAACGCGGTCGGCAAGACGGGCACGACCCTGAAGTCCTCCCTGCACACGATCATCAGCGCCAACGTCTCGAAGATCTCGTACTCCGCGGTCTGGGACGCGCTCAAGGTCACCGACCAGGACCCGAACAACAGCAGCAACGTGATCCTGCTGTACAGCGGTGTCTCCCGCAGCAAGTCCCTCAACGGCGGTGACGTCGGCGACTGGAACCGTGAGCACGTGTGGGCCAAGTCCCATGGCGACTTCGGCGAGGTGACCGGGCCCGGCACCGACCTGCACCACCTGCGCCCCGCGGACGTCCAGGTCAACAGCATCCGCGGCAACCTCGACTTCGACAACGGCGGCAGCACCGTCACCAACGGCGGCGGCAGCACCGTCGACTCCGACTCCTTCGCGCCGCGCACCGCGGACCGGGGCGACGTGGCCCGCATGATCCTCTACATGGCCGTGCGGTACGACGGCGGCGACGGCTTCGCCGACCTGGAGCCCAACGAGAAGGTCGGCAACGGCTCCAACCCCTACATGGGCAAGCTCTCCGTCCTCAAGGCCTGGAACGAGGCGGACCCGCCGAGCGCCTTCGAGGAGAAGCGCAACCAGGTCATCTACGACACCTACCAGCACAACCGCAACCCGTTCATCGACCACCCGGAGTGGGTCGAGGCGATCTGGTAGGAGCCCGGCTACAGGTGCGTGGGCGCGAACATCCGCAGCACCGCCGGCAGGACCACCACCGAGGGCCCCGGTGAGCCGAGTGCCTTCGACAGGTCGTCCGCGAGGTTCCCGGGGGTCGTACGGACCCCGGGGACGCCGAAGGACTCGGCCAGTGCCACGTAGTCGGGGCGGGACAGCTCCGTCGCCGTGGCCTGGCCGAAGGCGTCCGTCATGTACTCGCGCAGGATGCCGTAGCCGCCGTCGTCGACGATCAGCCAGGTGACGTTCAGGTCGTACTGTCGGGCCGTGGCCAACTCGGCGATCGAATACAGCGCCCCTCCGTCGCCCGACACCGCCAGGACCGGGCGGGTCGGGTCGGCCACGGCGGCGCCCAGGGCCGCGGGGAAGCCGTAGCCGAGGCCGCCGGCGCCCTGGGCCGAGTGCATGTGGTTGGGGCCCTTGGCGTCGAAGGCGGACCAGGCCCAGTACGCCAGGATCGTCATGTCCCAGAAGGACGGGGAGTCGGCGGGCAGGGCCCTGCGGACCGACGCCAACAGCTCCTGTTCCAGGGTGAGTTCCTGGGCGGCGATACGGTCGGAGACCTTCGCGAGGACGGTGCGGACCCGCTCGGCGGCCTCCGCGTCCTCCCTCGGTGACACCGTCTCCAGCAGCGCCTGCAACGCCAGTCGGGCGTCCGCGTGGATGCCCAGCGCGGGTTGGTTGGACTCCAGCTTGCCGAGGTCCGCCTCGATCTGGACGACCCGGCCCCGCGGCTTGAACGTGTGGTAGTTCGAGGAGAGTTCGCCCAGCCCCGAGCCGACCACCAGGAGTACGTCCGCGTCCTCCAGGAAGTCCGTGGTGTGCCGGTCCTCGATCCAGGACTGGAGGGACAGGGGATGCGTCCAGGGGAAGGCGCCCTTGCCGCCGGGGGTGGTGACCACCGGGGCCCGGAGCGTCTCCGCCAGCTGTCGCAGCTTGCGGGACGCGTCCGCCCGTACGACTCCCCCGCCCGCGATGATCGCCGGCCGGGCCGCGTTCGACAGCAGGTCGGCGGCCACCGCCGTGAGTTCGGGGCGCGGAGGCAGCTCCTCGGGGAAGGCGTCGCCGCCCGTCACCACGGGGATCAGGGTCGGGGACAGCAGCACGTCCTGGGGGATCTCCACCCACACCGGGCCGTGCGGGGCGGTCAGCGCCGACTTCCAGGCCGCCTCGATCGCGGAGGGGATCTGGGACTGGGCGCGGACGGTGTGCACCGACTTCACCACACCCCTGAACGAGGCCGACTGGTCCGGGAGTTCGTGCAGATAGCCGTGACGGCCGCCGCCCAGACCGGCGGACGGGATCTGGCTGCTGATCGCCAGGACCGGCGCCGAGGCCGCGGCCGCCTCCTGAAGAGCGGCCAGGGACGTCAGTGCGCCGGGGCCGGTCGACAGCAGCAGCGGCGCCGCCTCCCCCGTGATCCTGCCGTACGCGTCCGCCGCGAAGCCCGCGTTGTTCTCCACCCGCAGGCCGATGTAGCGCAGGTCGGACCGCCGGAGCGCGTCGAACATGCCGAGCGCGTGCTGGCCGGGCAGGCCGAAGACGGTCGTCGCGCCGAGCGCGGCCAGCGTCTCCACGACCAGGTCTCCGCCGCTGCGGCCGGGAGGCGGGTTCAGCGCGGCCTCGGTCTGGGCGGCGGTCGGGCGGAGCACCAGGTCGTGGTCGTGAGTCACTGCGCGCGGGCCTCTGCAATCTGGCGGGACATGATCGTGGTCAGTTCGTAGGCGGTGTGGGAGGCCGCCACCGACGTGATCTCCGCGTGGTCGTACGCGGGGGCCACCTCGACGACGTCCGCCGACACCAGGTTGCACGATGCCAGACCCCGCAGGATCTCCAGCAGCTCGCGGGAGGTCATGCCGCCCGCCTCGGGGGTGCCCGTGCCGGGCGCGTGCGCCGGGTCCAGGCAGTCGATGTCGATGGAGATGTAGAGCGGGCGGTCGCCGACGCGCTGACGGAGCTGGTCGGCGACCTCGTCGACACCGCGCCTCATGACATCCGCGGATGTCACGATGCCGAAGCCCATCTTCTCGTCGTCGGTGAGGTCCTGCTTGCCGTACAGCGGCCCGCGGGTGCCCACGTGGGAGAGGGCGGAGGTGTCCAGGATCCCCTCCTCCACCGCCCGCCGGAACGGCGTCCCGTGCGTGTACTCGGCGCCGAAGTAGGTGTCCCAGGTGTCGAGGTGGGCGTCGAAGTGCAGCAGGGCGACCGGGCCGTGCTTCTTCGCGACGGACCTGAGCAGCGGGAGGGCGATGGTGTGGTCGCCGCCCAGGGTCATCAGGCGGGCGCCGGTGCCGAGGAGGTCGTCCGCGGCCGCCTCGATCGTCTCGACGGCCTCGTGGATGTCGAACGGGTTCACGGCGATGTCGCCGCCGTCGGCCACCTGCGCCAGCGCGAAGGGGGACGCGTCCTGCGCCGGGTTGTAGGGCCTGAGCAGCCGGGACGCCTCACGGATCGCGTTGCCGCCGAAGCGGGCGCCCGGCCGGTAGGAGACACCGGAGTCGAAGGGCACACCCACGACGGCGACATCCGCCCGCCCGACCTCGTCGAGGCGCGGCAGCCGGGCGAAGGTCGCGGGGCCGGCGTAGCGCGGGATGCGGGAGGAGTCGACGGGGCCGCGGGGGGTCTCGGGGGAGCTCATGCTCGTATGCCTTCCTTCTGTCGTGCTGTTCGATACCGACCGGTCTACCGGGATGCCGGAACCGGCTCGGGAACACCGCGCCCGGCGAGACGCTCGCGCCACGCTTCGAGTACGGCGGTGTCGGTCGCCGGGGTCGCCAGGGATACGGCGACGTAGACGACCAGGGAGGCCAGCAGGCCGTAGTACACGGGCTCGTTGGCGAGGATGCCGTAGCCCGCCATCAGACCGATGACGGCGAGGCCGCCGACGATCACGGAGGCGAGCGCGCCCTGGGCGGTGCCGCGCTTCCACAGCAGTCCGCCGAGGATGGGGACGAGGAGGCCGCCGACCAGGAGGTTGTAGGCGACGGTCAGCGCCTCGACGACGTTGTTGAGGGCGATCGCCGTGCAGATCACGGCCACGCCCATGACGAGGATGAAGGCGCGGTTGCCCCGGACCTCGTCGCGCTCCCCTTCGGCCGGCCTCCCCCGCAGCCGCGACCAGATGTCGTTGTTCGCCACGGTCGCGCAGGCGATCAGCGCGCCGGAGGACGTCGACATCACGGCGGCGAGAGCGGCGGCGAGCACCAAGCCCCGTACCCCGACCGGGAGTTCGTCCTTGACGATGGTCGCGAAGGCGTCGTCCGCGTTGGCCAGGTTGGGGTAGAGGACCTTGGCGGCCGTACCGATGACCGCGCCGGCGAGGGCGTACGCGAGACAGTAGGTGCCGGCGACCGTGCCGCCCCACTTGGCGGTCGTGTCGCTGCGGGCGGTGAAGACGCGCTGCCAGATGTCCTGACCGATGAGCATGCCGAAGGTGTAGATCAGGACGTAGGTGAAGATCGTCTCGCCGCCGATGCCCAGCGGGTCGAAGTACCCGGTGGGCAGCTTGGCCCTCATCTCGCCGAAGCCGCCCGCCTTGACGACGGCGATGGGCAGCAGCAGGAGCAGTACGCCAATGGTCTTCACGACGAACTGCACCATGTCCGTGAGGGTGATGGACCACATGCCGCCGAGGGTCGAGTACGCGACGACGATCGAGCCGCCGAGGACGATCGCGACGGTCCGGTTCATGTCGAAGAGGACGTCGAAGATGGTGGCGTAGGCGATGGTCGAGGTGACCGCGAGCATGAGGGTGTACGCCCACATGACCACGCCGGAGATGACCCCGGCCCGGCCGCCGTACCTGAGATCCAGCATCTCGGAGACGGTGTAGACCTTGAGGCGGGCGATGCGGGCGGAGAAGAAGACGGACAGGGCGAGCAGGCCGAGGCCGATGGTGAAGACCATCCAGGCTCCGGAGAGGCCGTACCGGTAGCCGAGGCCCACGCCGCCGATGGTGGAGGCGCCGCCGAGGACGATCGCGGCCATGGTGCCGGAGTACATGGCGGGCCCGAGGCGGCGCCCGGCGACCAGGAACTCGCTCTTGGACCTGGCGCGACGCATGCCCCACCAGCCCATGGCGAGCATGCCGGCCAGGTAGACGACGATGACGGTGTAGTCGACGGCCATGGGGCCCTCCTTCTGCCGGTCTGCGTCGACAGTAGGTGGCCGGAAAGCGGCTGCGAAGTGTACGTTTCATCCATTCGAGCGGTACTGGATGGAGGGAACGTCCACCATGCCGGACCCGGCTGTCCCACCCACCCCACCGGTCCCGCTGGCCGCGCTGCTCGCCCGCGAGGATCTCGGGCTGCGGCAGATCGCGGGCCCCGCGGATCCGTCCGCGGTCGTCCACTGGGCGCACACCTCGGAGATGGCGGACCCGTACCCGTATCTGCTGGGCGGTGAGCTGCTGCTGACGGCGGGGGTGCACATCCCGGAGGCGGCGGGTTCGGGCACGTACTTCGACGACTACGTCTCCCGTATCGTCGCGGCGGGCGGCGCGGCCCTCGGCTTCGGTGTGGCGCCTGTGCACGACACGGTCCCGCGCGCCCTGGTCGCGGCCTGCGACTCCTACGAGCTGCCCCTGATCGAGGTCCCGCCCCGGACCACCTTCTCCGCCGTGGCCCGCGCGGTCTGGCAACTGATGGCCCAGGCCCGCCACGCGGAACTGCGCCGCGTCACCGAGGCCCAGCAGAGCCTGGCCGCGGCCGCGTCCCGCCCCGACCCGGTGCCGTCGGTACTGCGGCAGCTGGCGCAGCGGGTCGGGGGGTGGGCGGTGCTGTACGGCCCGGACGGGGTGGAGGTCGCAGCCGCCGGACGACTGGTGGGGACGGCCGCCCGGGAGGCGCTGACCGGACTCGCGGAGGTCGTACGCCCCTCCGGTCCCGGGACGCCGACCTCCGCCAGTCATGCGACCGCCGAGGTCCACCTCGCCGCCTACTCCCTCGGCGCCGGGCACGGCTTCGTGCTCGGGGTCGCCGCCCCGCAGCGGGATCCCGGCGACCACACGATCGCCTCCGTCGCCGCCGTGCTCCTGTCGTTGCTCACCGGTGAGCATCAGAGCGGGTCGGGGGCGGCGCGCTCGTCCGCTCTAGTACGGCTGCTGCTGGGCGCCCCCGCACAGGACGTGGCCCCGCTCCTCGGGGGCGAGCGGTGGGTCGTCGTGCACGCCCGGCCCGACACCCTCGCCGCTCCCGACCCCGTCGCCGCCTCCGCGCTGGGCGCGGCGCTCGGGTCGCCGCTGGTGGACGTGGCGCGGGAGGTCGTACGGGTGCTGCTGCCCGCCGGTCCGGAACCGGCCCCGCAGCCGGGGTGGACGCTGGGGGTCAGTGCCGTCGCCGGACCGCGGGAGTGGGCCGCCGCCGACGTCCAGGCGGGCCGTGCGCTGGCCCGCGCCCGTGCGACCCGGGCCGGGCTGGTCCGGTACGGGGCGCGCCCCGCCCTCGCCGACCTGGTACCGGAGGCGGACGCCGAGGCACACGCCCGGGCACTCCTGGCCCCGCTCGCTCCCACCCTCACCGAGACCCTCCGCACCTGGCTGTCCCTGCACGGCAGCTGGGACCGGACGGCGGTCGCGCTGGACGTGCACCGCAACACCGTGCGGCAGCGGATCGCGAAGTGCGCGGCACTGCTGGAAGTGGACCTCGACGACCCGGACGTACGGATGGAGCTGTGGTTCGCGTTGCGGCGACCATGATCACGTGACCCGCGTCCCAGCGTGCGGGATGCGCGGCGATCCCGTGAAGGCGTGCATCAGAATGGGAGACATGCCGATACCCGGGACACCCAGCCGCGCCGAGCTCGTCGACCACCTTGTGAAGACCCGTATCGCGGGTGAGGTCGCCACCCCGCGTGAGAACAACCTCTCCCACTACCGCCAGCTGGCGAACGGCAACCGTCACTACTGGTTCGGCCTGGAGCTCGGGGACCGCTGGAGCGACGAGCAGGACGTGCTCGCGGTGATGGCGGAGCGGGTGGGGGTCAACGACGACCCGGAGTACCGGTACGGCCAGGACACCATCGACCCCGAGCTGACCGTCGGCGGCCTGGAGCGCATGGCGGCCCGGCTGCGCAAGGCGGCGGACGGACAGCAGCGGGTGCTGTTCGCCACCGGCCACCCCGGCGGCATGCTCGACGTGCACCACGCCACGGCCGCCGCGCTGCGCACGGCCGGCAGCGAGATCGTGGTCATCCCGGACGGGCTGCAGACGGACGAGGGGTACGTCATGCAGTTCGCGGACGTGGCGGTCCTGGAGCACGGCGCGACGCTGTGGCACACGCATTCCGGCGACCCGATGAAGGCCATCCTCACGGCCCTGGAGCGCGAGGGCCGTCCGCTGCCCGACCTGGTCGTCGCCGACCACGGCT
Source organism: Streptomyces doebereineriae (assembly GCF_031845645.1). NCBI lineage: Bacteria > Bacillati > Actinomycetota > Actinomycetes > Kitasatosporales > Streptomycetaceae > Streptomyces > Streptomyces doebereineriae. The sequence goes on from NZ_JAVREZ010000024.1 coordinate 125,431, forward strand.
GGGCGGGCTACGCCGGACAGCACGGCGTGGACTCGGTGGGCTACGCCGACTCCAACGACCCGGCACTGTTCCTGGCGGAGGCCGAGGGGACGGTCCAGGTGACCGTGCCGCTGGACGACCACGTGGTGAGCCCGCGCTACTACGACCCGATGACGGCGTATCTGCTGGCGGAAGCGGGACTGGCCTAGACACGGCCCCCGGGGGGAGCGGCCCTCACCTGGGCGCGCGGACCACGCCCTCCTGGATCACCGAGATGGCCAGCCGGCCGTCCTGCGTGTAGATGCGGGCCTGGCCGAGGCCGCGGCCGCCCTGGGCCGACGGGGACTCCTGGTCGTACAGGAGCCACTCGTCCGCGCGGAAGGAGCGGTGGAACCACATCGCGTGGTCGAGCGAGGCTCCGACGACGTCACCGACGGCCCAGCCGCCGCGGCCGTGCGCGAGGAGGATCGAGTCGAGGAGCGTCATGTCGGAGACGTAAGTGGCGAGGACGACGTGGAGCAGCGGATCGTCAGCGAGCTTGCCGTTGGTACGGAACCAGACCTGGGAGTGCGGCTCGCGCGGCTCGCCGAACTTTCCGTACGGCGGGTCGTCGGCGTAGCGCAGGTCGATCGCCTCGCGGGCCTCCAGGAAGCGCTCCACGACCGCCGGGTCGAGGTGGTCGTAGCCGCGCAGCCGGTCCGCTGAGGTGGGGAGCGTGGCCGGGTCGGGGGCCGTGGGCATGGCGGCCTGGTGGTCGAAGCCCTCCTCGTGCCGCTGGAAGGAGGCGGAGAGGGCGAAGATCGGCTGGCCGTGCTGGACGGCGAGGACCCTGCGGGCGGTGAAGGACCGGCCGTCGTTCATGCGGTCGACGGTGTAGACGATCGGCGCGCCGGGGTCGCCGGGGCGCAGGAAGTACGCGTGCAGGGAGTGGGCGAGCCGGTCCTCGGGGACCGTCCGCCCGGCGGCGACCAGCGCCTGCGCCGCGACCTGTCCGCCGAAGACACGGGGGACGACGGCGGCGCGGGAGTGGCCGCGGAAGATGTTCTCCTCGATCTGCTCGAGGTCGAGCAGATCGAGGAGATCCTGAAGTGCCTGGCTCATGGGGTTCTTTTGTACCGGCCTGTGATTGCGGGCGGCTTACAGACCCATGTCCTTCGCGATGATCGACTTCATGATCTCGCTGGTGCCGCCGTAGATGCGGTTGACGCGGTTGTCCGCGTACAGGCGGGCGATCGGGTACTCGTTCATGAAGCCGTAGCCGCCGTGCAGCTGGAGGCAGCGGTCGATGACGCGGTGGGCGACCTCGGTGCAGAACAGCTTGGCGGAGGCGGCCTCGGCGGGGGTGAGCTCGCCGGCGTCGAGGGCCTCGAGGGCGCGGTCGACGACGGCCTCGGCCGCGTCCACCTCGGCCTGGCAGGCGGCCAGCTCGAACTTGGTGTTCTGGAAGGACGCGACCGGCTTGCCGAAGACGGTGCGCTCCTGGACGTACTCCTTGGCGAACCGGACGGCGGCCTTGGCCTGCGCGTAGGCGCCGTAGGCGATGCCCCAGCGCTCGGAGGCGAGGTTGTGGCCGAGGTAGTAGAAGCCCTTGTTCTCCTCGCCGAGGAGGTCCTCGACGGGGACCTTGACGTCGACGAACGCGAGCTCGGCGGTGTCGGAGGTCTTCAGGCCGAGCTTGTCGAGCTTCCGCCCGATCGAGTAGCCCTCGGACTTGGTGTCCACGGCGAAGAGGGAGATGCCGAAGCGGCGGTCCTCCGCGGTGGGGGCGGAGGTGCGGGCGCAGACGATCACGCGGTCGGCGTGGACGCCACCGGTGATGAAGGTCTTGGAGCCGTTGAGGACGTAGTGCGTGCCGTCCTCGGAGAGCTTGGCGGTGGTCTTCATGCCCGCGAGGTCGGAGCCGGTGCCCGGCTCGGTCATCGCGAGGGCCCACATCTCCTCGGCGGAGACGAACTTCGGCAGGAACCGCTTCTTCTGCTCGTCGGTGGCGAGCATCTTGATGTACGGCAGTCCGAGCAGGACGTGCACACCGGAGCCGCCGAACTGCACACCCGCGCGCGCGGTCTCCTCGTACATCACCGCCTCGAACTTGTACGAGTCGATGCCGGCGCCGCCGAACTCCTCTTCGACACGGATGCCGAAGATGCCGAGCTCGGCGAGCTTGTAGTAGAAGTCGCGCGGGGCCTGACCGGCCGCGAACCACTCGTCGTAGACCGGAACGACCTCGGCCTCGATGAAGGCCCGCAGGGTCTCCCGGAACGCCTCGTGGTCCTCGTTGAACACAGTACGGCGCACCGCCGACACCTCTCTGCGCCTAAGCCGGCGCCGCTCTCGCGTATGTGGTTGCTCGCCGTGGGGGTTGCTCAATTGGTGGCTGCGGTCCCATGGCTAAGCGCTTGCTCATAGAGAAAGGTACCGGTCGGTAAGGAGGGGCGTCCAGAGGTGATCCCGTAACGCTCGTCACGCCGCCGCGGCCGCGAACGCCCCCCGCGCCATGCGGTGCAGCAACTCCGCGGTGGCGCCTCGGCCCGGGAGCGAGCCGGGGCGGCCCAGGTGCGGGGTGGAGTTCAGGAGCCCGAAGACGGAGTGCACCGCCGAGCGGGCGGCGGGTTCAGTGAGGCCGGGGTAGACCTCACGCAGGATCTCGACCCACAGCTCCACGTACTGCCGCTGCAACTGCCGCACCAGCTTGCGGTCGCTGTCCCGCAGGCGGTCCAGCTCGCGGTCGTGCAGGGTGATCAGGGGGCGGTCGTCGAGCGCGAAGTCGATGTGCCCCTCGATGAGCGAGTCGAGGACCGCCTCGGCGGGCGTGCCGTCGGACTCCGCCAGCCGCCGCTTCGCCCCCGTCAGCAACTGCCCGCTGATCCCCACCAGCAGCTCCGCCAGCATCGCGTCCTTGCCCGCGAAGTGCCGGTAGAGGCCGGGCCCGCTGATGCCGACCGCCGCGCCTATCTCGTCCACACCCACGCCGTGGAACCCACGCTCGGCGAACAGCCGCGCGGCCTCCTTGAGGATCTGCTCGCGGCGGGTGGGTGCGTCGGTTCTCGTGGCCATGGAAGCAATTCTAGACAGGGAGGTTAGCGGTCGTTAACCTGAAGGAAATGGTTAACGCTCATTAACAGGCGATCACTGGGTGAGGGGAACCGCGGGACATGGATCAGGCACCCGAGCTGACGAGCGCGGCGGACCCCGCGTCGGAGGCCTGGCAGGCCAATGAGGCGGGCCACCGGGCACTCGTGGACGAGTTGCGGGACAAGCTCGCCGCGGCCCGGCTGGGCGGTGGGGAGAGGGCGCGCGAGCGGCACACCGCGCGCGGGAAGCTGCTGCCCCGGGACCGGGTGGACGCCCTCCTCGATCCCGGCTCGCCCTTCCTGGAGCTCGCTCCCCTCGCCGCCGACGGGTTGTACGACGGTCAGGCCCCGGCCGCCGGGGTCATCGCCGGGATCGGCAGGGTGAGCGGGCGGGAGTGCGTCGTCGTCGCCAACGACGCCACCGTCAAGGGCGGCACGTACTACCCGATGACGGTGAAGAAGCACCTGCGCGCGCAGGAGGTCGCCCTCGACAACCGCCTCCCCTGCATCTACCTCGTCGACTCCGGCGGCGCCTTCCTGCCCATGCAGGACGAGGTCTTCCCGGACCGCGAGCACTTCGGGCGGATCTTCTACAACCAGGCCAGGATGTCCGGCGCGGGCATCCCGCAGATCGCCGCCGTGCTCGGCTCGTGCACGGCCGGGGGCGCCTACGTCCCCGCCATGAGCGACGAGGCCGTCATCGTCCGGAACCAGGGCACGATCTTCCTCGGCGGGCCCCCGCTCGTGAAGGCCGCCACAGGCGAGGTCGTCACCGCGGAGGAGCTCGGCGGCGGCGAGGTGCACTCCCGGATCTCCGGCGTCACCGACCACCTCGCCGAGGACGACGCCCATGCCCTGAGGATCGTGCGGAACATCGCCGCCACGCTCCCCGCGCGCGGGCCGCTGCCCTGGTCCGTCCGGCCCACCGTGGAGCCCAAGGTCGACCCCTTCGGCCTCTACGGCGCCGTCCCCACCGACTCCCGCACCCCCTACGACGTACGCGAGATCATCGCGCGCATCACCGACGGCTCCCGATTCGCCGAGTTCAAGGCCGAGTTCGGGCAGACCCTGGTCACCGGCTTCGCCCGGATCCACGGCCACCCGGTCGGGATCGTCGCCAACAACGGCATCCTGTTCTCCGAATCGGCCCAGAAGGGCGCCCACTTCATCGAGCTGTGCGACCAGCGCGGCATCCCGCTGCTCTTCCTCCAGAACATCTCCGGCTTCATGGTCGGCAAGGACTACGAGGCGGGCGGCATCGCCAAGCACGGCGCCAAGATGGTGACCGCGGTCGCCTGCACGCGCGTGCCCAAGCTGACCGTGGTCGTCGGGGGTTCGTACGGCGCCGGGAACTACTCCATGTGCGGCCGGGCCTACTCCCCCCGCTTCCTGTGGATGTGGCCCAACGCCAAGATCTCCGTCATGGGCGGCGAACAGGCCGCGTCGGTCCTCGCGACCGTCAAGCGGGATCAGCTGGAGGCCCGCGGGGAGGCCTGGGCCGCCGAGGACGAAGAGACCTTCAAGGACCCGATCCGCGCCCAGTACGAGCGCCAGGGCAACGCCTACTACGCCACCGCCCGCCTCTGGGACGACGGGGTCATCGACCCGCTCGACACCCGGCAGATGCTCGGCCTGGCCCTGACCGCATGCGCCAACGCGCCGCTGGGCGACCCCCAGTTCGGCGTCTTCCGGATGTGAGGACCCATGTTTGACACAGTGCTTGTCGCCAACCGGGGCGAGATCGCGGTCCGCGTCATCCGCACCCTGCGCGCCATGGGCGTGCGCTCCGTGGCCGTCTTCTCCGACGCGGACGCCGACGCGCGGCACGTCCGGGAGGCGGACACAGCGGTACGACTGGGCCCGGCGCCGGCCTCGGAGAGCTATCTGTCCGTCGAGCGGCTCCTGGAGGCGGCCGCCCGCACCGGCGCCCAGGCGGTCCACCCCGGATACGGCTTCCTCGCGGAGAACGCGGCCTTCGCGCGTGCGTGCGCCGACGCCGGGCTGGTCTTCATCGGGCCGACGGCGGACTCCATCGCGCTGATGGGCGACAAGATCCGCGCCAAGGAGACCGTGGAGGCGGCCGGGGTGCCCGTGGTGCCCGGCGGCCGCGACCCCGATCTCGCCGAGGCCGCGCGCGCGTTGGGCGCGCCCGTGCTGCTGAAGCCCAGCGCGGGCGGCGGCGGCAAGGGCATGCGGCTGGTCCGGGACCTGACGGTCCTCGAAGAGGAGATCGCCGCCGCCCGCCGCGAGGCCCGTGCCTCCTTCGGCGACGACACCCTGCTCGTGGAGCGGTGGGTCGACCGGCCCCGGCACATCGAGATCCAGGTGCTGGCGGACGGCCACGGGAACGTGATCCATCTCGGCGAGCGCGAGTGCTCCCTCCAGCGCCGGCACCAGAAGATCATCGAGGAGGCGCCCAGCGTCCTCCTCGACGAGGGCACGCGCGCGTCGATGGGCAAGGCCGCGGTCGAGGCGGCCCGCTCCTGCGGCTACCGGGGCGCGGGCACCGTGGAGTTCATCGTCCCGGGCGACGACCCGTCGTCGTACTACTTCATGGAGATGAACACCCGACTCCAGGTGGAGCACCCGGTCACCGAGCTGATCACCGGCCTGGACCTGGTGGAGTGGCAGCTGCGGGTGGCGGCGGGCGAGCGACTCCCCTGCGGGCAGGAGGACATCACGCTCACCGGACACGCCATCGAGGCCCGGATCTGCGCCGAGGTCCCGTCTAAGGGCTTCCTCCCCTCCGGCGGCACCATCCTCCGCCTCCACGAGCCCCAGGGCGACGGCGTCCGCACCGACTCCGGGCTCAGCGAAGGCACGGAGGTCGGCAGCCTGTACGACCCGATGCTGTCCAAGGTCATCGCGTACGGCCCGGACCGCGCGACGGCGCTCAGAAAGCTCCGGGCGGCCCTCGCACAGACGGTGACCCTGGGCGTGCAGACCAACGCGGGGTTCCTGCGGCGGCTGCTGGCCCATCCGGCGGTGGTCGCGGGCGAGTTGGACACCGGGCTCGTCGAGCGCGTGGTGGACGACCTGGTCTCCACGGACGTACCGGAGGAGGTGTACGAGGCGGCGGCGGCCGTACGGCTCGAAGCGCTGCGGCCGCGAGGCGACGGGTGGACCGACCCGTTCTCGGTGCCGAGCGGCTGGCGGATGGGGGGCCTCGGGAAGACCGTCGGGTTCCCGCTGCGAGTGACGGGGCTCGAACCGGTCACTCACCACAGCCGCGGCACCCACACCGTCACCGACGACCAGGTCACCGTCACCCTCGACGGCGTCCGCCACACCTTCCACCGCGGCGGTGAGTGGGTGGGCCGTGACGGCGACGCCTGGCAGGTGCGCGACCACGACCCGGTGGCCGCGTCCCTCACCCGCAGTGGTCACGCCGGCGCCGACTCCCTCACCGCCCCCATGCCCGGCACGGTGACCGTCGTGAAGGTGGCGGTCGGGGACGAGGTGGCCGCCGGTCAGAGTCTGCTCGTCGTCGAGGCGATGAAGATGGAGCACGTCATCTCCGCCCCCCACGCCGGCACGGTCGCCGAGCTGGACGTCACGGCGGGCACGACCGTCGCCATGGACCAGGTGCTGGCCGTGATCGCACCGCACGAGGAGGTGGCGCAGTGACCCTGCCCATGACCGTTCCCGAGCCCGGCCTGCCGGCCCGCGTCCGTATCCACGAGGTCGGCGCCCGCGACGGCCTGCAGAACGAGAAGGCGACCGTGCCCACCGAGGTCAAGGCGGAGTTCGTGCGCCGCCTCGCCGAAGCGGGCCTCACGACGATCGAGGCCACCAGCTTCGTCCACCCCAAGTGGGTGCCCCAACTCGCGGACGCGGAGCAGCTGTTCCCGCAGATCGCCGACCTGCCCGCGGACCTCCCGGTGCTCGTCCCGAACGAACGCGGCCTGGACCGCGCGCTGGCCCTCGGAGCCCGCCGGGTCGCCGTGTTCGCCAGCGCCACCGAGTCCTTCGCCAAGGCCAACCTCAACCGCACGGTGGACGAGGCCCTGGCGATGTTCGAACCCGTCGTCGGCAGGGCGAAGGCCGAGGGCGTCCATGTCCGCGGTTATCTGTCGATGTGCTTCGGCGACCCGTGGGAGGGCGCCGTCCCGATCCCCCAGGTCACCAAGGTCTGCCGGGCCCTGCTCGACATGGGCTGCGACGAGCTGAGCCTCGGCGACACCATCGGGGTGGCGACACCGGGCCACGTACGCGCGCTGCTGACCGAACTCGACGTCCCGGTCGAGAAGGTGGGCGTGCACTTCCACGACACCTACGGCCAGGCCCTCGCCAACACCTACGCGGCCCTGCAACACGGGGTCACGACGGTCGACGCCTCCGCGGGCGGCCTCGGCGGCTGCCCGTACGCCAAGTCCGCCACCGGCAACCTCGCCACCGAAGACCTCGTGTGGATGCTGCAGGGCCTCGGCATCGACACCGGCGTCGACCTCGGCCGTCTCGTCGCCACCAGCGTGTGGATGGCCGAACACCTGGGCCGACCCAGCCCGTCCCGTACCGTCCGAGCCCTCTCCCACCAGGAGTGACCCACCGATGGACCACCGCCTCTCCCCCGAGCTGGAAGAACTCCGCCGCACGGTCGAGGAGTTCGCCCATGACGTAGTGGCGCCGAAGATCGGCGAGTACTACGAGCACCACGAGTTTCCGTACGAGATCGTCCGCGAGATGGGCCGCATGGGCCTGTTCGGGCTGCCGTTCCCCGAGGAGTACGGCGGTATGGGCGGCGACTACCTGGCGCTGGGCCTCGTGCTGGAGGAACTCGCGCGCGTGGACTCGTCGGTGGCGATCACGCTGGAGGCCGGCGTCTCCCTCGGCGCCATGCCGCTGCACCTGTTCGGCACGGAGGAGCAGAAGCGCGAGTGGCTGCCCCGGCTGTGCTCGGGCGAGATCCTGGGCGCGTTCGGCCTCACGGAACCGGACGGCGGGAGTGACGCCGGGGCGACCCGTACGACGGCCCGCCTGGACCCGGACACGGACGAATGGGTCATCAACGGCACCAAGTGCTTCATCACCAACTCCGGGACCGACATCACGGGCCTGGTCACCGTCACCGCCGTCACCGGTCGCAAGCCGGACGGCAAGCCGCTGATCTCCTCGATCATCGTCCCCTCGGGGACACCGGGCTTCACGGTCGCGGCGCCGTACTCGAAGGTCGGCTGGAACGCCTCCGACACCCGTGAGCTGTCCTTCTCGGACGTGAGGGTCCCGGCGGCGAACCTGCTGGGCGAACAGGGGCGCGGCTACGCCCAGTTCCTGCGCATCCTCGACGAGGGCCGGATCGCCATCGCGGCCCTCGCGACCGGGCTCGCGCAGGGCTGTGTGGACGAGTCGGTGAAGTACGCGAAGGAGCGGGAGGCCTTCGGGCGGCCCATCGGCGCCAACCAGGCGATCCAGTTCAAGATCGCCGACATGGAGATGAAGGCTCACACCGCCCGGCTCGCCTGGCGGGACGCGGCCTCGCGTCTGGTCGCCGGCGAACCCTTCAAGAAGGAGGCGGCCCTCGCCAAGCTGTACTCCTCCACGATCGCCGTGGACAACGCCCGTGACGCCACGCAGATCCACGGCGGCTACGGCTTCATGAACGAGTACCCGGTCGCCCGCATGTGGCGCGATTCCAAGATCCTGGAGATCGGCGAAGGCACCAGCGAGGTCCAGCGGATGCTGATCGCACGGGAGTTGGGGCTGCCGGGTTAGACCGCAGACCACAGGGCACCCACAGCTTCGACGAGGCGGCACCCCGTCCGCTGGACATCTAATGAGGTTAGGCTAACCTACATTCGAACTTGTCCGGCGGGCGCTTCGCCCCGTTCGAAAGCAGCCACACATGTCCCATGCACGAGCCGCCCATCTCACTCGCCGTGGCATCCTCGCCGCGGGCGGCGCACTCGGCCTCGGCGCCGTGCTCGCGGCCTGCGGTGACGACGACTCCAGCAGCGAGGGCTCGAGCAAGGAGACGACGGCCGCGAAGTCCGGACCCTGGACCTTCAAGGACGACCGCGGCACGACCGTGAAGCTCGACAGGGTTCCCACGAAGATCGTCGCCTTCGTCGGCGTCGCCGCCGCGCTCCACGACTACGGCATCGAGGTCAAGGGCGTCTTCGGCCCCACCAAGACCAAGGACGGCAAGGCCGATGTCCAGGCCGGCGACATGGACGTCAGCAAGCTGACGGTCTTCGGCAACGTCTGGGACCAGTTCAACGTCGAGCAGTACGCCGCCTTCGCGCCCGAGGTCCTCATCACCACGACCTTCGACAGCGCCGGCACCCTCTGGTACGTCCCCGCGGCCTCCGCCTCCAAGATCGCCAAGCTGGCGCCGAGCGTGGCCGTCTCCGTCTACGACCGCCAGATCACCACGCCGCTCCAGCGGGTGTGGGAGCTGGCCGAGTCCCTCGGTGCCGACATGACGGCGGCGAAGGTCACCGACGCGAAGAAGCGGTTCGAAGCGGCGTCGGAGCGGCTGCGCACGGCCGCCAAGGCCCACCCCGACATCAAGGTGCTCGCCGGTTCCGCGGCCCAGGACGTCTTCTACGTCTCCGGCACCAACCTGTCCATCGACCTCGAGTACTTCAAGGCACTCGGCGTGAACTTCGTGGAGCCCCCGGCGTCCGTGCTCAAGGCCTCCGGCGGCTGGTACGAGTCGCTGAGCTGGGAGAACGTCGACAAGTACGCGGCCGACATCATCATGATGGACGACCGTACGGCGACGATCCAGCCGGCCGACATCACCGAGGCGACCTGGAAGAAGCTGCCCGCGGTGAAGGCGGGGCAGGTCATCTCGCGTTCTCCGGAGCCGATTCCGTCGTACGACAAGTGCGTGGCGATGGTGGAGAACCTCGCGAAGGCGATCGAGACCGCGAAGAAGGTCAGCTGACCCCGTACTTCCTGAGCCCCAGGAGCCTCACATGACCACGGCCGTAGCCGCCCCGTTCCGTTTCTTCTCCCTCCAGGTCGTACGGACGAGGCGGCTCGGCCCGTCTCTCGTGCGGGTCAGCTTCACCGGAGAGGACCTCCGGTACTTCCTCTCCGACGGGCGCGACCAGTCGCTGTCCCTCTTCCTCCCCGCCGAAGGCCGGACCGAGCCCGGCGTGCCCGTCGAGCTCGGCGACGGCTGGTGGCAGGCGTGGCGTGAACTCCCCGACGACGTACGGGCCGTGATGCGGTCGTACACACTGCGCTCGCTCCGTCGGGACCCCGACGAGATCGACATCGACTTCGTGCTGCACGAGCCCGCCGGGCCCGCCTCCCGGTGGGCCGCTCGTGCCGCCGCGGGCGACAAGGTGCAGTTGCTCGGACCCGCCGTCGCCGACAACCGGGCGATCCGGTTCCGGCCGCCGGAGGACACCGATCTGGTGCTGCTGTGGGGCGACGAGACCGCCCTGCCCGCCGTCTCCGCGATCCTCGAAGCCCTCCCCGCCGGACAGCGCGCCCGCGTCTGGCTGGAGGTGCGTAACGCCGGAGACATCCAGGATCTCGCGACCGAGGCGGACGCCGAGATCACCTGGCTCGTGGCCGAAGAGACCGGCGCCGCCTGCTCCCCCATGGCCCTCGACGCCCTTCGGGATGCCCGACTGCCGGACGCCGAGCGGCCGTACGTCTGGATCGCGGGCGAGTCCGGGTGCGTGAAGGAGCTGCGGCGGCACTTCGTGCGGGAGCGCGGGGTCGACCGGCGCCGGGTCACCTTCGTGGGGTACTGGCGGCAGGGGATGACCGAAGAGCAGTTGCGGGCGGCCGAGTAACTCCCGTCCACGTGACGCCAGTCACGGCTGAGGCAGGCTTGAGCCCGCATTGATTAGGTTAGGCTTACCTAAGTTGAAGCCGGGGTTCCGCCCCGCTCCTGCCCCGTCCCGCACGGATTTCCCCACCGGAGGGCCCCTACATGCGCTCGCACCTGCTCAATGACACGACCGCGGAGAGCTACCGCCGCTCCGTGACCGAAGGAATCGAGCGGGTGGCGGCCAAACTCGCCACCACCACAAGGCCGTTCACCGGAATCACCGTCGACGCTCTCACTCCCCGCATCGACGAGATCGACCTCGACAAGCCCCTGCTGGACACGGCAGCGGTGCTCGACGAGCTGGAGGACGTCTACCTCCGCGACGCGATCTACTTCCACCACCCCCGCTACCTCGCCCACCTCAACTGCCCGGTCGTCATCCCGGCCGTGCTCGGCGAGGCCATCCTCTCGGCCGTCAACTCCTCCCTGGACACCTGGGACCAGTCGGCCGGCGGCACCCTCATCGAACGCAAGCTGATCGACTGGACGACCGCGCGCATCGGCCTCGGCGAGAACGCGGACGGTGTGTTCACCTCGGGCGGGACGCAGTCCAACCTGCAGGCGCTGCTGCTCGCCCGCGAGGAAGCCAAGACGGACACGGCAGCCAAACTGCGCATCTTCGCCTCCGAGGTCAGCCACTTCAGCGTGAAGAAGTCCGCCAAGCTCCTCGGACTCGGCCAGGACTCCGTGGTCTCCGTCCCCGTCGACCACGACAAGCGCATGCAGACCGTCGCCCTCGCCCGTGAGCTGGAGCGCTGCCGTCGCGACGGCCTGGTCCCGATGGCCGTCGTCGCCACCGCGGGCACCACCGACTTCGGTTCCATCGACCCGCTGCCCGAGATCGCCGAGCTGTGCGAGCAGTACGGCACCTGGATGCATGTGGACGCGGCCTACGGCTGCGGGCTGCTCGCCTCCGTCAAGTACCGGGACCGCATCGACGGCATCGAGCGCGCCGACTCGGTCACCGTGGACTACCACAAGTCCTTCTTCCAGCCGGTGAGTTCCTCCGCCGTGCTGGTGCGAGACTCCTCGACGCTGCGGCACGCCACCTACCACGCGGAATACCTCAACCCGCGCAGCATGGTGCAGGAACGTATCCCCAACCAGGTGGACAAGTCCCTCCAGACCACCCGCCGCTTCGACGCGCTCAAGCTGTGGATGACCCTGCGCGTGATGGGCGCCGACGGCATCGGACAGCTCTTCGACGAGGTCTGCGACCTGGCCGTCGAGGGCTGGAAACTGCTCGCCGCCGATCCTCGCTTCGACGTCGTGGTCGCGCCCTCGCTCTCCACCCTCGTCTTCCGCTACATCCCGGCCTCCGTCACCGACCCGGCCGAGATCGACCGCGCCAACCTGTACGCCCGCAAGGCCCTGTTCGCCTCCGGCGACGCGGTGGTCGCGGGCACCAAGGTGAGCGGCCGCCACTACCTGAAGTTCACCCTGCTCAACCCCGAGACGACGGTCGACGACATGGCCGCCGTACTCGACCTGATCGCCGGCCACGCCGAGCAGTACCTGGGAGAGTCCCTTGAACGCGCTTCCTGAACCCACGAAGAAGACCTACGACGTCGTGGGCATCGGGCTCGGGCCCTTCAACCTCGGCCTGGCCTGTCTGACCGAGCCCATCGACGAGCTCGACGGGATCTTCCTGGACTCGAAGCCCGACTTCGAGTGGCACGCCGGCATGTTCCTGGACGGCGCCCACCTCCAGACGCCGTTCATGTCGGACCTGGTCACCCTCGCCGACCCGACCTCGCCGTACTCCTTCCTCAACTACCTGAAGGAGAAGGGCCGGCTGTACTCGTTCTACATCCGCGAGAACTTCTATCCGCTGCGGGTGGAGTACGACGACTACTGCCGCTGGGCCGCGAACAAACTGAGCAACGTCCGCTTCAACACGACGGTGACGGACGTCCGGTACGAGGACGGGCTGTACGTCGTGACGACCGGGGCCGGTGACACCTACCGTGCCCGACGCCTGGTCCTCGGCACCGGCACCTCCCCGCACTACCCGGAGGCGGTCCGCGGCCTGGACGGCGACTTCTTCCACAACTCCCGCTATGTGCAGAACAGGTCGGAGCTCCAGAAGAAGGAGTCGATCACGATCGTCGGCTCCGGGCAGTCCGCCGCCGAGATCTACCACGACCTGCTCGGCGAGATCGACGTCCACGGCTACCGGCTGAACTGGGTCACCCGCTCCCCCCGCTTCTTCCCCCTCGAATACACCAAGCTCACGCTGGAGATGACCTCCCCGGAGTACATCGACTACTACCGCGAGCTCCCCGAGGCCACCCGCTACCGGCTCACCGCCGAGCAGAAGGGCCTGTTCAAGGGCATCGACGGCGACCTGATCAACGAGATCTTCGACCTGCTCTACCAGAAGAACCTCGGCGGCCCGGTCCCCACCCGCCTGCTCACCAACTCCTCGCTGAACGGGGCGCGTCACGAGAACGGCACGTACACCCTGTCCTTCCGACAGGAGGAGCAGCAGAAGGACTTCGAGCTGGAGTCGCAGGGCCTGGTCCTGGCCACCGGCTACCAGTACGCCGAACCGGACTTCCTGAGCCCCGTCAGGGACCGCCTGGTCTACGACTCCCACGGCAACTTCGACGTGGCCCGCAACTACGCGATCGACGTGACGGGCAGAGGCGTGTTCCTCCAGAACGCCGGCGTCCACACCCACAGCATCACCAGCCCCGACCTGGGCATGGGTGCCTACCGCAACAGCTGCATCATCCGTGAGCTGCTCGGCACCGAGTACTACCCGGTCGAGAAGTCGATCGCCTTCCAGGAGTTCTCCGTATGACCTTCACGTTCCGCCCGCTCGACCCCCTGAAGGACGCCGAGCTCCTGCATTCCTGGGTCACCCACCCCAAGGCGGCGTACTGGATGATGCAGGACGCCACGCTGGTCGACGTCGAGCGCGCCTACATGGACATCGCCGCCGACGAGCACCACCACGCGCTGCTCGGCCTCGACGAGGACGGCGTCCCCGCCTTCCTGATGGAGAAGTACGACCCCGCCCACCGCGAACTCGTCGGCCTGTACGAGCCGCGGCCGGGCGATGTCGGCATGCACTTCCTCACCCCGGCGACCGACAACCCCGTCCGCGGCTTCACCCGGTCCGTCATCACCGCCGTGATGGCCCACCTCTTCGAGGACCCGGCCGTCGAGCGGGTCGTCGTCGAGCCGGACGTGTCCAACAAGGCCGTCCATGCCCTGAACGAGGCCGTCGGGTTCGTGCCCGAGCGAGAGATACAGAAGCCGGAGAAAATGGCCCTGTTGAGCTTCTGCACACGGAATCAGTTCTTGGCCGCTACGGGGGTGGCCGCATGAGCCTCGCCGACGCCGTGGCCCACCTGTCCCCCGAGCGCTGGGAAACCGCCAACCGCCTGCTGGTCCGCAAGGGTCTCGCCGAGTTCGCTCACGAGCGGCTGATCGAGCCCGAGGAGACCGACAAGGACCAGTACGTCGTCCGCAGCGACGACGGCCAGACCCGCTACGACTTCACGGCCGTCCGACGCGCCCTGGACCACTGGCAGATCGACGCCGACTCGATCACCCGCCACCGTGACGGAGCCGAACTCCCCCTCGCCGCCCTGGACTTCTTCATCGAACTGAAGCAGACCCTTGGCCTGACCGACGAGATCCTGCCGGTCTACCTGGAGGAGATCTCCTCCACCCTCTCGGGCACCTGCTACAAGCTCACCAAGCCCCGGGTCCCGGTCGCCGAACTCGCGAAGAGCTCCTTCCAGGACATCGAGACCGGCATGACCGAGGGCCACCCCTGCTTCGTCGCCAACAACGGCCGGCTCGGCTTCGGCATCCACGAGTACCTCTCGTACGCCCCCGAGACCGCGAGCCCGGTCCGCCTGGTCTGGCTCGCCGCGCACCGCTCGCGCGCCGCGTTCACGGCCGGGGTCGGCATCGAGTACGAGTCCTTCGTACGCCAGGAGCTGGGCGAGGAGACCGTCGAGCGCTTCTACGGCGTCCTGCGCGACAAGGACCTCGACCCGGCCGACTACCTCCTCATACCGGTCCACCCCTGGCAGTGGTGGAACAAGCTCACCGTCACCTTCGCCGCCGAGGTCGCCCGCGGGCTGCTGGTCTGCCTGGGCGAGGGCGACGACGAGTACCTGGCCCAGCAGTCCATCCGGACCTTCTTCAACCGGTCGAACCCGGAGAAGCACTACGTGAAGACGGCCCTGTCCGTCCTCAACATGGGCTTCATGCGCGGACTCTCGGCCGCGTACATGGAGGCGACCCCCGCCATCAACGACTGGCTCGCCGGGCTGATCGAGGGCGACCCGGTGCTCAAGGCGACGGGCCTCACGATCATCCGCGAGCGCGCGGCCGTGGGCTACCGGCACCTGGAGTACGAGGCCGCCACCGACCGCTACTCGCCGTACCGCAAGATGCTCGCCGCACTGTGGCGCGAGAGCCCGGTCCCGTCCCTCCAGGACGGCGAGTCGCTCGCCACCATGGCCTCGCTGGTCCACGTCGACCACGAGGGCCGGTCCTTCGCGGGCGCCCTCATCGAGCGGTCGGGACTCACCCCGACCGACTGGCTGCGCCGCTACCTCCGTGCCTACTACACCCCGCTCCTGCACAGCTTCTACGCCTACGACCTGGTGTTCATGCCGCACGGCGAGAACGTCGTCCTGGTCGTGAAGGACGGCGTGGTCGAGCGGGCGATCTACAAGGACATCGCCGAGGAGATCGCCGTCATGGACCCGGAGGCGGTGCTGCCACCGACGGTCGAGCGGCTGCGCGTCGAGGTCCCCGACGACAAGAAGCTGCTGTCGATCTTCACGGACGTCTTCGACTGCTTCTTCCGCTTCCTCGCCGCGAACCTCGCCGCCGAGGGAATCCTGGAGGAGGAGGACTTCTGGCGCACGGTCGCCGAGGTGACCCGCGACTACCAGCACTCGGTGCCCGAACTGGCCGACAAGTTCCGGCAGTACGACATGTTCGCGCCCGAGTTCGCCCTGTCCTGCCTCAACCGCCTCCAGCTGCGCAACAACAAGCAGATGGTGGACCTGGCGGACCCGTCGGGCGCGCTCCAGCTGGTCGGCACGCTGAACAACCCCATCGCGGGCCTGTAGTACGGCCCGTCTGTTTCTGGCTGTTCTTGCGTCTCTTGAGCACACGGGGTGCACAGCATCGTCATAGTGAGTGCCACTACGGTCCACATCTTGCCGTGACCGCGTTCCTTGGGGGGACGAGACGATGACGTCCGAGCACACGCCACAGCAAGTCCTGCACGAGACGGCGACCGCCTTACCGGCGGAGGACGTCGCGGCCGTCCACGCCTACGCGGGCGCGTTCTGCGGCAGGCCTGGCACGGCGGCAGAGCTCGCCGGGGAGGTGCTGGCGGGACAGCGGGCGCCCGCCGCGCGTCCGGCGCTCCTGGCGGACGTACGGCGCACGGCCTTCGGGTGGCTTCGGGACAGCCGCTCGGGACTGCTCCTCCGCACCTTCCGGGACTGGGCCCAACGCGCGGGCGAGACCTTCGGTACGACGGACACGCTGCGGCTCGTGGAGCACGACGCGCCGCTGCTGCGGGCGTTCGGGGAGCTGCCCGACCAGTCGCGGGCCGCGCTGTGGCTGTGCCTGGCGGAGGGCGAACCGGCGTTCGCCGCCCGTGTGCTGAACACCTCGCAGGAATTCGCCGAGTCGATGGCGGAGTCGGCCCGCTCCCGTCTCGCCGACACCTTCCTGCGGCTGCGTGCCGAGCACACGGCCGACGCCCGTTGCGTCCACTACGGCGGCATGCTCGGCGCGATCGCCCGCGGCACGCATCGCGAGACCCCCGCGGATCTCGAACAGCACCTGGAGACCTGCGAGTTCTGCGCCCGCGACATCGCGTTGCTGCGCACGCTCACCTCGGGGGGTACACAGGAGCTACGGCCCCTGCTCGTCGACCGGCTCCTGGTGTGGGGCGGCCCGGCCTACCGCGCGGCGCGGCCCGGGGCCCCGGACACCGCCGCGCACGTCATCACTTCCAGCACGCCGAGCGCACCGAACGTACCTTCAGC